>CAYSUS010000077.1:0-34350 GCA_964434165.1 uncultured Pirellulales bacterium
GCACCGCCGCCGCCCCCGCCACCACCGAGGCCGCCTCCACCACCGCCGCCACCGCCGTATCCGCCGCGCGCCATGCCCCCGACGGGCCCGGTAAGGGTGGAAGCCCCAAAGGTGCCCGGCTGGGCCTCGCCGCCGACCGCGCGGTAGCTGAGCATCTGCCCCACGACCAGCGGCTCGCCGGAGATTCGCAACTCGTCGAAGAAGCCCCGATCGTCCTCGCGGAATCCCTCCCCGCCGTTGAGCCCGTCGCCGACCTCGACCGCGGCATCCGGGTCCCAGTGAAGGGGCCGGTAGTCGGGGCCGTCGTGCTCGGCCACCATCACGCCGTTGACGTACACGCGCCCGATTCCCTTGCCGGCGTCGTAGGTCCAGGCCACGTGGTCCCACTTCTCGCTGAACCGGTGCAGGTCCATCAGCTCGACTCGCTCGGAGCCCCCGGCACCGTCGCTGACCCAGTAGCGCAGGTCCATGCCCGTCGGATCGGCGAGTTCGAATCCGTCGGTGCCGTTCGCGCCCGAGCGCCGCACGAACACGCCGTCGCCGCCGCTCGCGCGGCCCCAGAACTCCACGGTGACACACGGGGTGTTGAGGCGGTCGTAGGCGTCGATGCGGCCGCCGATCGTGGGATTGCCGTTGAGGCTTCCGAAATTCTGCTCGTACACGCGCTGGAGGATGTGGAGGGGTACGTCCGCGGCAATCGTCGCCTGGGCGCTGACCAAAGGAGTGCCGCCAGCGACCTCGTTCGGGACCGACAGGCGCGCGGGATCGTCGTCGGTGTCGGCCTCCATGCGCCAATACCCGAGGGTGGGTCCAGCGTCGGGGGGGAGCGCGTTTGGGTCGGCTACGAGAGAGCGGGGCGCGCCCTGGCCCAGATCGATCGGCTCGGCGCCGGTTCGCTGGTGGGCAGAGAGGGCGGCCAAGAGGCCGAGCATAAGCAGGGTCAGCAACGGGGGTTGGAGAGCGCGTAGCACGGCAAATGCCCTTCTCTAGTCCGCGTGTTCCGTCCTTCGGTCCGCTTCAGGCGGGGGTAAGGAGATCGCCTCAAATCTCCAAACACCCCAAATTAACACCCATTATGATAATCGGGGGGGAAGGGCGTGCAAAGGGCAGGACATGGTTTGTGTGTCCGGGACCGCAGGGCGCCTCGGCCCCGGCTCGGGTCAGGCCTGGCACGCTCTACCTCTCCCCGCGCGGCCGACCTAGAATGGAGGGCTTCAGAAACCCGCCTGCGAAAGGACTTACCGACATGCGCTCCGACACGATCAAGCTGGGCGACGCCCGGGCACCCCACCGCAGCCTCCTCCGTGCCACCGGAGTGGGGGATGACGACTTCCGCAAGCCCTTTATCGCCATCTGCAACAGCCACGTGGACATCATCCCGGGGCACGTGCACCTGGATCAGGTTGGCCAATATGTCAAGCAGTGCGTGCGCGAGGCGGGCGGCGTGCCGTTCATCTTCAACACGATCGGTGTCGATGACGGCATCGCCATGGGGCATACGGGCATGAAATTCTCGCTGCCCAGTCGGGAGATCATCGCCGACTCGGTGGAGACGATGATCAACGCCCACTGCTTCGACGGCATGGTCTGCATCCCCAACTGCGACAAGATCGTGCCCGGCATGCTCATGGCCGCGGTACGCTGCAACATCCCCACCGTATTCGTCAGCGGCGGGCCCATGGAGGCCGGCAAGACCGAGGACGGCCAGACGGTCGATCTGATCAGCGTGTTCGTGGCCGCGGCTGCCAAGCAGCGCGGGACGATGACCGCGGAGCAGCTTGCCGAGGTCGAGAGGGCGGGCTGCCCCACCTGCGGCTCCTGCTCGGGGATGTTCACGGCCAACAGCATGAACTGCCTGTGCGAGGCCCTGGGCATGGCCCTGCCGCTGAACGGCACGCTATTGGCCACCAGCGCCGAGCGCAAGCGGCTGTTCCGCCGCGCGGCCGAGCGGATCGTGGCGATGGTCCACCAGTTCGAGAAGGTCGGCGCGGGCCACGGCCTTCTGCCCCGCGAGATCGTCACCGAGGACTCCGTCGATAACTCGATGGTCCTCGACATGGCCATGGGCGGGAGCACGAACACGGTGCTGCACATCCTGGCGATTGCGCGCGAGGCGGGCGTGGAGTACGACGTCGAGCGGATCAACCTGCTCAGCCGGCAGACGCCCAACATCTGCAAGGTCGCGCCCAGCAGCGAATACCACGTCGAGGACGTGCACAACTGCGGAGGCATTCACACCATCCTCGGCGAGATCGCACGCGGCCGGCCCGGACTGCTCAAGCGCGACTGCCCCACGGTGAGCGGCAAGACGCTGGGGGAGAACATCGCCGAGTACGACCTCCGCGGCGAGTCCGTCCCGGACGAGGTGCTCGAGCTGGCCGCGGTCACCGCGGGACACCGGCGCAACGCCCCGGGCATGAGTATCGAGCGATCAGCCAAGTCCGTACGGGAACTGACCGCCGAGAAACTGGGCTTCGATCCCTACGACTGCGTGCGCACGGTGGAAAAGGCCTACAGCCCGGAGGGCGGTCTGGTGATCCTCTACGGCAACCTCGCCCCCAAGGGCGCCGTGGTCAAGGCGGCCGGCGTGCTGCCGGAGATGATGAAGCACTCGGGCCCGGCCGTGATCTTCGAGAGCGAGACCGACGCCTACGCTGGCATCGTCAACGGCCGGGTGAACAGGGGCGACGTGGTGGTGATCCGCTATGAAGGCCCCAAGGGCGGGCCGGGCATGCAGGAGATGCTGGCCCCCACCACGGCCATCCAGGGCATGGGCCTGGGCGACTCGGTGGCCCTCGTGACCGACGGCCGCTTCTCCGGCGGGACCGCCGGCGCGTGCATCGGCCACGTCAGCCCCGAGGCCGCCGCCGGCGGGCCGATCGGCCTGTTGGAGCCGGGCGACATCATCGAGGTCGATATCCCGGGCCACCGACTCGACGTCAAGCTCGCCGAGGAGGAACTCGCCGCGCGCAAGAAGCGGTGGCAGCCCCGCGAGCCGCGATTCAAGAGCGGCTATCTGGCCAAGTACGCCTCGATGGCCACCAGCGCGGACACGGGGGCGGTGCTGAGGTGGGAGTGAGGGGACGCGGGACCATCCGTCCGGCCGGCGGCAGCCCGAGCCGCGCAGCGGCGACCGCGTGCAGCCGTGGGCGTCGGGCCACGGAAGTGCTCGTCCCGTCTTTCAGTCCCGCAGCCCCGCCCGCAGCGCCTGGAGGGTCGCCTCAGCGTCGAACCGCCAGCGCCCCTCATGCGAGCGCCAATACTGGGTCTGGCTCTTCTCGCCCCGCCCCGGCGTGGCGATGACCAGTCGGGCGCGATACCGATCGGGGCCGAGGGGTTCCAGGTCGATTTCCACCTCCACGGAGCCGCGGGACTCGCCGCCGGCAAAGGCGACCTTGTGCCACAGTTCCAGGGGCCTTTCCTGGCCGGGCAGCACGTATCCGGCGGCCTGGTCGAGCTCGCCCGCGGCGCAGTGGCGCGTGAAGTCGCCGATTGCCCCTTGCAGCATGGGACCGCCCCGCGGCGAACCGCCTAGCGGCGAGCCGAACAGCCGGGCGCCGAGCCAGACCAGGACTCCCAGGCCGAGCGCGAGCCCGGCCAGCGCCAGGGCCTGGACGGCTCTGGTGCGAATCGGTGATCGAGCCGCCGCCGCGGCGTGCCGCTTGGCTTCCTCGCGCTTGGCCTTGTTCGCTCGGCGTCGGGCCTTCTCCAGGTCGGCCCGGTTGTAGAACAGGCCGTCCGGTCCGAGATACGACCGCTGCCCGCAGCCCTTGCACTCGACTCCGTGGTCCGAAAGCTCGGCGGGGAGCGATTCGGTGCGTCGGCATCGTGGGCATTTGAAGCGGATCTTCTCGGCCCGGCGCTCGGAGCAGACGTGGCCGCTGGCGTCGATCCAGAACCCGCTCGCGCACCCGTGGCACCGCATGCCGCGGGGAAGCTGCGACCAGTGGACCCAGCCCTGGGTCGCGCACTCGGGGCAGGCGAACAGGAGCTTGGGATCGGCGCTCGTGTCGCCCTTGCTGGGCGTTCCGGGTCCGCTGTGGCGTTCAGGCTGGTTCATCGCCCCGGCTCAGAACGGACAGGACTTCCGAAGTCTCGAAGACCTCGGAAGTCTGGGACAGCTACACCTTGCCCATCTTCTTGAGGTTCTCGAAGCACCGCTTGACGGCCTCCAGCGGCGTGCGCTCGGCGTACGACTCCTGTTCGACGATGTACCACTGAGTGCCGCCGATGGTCTCGCAGAGCTGGAAGACGACGTCCCATTTCACCTCGCCGTCGCCGACGCAGGCGCCCTTCTTGCCGCCGTGCTCTTTGAGGTGGATCGTCCTGGTCTGGCCGGGAAACTTCTTCAACACGGCATAAGGATCGCCGCCGCCGCCCAGGCAGTTGCCCACGTCGAGCTGCATGACCACGTCCGGTCCGGCATGGGAGAAGAAGATGTCCCATGCGGTGCTGTCGCCGATCTTGCGGAAGTCGCCGCCGTGGGCGTGGTAGCCGACGAGCATCTTCTCGTCCTTGACCTGGGCCGCCCACTCGGCGAACTGCCTGGCGGTCTTGATGCACGACTCCTTGTCGGCCAGCATCTTGTGGGGCATGCCGGGCACGATGAGGTAGGGGTTGCCCAGCGTCTGGTTGAACTCGACCGTGCCCTTCAAGGTGTCGCCTTCCAGCGTATTCAGGCGCGTGTGCGTGCCGCAGCAGACGAGGCCGCTCTGGTCGAGCATCTTGCGCAGGGTCTTGGCGTCGCGGCCGTAGTAGCCGGCGAACTCCACGCCACGGTAGCCCATCCCGGCCACGGCTTCCAGCACGGCGGGCAGGTCCTTCTCGCAGTCCTTGCGCACCGAGTAGAGCTGCAAGCCCACGGGGATCTTCTTCTCGGCCGCAGCGGCCGCGGTGGGCAGTTGCACGCCGGTCGCCAGCACGGCGGCCGTGCCGGCGCCGGCCTTCAGCAGGTCGCGTCGCGAGAGCTTCATCGTGGTTCGACTCCTCCAGGTGGTGGCTCAGAAGGCGGGCGGCTGTCCGGTTCCCGCCAATCTCGCCATCGTGGTTCAGCCCGCACGGCCCGTCAAGTGTCGCGCCCCCAGCGCGACCCGACGGCGGCTTGCGATGCCCGCCGCCCCCGCAGCCGGCAAACTTGCTCCCCCTCACCGCGGCGCTACAATGCAGGGCGCACGGGAGCGGAGGAAAGACGTTCATTCGGGGGGGTGCTCCGCCGCCTCGATTCCCGCAGGAACCGGAGAGTCAACGCGCTTCATGGCCACCGTGACCAGACCGACCACACTTCGCGAGCTCCGTGACAGCGGCTGGGTCTCCAAGCCGGTCAAGCGGGAGATCTACGACAACTTCATGCGGGCGCTCAGCGCTCGTGAGGAGCTGTTTCCCGGCATCATCGGTTACGACGACACGGTGATTCCGGAGATCAACCTGGGCCTGATCGCGGGGCACGACCTCCTTTTCCTCGGCGAGAAGGGGCAGGCCAAGAGCCGGCTGATGCGCCTGATCGCCCGGTTCCTCGACGACGAGGTTCCGTACCTCGACATCCCGGGCTGCCCGGTCCACGAAGATCCTTATCACCCCATCACGGCCGCCGGCCGGCGCCTGATCGACGAGGTGCCCGAGTACGAGATCCCCGTGGGCTGGTGGCCGCGTCACGAGCGCTACGCCGAGCGCCTGGCCCCCGGCACGAAGTTCGCCGACGTGATCGGCGAGATCGATCCAGCGAAGCTCGCCGCGGGCACCAGCATGTCGGCCGAGGACGCCCTGCACTTCGGGCTGATTCCGCGCATGCACCGCGGCGTGTTCGCGGTGAACGAGCTGCCCGAGCTGGACGAGCTGGTCCAGGTGGGACTGTTCAACATCCTCGAGGAGCGCGACGTCCAGATTCGCGGCTACCCGATCCGCTTCGACATCGACCTCCTCTTGATCTTCCCGGCCACGTACAACCGCAGCGGCAAGGTGATCCCGCAGCTTAAGGACCGCATCGGGACCGTCATTCATACGCACTACCCGCGGGACCGCGACCTGGGCATCCAGATCATGCGCCAGGAGGCCCGGCTCGACCTGGACGGGGAGTTCCCCGTGGCCGTGCCGTACTTCATGAACGAGATCATCGAGCAGATGAGCATCGCGGCGCGGAAGTCGAAGTACATCGACCAGCAGTCGGGCGTCAGCGCGCGGTTCTCGATCGCCAACTACCGGACGATGGTCGCCAGCGCCCGGCAGCGCGCGGCCGTGCTCGGCGAGCGTCCGGCCGTGCCGCGGATCAGCGACCTGGGGCACCTGTATTCCTCGTCGCTTGGCAAGCTGGAGCTGGACCTGATGTCCAGCCACCAGATGTCGGAGCGCCAGGTGCTCGACGCGATCCTGGCCGAAGCGATCCGTGACGTGTTCGCGGAGTACGTGGATCGGCACGGCCTGGAGGAGATCGGCGAGATCTTCTCCCGCGGCGTGAAGATCGAGGTGGGCGACATGCTCCCCTCGAGCTACTACGCCGAGCGGCTGAAGCGGGTACCGCCGGCCTGGGAGAAAGCCTTCGAGGTCAACGCCGCCACGGACGAGGCGGTCCGCGCCTCGTGCGTCGAATTCGTGCTTGCCGGGCTGTACGCCACCGATCGCGTTTCGCGGGCGCAGCGGCACGGAAGGATCGTTTACGAGGTGCCGTGAACCCGCGGCCGAATTCCATGAGCTCATCCCCGCGCGTCGGCGGCGTCATCCACACGTACCAGCGGTACGATCCCCGCAACTTCCCCGGGCCCATGCAGCCCCCGCCCGACCTGGTCTCGGGGGCCTTCGACCACATGCTCGCCTTCGGCTCGATGCGCGAGCTGACCGAGGAGGAGCTCGCCCGGGCCGTCAAGCTCGATCCCGCGCAGATCGCCGGGCTGGGGCCGAGCCTCGACGCCCTGATGCACATGCTCCGCGAGCGCAAGCGGAAGATCCTCGAATCCTACGAGACCGACACGGTGCAGGACGCGGCCGCGCAGGGGTTCGCCGGGATGGCCTCCACGATGCGCCCGCCCTCGTCGCTGGCCAGGCGGTTTCACAAGGCCGTCGCCACGGAGCAGCTCTACGACCTGGAGCGGCTGTGGTACGAGACCGACCGGCAGCGCGACAAGTTCGCCCGGCAGCTCGTCCACCTCATCGACCGGCTGGGCGACAAGTACCAGATCGACGACCTGGCGGCCAACTACCAGTTCACGGGGCGGACCGGGATGAGCATCCCCGAGGCCCTGAAGATCAAGGAGGAGCTGGAGCTGATCGACAAGCTGCTCAAGCAGCTTGAAGAGGCCGCCGAGACCGCGCAGATCGGCGTGATCGACCTCGACGCCCTGGCCGAGTTCGCCGAGCCGGGCGACATCGACAACCTCTCGCAGCTCGCCCGGCAGGTGCAGGAATACCTTCGCGACCTGGCCGAGCAGCAGGGACTGGAACGCACCCGGCACGGCTTCCAGCTCACGCCCAAGGCCTACCGCCTGTTCCAGGGACGGCTCCTGGAGCGGATCTTCAGCAAGCTGGAGTCGTCGCGGACCGGCCGGCATCCCAACGCGGTCGCGGGCGAGGGGGCCGTCGAGATGCAGCAGACCCGCCCCTACGAGTTCGGCGACTCGCTGGCCAACATGGACATCCCGGGCACGATGATCAACGCCATGCTCCGCGACGGAGCCAGCCTGCCCGTGCGGATGCGCGCCGAGGACATCCTCGTCCACCGCACGCGCAACACGCCCAAGTGCGCCACCGCCGTGGTGCTCGACATGAGCGGCTCGATGCGCTACAGCGCGCTGTACGTGGACGTCAAGCGCATGGGTCTGGCCCTGGACGGGCTGATCCGCCGCGAGTACCCGGGCGACTACCTCCAGTTCGTGGAGATGTACACGTTCGCCAAGGTGCGGCAGCCGGGCGAGATCGCCTCGCTGCTGCCCAAGCCGGTGATGATCTACGATCCGGTCGTGCACCTCCGCGCGGACATGGGCGATCCGAAGATCACGGAGATGGACATCCCGCCGCACTTCACCAACATCCAGCACGGCCTGCAAACCGCCCGGCGGCTGCTCTCCGCGCAGGACACGCCCAACCGGCAGATCATCCTCATCACCGACGGGCTGCCCACCGCGCACTTCGAGGACCGTCTGCTCTACCTCCTTTACCCGCCGCACTCCCGGACCGAGGAGGCCACGATGCGCGAGGGCCGCCTCTGCCGGCGCGAGGGGATCACGATCAACATCTTCCTCTTGCCCACCTGGTCGCAGTCGAGCGAGGACGTGCGTTTCGCCTACCGCCTGGCCGAATCGACCTGCGGCCGCGTGTTCTTCACTGCCGGTAAGGACCTCGACCGCTACGTCGTCTGGGACTACCTGAGCCGGCGGCGGGAGATCGTGGCGTGAGGCGGGGCTTCCGGTCCGGACAGCGCCGGGGGCTCGCGCCGCCCGGCCGTGTGCCGCGGCCGCTTCGCGGTCTTTCGAGCCCAGTCCGTTCTCCTTTCCCCGCCCGCACAGCCCCTACGACGGTCAAGGTCCAAGGCGGAGCGGTGTTGCTCAACCGGGGCCGGCGAGCGGCCGATGCTCATTGAGGGCAGGCATTCGAATCGCCCTCGAGAGACACCCCCATGATGGACGCCGTCAGCGACGTGATGCAGGCCAGGCAGGTCGCCCTGGCTACCCAGATTCAAACCGAGGTGGCGAAGAAATCCCTCGAGGCCGCCTCGCTCCAGGGGCAGGCCGTGGCCGAGATGCTCCAGGCCGCGGTCGGTGCGAGCAAGGCCGAGGGTTGCGGCACCTGCTTCGACGCGGTCGGCTGATCGCCCCCGGTCCCCGGTTTCCGCCCCGACGGCCCCGAGGCGCGCATTGCCTCCCTGCCTTCGGGGCTTGACTTTTTCTTGGCCCGGGCGGATTCTCCCTTAACATGAGTCAACCCACCTCCTGGCTGATCTACGGAGCTTACGGCTACACCGGACGGCTGATCGCCGAGGAGGCGGTGCGCCGCGGCATGCAGCCGGTGCTGGGAGGCCGCGACCGCGCCAAGACCGAGGCCATTGCCGCCGAGCTCTCCTGCCCCAGCCAGGTGTTCGACCTGGGCGACGACCGCCAGCTTGCCGGCCATCTGGCCGCGCACCGGGCCGTGCTGCATTGCGCCGGTCCCTTCTCGGCCACCGCCGCGCCGATGATCGAGGCCTGCCTGGCCGCGCGCACGCACTATCTCGACATCACCGGCGAGATCGACGTCATCGAGGCGGCAGCGGACAAGCACCAGCAGGCGAGCCAGGCGGGCATCGCGCTGGTGCCTGCCGTGGGCTTCGACGTGGTGCCCAGCGATTGCCTGGCCGCCATGCTCGCGGCCCGCGTGCCGGGGGCGACGCTGCTCCAGTTGGCCTTTACGGGCACCGGCTCGATCAGCCCGGGCACAGCGCGGACCATGCTTCAGGCCCTGCCGCGCGGGGGACGCGTGCGCATCGATGGGCGCATCACGCGCGTGCCGCTGGCATGGAAGACGGCCGAAGTGCCGTTTCGCGAGGGCACGAAGACGGCGGTCACCGTCCCTTGGGGCGACGTGGCCAGCGCGTGGCACAGCACCGGCATTCCCAACGTCGAGGTCTACCTGGCCATGTCGCGTCGGCAGCTAAGGTGGCTGAAGCGGATGCGGCGCGTGGGGTCGGTGTTCAGCCTGACGCTGCCACGGCGCGTGCTGGAGTGGGGCATCCGCCGGTTCCTGGCCGGGCCGTCGCCCGAGGACCGGCGCGCGGCGCGGGGCTCCTTCTGGGGCCGCGCTAGCGATGGCGAAGGCCGTTCGACCGAGGCCACGCTGGTGACGGCCAGCGGGTATCAACTCACCGCCCTGACCGCGTTGGCCTCGCTCGAAAAGGTCCTCGCCGGCGCGTCCCCATCCGGCTTTTCCACCCCCTCGAAGGCCTTCGGCGCGGAGTTCATTCTCTCCATTGCGGGCAGCGATCTGCGATGGGGGTGAGGGGGTGCGCGGTAGCTGGCGCGTGGCGATTGCGGAATCGCAGCCCTTGGCCGCCAAACAGCTCTTCCAGAGGACCGGGCAGCGACCACTCACCTACGCACCACTGACCGGCGCACCGCCCGCCACTCCATCCCGACCGAAGTCCCACTCGATCCTCGCCATGCCGGGCGCGGCCGACTCGAGGGTCCAGCGATACTTGGACCGGCCGACGAGGTCGGCAGGGCTGGTGAAGTAGGCCCTCATCTCGTCGGCGTCGAGCTCCTCCAGCGGAGCGTCCTTGGGCCGATCGGCGTGGCGCGAGACGAGCAGGAAGTAGTACTCGCCCTGATCGGGAACCTGGAGCCAGAAGTCGCCGGCCTCGTCGGCCCGCGCATACGCCCCGCCCAGCTCCGCGATCGCGCGGAGCGTGCGCTCGGACTCGCGCGGGGCGGGGTCGCGCGGCCGGATGCCGATCGAGGTGAACGTCCGGTCCGGCTCGCGCCCGGCCGGCAGGGCGATCACCACGGCGTCTTCGTCCCCGGCAATGGAGAGCTCGTCGGGGCGGTAGAGGAGCTTGCCCTCGACGATGACCGGCACCTTGGCGGCCTCGGCCGCCGCGGTCCTTTCCTCGTAAACCGCGTCGCCCCGGCCGACGAAGTACCCCGACGCAAAGCCCGCAGCCCCGACCACCGCGATCAGCACCGCCTGCCAGTAGAGCGTGCCCCGCGTGTAGAGGATCATGCCCGGCGGCAGCGGCCGCAACGTCTCGACGGGCAGGGCGGCGGCCGCCTCGTCCACGAGCGACGGCTGCTCGCCGGAGACCGCGCCGGCCTCCGGGGTCTCCGGCGGCGGGATCGGCTCCTCGTCATAGACCACGATGCGGCCGTTCTCTTGCGGGAGGTCCTCCTCGCGGTCCGCCTGGGACGTGAGTGCCGCCGCCTGCTCCTTGGTCGGGACGACCTGGCTCTGCCCGCACTTGGGGCACTCGATCTCCGTTCCCACCTTGCGGCTGGCAATGCCCAGGAGCTGCTTGCACGCGCGGCAGGGGAACCGAATCGCCATGGGAGACCGACAAACAGGTTCGAGCCAAGACCGTGGGATGACAACTCCGGCCCCGGCTCCGGCAAGTCGAGACGGAGCAGGCGCTGGCCGCACCCCCCTGCGCTTGGCGAGGAGGGAGTCCTGCTCCATCCTACCGCATCCTAAGGGGGCGGCTCGTCCGGCTCGTCGAGCAAGCGGACGGCTTGAACGACCACCAGGAGCAGGAGGTCGATCAGCAGAACGACTCCCGCAGCCAGGGCCACGCGGCCCATCACGGCCTGGCCCAACTCGTCGCCCATCGCACCGAGCAGCGACCCCAGGGCCACCAGAACGAAGAAGGCCACCAGGAGCAACAGGAGGAGGACGAGCAGCGCGGCGATCACCAAGCGTAGCCCTTTGCGGGGGGGCATTCTATGTCCCTCGCGGGGTACCGGAAGAGAATCGTCAAACCATGCGCAGTCTCGCCAATCTGGCTGATGACCCCAAACCTGTCAATGGGTTGGGTCGCAAGCGATCGCCCGCTGCAATGGCGCGGCTGCGGCGATTGGGTGTCCCCGGCGTGCATCCTTGACTTGCCCCCCGGAAGACGCACAATGGACCAAAGGCGGCCGAGGTCCGCTCCCCTCGTCTGGCGATGGCGACCGCGTCGGGCCGGTCCCCCCGACGCGCCCGGCTCGGAACACCGGGCTAGCGCGGCAAAGCGGGCCCCCGGTCGCGTCGCGATGCGGCCGCCCAGCCGGAGCGGACTGGTTCCCGGCCGGCCCCTTGCCACGACACGGCATCGACCTGAAGAGGCGCCCATGTGCCGATCCTCCCTCCACCCGGCGGCGCGGCTGCTGGCCATCGTTCTGGTCGGGCTGTGCGCGGATCTCGCCACGGCGCCCGCCGCCACGGTGATCATGGAGGACGGGCGCATTTATCGGGGCATGCTCGGCCCGCCGCTGGTGACCATCGGCAACATCCCCAAGGCGGCCCCGGCCGAAGGCACCGGGCCGGTGGCCCTGATTCTGTTTCTCGACGACGACCTGCGGCGGATCTTCCTCCCCAAGCGCCAGGTCCGCGAGGTCCGCACGGACGACCCCGGTGAGGTCGAGGAGAAGTTCAAGATCCGGCAGCGGATTCTCCGCTCCGGACCCAGCGTGAAGACGATCGGTCCGATCCTCCGGGTCACGCCGTTCGACGAGTTCGGCCGTCGCATCTTCACCATGAACACGGTCCGCGGTCCCGTGGACATCATCCAGGGGATCACCGAGCTGACGCCCGAGTGGGCCAAGGTCGAAGGGATCACCCACGTCTGGGATATGCGCATCGCGACCAGCAACATCCCCAAGGACGTGCTGGCCAAGATCCTCGCCAAGCAGATCGATCCGGAGGACGTGGAGGACCGCAAGAAAGTCGCCCGGTTCTATCTCCAGGGCGAGCGTTACGAGGATGCCTACAAGGAGCTGGAGGCCGTCCTGGAGCGGCACCCGGGCGACGACAAGGTCGCGGGCCAGCTCGAGCCCGCGATCCGCAGCATCAAGCAGATGGCCGCCCGGCGCCTTCTGGACGAGCTCAAGCTCCGTCGCGAGGCCGGGCAGCACCGCCTCGTGGTGACCAAGCTCCAGACGTTCCCCTCCGAGGGCGTGGCCGGCGAGATCCTCCAGGCGGTGCGCGAGATGTACCAGGAGTACGAAACGCAGGCGAGCCGGCGCCTGGAGGTGCTCAAGCAACTGGCCGACCTGGTCCCCAAGGTCGCCGACCCCGCGCAGCGCCAGCGGATCGCGCCGATCGTGGCGGAGATCACCGCCGATCTCAACGTGAACACGCTCCAGCGCATGGCCGCCTTCCGCCAGCTCGTGGCCGACGAGTCGCTGTTCGCCGAGGACAAGCTCTCGCTGGCCATCAGCGGCTGGCTGATGGGCAGCGACGCCGCCACCCCGCGCTTGCCGATCTCGCTCTCCGCCTATGAGGTGCGCGGCATGGTCCGGGCGTATCTGAACGAGGACGTGAAGCTCAATCGTGCGAAGCTTCTCGACGAGCTCGAGCGCCAGGAGGCGGGGACGCCGGACCGCGTCGCGGCTCTCTTGGCGCACATGAAGCCGCCGGTCGAGACGCCCGTCAACGAGGAGAAGCCGGGGTCCTTCGAGCTTCAGGTGCAGGGGCTGCCCAGGGAGCCGCCGGTCCGCTACGTCGTCCAGCTCCCGCCCGAGTACGATCCCTATCGCCGCTACCCGGCCGTGCTCACGCTCAACGGGGCGGGCACCTCGCCCGAGCATCAGATCGACTGGTGGGCGGGGGCCGTCACGCCCGAAGGCTGGCGCAGCGGCCAGGCCAGCCGCAACGGCTACATCGTCATCGCCCCGGACTGGACCGCCGAGCACCAGAAGGAGTATGAGTACTCGGCGCGCGAGCACGCCGCGGTGCTCAACACGCTCCGCGACGCCTGCCGGCGCTTCTCGATCGACACCGACCGCGTGTTCCTCAGCGGCCACTCGATCGGCGGCGACGCGGTTTGGGACATCGGGCTGGCCCACCCGGACCTGTGGGCAGGCGTCATCCCCATCGTCGCGAGAGCCGACAAATACTGCGCCCTGTACTGGGAGAACGCCGAGCGCCTGCCCATGTACTTCGTCTGCGGCGAGCTCGACGGCGGCAAGATGAGCACCAACGCCCGGGATCTCGATCGCTACCTGCGCCGCGGCTTCAACGTCACCGTGGTCGAGTACCTGGGCCGCGGGCACGAGGATTTCTACGACGAGGTCCTCCGCCTCTTCGACTGGATGGGCCGCTTCCGCCGCAGCTTCTTCCCCCGCGAGTTCACGGCCTACTCCATGCGCCCCTGGGACAACTTCTTCTGGTGGGTCGAGCTGTACGACCTGCCCTCCCAGTCGGTGGTCTATCCGGGCGACTGGCCGCCGCGGGCCGGACAGCGCCCGATCGACACCGACGCCTCGATCACGGCCAACAACGGACTGCGCGTGCAGGCACGCTCCGGGAAGCTCACCCTCTGGATCTCGCCCGAGATGGTCGATTTCAAGCAGCGCGTGACCGTCGTGGTCAACGGCCGCCGGGTGAACGCGGCCGATCGCTCGCTGGAGCCGAGCCTGGAGGTGCTTCTGGAAGACGCCCGCACGCGGGCCGACCGCCAGCATCCCTTCTGGGCCCGCATCGACGCTCCCACGGGACGCGCCTTGCGCGATTGACGCCGGAGCGTACGACGGTTGATCCCGGGAGTATGGCCACGCAGAACACGACGGGGCACGAGGAGTGGCATTTCGAGGGTCTTCGTGTGCTTCGCGGCCAACATGCATCATGGCCGGGGGGAAAGCGGCTGAAAGCGTGTAGCCCGTGGCAGGCACACGGACTGTACGGGTCGCCCGCGAGGCAGGGCCTCAAGCCGCGCCGGGGCAACCTTCTTCTCGGGCGATTTGACTGGGCCGGCGCGGCGGCTTACTATCGTGGGCGTATTCCTGGAGGAGCATCCCCGTGGCCGCGCCGGGTCCGTCGCGACCGGCCCTCTTGCCCGTTCACTCTCCAATCTCGGAAAGACGCCCATGAGCCAGCCCAACCCCACTTCGACCTCCACCCGCCGCCAGTTCCTCCAGAAGAGCAGCGCCGTGGCCGTGGGCGCGGCCGTGCTCGGCCAGGCCGTTCCGGCCGTTCACGCGGCCGAGGATAACACGATCCGCCTGGCCCTGATCGGCTGCGGTGGCCGGGGCACCGGGGCGGTGCGCGACGCCCTCTCCGTGCCCGACGGCGGGCCGATCAAGCTCTCGGTCATGGCCGACCTGGACGAGAAGCGGATGGCCGGGCAACTGAAGAACCTCCAGAAGCGGTTCCCCGACGCGGTCGACGTCACGCCCGACCGCATGTTCACCGGCTGGGACGGCTACCGCAAGGCGGTCGATTCGCTCCGTCCGGGAGACGTCGCCCTGTGCACCACCCGGGCGTACATCCGCCCGGTGCACGTGGAGTATGCGATCCAGCAGGGGATCAACGTGTTCATGGAGAAGCCGTTCTCTCCCGACCCCGGCGGGCTGAAGCGTCTGCTTCGCGCTGCCGAGGAGGCGGACAAGAAGAACGTCAAGGTCATGGCCGGGCTGCAGTGCCGCCACTCGCCCGCCCGGCAGGCCCTGATCGACAGGATCCGTGAGGGCGCCATGGGCGACATCCCCCTGATCCGCGCCAACCGCCTGGGCGGGGCCGGGTGGATGAAGCCCCAGGGCGAAAAAGCCACGGACCTGAGGAGCCAGCTCCAGTTCGGGCGGATCCACCTGTTCTGGGTCGGGTCGGGCCACATGGTCGATTACCTGATCCACCAGATCGACGAGTGCTGCTGGATCAAGGACGCCTGGCCCGTCTCGTGCAACGGGTTCGGCGGGCGCGTTCCCCGCAGCCAGGACTGCGGCCAGAACATCGACGTGTATTCGATGGAGTACACCTTCGCCGACGGCACCAAGGCCTTCTGCGGGTTCCGCCGCATCAACAACACCCGGGGCGATTTTGCCACCTACATCCACGGCACGAAGTGCGCGGCCCAGTTCTCCGGGCAGACGCACCGGGCCACGGTCCACATGTTCAAGGACCAGCGGATCGAGAAGGACAACATCGCCTGGACGCCCACGGCCGACGCCTTCAGCCCGTGGCAGTACGAGTGGAACGACTTCATCGCCAGCATCCGCGCCGACCGGCCGCACAACGAGGGCAAGCGGGCCGTCTACTCCGACCTGACCACGCTGATGGGCCGCGCCGCCTGCCACACCGGCCAGACGGTGACCTGGGACGACATGATGAAGTCGGACTTCCAGTTCTGCGACTACCTGGACCAGCTCCAGGACGACAGCCCCGTGCCCGTCACGCCGGACGCCGACGGCCGCTTCCCCGTGCCGATCCCGGGGCACTGGAAGGAGGTTTGAGGCGGCAAGCAGCCGTCGTCCGGGAGAAGTGATACGAGTTGGGGACTGCCCCGGGTTGCGCGCAGCGAACGCGGGGCTGTCCCCTTCGCAGTTCGTTTGAACGTCCCGGGCGGTCGCACCGCGTGCCCGCCCTCCGATTCCGGCCCTTGCTACGCCCCGGCCAGCGCGAGCTCGAGGTCCTTCTTCGCGTCGGCCCCGGTCAGGCGGAGATCGTACTTCTCTTGCAGGATCTTGAACACGTTGGGGCTGACGAAGGCCGGCGGCTTGGGCCCGATCGTGATCCCGCGAATGCCCAGCGCCAGCAGCGAGAGGAGCACGGCCACGGCCTTCTGCTCGAACCACGAGACGACCAGCGTCAACGGCAGGTCGTTCACCGTGCACTCGAAGGCCTCGGCCAGGGCGGCGGCCACGCGAATCGCACCGTAGGCGTTATTGCACTGGCCCATGTCCAACAGGCGCGGCAGGCCCAAGTGCTCGCCGTAGTCGTAGTTGCGGATGCGGTACTTGCCGCAGCCGAGCGTGAGGATGAACGAGTCGGGCGGGGTGTTCTGGGCGTAGTCGCTGAAGTAATTACGCCCTACCTCGGCCCCGTCGCAGCCGCCGATCACGAAGAACCGGCTGATCCTGCCGTCCCTCACCGCCTGGACGATCGTGGGGGCCGCGCCCAGGATCACGTTGTGGTGGAAGCCGATCGTGCTGGTTCGGTCGATCTTCTCCTCCAAGGGCGGGCTTGCCTGGGCCGCGGCGATCACGGTCGAGAAGTCGTCATCGCTGATCCGCACCGCTCCGGGCACGGCTGTGCAGCGCGTGGTGAAGAGCCGGTCCTTGTAGCTCTCGCGCGGGATGAGCACGCAGTTGGTCGTGGCCAGCACGGCCCCGGTGAACTCCTCGAACTCGCGGCGCTGCTTCTGCCAGGCCCCGCCGAAATGCCCGGCTAGGTTCGGGTGCTCGCGGAGCTTGGGGTACATGTGGGCGGGGAGCATCTCGCCGTGGGTGTAAACCTTCACGTCGGTCCCCTCGCACTGCGCGAGCAGGTTCTCCAGGTCGAGCATGTCGTGCCCGGTGACGAGGATGCCCGGTCCGGCGTGGGTGCCTTCCTGCAGCGTAGTGGGCGAAGGCTCGCCGTATCGGCGCACGTGCCCCTCGTCGAGCATCTCCATCACGCGGAGGTTCTGCCGGCCGCACTCGAGGTTCAGTTCCAGGAGCGAATCGAGGTCGAAGTTGACGTTGGTCACCGTGGCGAAGAGCGCCTCTTCTATGAACGCGCTGACGTTCTCGTCCGTCACACCGAGACGCCTTGCGTGATGCGCATAGGCCGCCATGCCCTTGACCCCGTACAGCAGCATCTCCTGGAGCGACTGCATATCCTGGTCTTTGCCGCACACGCCCGGGCTGACCGAGCAGCCGATACCGTGGGCCGTTTGCTCGCACTGATTGCAGAACATCGCGAATCTCCTTCCTCTGATGAAAAGCGTTCTGGTCGTGACTGCCCTATCGATTGGCCGCACTCCTCGCGCCGCCGCGGCCACTCCCAGGGATTCTAGGGCAGCCCGGCCCTAGGGCACTTGATGTGGATCAAGCCGGCCGGAGATTCTTGGCGGGGAGCGGCGCAAGGGGTTTGAGGTGTGAGACTTAGAGAGAGAAGAGGGGGAGGACGGAATAGGAGCGAGGAAGCTTGAGGATTGCCTGGAGGGATGAAGCTCATTGTTGGGCGGTTGGCTGCCCGAAGCATCCGCGTCGCCTGACCGTCGACAAGTGGTCGTCCCCTGCTTGCTCACATTTCGGCTCTTCTCTACCCTTTTACCCTCAGACCCATCCCCTTGACACACGCCGCGGCCATGGTATATTCGGGCCCATCGTGCGTTGGTGGTCGGCCCTTTCCTCTGGAAAGGCCGACGAACAGGGAACCCGGTGGAAGTCCGGGACGGTCCCCGCCGCTGTAACCGAGTGCTAACGCATCGTCCGACTCTCTGCCATTGTCGCCAGTCATTGCCGCCACACGGCGGCGAAAAGGGGGCGACGAGAAGGCCGGACGGGTGCGGCTCGGAAGTCAGAAGACCTACCAGCGCGTAGTTTTCGGCGCCTTGCGAGGGACGAGGGCCGCAAGACATTGGCCGCTTGGAGTCCAGCCGCGCCAAGAGCGTAGCTCCCCGTTGTTACTGCGCCTAAGGGTCTGGTGAGCTTCTTGCTCTCCACGATTCTGCGCCGTCTCTGCGCGCGGGTTTCATCTCCCAGCCACGCCAAGGCTCGTTTTTTTGGAGAACGTCTGTGACGTGCTACTCAAGATCCATCGCCTTCTCCGGCGCACACGCCGGAGTTCACTTGGAGTCCCTGACTGCCGCAGCGATCTGTTGGCGGGATCGCGCATCGGCGGCAGCGAGGGTCCTGCTTCTCGGCGCGCTGGCGGTCGCGCTGATGGCCGGCGAGGCGAGTGCCAACCCCTTCGCCGACAACGTCGTCTACCACTGGGACGGCCAGACCGCGACCTACACGCCTGGTGGGAGCGATAACATGACCTTCGGGCCGTTCCATTCGAGCAATCTTTGGAGCGATCCGTCGGCCCTGCTCGGCAAGCCCAACGTCGTGGACAAGGACGACACGGACTGGAACCCAAGCACGAGCGAGTTTCGCGAGATCAACGTCGTCTGGCCCGCCTGGTACCAGGGCGCTGCCGATCCTGCGGCTGCCAACACCAATTACGCCTCGAACCCGACGGGCTCTCCGAAGATCAACAACGGCGTGGGCCTGAAGCAGGGCAGCCAGATCGTGGTCGAGTTTGACGACGCGGTCACGGACGATCCGGCGAACCCCTACGGAGTCGATCTGATCGTCCACGGCAATCCGTTCTTTGCGACCGGCAGCATGGTGCATAAAGACACCAACATGAACGAGTACGTCATCGAGGCGTTTGGCGGCGGAGGCGCGGGGGCCGTGTTCGAGGAGCGCGTCACCGTGAGCGTGGCCCAGAGCCTGGACGGGCCATGGTACGAATTCGAGACGGCCTTCGGCGACTGGTTCTTCCCCACGCAGCCGGTGGCGTGGGACCGGGAGAAGACCAACCCGAATCGGGGCGACGCGGGGGACTGGACCGACCAGGAGAACGACTGGACCAAGCCGGTCAACCCCGCCCTGGCGGACCTGGCCAGCGAGGCCGCCGAGGCCGGCACAGGGACGTGGGGTTACTTCGGCAACCGCAGCGTGGCCGACGCCCTCGATCTCTATTCCGGTTCGGCGGGCGGGACCGGATTCGACCTGGCCGAGAGCGGCTTTGAATGGATCAAGTACGTCAAGCTCACCGATCCGGAGAACAAGCAGGGCGAGATCTGCGGCATCGTGGACGCGGCCCCGGCGAGCGCGGGCGACCGGCTCATCATGTCCTGGCACAACGTGCACGAGACGGGGCAGAACCGCCTCGACTTCCAGGACGCCGACGACCCGAGCGTGAACCTGGCCTTCGTCGAGATCGCCGAGATCGACCAGGTGTCGTACGTCTCGGTGGACGTGCTCGACGACCTCTCGGGCCTTACGCCCATCACCGGGCCCGACCTGGGCGCCTACCTCGTGGAGATCGACGAGGTCTTCCCCGACGAGGGCACGGTCAGTTTCGAGGCCTCGCTGGGGCTGCGGGTTGACGATGCCTACCAGGGCGACGGCAGCGATCTGCTCCTGCTGCACTGGAACGGGCTCGATTGGGATGACCTGGTCCCCAGCGGCTACGACGCGGAGAGCCGTCTGCTGACCGTTGAGGGCCTTCACGGGTTCTCTGCGTTCGTCGTCACGCAAGCCCCCGTGCCCGAGCCCAGCGCGATGGCGCTGGCGGGCATCGCCTCGGTCGCGCTGCTCGGCCTGGCTTGCCGGAGGGGGCAGCAGAAACGCTTCAAAGGGTAGCCATGCCGGCGAGAGCGAAGTTGCACCAGCGAAGGGATGCGCTGCGGGCGGGGGGCTTCACCCTGGTCGAGATGCTGGTGGTGATCACGATCATCGGCATCTTGATCGCGCTGTTGCTCCCCGCCGTGCAGGCCGCGCGCGAGGCGGCTCGAAACACGCAGTGCAAGAATCACCTCAAGCAAATCGGCCTGGCGGTGCTGAACTACGAAAGCGCGCATCGGGTCTTCCCGCCCGGAAGCGCCAAGCCCATGGGACAGGGCGCGGCTTGGAGCGTCTACATTCTGCCGCACCTGGAGCAGCAGGCCGTGTACGACGTGTACGATTTCGACTCCAGTCCGATCGCCGCAGAAAACCTGGAGGCCACTGCCTGCGTCATCCCCACCTACCTCTGCCCCAGCACGGCGCGGCGGATGAGCGACCGGATGCATGAGACGAGCTGGGATCGGAACAAGAACGGCCAGCACGACCCGGGCGACTTCATGGGCTGCATCGACTACGGCGGAATTCACGGTTTCGCGCGCATGGATGAGCCCACCTCGGAACCCAACGGAGTGCTTCCATGGGGTAACCCGCCGGGCGAGCCGCTGTGCGTTACCGCGGCCAGCATCCGCGACGGGGCCTCCAACACGATGATGGTCGGCGAGAGCACGGGTCGCGGCTTTGCCAAGGGGACGTGGGCCCGCGGGACCAACGTGTTCGACGTCACCGTCTCAGTCAACTATCGGCAGGGGGACGAGCTTTTCAGCGACCATCCGGGCGGGGTGAACGCCGTGTTCGCCGATGGCTCGGTGCACTTCCTGCCCAACGGCATGGATCTGAACGTGCTCGAGGCGATCTGTACGCGGGCGGCGCGCGACATCGTCCCCGGCGATGCGCTGAGGTGATGAAGCCAATAGGGAGGACCACGGAATACACGGACGGCACGCAAGTTGAGAGAGTTTGAGGTGACGTCGAGTTCTTGGGGATCGTGACATGCGGTGCATGTTTACCTGCGAAGTTCGAAAGAAGAGGAGAATCTTGCCGTGAGAGCCCATGCGATCGCCGCTTTCCTATTCGCGCTTCTTAGTGCGGCGCCGGCCGCCGCTGATCCGTGGACGTCGTGGGCCGGGGGCGGCTCTCGCAACGCGGTGCTGGAGGGTGTGGCGCCGGTCAACCATGACGCGAGCCTGGCCGCCGGCCGGACGCTCAACGACATCCTCGACGCTTCGCCCGACGCGGCTCTGTGGCGCGGCGCGGAGGAGAACTGGATGCCCGTGGGCGCGGGCTCGCCCGTGGTCCGCTATGATGCCGCGCTGGACAGGCACCTTGCCTACGTGTACGCCAAGCAGTCCGAGGGCGGCGGCTTCGGGCAGGTGACCGGCGGGGCGGTCTTCGCCCTGGACGTGACCAGTGGCGAATACCTTTGGGGAGTCGACGTCGGCGCGCCGCAAATGGGAAGCTGGTCCTCGCCCACCTACGACCCGGTGGCCAACACGATCGTAATCGGCGGCGGACAGGCGACGGTTGTGCCGCCCAGCGGCCCGGTCACCAGCACCGGCTCCTTGACGGCGCTGAACGCCACGACCGGCGCGCCGGCTTGGGTGGCTCCCCTGGAAGCAGCAGTCGTCAACGCCACGGCCGCCGCCGGCGGAACGACCGGCAGCAACAAGGTCTACATAACGCACTACGATGGTTTCGGCACCAACGGCGCTCTCTACGCGATCAACAACGACTCGAGCGACGGCGTGCCCGACGGCACGATCGACTGGCAAGCGCCCATTGGCGGGGCCAGCGGGGCTACGCCCACCTACCACGACGGCGTGGTCTACGTCGCGTCGATCAACGACGGGTCGGGCGGAAGCGGTTGGCCTTCCTCGACGGGCCAAATCTACGCCTTCGACGCGGCCTCGGGCAGCAAGCTCTGGCAGGTGGCCTATCCCGCCGACTCGTCGGTCGGCAACCCCTTTGGTGGTCTCTCCTACCACGACGGGCACGTCTACATCGCCTCCTACGAGTTCTACGGCGACCATCAGAGCGCTTCGCTGCTGAAGATCGACGCGGCCGACACCGGTGGGCCAGGTACCTACCCCGGAGGCGAGCAGGCGCGAATCCAGTGGGAGACCTTTGCCAACCGCACCGACTCGATCCCGCTCGTCTGGGAGAGAGAGAACGGCGAGGAAGTGGTGATCAGCTCCGGCGGAATCCAGGGATTCGGCACGACGCACACGCTCACCTTCTTCGACGGCGACGGCGACGGCGCATTTCTCGGCTCCACCGCGTTGGAAGGCGGCGACAGCCCGTTCGGCTGGCCGGGCGATCCGATGGGCTGGGCCGGCAACTGGACGTACCAGCCGATGATCGTCAACGACATCCTGTACGTCGGCGGGCCGGAGTCGGAGTGGTTCGGCCCCTCGGATCATCTGGTGGCCATCAACCTGGCCGAACTCGACGCGCGGGGATGGTTCGACGATCCGAGCAGTCCGTTCGCGCTCGACGTCGACGATCCGGCCGTGACCGACCTCGGGCCCGGCTCCTCGCCGGCCTACTATGGCGGCATGCTCGTCACCTACGGTCCGGGCGGGCTGTTCCAGACGTTCGGCGAGCTGGCGCTCGACGGCCCGCGCATTCCCGAACCCTCAAGCGGTGTGCTGGCCGCGATCGGACTGGCGGTCTTGGGGTGGCTCTGCCAGCGAAGGCGGGCCCGGTGAACCGCATGTCAAGCGTCCCTGGCCGGCGAGCGACCTCGCTGGCGAGATGGAGTGGGAGTACCTGTGGCACACGGAACGTGCCCGCGATTTCCTTCAAGGAGGACCTGAGGATGAGCGAACAAGACGCCCCCGGTTACGTCCACGTCTATACCGGCAACGGCAAGGGCAAGACCACGGCGGCCCTGGGGCTGGCCCTGCGCGCCCTGGGCGCAGGCTGGAGGGTGTTTATAGGCCAGTTCATCAAGGGGATGTTCTACAGCGAGCTCCGCGCCCTGGAGCGGTTCGGAAAGCAGATCGAGGTCCGGCAGCTCGGCCGTTCCTGCTTCGTGGGGCGCGACCCCGACCCGGCCGACTTCTCCGCGGCGCGGGAGGGACTCGACGCCTGCCGCCACGCCGTGGCCTGCGGCGACTACCGGCTGGTAATTCTCGACGAGGCCAACGTGGCCACGACCTTCGGGCTGTTCGACGTGGACGACCTCCTGGAGATCATCGACCTGAAGCCGTCCGACGTGGAGCTGGTGATCACCGGGCGGTGGGCCCATCCCGAGGTCCTGGAGCGGGCGGACCTGGTCACGGAGATGCGCGAGGTCAAGCATTACTACCAGCGGGGCGTGCTCGCCCGTGTTGGTGTGGAGAAGTAGCCGCCCATGCGAGCCTGGCGCGCACTGGGAGCGATCGTCGCCGCCGTCTTCGCGGCCAGTTTCGCGGCCCGGGCGTGGATCGTCCGATCGGGCGAGGAAGCGCGTCCGCCGGCGCAAGCGGCAAGCGCCGACTGCCGGCGCATGGTCTCCCTGGCCCCGAGTGTCACGGAGACGCTCTACGCCCTGGGACTAGGCGACCGCGTGGTCGGCGTCACGCGCTACTGCAAGTACCCCCCCGAGGCCCAAGAGAAGACTCAGGTCGGCGGCTATTTCGATCCCAGCCTGGAGACGATCGTCACGCTGCGGCCCGACCTGGTCGTGATGCTCGTGGAGCACGAGGAGTCGATCCCCGGCCTGCGCGAGCTGGACTTCAACCGGCTGGTCGTCAACCACAAGAGCATCCAGGGCATTCTCGATTCGATTCGGCGCATCGGCGGGCACTTGGGCAAGCGGACCGAGGCCGAACAGATCGTGGCCGACATCGAGGCCCGGATGAAGGGCGTCGCGGAGCGGTGCGCCGGACTGCCACGGCCGCGGGCGATGATCTGCGTGGACCGCGCGCGGGGATCGGGCGAGATCGAGAGCTGTTACGTCGCGGGCTGCGACGAGTTCCTCCACCCGCTGCTCGTCATGGCTGGCGGGCACAACGTGTTCGGCGACGAGCCGGTGCCGTTTCCCGTCGTGGGCGCCGAGGGCATCGTCCGGGCCGATCCCGAGGTGATCGTGGAGCTTGCCGCCGGCCAGGACGACAGGAAGGAAGCCATCCTCGCCGACTGGCGCTCGCTCGGCGAACTGAGCGCCGTGAAGAACGGGCGGGTCCACGTCGTTACCGAGAATCACTCGCCGGTCCCCGGACCCCGGTTCGTGCTGCTCCTTGAGAAGCTCGCCGAGTTGCTGCATCCCGCCACGAAGCCGGCGAGCACCGACGTCGAGCAGTCGGCCTTCCTCGTCCAAGGAAGCCGCGTTGCCGACCCCTTGCGCGGGTGGTAGAATACTGAAGCGTGAGCGAGGCGACGACGTGTGCGCCGTTCCTGGGGCCTGCCGCTCTTACCATTCCATGAGTACGACCTTCCACTGGACGTTGTCCGATTACGACCGCATGGTCGCGTCCGGGCTGTTCGACGGCCCAAACCGCGGGCGCGTGGAGTTCATTCATGGGGAGGTTCGGGAGATGTCGCCGATTGGCCCAAAGCACGTGGAAGCGGTGATGCGGCTGCTGGAGTGGAGTCAGACGAACCTCCCCGCAGGCCAGGCGAGGCGCGCCGTTCAGTCTCCGATCCGGCTGGAAGCCGCCCAGAGCGCGCCCGAGCCGGACCTGGTCTGGCTCAAGCCGCGCGACTACTCCGAGTCGCTTCCTTCGGCCGGGGACGTGCTCTTGGTCATCGAGGTGGCCGAAACGAGCCTGGCGTACGACGCCGGCGAAAAGGCCGACCTGTACGCGGCCGCGGAGATCGCCGAGTACTGGCTGGTGGACCTGGCGGCGCAGGTCGTCGAGGTGCGGCGCGAGCCGATGTCCGGGCGTTACCGCAGCCTCGCGACCTTCTCCGGCGACGACGAGGTCCTGCCGCTCGCTTTCCCCCGGGTCGCCCTGCGGCCGGCGATGTTGTTCTGACCGGCAGGTCTGCCGCTACTCGCCCTCCTTGTACACCGTATCGATGGCCAGTCCGGCGGCCAGAAGGAGCACGGAGGTGGCCGGCGAGGCCGCGTCGTCGCGGATGGCGATGATGTAGTTGTCGGCCGAGGTGAACATCTCCTTGCCGATGCCGGCCCATTTCTTGGTCACCGTGCCGATCTCCTCGCCCGAGGCGTCGAGGAACTTGAAGTTCCAGCCCTTCCACTCCCCCTTGACCTGGCTGACCTGGCGGTCCTCGCTGTCGAAGACCCAGAAGCCGCCGCCCAGCGAGAAGAGCTTGCTCCGGAAATACCCTAGCAGGTTGCCCGACGGGCCGAGGATATCGACGCGGCTGCGAAGGAAGGCCACGCCGCGGCGGATGCTGAACTGGAGCTCGCCGTCCTCGCCGTCGGTGACGTCGATCCGCGTGGGCAGCAGCTTCTTGCTCACCAGCAGCCGCAGGTATTTGGTCACGGCGGGGACGTTCTCGCGGGCGGTGCCCACCTGCTTGCCCGTCTCCGGGTCGAAGATGTCGTAGGCGTCGGTCAGCTTGAGCATCGCGACGCGCTCCTTAACCAGGAACTTACTGAGGTGTAACATGCGAGCCTTCCTCAAGGTTCAGTGGACGAATCACGCCCCCGGGCACGGATGGTAGCGAGGGCGGGGAGGAAGGTCAACGGGCGCGGAGGACGACTTCTGAAGTCCTCAAGACATCGGAAGTCTGGCCGCCCGCATTGAGTCCTGGACGGCGATCCGCGACGTCGCTGCGCGGCTCAGATCGTATACCGATTCACCACGTTCTCGAATAGCTCCTGGCGCCCGGAGGTGTTGGGCGTGACGTCGCCCTTCTGAAGCATGTACTGCTCCAGGGACTTGAAGTCGTGCTTCCCGGCCTCGATCTCGGCGCCGACGCCCGAGTCCCACGAGGCGTAGCGATCGGTGACCATCTGGGCGAGGTCGCCGTCGGCCCGCATCCGGGCGGCGATCTTCAGCCCCTTGGCGAAGGTATCCATGCCGCCGACGTGGGCGTAGAACAGGTCGACGGGCTCGAAGCTCTCGCGGCGGACCTTGGCGTCGAAATTCACGCCGCCGGGGGCCAGCCCGCCGTTGAACTTGAGGAACGCCAGCATGATCTTCGTGGTCAGGTACACGTCGGTGGGGAACTGGTCGGTGTCCCAGCCGAGGAGCAGGTCGCCGGTGTTGGCATCGACCGAGCCCAGGTTGCCCTGGAAGCCGGCGTACTCCAATTCGTGCTCCACGGTATGGCCGGCCAGCGTGGCGTGGTTGGTCTCGATGTTCAGCTTGATCTTGTCCTGCAGGCCGCAAGAGCGGAGGAAGTTGATGCAAGCCGCGGCGTCGAAGTCGTACTGGTGCTTGGTCGGCTCCTTGGGCTTGGGCTCGAAGTAGAACTGCCCGGTGAAACCGATCTCCCTGGCGTAGTCGACGGCCATGTGCATGAACCGGGCGAGGTGGTTCAACTCGCGCTGCATGTCGGTGTTCCACAGGGTGGAATACCCCTCGCGCCCGCCCCAGAACACGTAGCCGTCGCCGCCCAGCTCCTTAGTCACCTCGAGGGCCTTCTTCACCTGGGCCGAGGCATAGGCGAAGGCGTCGGCGTTGCAGCTCGTGGCGGCCCCGTGCATGTAGCGAGGGTTGCTGAACAGGTTGGCGGTTCCCCACAGGAGCCGCTTGCCGGTCCGCTGCATCTCTTCCTTGATGGTCTTCACGACCTCGTCGAGGTTCTTGTTCGAGTCGGCCAGGGTCGCGCCTTCGGGGGCAACGTCGCGGTCGTGGAAGCAGAAGAAATCGATCTGGCACTTCTCGAGGAACTCGAAGAACACGCGCACGCGGTTCTGGGCGTTGTCCACCGTGTCCTGGCCGCTCTCCCAGGGGCGGAGCATGGTGCCGGGGCCGAACGGATCGGCCCCCGTGCCCCGCATCGTGTGCCAGAAAGCCGCGCTGAATCGGAAGGTCTCCCGCATGGTCTTGCCCTCGACCACCTCGTCGGGGTTGTAGTGGCGGAAGGCCAGGGGGTTCTTCGAGTCGGGGCCTTCGTACTCGACCTTCGTCACGTCGGCAAACGCGGCCATGAGGGATGTCTCCGGGGGCTTTGGGATATCGGAGGTCGCTTGTAGAACCGCCAATATAGCAGGCGCGGTCGCCAGGGCAAGCGGTGACGCAAGGGCGGGGCAGATCACGTGTTCCGCAGCACCAGCCAGTCGCCCAGCTCGGGCCACAGTTGGGCCAGCACGAACAGCAGCCGGGCCTTTATCGGATAGATCAGCTCGGCCCGACGACGCTGGCACGACTTGAGGATCAGCCGGGCAAGGCGCACCGGGTGCGTGGCGTCGAGCTTCACGCCCGCCCCCGGCCGCCGGGCCGATTCGGGCAGGTCCTCCAGGCCCTCCAGCGGATACAGGCGGGGCTCATCCCGGCGGATCGGGCCCGGGCAAACGAGCAGCACGTGCAGCCCCTGGGGACCCAGCTCGAGGCGGAGCTGCTGCGAGTAGGCGGCCACGGCGTGCTTGCTGGCCGGATACGCCCCCACCCATCGCGCGGCCGACTTGGCCGCCAGCGAGCCCATGTTCACCACCGAGCCGCGCTGCTTCAGCAGGTGCGGCACCGCTGCCCGGGTGCAGCGGACCAGGGCGATGAAGTTCAGCTCCATCAGGTCGCGGAACTGCTCGGGCGTGGTGTCGAGGACCTGTCCCCGCATGGAGCGTCCGGCGTTGTTGACGAGCACGTCGAGCCGGCCGAACCGCGCGAGAGCCCGGTCGAACAGCGCATCGACGTCTGCCTGGCGCGTGATGTCGGCCGCGATGCCCAGCGATTCGGCGTTCTTGTCGCACAACTCGCGCTCGGCCTGGCGGACCTGTTCCTCCTCCAGGCCGACGACGACGACGTTGGCGCCCGCTGTGGAGAACTGCGCGGCGATCGCCCGGCCGATCCCGCTCGAGCCGCCGGTCACCAGGGCGACCTTGTCCTGCCAGAAGTGTGATGGCATGGCGGTTGGGCCGCGGGGGAGGCTGAGGTAAACGCAGAACGGACAGTTCCCTGGTTCCCACGCTCCGCGTGGTTCCTGGTTCCCATGCTCCGCGTGGGAACCCTCGATCGCTCGACGCCCCGCGTCGGGTCCCGTGGGTCGCCCTGGCTCTTTCGCCACGCGGTCGTCAATGGACCTTGATCTGGTACGGCGCCCGCTGCGGACGGCTCAACAGGGCGTTGGCCACCTCATCGCCGATGAACTCCTCCTTCTTCGGGTCCCAGCGGAGCTTGCGCTTCAGCAGCATGGCCAGGTTGCACATGTGGCAGCTTGACAGCTCGCGATGGTGCGAGAACACGTCGGAGACCGGCTCGGCGCGCTCCTTGACGCAGTCGAAGAAGTTCTGCATGTGCCCCGTCGGCTTGCGCCCCTTGTAGAGCTTCTGGCACTCCTCGTCGAGCCACTCCTTGTCCGCGCCGGTGAGCTCCTCGATGGGCTTGCCGGTGAGCCGGCGCCGGTTGACGAAGATCCGGCCCTCGGAGCCCTCGAAGAGGATGCCGTTGTCCGGTCCGTGCTGGACGTGCATCAAGGCGTCGTCCGAGAACTTCAAGTCGATGTGGAACTTGGTGGCCGTGTTGTAGCCGTTGGGCAGCTTCACCTTGCCTGCGAAGAACGCCACGGGATCGAAGTCCTCGGGGATGTTGGGAAACTCGCCCTCGCCTTCGATCTCCACGGGCCCCGAGCTCTCGAAGCCCAGTCCCCACTGGGCGATGTCCACGTGGTGGGCGCCCCAGTCGGTGAGCTTGCCGCCGGAGTACTCCAGCCACCAGCGGAAGGAGCCGTGGCACCGCTGCCGGGTGTAAGGCACCACGGGGCACTGGCCGAGCCAGAAGTCCCAGTCGAGCCCCTCAGGCGGCTCGCCAGTGTCGAACGGCCCGCCGCTGGGGGTGCCGCCGATCGAGCAGGTGGCCTTCAGCGGCTTGCCCAGCCGGCCGCTGCGGGCGTAGGCCACGGCCTGGAGGAACTGCCTGCCGCTGCGCTGCTGCGTACCCACCTGGAAGACCCGCTTCGTCTTCTCGACGGTCTGGCAGATCAGCTTGCCCTCGTCGATGGTCAGCGTCAGGGGCTTCTCGCAGTAAACGTCCTTGCCGGCCAGCATGGCCTCGATGGCGATTTTGGTGTGCCAGTGGTCGGGCGTGCCGATGGTCACCACGTCGATGTCCTTGCGGTCGAGCAGCGCGCGGTAGTCCTCGTAGGTCTTGCACTTGCCCTGGTATCGGGCGGCAAACCGCTCGGCGTGCGAGCGATCGACGTCGGCGCAGGCGATCATGTTGCCGCGTCCGCCCGCGTCGTGCCCGATGCCCGAGCCGCGCCCGCCGGTGCCGATGGAACCCACCCCCAGCTTCTCGTTGGCCGCTTCCGCCCCGGCCCGACGGGCGCCCACATACAGCGGGACGGCCAACCCGGTGGCCAAGGCGGCGGTGGAGGTGAGGAACTCGCGGCGGCGGACCTGGTGGCGGCTCGTCATGAGGAGGCTCCTTACGGGGATGGGTCGAGGTGGCAGGGCAACCCGGGCGCGGCCGCGCCCGGCGGGGCCGCGACGATCCCCAGTTTACTGGTCAGGATGGCGGCGTCAATCGGCGGCGTGTGGGGCGCCCCCGTCGCAGGCGCCCGGGCCGGCAGGAACCGGCTCGGGCTGCCGCGCAGGCGGGACTACGCCCGGATGGCCCACCTCGCGCGCTGGGCCCGGCTCATCAGCTCGTCGGCCTCGGCGTCGCCGGGGAACTCGTACCGCGCAGGATCGAACTTGATCGTGCGATCCAGCAGCATGGCGATATTGGCCATGTGGCAGGCGTTGACCGAGTTGCAGTGGGTCCACACGTCGGAGATCGGCTTCTCGCGGGTCTTCACGCAATGGAAGAAGTTGCCCATGTGGCCCTGCATGGGCATGTTGCGGTAGAGCTTCTTCACCTCCTCGTCGAGCCAGGCCTTGTCCTGGGCGCTGGCGTGGATCTCCTCGACGGGCTTGCCGGTCAGGCCGCCGCGGTTGACGCGGATCTTCCCCTTCTCCCCCTCGATGATCAGCTCGTTCTTGCCGCTGGAGAGCGTGATCTCGTTGCCGTTGGGCACCTTCAGGAAAACCTCGAACTTGTTGGCCACGTTGTAGCTGACGGGCAGGTCCTGCCACTCCTTCTTCCCCAGAAGCGTGTCGCGCATCAGCTCCCGGCCCAGCGGGAAGTTGCTCTCCCGGGGAGCGGCCTCGACCGCGCCGGTCTCGTCCCCACCCAGGGCCCACAGGGCGATGTCGGTGTGGTGAACGCCCCAGTCCGTCACCTGGCCGCCGGAATACTCGAACCACCAGCGGAAGTTCCACCCGATGCGGTTGGGGCAGAAGGGAACCATCGGGCACTGGCCGAGCCAGAAGTCCCAGTCGAGGTCCCCCGGCGGGTCCTGCGTGGGGAACGGACCGCCCGAGGTCGCCCCGCCCACCGAGCTGATCGCCGTGAGCTTGCCGCCCAGCCGGCCGATTCGGGCGATGGCCACGGCCTTGAGGAAGTTGCCGCCGAACTCGCTCCGCTGCTGCGTGCCGACCTGGAAAACCCTGTTCGTGTCCTTGGTGGCCTGGCAGACGAGCTTGCTCTCCTCCATGGTCAGCGTGAGCGGCTTCTCGCAGTACACGTCCTTGCCGGCCTGCATGGCCTCAATGGCGATCTTCACGTGCCAGTGGTCGGGCGTGCCGCAGGTGATCGCGTCCACGTCCCTGCGGTCGAGGACCTTGCGGTAGTCCTGATACACCTGGCACTTGCCGCCGTACTTTTTGGCGAACCGGTTGGCGTTGCCCAGGTGCACGTCCGCGCAGGCGACCATGTTGCCGCGGCCGCCGGCCTGGTGGCCGATGCCCGAGCCCCGTCCGCCCACGCCGATTGCCGCCACGTTGAGCTTCTCGTTGGGCGACTCGGCGCGTGCGTGTCGGGCCGTCCAGACGCGCGGGGCGGCCAGTCCGGCGGCGGTCGCGGCAGCCGAGGTCTTGAGGAAACGGCGGCGGGTGGTCGTGTTTCGGGGCATGGAGTGGCCTCGTGGTTGGGAAGGCATGGAGGATCGCCGATCGCGCACGGCGGCGGAACGTCGATGCGCCTGCCCCACATCCCGCATTCTACCCAGGCCGCCGCACGTCACGCCAGGGGCCGCCGCGCCCCCGCCCGACACGCCCGGCCGCGACCGCGCCTACGACGGCTGTTCCTCTTCTTCAACCTCCTCCGGCCCGCGGAGGTCCTCGAGCGTATCGAGGATTCGCGCGAGGCTCAGAAGCACGAGGAACGCCACCAGCAGGACCAGCCCGCCGGTGAACCAAGATCGCCACAGGAAGGCCAGCGGCACGGAGATGAAGGTCACCACGCAGCCCAGAAGCCCGCTGCCGTAGGCGATCCAGCGGAGCACGTTCGGATGGGTCAGGGCGTCTTCCAGCGATCGCAGCGAGGCCGCGGCGTCGGGCGCGGCGGTGCCGGAGGGGCCGACCGGAGGCGGCTCCATGCCCCGGCCGCGGAACTCGGGGAGGCCGGCCAGCGGCGTCCACTCGCGCATGCCCTCGCGATAGACCAGATTGTCGGCACGGATCTCCCCCGCGGCGTAGCGGCTCTTGAGGTCGCCCAGCGTGACCGGGCCGCGCCGCTGGCGGTCGGCCGGAACGTAGTACCACTCGGGCGCTTCGGACTCCGGCTCCTCCAGCGGCGGCGGTTCCGGTGCGACGGGCGTCATCTCAGGCGGGCCCTTGTCTGCGTCTCCGCCCCCGGTGAACTGAAGGTCGGACTCGGCTTCGGCGGGCGGCGCCGGCGGCTCTTCGCGCGGCTCCGGAGGATGGGGGGACGACTGGTCGCTCATCGCTTCACCTCGTGGCGGCAGGAAGTGAAATGAGACCGGGGAGCCGGTCCCGGGAATCGCACACCCGCGCCGTCAGGATAGCGTGCGCCCGAGGGTCGTTCCACCGGGGTGGCCGTAGGCGCCCACGGCCGGCTGCGCGTCACGCGTGCGGCTCCGCCTGCCCCAGGCCCGCGTTGCGGCACACGGGACACACGCGCTCGGCCAGGCGCGGCACGGCCGGCAGCGCGAACAAGCGGGCCTGGACCACCGCCCGCTCCGCGGGGATCCACGTCCCTTGCGACTGCACGCGGCGGCATACGCTGCAGATGTTGAGCGTCCTCTCCGACCGCGGCGCCCTCGGATCCAGCACGTCCATCGGCTCGCGGGCCTGGGACTGAAGCAGCACGGACTCCACCTCGATCGCCCCGCGCGCCAGCGACCGAAGCGTCATCCGCATCGAACGCTTCACGGCCGGCGAATCGCAGTGGTAGGGCAGGAGGACTTCCTGGCGCGCGCGGCGCAGCGAGGCAAAGATCGCCTCGTAGAGCACGCGGGTCTCGCTCCCTCGGACGAAGTCCCAGAGCGGGCGGCCCATCACGGCGGGCCGCGTCAGCTCGGGGGCCTCGTTCTCCTGGGCGAACCGCAGCCAGGCCTCGTTGACGAAGCAGATGCGGTCGCGGACGTCGAGATGGTGGACGTAGCGCGTGGGCTGCGAGTCGCCGGTCATGGGTCGATGGCCCCCCAGAAGCCGCCGCCATTATGCCTCCCGGCTCCCGAGGTGGTCAACTCGGCCAAATCGGCAAGCCGCGGCCCCGGCTTGCCGCGATCCCAGGCCCGCCTTATAGTGGCCTCTTGCGCGAGCCCGCAGCGCTCCGTGCCGTAGCGCGGACGCGCGACCGCATCACGGATTCGGGAGCCCAGCCTTATGCGAAAGCACCACACGCGACGCGACTTCCTTAAGACGGCCGGCCTGGCCACGGCCGGGGCCGCCCTGGCAGGCATGCCCTGTGGCGCGACGGGCGCGAACGCGACCCCCGCCCAGACCGCCATCCCCCGCTGGCGAGGATTCAACCTGACCAACTTCTTCCAGGCATTCTCCTCGGGCGAGCAAGGGCAGGGGATGGTCCAGGAGGACGACCTGCGGTGGATGAAGGACTGGGGGTTCGACTTCGTGCGCCTGCCCATGGACTACTGGATGTGGATCGACTCCGACTGGCGCAAGACCAGAAAGCTCCGCCCGGACGACCTCTTCAAGATCAAGGAGGCCACCCTGGAGAAGGTCGATCGCACCGTCGATCTGTGCCGGAAGCACGGGCTGCACCTGAGCCTCAACTTCCACCGCGCGCCGGGCTACTGCATCAACAACCCCGAGCGCGAGCCCTTCTCGCTATGGAAGGACAAGCAGGCCGAGGAAGCCTTCGTCCACCACTGGGGCGTCTTTGCCAAGCGCTACCGGGGCGTGCCGGAGAAGGACCTCAGCTTCAACCTCGTCAACGAGGCCCCGCGCCCCCGCGAGGGCTACATGACCCGCGAGGACTACGTGCGGATCATGACCCGGGCCACCGAGGAGATCCGGCAGTCCGCGCCGAAGCACCTGGTAATCATCGACGGCCTGAGCGTGGGCAACCAGCCGGTCGAGGAGATGATTCCGTTGAAGGTCGCGCAGAGCGTACACGGCTACTGGCCCGGGCAGATCAGCCACTACCGCGCGAGCTGGGTGGACCGCCGGAAGAGCTTCCCCGACCCGACCTGGCCGATCCTCAACAAGGACGGCTCGGCGAAGATCGGCCGGAAGGAGCTGGAGGCCCACTACGCCCCCTGGGCCGAGATCGCGCGCAAGGGCGTCGGCGTGCACTGCGGCGAGGCCGGCTGCTACAACAAGACGCCCTACCCCGTGTTCACGGCCTGGCTGACCGATGTCATGGAAATCCTCAAGGGGCACGGCATCGGCTGGGCCCTGTGGAACTTCCGCGGCAGCTTCGGCATCCTCGACTCGGGCCGCGCCGACGTCGAGTACGAGGACTGGCACGGCCACAAGCTCGATCGGAAGCTGCTGACGCTGTTGCAGAAGCACTAGTGCAGGGCCGAAAGCGCGTGGCATGCCCTCGCGCGGCGTGGGGATGCACCCGACGGCAACGCCCAGAAGTCGCGGAGATTGTCGGCCAGAACCTTCGTGCGCACCTGGGCCGTGAGGCCGGCTTCCATCGCGGGTCCCCGAAGTGAGACGAACAGCGCCCTCTCGACTAGACCTCCGCGCATTCCACCCCTCCCGATGCCCCCTGGAAACCACCTGATCGCATGCTGCTTGGCGCGAACCCTGGGCGGACTGCGCCTCTCTTGCCAACGGTCCCCCGCCCGTCCAGAATAGGGGTTTTGGCCGGGGGCATCGTGGACAGACGAGAGTTCGGAAGTCTGAGGTACTCTGTTGCTCAACCTTTGGAACGCACACGACCATGCCTAACTGCGTATTGGCCTACTCCGGCGGACTGGATACCTCGGTGATCCTCGGCTGGCTTATCGAGGAGGGACACGAAGTCCACGCGGTCTATGTCGATCTGGGGCAGCCGTGCGAGGACCGCGAGGCGATCTTGGGCAAAGCACGCAGCATCGGGGCCAAGACCGCGCGGATCATTGACGCCCGGGAGGAGTTGTGCCGCGACTTCGCCTTCCCCGTGCTCCAGTGGCAGGCCAAGTACGAAGGGGTGTACCTGCTGGGCACGTCGATCGCCCGGCCGCTGATCAGCAAGGCCTGCCTGGCCGTCGCCCGCGAAGTGGGCGCCGGCGCCTACGCCCACGGGGCCACCGG
>CAYSUS010000078.1:0-26058 GCA_964434165.1 uncultured Pirellulales bacterium
CAGGCACGCGCAGCCCTCGATAAAGCACCAACAGCCTGAAACACTACACTAGCGCCCCGCCCGCACCAGGAACCGCGATGGGCTGAACGAATCGAAGCCCGAAGCGTAAGCGAGGGATGCTTCCGGGTCACTGCTCCACGGCCTGGACGATGCGACGGGCGATCTGGTCGAGCCGGTCCTCGTCCTCGACTTTCCGCCCCTCGCTGTCGGTCACGTAGAACACGTCCACCACCTGGTCGAGGTAGGTGCCGATGCGGGCACGCCAGACCGCAAGGCGCATCTCGAACAGCGCCCGGGCGATGCGATAGAGCAGCCCGGGCCGATCGACCGCGAACACGTCCAGCACCGTGCAGTGCCGCGACGTGGTGTTGTCGGCGCGGACGCGCGTCGCGGCCTCGGGCAGCACGGGCGAGCCGCAGGCCCCGGTCTGCCAGGTGCGGCGGAACGAGGGCGCCTCGCCCTGCGGCGCGACCAGGGCCCGGCGGAGCACTTCAGCAACGTGCTCCAGACGCTCCCGAGGCGGCTCGCCCGCGAAGTCCGGATCGTGCACCCAGAAGCGGTCGAGCACCAGCCCGTCGCCCAGGGTGTTGATGCGGGCGGAGAGGATCTGCAGGCCCTGGCTGGCCAGCGCGCCCGTGAGGCGGTGGAAGATGCCGGGCGCGACCGCCTCCTGGGTCCCCACGGTGAACAGGACCGTGTGGGTCTCGGGCTGGTAGTCGCCGCGGACCCAGACCTCGCGCGGGCCGAGGCGCTTCAGCACGCGGAGGTCGGCGGCGATCTGCTCGGGCGGCGTGGCGTTGAGGTAGGTCCGCGGCATGCCCTCGACCTGGCGGCGGAACCAGGCCGGGTCGGGCTCGCCCTGGACGAGGCGGAGGATCGCGTCGCGGCGCCTCTCGATGTGGCGCTCGAAGCTGCTCAGCGGGCTGTCGCCGGCCAGGTGCTCCATGGCGTGGTGGTACAGGTCGGTCAGCACCTCGGCCTTCCAGCTCGTCCACACGTCGGGGCCCACGGCCCCCATGTCGGCCGCGGTCATCACGTACAGCATGCGGAGCCGCTCGGGCGAGCCCGCCTCGACGGCGAACCGGACCACGAGCTGCGGATCGTCCGTGTCGCGGCGATACGCGCAGTGGTTCATCAGTAGGTGCTTATCTACCAGAAAACACAGGTCGTCGGCCTCGCGCGGGCGCAGCGAGAGGCGCTCGGCGGTCTGGCGGGCGATGCGGCCGCCGAGCGCGCAGTGGTCCTCCGCGAAGCCCTTGCCCAGGTCGTGGATCAACAGGGCCAGGTGCAGGACCCGCTTCTCGGGGATCGCCCGATAGACGCGCCCCAGCGGGCCGTCGTCGCCGCGCAGGGCGGTGGCGCGCTGGACGGCCTTCAGACAGTGCTCATCGACCGTGTACTTGTGGTACTGGTTGAACTGGAGCAGGGCCCGGGCGTGGCGCAGCGCAGGGACGAACCTTTCGAGCAGGCCCACCTCGTGCAGGCCGCGGAGCAGCTCGGCCAGGCGCGCGGGATGGCTGAGCACGGAGAGGAACCGCTGCACCGCGGCCGGCGAGGGGTCGTCGGGCATGCCGGGGGCCTGGCGGGCGACGGCCTCCCACGTGTCCGGGGCGATCTGCTTGTCGTAGAGGTTGGCCAGATCGACCATGCGCATCACCTCGGCCAGGTTGCCCTGGAACCGCCGGAGCTGGCGCTTGGTGGCGCGGATCTGCTGCGGGCCGACGCGGAACTCCGCTCCCACGCGGTGGCCGAACAGGTTGGTCCACACCCGGTCCAGGCCGCGGTCGAAGCGGGCCTTGGCCACCAGCCGCCCCACCACGTGGCTGGCGCGGCTGGTGTGGAGGAAGTAGTCCTGCATGAAGCGCTCGACGGGCAGCACGCCGGACGCCGCGGGATAGCCCCAGGCCGCGGCGATGCGGAGCTGCTCGCCGCGGTGCAACACGTCGCTGGCCCTGCCCGCGTGGAAGTGCATCTCGTTGCGCAGGCGGAGGAGGAACTCGCCCGCCTCGGCGACGGCCAGGTAGTCCTCCTCGCTCAACGCGCCCTCGGCGCGGAGCTCGTCCAGGTCGCGGGCCCCGTAGCGGATCATGCCGATCCAGCGGAGGAGCTGGAGGTCGCGCAACCCGCCCCGCGAGCGCTTGACGTTGGGCTCCAGCAGATAGACCGTCTCGCCGTACTTGGCGCGCTCCTCGGCCCGGGCCTTCTCGATCGCTGTCATCAGCGGCGCCGCCCGGCGGCGGAGCCTGCGGCGGAACGATCGAAAGAAGTGCGCGAAGAGGTCCTCGCTGCCGGCCAGGAGGCGCGACTCGACGAGCGACGTGCCGATCACCGAGTCCTGCACGCCCAGGCGGCAGGCCTCCGCGGGAGTGCGCACGCTATGGCCGAGACTCAAGCCCGCGTCGAACACGTCGCGCATCAGCCGCTCGGCCAGGCGCGCGACCTCGCCCGACGTCTTGCCCGCGTGGAGGATCATCAGATCGACGTCGGAGCCGGGGGCCACGACGGAGCGCCCGTAACCGCCGTGGGGGACCAGGGCGACGTTTCGCTGGATCCCGTCCAGGCCCAGGTCCGCGACCGCGTCGTCGAGCAGGTCCAGCACGACCCGGTCGCGCAGCCGGCTGATCTCGCGGCAGAGCCGCGCCCCGGCCATGCCCGAGTCGTGCCGCTGGCGGAACTCGTCGTATCCCCCGGCAAGACGCTCTCGGGCGGTCTGCACGCTCGGGCGGAAGAAGTTCATGACCTCTGGGGAGGGTAGCGCCGCCAGAGCGGGTCGCGCAGGCCGGGGTACGCGCCGCGCTGGACGGCCGCAGGTTTGTTAGAGCGCGCTTTCGCCCACCTCTCCGGTCCGGATTCGCACCGTGTCGGCCAGTTCGGAGACGAAGATCTTGCCATCGCCGACCTGGCCGGTCCGCGCGGCGCGGATGATCGTGTCGAGCACCGATTGGGCCGTACCGTCGGCCACCACGACCTCGATCTTGATCTTGGGCAGGAAATCGACGGTATACTCCGTGCCGCGGTACATCTCCGTGTGGCCCTTCTGCCGGCCGAAACCGCGGACCTCGGTGACGGTCATGCCGTGGATGCCCTGCTCGGTCAGGGCATTCTTGACGTCTTCCAGCTTGAACTGGCGGATGATGGCCTCGATCTTCTTCATCGGGTGTCTCCTGGAGCGGTCGCCCGGGGCGGGACCGTTGTCGCGCACCGCGGGCCGCGCCGAATCATGGAATTGTCGGATCTGGAGCAAGCTTGTCCAGTCACCCCCGTCCGCCGCGGCCTGGCCAGCCTCCCGCGCCGCGCGGCCGCGGCGGGGCACGAAACCCGGCCGGTCGGGCCAAGGTCAAAGGAAGATGTATCCCTCCTCGCCGTGCTGGCTGAGGTCGAGTCCCTGAATCTCCTGCTCCTGGGTCACGCGGAGCCCCATCGCGGCGTCGAGCACCTTAAGCAGGACGAAGGTGGCCACGATGGCCAGGGCCCAGGTGACCGCGACGGCGACGATCTGGGGGACCAGGATCATGCCCCCCTCGATGAGTCCGAGCTTCTCGCTGGTGCCGGCGACCACCTGGGTGGCGAACACGCCAGTCAGCACGGCCCCTAGCGTGCCGCCCACGCCGTGGATGCCGAACACGTCGAGCGAGTCGTCGTAGCCGAAGCGGCTTTTCAGCGTCGTGCATGCCAGGAAGCACACGACCCCCGCCGCGGCGCCCATCACGATGCCGTAGATCGGCTGCACGAAACCCGAAGCCGGGGTGATGCACACCAGCCCGGCGACCACGCCGGAGCAGCACCCCAGCACCGACGCCTTGCCGCGCGTGATCCACTCGCTGGAGGCCCAGGCCAGTCCTCCGGCGGCGGCCGCGAAGTGCGTGGCCGCAAAGGCGCTGGCCGCCAGGCCGTCGGCCGCCAAGGCGCTTCCGGCGTTGAAGCCGAACCAGCCCACCCACAGCATGGCCGCGCCCATGGCGGTGTACGTGAGGTTGTGCGGAGGCATGGGCTCGCTGCCGTAGCCGAGTCGCTTGCCGATCAACAGCGCGCAGACGAGGGCCGAGATGCCGGAGCTGATGTGCACGACCGTGCCGCCGGCAAAGTCCAGGGCCCCGGCGATCTTGCCTTCGCCTTCGGCGTAGGCCAGCGGCCCGCCGTCCCAGACCCAGTGACATAGGGGGCAATACACGATGGTTCCCCAGAGGACCATGAACACGACCATCGTGGAGAACTTCATGCGCTCGGCAAAGGCCCCCACGATCAGCGCGGGGGTGATGATGAAGAACATCCCCTGGAACAGCATGTGCGTCAGTCGCGGGATGGTGCCCTCCATGGGCACGTCGCCGTCGGTGCCGAGCTGGACCTTGTTCATGAAGAGGTACTCGAGGTTTCCGAGCCATCCGCCCGAGCCGCCGAAAGCGAGCGTGTAGCCGTAAAGGGCCCAAATGACGGTCATCAGGCCCATCAGGAAGACGCACTGCATGATCACGCCCAACACGTTCTTCTTACGCACCAGTCCCGAGTAGAACATGGCCAGGCCCGGGGCGGTCATGAACAGGACCAGTGCGCAGGAGGTGAGCATCCAGGCGTGATCGCCGGTGTCGATCTCAGCCGGCGGGGTCGGCGAAGCGGCCTGCGACGCGGCAGGCTCGGCCGTCGAGGCGGCCGTGGCCGCCGGCTCGTCCTCGGCGAGGCACGCCCGCGGAGGAGCCAGGATTCCGGTTTGAAGCGCCAGCGTCACCAGAGACGCGCACAACGCGAGCCGTGAGATTGCGACCGACGACATTCCCCGTACCTCGTTGAAGGAGTGCTGCCCAAAGCGGCGGCTGCCCCGCGGTTTGCCGAGGGGTGGTGCAATCGACGTGCCATTCGGCCGCCCAGGGACGAGGCAGGAGCGTTACAACTCGATCTCGAAAGGGGTTGCGTCACCGGCTTCGCGCCGCACGGCAAACGAAGAGGAGGCCGGGGCGCGAAGGCGTGCATCGGGGTCGGGCAGCCGGTGACGGCTTCGCGGGCAGAGACGTGTCCGTCAGCCCCCGCCCCGCCACGGCGTGTCCGCGATGCCCTGGCGGGCGTTGGCAGCGCGCGCGAGCACGAATAGCAGGTCGCTCGCGCGGTTCAAGTAGGCCAAGAGCGTCAGCGAGATCGGCTCCTGGGCGTGGCGCAGGAGCGTGGTCAGGCGGCGCTCGGCGCGGCGGCATACGGCCCGGGCGACGTGCAGCTCCGCGGCCGCGGGCGCTCCGCCGGGAAGGATGAAGGCCCTCAGCTCGGCAAGCTCGGCGTCCAGCCGATCGATGTCCGTCTCGATCCGCTCAACGTGCGGCGGGCCGATGGTTCGGGTGCCGTGCTTGACCGGATCGGGCGTGGCCAGCTCGGCTCCGACCTCAAACAGCTCGTGCTGGAGGCGCTGGACGGTCTCGTCCAGGTCCCGAGGCAGACCTCGGCTGCGGGCCGCGCCGAGGTGGGCGCTGAGCTCGTCGATCGTGCCACACGCCTCCATGCGCGGGGCGTCCTTGCCCACGCGGGGGCCGGCAAAGAGGCCCGTCTCGCCCAAATCCCCAGTGCGAGTGTAGATCTTCATGCAAAGGCCTCTTTCCGTTGCGGATGCCTCGCCTCTGAGGCAGGGCCGGCGGCGCGACCTCGGCTCCTGTGCCCGGCCCGCTCTTGCTGGCCCTCCTTATAATACAACTCGGGCCAGACCCCGGACGACCTCCCCTCGCCCGCGCAAGCCCAGGAGTGCCGCCGCGTGGACCGGACGAGTGGCTTTGCGGATCGGTTTGGTCCTCGCGGCAGCGGTCTTGGCCACGGCCTGGTGCGTGGCTGAAGAGCCGGAGAAGTCGCCGATCGGGCCGCAGTTCCTCGCCGGCGTGCGCCAAGTGAGGAGGGCACGAGACCTCCGAGGTCTTCAGGACTTCGGAACTCTGACACCAGGCCCCTCGCTCTCGCCGAGCCGCAGGGCGAGCATGTCGAGCTGACCCTTCAGGTCGGTGAGCAGGAGTTGCGGGCTGGCGCCGCCGGCCAGGTGCGAGTAGAAGGCCGTGGCCGGCGAGCTGTGCGTGGTGCCCAGCATGGCGGTGGTGTGGCGCAGGCCGTGGAGCTGCTGGTCCATGGCGTCGAGCTTGTCGGCCGTGTGGCGGCCGCTGCGCCAAAGCCGCTCGATTTGGAGCACCAGCCCCACGAGCAGGGCGAGCTGCCCGCCCACGACGAACGGCATGCCACGATTCCACAGGTCCGGCCGTTGGGCGGCCACGGACCAACCCAGCAGCACGCCGCCGCAGACGAACGCCATCATGCCCAGCGCGAGGATCACCCAGGGGAAACCGCCCACGGCCTGGTCCCGGGTGGAGCTCGAACCGCTTCGCCCCGCATCTTGTTGTGCGCCGGAATGCCAGGGCGGCGCCTGGGCATGGGCCGCGTCGAGCCGCAGGCGGCGGGCGCGGTCCTTGGGGCGCTGCTTGGCGCCGGCTTTGGCGGCGCCGGGCGTGCGGAGCATGCGCTCGATGTGGCGGAGCTGCTGGTCGAGCTCCCAGTCGTCCAGGCGGAGGGACGAAGGCGAGCGGTCGCCGGCGGCGGGGTCCCCCGGATGGTCCTCCACCCCAGCCGGCGCGCCGTGCGCAGCGGCCTTAGGCGCCCCCGCGCCCCGTGCCGCTCCGCCCCCCAGATCCCCCCCACATCGTGCGCAGACGAACCCGCCCTGCTCCTTGGCGGCGAGTCCCGGTACGTCTTGTCCACACTGTTTGCACCACATGGCGTTCCATCGATCGTCCAGCGGCCTGGCAAACTGTAACGATTCCGAAGATTTTGCCGGTCGGCGAGAATGCTGCGTTAATATGAGGCAATCAGGAAAGAAGGGGTAGCCGTCGCCGACGAAAGCGTTTCATGGCTGCCGGAGAGGCACAGCCGTAGAAGCCCCCGGCAGCGGCGATTAGCATGGAGGGATGCAACACCAAGCACCCCGTCAGCCCGAGAGGCACAGGTCCGCCGAGGAGCACGCCCCGCCACTGCCTGAGGGGCGCGCGGCCAAGTGGATTCTGCTGCTGTTCGTAGCCCTCGTCGCCGCCACGCGGATCGCGTGGGGCTGGTAACACCGCACCTGATCAAGGGATGAATCCGTGGCTGAGGACCAACACGAGGAAAGGCCAGGGCACGGCGCGACGCCGGACGGACAGGATGCCCCGGGCGAGTCCGAAGAGGCCCGCACCGCCGCCGAGGCCGTCGAGCGGGCCAGGGAGGAGCTGCGCAAGGCCCGGGAGGCCTACCGCAAGGTCCGCCGCGGGGCCTCCGAGCGGCTCAAGCAAGTCCGGGAGCAGCCGCTGGGCGAGCTGGTCGAGTCGGGCCTGGAATTCGTGCGCAAGAACCCCGGCCCCGGGGTGCTGATTGCGGCCCTGGTGGGGTTCTTCCTCGGACGGCTCTTTCGGCGGTAGGTCGTCATGGCCGCGCGCCTGGTCGATCCCGATGTCGAATCGAAGAAGCGCGACCTCCGCCTGCGGATCGGGCGTCTGCGCCGCCGCCTGGACGGGCGCGTGTATCGCACGCGCCGGCACCTCGGCCGGCTGACGTCGTGGCGGACCTACGTGCGACGGTATCCCGGCTATGCCCTCCTCGCCGCGCTGGGTCTGGGCATGTCGGTCTCTTCCACGCTGGGCGGCGGGCGCTGGGCCCGACTGCTGGCGACGCGCATGATCCGCCGCGTGGGCGACGGACTGGGCCGAGGCCTCTGGGCGGAGCTGGTGCACATCTGGGAGGAGTCGGAGCCGGAGCGTTGAGCGCAGCGAATCGAAGCGGCCGCGGGCCCGGGCAATTCCGAATCAGACCCCTACGACCGGGAAGGAAGACGTGCGAAACGAGGCACCATGCCACAACTGGTGCGGACGCTCGCGTCATTCGTGTTTCTGATTTCTGATTTGCCTCGGGTTTCGACATTCGGATTTCTTGCTTCAGGCACGCTGCTACCCGCAGGAGCCACGGAATGCCCGACGAGCCGCGACCGCTGCTCGGCGATCTGAAGGACGAGGTGGCTACGGCCGCGCGCGAGCTGGGCGAGGTGGCGCGGCTCCGTGTCGAGCTGGCTCGGCTGGAGGCGCAGGAGGCGATCGCCGCGGGCAAGCGTCTGGCTGTGGTGGCGGCGATGGCGGCCGTGATGGTTCTCAGCGCGCTGCCGGTGCTGGTGGTGTGCGCCGGCCACCTGTTGGCGGCCTGGCCCGGCGGGATGCCGGCCCCGGGGTGGATGCTGGTTCTGGCCGTGCTGCTTCTGGGCGTTGGCGGCGCGTGGGGCTGGCTGGCGTGGCGGAGGTTCCGCCGCGAGCTGAGGGCCTTCGAGCAGAGCCTGGAGGAGCTGCGCGAGGATCTCGTGTGGCTGGGCGACTGGGCCGGAGACCGCGCCGCGGGACGCGCGCCCGCGGAGTAGTCCGAAGGGGTCGGAGTCTTCTCTCGAATGCGCGAGTCCATGTGACCAGCGGCCTATCGGGGAGAAGACCCCCGGCGCCGCACGTGGCTCAGAACACGCCGCAGTCCATGCCCAGCCGGGTCTTCAGCTCCTCGAACTGCTGGGAGAAGGTGTCGCTGGACGAGTGGACGTGCTCGGCCTCGGTGATGAACCGCATCTGCTCGTCGTTGCCGATGCCGTGCTCGTGGAAGACCTCCTCGAAGGGTTCGAGCTTTTCGCCGTAGGCGATGAGCAGCTTGTGCTCGTCGAACTGCACCTCGAGCGGGATGCCGGGGTTGAGGACGGCGATGCCGGTGCAGCCGTCGTTGACGAGCAGGTCCTCGTATTCGTAGAGGATGCTCTTGAGCACGGGGAGGTCGATGTGCTCGCGGTAGAGGTCGGTGTGACCCTGCCGGCTGCGGTTGTGGCTGGTCTCGATGACCACGTCGACGACGTTGCCCAGCGGATCGATCAGTTCGAGGAACGCGTCGAACAGCTTCTCGCCCGATACCGACGCCATGAGCACGGGCACGTTGGTGCGGTTCTGCTCGTCGCGGTAGCGGTCGTGCCGGTAGCCCTGGGCCGGGACGACCTGAAGGTCGTACGAAGGGCGGACCGCGTCGGTCAGCAGGAAGTCGCCGTAGCGGGCGACTCCCAGGTGCGCTTCGAGCTCCTCCTCACTGAGGTGCTCGAAGCTGCTGGCGCCGATCGGCGCCGAGCCCTCGCGGAACACGTTTCGGAAGAATTTCTTCAGGAAGCCCATCAAAGCCCTCAATTACCAAGGCCATTCGGTCGCTGGGGTGGGGGCGGCCGAGCCGCAACTGGGAGCCCTCTGTCCAACCGTAGGTCACGCCGACGCGGGGCGGTCCGGCGCGGCGGGGGTTCGCCCCGGCCGGGCCCGCCGCGGGTCCGAAAAAACCGCAAATCCGGCCTCCGGCCCGCGGCGCGTTGCGGGAACGCCACAGGGTCCCCTCGCCGCCACCCCGCGCACACCCGGCCGTTGTGCCCGTCCTTGCTGGGGCGGCCGCCGGCCGGGGGCGCGGCGAGCGCGCGGAGACCTCCAAAATCTACCACCCTTCCGCGCCGCACGACGGTTTCCGCCGCGGCCGCGCGGGCGGGTTTCGCCTCGCCCGATGACGCCTTTTCAGAACGCGGTGAGTTTTCCTCCGCTGCATTCGTCGCAGCTTGCGCGGCTTCGCCAGGAGGCAAGCTCCGCCGATCGATCTCGCCGCGATGGGGAGGGGGAAATATACTGAGAGATCACCCCCAGCCCTTTCGCCCGGATAAGGAAAGCCCATGCCAGCGCTTCGCTCCCCACGACCTTCCTTTGGCGCTACGCGACGGCCGCGGCCGTGGTTCGCCGGTGTGGTGATCATTTGTGCGGTAGCGGCCGGCGGCTGCGGCGACGCCGAGCCGGCAGGCCGGGCCGAGGACGCCGGGCCGCCCGCGCGCGACGCCTCCCTCCAGCCCGCCGTGGCCGGCATGCCGCCCGAAAGCGACACCTGGTACGCCACGCGCGTGCTCGGGTCCAAGGTCGGATGGCAGCACTCCGTGGTCCGCCACGTCGAGCACGAGGGCAAGCCCGCCGTGCGAACCGCCAGTACCAGCCATCTCGTCATGCGCCGCGGCTCAAGCCGCGTGGAGATGGAGGTTCGCTACGAGGACCTCATCGACGCGGCCGGGCGGCTCGTCCGTTTCACCAGCGAGGTGAAGCAGATGGGCACGTCGATCGCCAGCCGCGGCCGCGTCGAGGGCGGCCAACTGAAGATCGACACCTCAACGCTCGGCAAGACGAGCAACTCGTCCATCCCCTGGCGCGCCGAATACGGCGGCCCCAGTGCCGTGGAGCACTCGCTGACCACCCGGCCCATGAAACCGGGCGAGACGCGGACGATCAAGGCCCTGCTGCCGGTGTTCAACCAACTCGGCACGATCGAGCTGGCCGCGCGGGGGAAGGAGTCGGTGAAGCTGCCGGGCGGGACGTTCGAGCTGCTGCGGATCGAGGCGGCGACCACGTTTCCCTCGGGGCAGGTGATCCGGGACGTGCATTGGACGGATCGGGCGGGCTTCGCCCTGAAAATGCACAGCGAGGCCATGGACAGCGAGTCGTTCGTCACCTCGCCGCAGATCGCCCAGGACCCGGAAGGCCTCGGCGAGCTGGACTTCAATCTCGACACGGCGGTGACGGCCGAGGGACTCCTGGGCCGGCCGCACGCGACTCGGCGCGTGGTGTATCGCGTGCGCCTCGAACGGGGCGACCCGGCCGCGGCGTTTGCCTCCGGTCCGTCGCAGCAGGTGGAGTCGCTCGACGGGCGGACTGCGCGGATCACCGTCCACGCGCTGCGGCCCGGCAGCACGGCCGGCAATCCCGACGCGCACGACGATCCGCCCGCCGAAGACGATCGGGCGCCGAACAACCTCGTGCAGAGCGACAACCCCAGGCTGGCCGCTCTCGCACGGGAAGCCGTGGGCAACGAGGAGGACCCGTGGAAGCAGGTCCTGGCCCTGGAGCGGTTCGTGCACGGCTACGTCGATTCGAAGAACTTCTCCACCGCGTTTGCCAGCGCGGCGGAAGTGGCCGAGGCCCGCGAAGGCGACTGCACCGAGCACGCTGTGCTGCTGGCGGCGATGGCCCGGGCGCTGGGCATCCCCGCCCGGGTGGCCATCGGGCTGGTCTATCAGGACGGCAAGTTCTACTACCACATGTGGACCGAGGTCCACGTGGGGGGACGCTGGACCGCGGTGGACGCCACGCTCGCCAAGGGCGGCATCGGCGCCGCCCACCTGAAGCTCGCCCACAGCCACCTCAAGGGCGGATCGGCCTTCAGCGCCTTCCTGCCCGTCGTCAACGTCCTCGGCCGCGGACTGGAGATTGAGATTGTGGACAGCAGGTGAATGGCCAGGGGTCAGGGGTCAGGGGGTGAGTCGGTGAGTACGAGAGCACGGAGGGGTGGGAGGCTCTTGTTGGTGTCTTCCCGCCGGCTCCGCGCGCACGTACTGCGTACTCCGTACGTGCGCGCTTGCCGCGTCGTCCGTCACGGCTCGGCGATGGCGGCCGTGGCGATGAGGTAGAGCTGCCGCGTCGGGCCGCCCTTGTTGGCGTTCAAGCCCTCGCCGCGCTCGGCAAACGACGCCCCGCCCAGCAGGACCGGCCGGCCCAGCGGCACGCGCACCGTGGCCGCCCACTGCTGCGCGGGCATGACCGGCCGCTCCACCTCGGCCGACGAGGCGCCGGCCGGGACCTTGACCTTCTCGCCGGGCAGCTCCTTGACCTGCGACCTGGACCAGGCGGCGCCCACGATCGCAGGCTCGCCCGGCTTGCCCCACCGCGTGACGGTGTTGCGCACGTCGAGCATGGCGGTCTTACTCTCCTGGCACACGCTGGGGCGGACTTCGAGCACCAGTCCCACGTTGGGCACCTCGACCATCGGCTGGTAGCCGATGCCGCTGCCCACCACGGGGATCGCACTGGTGATGGCCGAATGGCGGTCGCCGGAGGCCAGGTAAACGAGCTGGCCGTCGCGGCATGCGATCGCGCCGCGGTAGCCGGGCACCTCACGGGTCAACAGCGTCAGCGCCTCGGGATCGACGGCGAGCGAGGTGCGGCCTGCCGGTCCCTTGCGCCCCTGCGGCGTGAGGGCGTCGCGCTGGGCGTCGTCGAGCCACAGCCAGCGGAGCTGAATGGCGACGGTGGGCACCTCGCGCCGCGCTTCGCGGAGATCGGCCAGGAGTTTCTCGATCTCGTGGTGGACGGCGAGCGTCTGCGAGATGACCAGCGTGCGACCGGCGGGCGACATGCTGCCCGGCCCGCCGACGCAGTCCCAGGTGGTCGGCTTGACGACGCTCGATATCAGATCGATGAGCATGTCCATGGCGGACTGCTGGCGAAAGGGGGGCTGCACGCACGTCGCGCAGAGAGGATCGCCGCCGATGTTGAAGAAGCCCTGGCCTCCATGCTGCGCCTTGCCGGCCGCGCCCATTCCCCCGCCGAAGCCCTGGTACGGCGGAACGCCCGAGCTGAACATCTCCATGCCCGGCAGCGATCGCGTGGCCGTGGGCAGGCACTTGCTCTGGAATGGGCGGTCGGGGGCCGCAACCAGCAGATCGCCCACGTCGTAGGTCCGCGCCACGAGCAAGCTCTCCGCTTCCTCGGGCGTGGTGATCACCAGCACGCCCGACTTGATGGTCCAGGTGAGGTCCCATTCGTCGAGCATCAGCTCCAGCGCGGTCTTCAGCGGCACCCCTCGCATCTTGAACGTGATCGGCGTGTCCGTGGGGATGCCCACGTCGTCCAGCGCGCGCCGGTCCACGTGGATCAGCAGGCGGTGCTGGAGGCTGAGGAAGTCCACCACGTCGGCCAGCGGGGTCTCGATGATCTCGATCACGGTCGGCTCGTCGAGGGTCTCCAGCACCACGTCCTCGCCGTGGCGGAGGCTGGGCTTCTTCGCGATTTCCTCGGCCTCGGCGCGGGGCTTGGACTTGGGCGCGGGCCTGGCGGTCTCTTGGGCGCCGCGCTCGGGCTTCTTCTTCGTCGCGGGACCGTCCGCGAAGGGGTCGTCGGCAACCGGATTGTCGCCGAAAGGATCGCCGCCGGACGGCTCTGAAAACGGGTCGTCGGACGCGGGGGACGCCGAACCGCCGGACGGCTCCGAAAACGGGTCGTCGGACGCGGGGGCCGGGCGGGCCTGCGCGCCGGGGGCCTTGTCGGCCGGCTTCGCGCGGCTGTCCTCGGCGCAGGCCTGAAGCGGCACGCCCAGGAGGAACAGCACGGCCGTCATCGAAACCGCCACCAGGAACCTGCAAGACATGAGCGGACCTCCTCTCAGAACGGGGCTGGAGACAAGACGTGGTTAGCCGTTCGTGGCGGGCGGTGTTCCGAGCCGCCCTACGGCGCGAGTGCGCCCACCAACTGGGAGTTGTAATCCGCCTGCGCGTCGGGGGCAAGTGGGTGGCGAGAAAGGGATTTCCGGCCCAATCCGCCCGACGCCTCCCATCGCGTAGTTTCCCTCTGGCAATTGGGGCCACGTCCGAGGGGCCATCCCCGGCTCGTCGAGCTTCCCGTCGTCGCGGGCTGAACGCCGGGGCCGTGGCCTATGTTTAAGAGGAACCGGCCCGCCGTGGTTCGGTGCCGCGTCACCTTCCTCGGGCAATCGCACCTCCTTTCGAACGGAACCCTGCCGTGAGCTCCGCCGCCGTCGCAAGTACGCCGCCTTCGGTTCAACGGGTCGCGCAGCGGGTCCACGAGGTGTCGTCGATTCCCGAGGTCGCGCTGCGCGTGATCGAGGTGACCAACGACCCGAGGGCGGGCGCCCAGGAGCTGAAGTCCGTGATGGAGAACGACGCTTCGCTCAGCGCCCGCGTGCTGCGTCTGGTCAACTCCTCGGCCTACGGCATCCGCAACGAGGTGACCAACCTCCAGATGGCGATCGCCTACCTGGGCTTCCGCCAGATCCGCAACCTGGCGCTGACGGCGTCGATCAGCGAGGTATTCCGCTGCGAGGAGCGGCTGGGGACGTACTCGCGGCGGGGCCTGTGGCGGCACCTGGTCTCGGTGGGGGTGGCGTCGCGGATGGTGGCCATGCGCCGGGGGCTGGAGAACTTCGAGGACGTGTTCCTGGCCGGGCTGCTGCACGATCTGGGGATCGTCCTGGAGGACCAGTACGACCACGCGCGGTTCGCCGCGATGGCGGCCGCGCTGGGGTCCGGCCGCCCGCTGGAGGATGCGGAGCGCGAGGCCCTGGAGTACACCCACACGCAGCTCGGGGCCGTGGTGGCCGAGCAGTGGAGGTTTCCGCCGCTGGTCGTGGCGGCGATCGGCTACCACCACCATCCCAGCCCGCCCTGCGGGGAATGGGGCAAGGAGGTGCGCTGCGTGCAACTGGCCAACCTGCTGTGCACGATGAAGGAGCTCTCCTCGGTGGGCGCGAACCTGCTCCGCGCGCCGGTCGAGGCGGTGAGCGCCCTGGGGCTGTCCAAACCCGACATCGAGGCCCTGCTCCTGGACCTTGACGAGGAGCTGGAGCGGAACTCGGCCCTGTTCGTCCTTTAGCGTTTTTGACCCCTGCGAGGGACCGGAATGCTACGCGACCTGAGCCTGCTGTTCGCGGCCGACGGTGTCCCGCGCGACCGGACGGGCAGCCTGGCGCACGTGCGCGAGCTCCTGGGACCGCTGGGGCCGACGCTGGTGTTTCTGGCGCGCCACACGGGGCAGGTCATCGCGGTCGATCCGATCGGCGCGGAGGCCCACGGCGACGAGCTGGTCCTGCTGGCCACGCGCATGGCCAGCGAGGTCCGCACGCGGAGCTTCACGGTCTTTGCGCACGCCGGCGACCGCGGCCCGCGAACGGCCTTTGCCGTGCGCCTGGGACCGGACACGATGGGATCGCTGTTGGGAGGGCTGGTGCTGGACGAGCCGGGGGCGGCCGAGCGCCTGGAGGTGCTGCTGCCGTCGCTGGAGGGATCCGGCAACCTCGCGTGGATCGTGCAGGACGAGCGGGCCGCGGTCGAGCGGGCCGACGCCCGCAAGAACCAGCTCCGCACCGAGCACGAGACGCTTCGCAACGCGCACGTGCAGGCCCTGGCCACCGTGCTGGAGGAGCAGCAGAGACGGGTCGAGGCCGAGCGGCGGTACTCGCAGCGCCTGGAGTCGGAGGTGGAGGAGCGGTCGCGGGCCCTGCGCGAGGCGGTCGAGGACGCCCGGCGCCGGTCCGAGGAACTCCAGGAATACTCGCTGGCCCTGGAGAACGCCAATCGCGCGCTGGAGCAGTTCTACCAGCGGGCCGAGGCCGCCAATCGGGCGAAGAGCCAGTTCCTGGCCAACGTGAGCCACGAGATCCGCACGCCGATGACCGCCATCCTCGGCTACGCCGAGCTGCTCGCCGAGGAGGGGCTCGCCCCCGAGCAGCACGCCGAGTACCTGGACACCATCCGGCGCAACGGCGAGCATCTCCTGGAGATCATCAACGACATCCTCGATATCGCCAAAGTGGAGGCCGGCAAGCTGGAGATCGCACGCGAGTCGGTCTCGGTCCGGCGCCTCGTGGAGGACGTGTGCGCGCTGCTCCGCGTCCGGGCCGAGGCCAAAGGGATCGGCCTCGCGGCGGAGATCGCGCTGGAGGCCGGGGACCGCGTCGAGACCGACCCCTCCTGCCTCCGCCAGATCCTCATCAACCTGATCGGCAACGCCGTGAAATTCACCAACTGCGGCGGCGTGCGCGTGCTCGCGCGGATCGCGGCCGCAGAATCGGGCCGGGCCCGCCTCGAGATCGAGGTCGGCGACACCGGCCCCGGCATCCCCGAGGAGGAGATCCCGCGGATCTTCGACCCTTTCACGCAGACCGAAGCCACCGTGCGCGGGCAGCTCGGCGGGACGGGCCTCGGCCTGGCCATCTGCCGACGCCTGACCACGGCCCTGGGCGGCCGCATCGAGTGCCAAAGCACCCTGGGCAAGGGAAGCACGTTCCGCGTCGCGCTGCCCGTCCAGCGGATGCAGGGCGACGGGGTCGCCGAGTCGGGGCCGCGCGCGGCCGGCGAACCGGCCACGGTCGCCGACCCCCAGCCGACGGTCCTTCCCGCGGTGCCTTGCCGCGTGCTCGTGGTCGAGGACTCGCCCGACTCGCAACGGCTGCTGGAGACGATCCTTCGAAAGGCCGGCGCCGAGGTGACGGTGGCTGCCAACGGGCATCTCGCCCTGGAGGCGGTCTATGGCGCGGACCGGTTCGGAGGCGCCGAGGCGGCTGCGCCCGTGCGATTCGACGTGATCCTGATGGACATGCAGATGCCCGTGCTCGACGGCTACGCGGCCACCGAGATCCTGCGGGAACGGGGATGGGACGGGCCGGTCGTCGCGCTGACGGCCAACGCGGTGGCGGGCGAGCAGCAGCGGTGCCTGGACTGCGGGTGCACGGCTTTCCTGTCCAAGCCGGTCGATCGCGCCCGGCTGCTCGGCACGCTGGCCGGGCTCGTGGCGGCCAGATAGCCTCCGTGCGCGCGGCGGCCGGGGTCGGCGTCTCCTACTCCGACTCCTCGTCGGCCGGATCGGGGACGAATCGCCCTGCCCAGGGGATGTCCCGCCACTGCAGGTCGAGCACGTCGAGCACGTTGGAGTAGTTGTCCGTCCAGAGCCGCTTATCCGGCGCGGTCACGAGGTCCTTCCAGACCGGATCGAAGGCGAGGCTCCCCAGGTCGTCGTATTGCCGGGCCAGGGCGACCCACGTCGAGCCGTACTTCCCTTTCTCGCCCTCGTCGTCATCGTCGCAGACCAGGGCGGCCAGACCCAGGTCCTTGGCCAGATTGCCCAGCACCGGCTCCAGCTCCAGGTGCCGGTTGGAGATGTGCACGGCCAGGATCCCGTCGCCGCTGAGGCGGTCCAGGTAGAGCTGCAACGCCTCGCGCGTGAGCAGGTGGACCGGGATCGCGTCGGAGCTGAAGGCATCGACGAAGAGCAGGTCGAACCTGCGGTCGGTCAGCTGGGCGAGGGTCAGCCGGGCGTCGCCGAGCTGGATGTCGATCTCGGCCTTCGAGTCGGTCAGGTAGCGGAACAGCCGGGGGTCGCGCGCGATCCGCACCACGGCCGGGTCGATCTCGAAGTAGGTGATCCGCTGGCCCGGCTCGCCGTAGGCGGCGATCGTGCCCGTCCCCAGCCCCACCACGCCGATCTCCTCGAGGTCGCCCTTCTCCCGGGCGGCCTCGAACATCATGCCCACCGGGCCGCTGGGGAAGTAGTAGGACCACGGCCGCTGCTGGTAAGGCGGGTCCCAGCACTGCACCCCGTGGTTCGTTGAGCCGTGCATGAGGCGGTGGGTGGTGTAATCCACCTCGTCATCCTCGTCGTAGGTGATCTCCTCCACGCGGAGCACGCCGAAGAAGCTCCGCTCGGCGTGCAGCAGGCGGCGCCCTTCGTGGTTGTAGAGCAGGCTCACGGCAAGCAGCCCGAACACCCCGAGGCCGAAACGCACGGGCCTGCCGACCATGGCCAGCGCCCCGAGGGCGGCCACCCCGAGAAACGCCAACGCGGCGAACGCGTCGCCGTCCCAGGCGGGGGTGGAATCGGGGAATCGATCGCGGACCCAGTCGAGCCCCGTGACGATCCAGTTGCGTTCGTTCAGCCCCATCGCCAGGAAGCCGAACACCGCGGTGAACAGCATGGGGATGCCGAAGTCCCAGGCCCAGGTCATGCCGCGCCGGGTGCCTTCGGCGGGCTGCGGCCGCAACAGGCAGGCCAGGGCGATCATCAGCGGGTATTCATAGACGTCGTTGAACAGCAGCGGGGCCACCAGGGCGTTGAACATGCCGCCCAGTACGCCGCCCAGCGACATCCAGAGGAAGAACTCGGTGAGGTGGCGGCTGGCCGGCCGGCGCCGGGCCAGCTCGCCGTGGCAGACCATGGCCGTGACGAAGAATGTAAGCAGGTGCAGCGCGAAGGCCAGCGTCAGCTCGCCGGTTCCCGTGCCCGTCACGTAGAACACCGCGGCCGCCGTCACCACCAGGACGGGCTGCGCGGCCAGCATCAGCCCGTGGGGGAGGATCTGCCAGCGCGCGAAGACCAGCACGAAGGTCATCAGGTACAGCGCGAGCGGGACCACCCACAGCAGGGGAAACGACGCCAGGTCGGCAGTGATGAACGTGGTCACGCCCAGGAGCAGGCTCGAGGGGGCGAACGACAGGGCCAGCCACCAGAGGCGGTCGGTCCAGACAGGCGGGGTCTCGGGAAGCGGGCCCTTCTCTTCCGGCGGCGACGGGGGATTTGCGGTCGCGGCCGGGCCGGGCGGGGATCGCCACAGCACCAGGGCGCACACGACGGTCAGCCCGGTGAGCGCGGCGTAGCCTGCCGCCCACCACCATGCCTGGTTCTCCAGCGTCAGGCGGGGCTCGAAGAAGAAGGGATAGCCCAAGAGGCCCAGCATGCTCCCGAGGTTGCTGGCTGCGTAAAGGTAGTAGGGATCGCGCGCCGAGGGGTGGCTCGTGCCGGCGAACCACGCCTGGAGCATCGGCGCGCTGGCGGAGACAAACAGGAACGGCAGCCCCACCGAGGCGGCCAGGAGCATCAGCAGCCAAGGGATCGGGTTCGAGTCGGTCGGGGGCATCCATCCGGCCGCCACGCCGATGGGGAGCACGAGCCACGGCACGAGCATCAGCGGCAGATGGACGATGGCCTGGCGCCGGCGCCCCAGCCAGGTGATCGAGAGGTGGGCGTAAACGTAGCCGGCCAGGAGCGAGGCCTGGTAGAACACCATGCACGTGTTCCAGACGGCCGACGTGCCGCCCAACAGCGGCAGGACCATCTTGGCGAACATCGGCTGGACCACGAACAGCAAGGCGGCGCTGAGAAACAGCGTCAGGGCGAAGAGGATCTGCATGCGGGGAGTCCGGGAGGGAAGTCTTCACGGGGCACGGCCTGCGGCGGTCGCCCTCGCGAAGAAGGCCATTCCGCGAGTGTACTCGCCGCCTTGCGCCGTGTCATCAAGCGGCGATCGGTCGGCGCTCCGTGCGGGACGCGGGGAAATGTCCAGGGCGGCCGGCGCGCGGTCGAAACCCCGCGGACGCCGCGGCGGGGCCACGGCCGCGCGGTCGCAAGTGTTTCGACGGGAAACGGTTGCGCGGCCGGCCTCGCCTCGGGCCGCGACCGCTGCGACGCGCCGGTCAAGAGGCCCAAGGAGCCGGTCTGGAAATCCGCCCGCGGCCCGGGAATCATAACCTACGAGCTACGGAATACGCCATGCAGACTTCCCCTCGAAACCGCACGCCGGAGGAACTGATGAAAGCCCTGTTCGCCTTGATGATCACGATCGCCATCCTGATCCCTTCGTCCGGCTGCGGCCGGGCGGCCGATAGCAAGGCCGATGATACCGCCGCGGCCAAGCGCACCCCGACCAGCGCCGAGGAGCCGGAAGGCGGCTGGCCCAGCCCCCTGCTCCGCGGCACGGACGACACCTCGACCACGCCCGCGTCGGCCGACGCGACGGCCGACGGCGAATCCGAGCAGGGCGAGGACCCGCCCCGAAAGGCGCAGGGCGAGATATCCGAGCCGGTCGTGATCGCGCTGGGCGGCAATCTGAAGCTCACCGCGCCGAAGGGCTGGGAGCGGGTCAAGCCGCGGATCGGCATGATCCAGTACGAGCTCCGCGTGCCCGCGGCCGAGGGGGACAAGGAAGACGGCCGCGTGACGGTCATGACGGCCGGCGGCTCGGTGGACGCCAACGTCGAGCGGTGGTACGGCCAGTTCAAGCAGCCCGACGGGTCGAAGACGGCCGAGAAGGCCAAGCGCGAGGAGAAGGAGATCGCCGGCACGCGCGTGGTGCTGGTCGACATCGCGGGCACGTACCAGGAGTCGCGGGGCGGCGGGCCGTTCGCGCCCGGTCCGGTCGTGGAGCTGCCCGACTACCGCATGCTGGCGGCGATCGTCGTCGCGCCCGACGCCAAGCACTTCATCAAGTTCTACGGCCCGGCGAAAACCGTGGCCCGCGAGGCCGAGGCGTTTCGGAAGATGGTCGAGGGGCTGGAGGCGAAGTAGTGGATAAGGGGCGGACGAGAGACAACGTGCGTGCTTTCGTCAAACCACGGCTTCGAGCCGGGCCGTGTCGGCCCGGCAGCGGATCGCGGAGGGTCACGTCAGGAAGATCGAGTTGTACGTGGCCCAGCGCAGCGCGAGAACCGTGCAGACCAGGCACAGCCACCAGGAGGCGACCTGGGCCCCGCGGTACTCGCGCAGGCCGATCAGCAGGGCCGACGAGCCGGCCAGCGTGCCGACCTTGAAGGCCATCAGCCACGTGGGGCTGGCCATGAGCTGGCTGCCCAGGGGATTCAGCTCCAGCAGGCCGCCGGCGGAACCTGCCATCATCGTGCACCCCAGGTCGAAAAGCCCCAGGACGAAGACCAGGGCCGTGCAGCGGAGCACGAGCCCTTTGCCGCATCGCGAGGGATCGATGGTCCGCCACGTGCCCGCGCGGCGAGGGCGGTGGTTCAACAGCGTCCCCAAACCGACGACGACCAGCACGATCCCACCCAGCGTGACGAAGTAGATGTGGGACGTGCCGGACATGGTGATCCCTTGCGCAGTGCCCGCGTCCGGAGGAACCTCCAGATCGATCTCGTCCAAGCGCGCCGGCAACTCGGGCGAGGGTTCGAACGTCGCCACCAACTCTGCCCATTGCTCGGTTGGAACGTGCTCGGGAACGGTCGCTGCCAGGCGCGCCGTCTTCTCGTGGTCCGGCTGGTCGGAGAGCAGAATGGTGAGCACGTCGAGCGTCTGACTGGAGGGAAACAACCGCGGCGTCACCTCCGGAAAGGCGATCAACATGCCGCCGCTGCGGAGCGTCTGCTCGATCCGGGCCATCACGACCCCGCGTCGGTCGCCGTGCCGCATCCAGGGTCGGCGCCAGGGGCCGGGGCCGACGCCGGTGGCCGCCGGGAACATGACCTCGCCGTTGACCGCCAGCCCCTCGTCACGGAGCTCGATGTGATAGGGCGGTGCAAGGTCGCGGCCTGCGGCGATCACGAACCCGCTCTCCAGGAGCTCGGAGCGGATCGGCTCAACCGGCGGGAAGTGACGCCGGAACCGCTGCGGCGGACCCTGGGAGGGCGAGCCGGGCGCCGCGGCGCAGAGTATCAGACAGACGACCACGGCGGGCGAGTGCATCGCGCGTATCTCCTCTCGTTCCAGGGGCGGTGCGGGTCCGGCGCGGGGGGAAGCACGAGGCCTGGCGCGACCGCCTCGAAGTATTAACTTCCGATCGGAACGCCGCGAAGACACCGGAAGACAAGATGGTCGCCAGGGAAAGGCGTCCGGCGTCTTGTCTCGAACGCGCCTTCCGTTCAACCAGCGCGCGGGCCGAGAGAAGCCTCCCCGGCCCCCTGCCGCCTTGGCTCCATATCTCTTTATGGCTTAAAGACTTGCGCTGCCGGCTCCGACACCCCCGGCTCACGCGCCGCGGGGAAGCTACATTTCCGTAACGGCTCTGCCAAGAGGGCCGAGGGGGTCGGGAGTCTTTTCTCGAAAGGGGCTTCCCATGAAGCCAAGGCCCCGGGCGAGAGAAGACTCCCGACCCCGTACCTTCAGGAGCCGGCCGCAGGGGCGGCCGGCCGCAGTCCCCAACCACCAAGGAAACCAGGCATGATCACACTTCTGGATCGCAGCGAAGGCAAGGTGATCGGCGTGCGCATCGACGGCAAGCTGGTCCACGAGGACTACAAGCGGTTCGTGCCCATGCTCGAGAAACTGATCGAAGAGCACGGCAGCTTCCGCTGCTACGTGGAGATGAGCAACTACGAGGGGTTCACCCTGCGGGCCCTGTGGGACGAGATCAAGTTCGACACCCGCCACGGCGGCGCCATCGAGCGATGCGCGATCGTGGGGGCCCCGACCGTGGAGAAGTGGGCCACGTCGATGTTCAAGCCGCTGTTCCGCAACGCCCAGATCCGCTTCTTCGACGAGGCCCAGTCCGAAGAGGCCTGGGACTGGATCACGGCCGGCGCGCCCTGTTGCGCGACCTGAGCGAAGCGTCCAGCACGAGAGCAAAACCGCGGCCTTCGAGGTCCTCCGCGACCTCGGAGGCCGCAACCGTTTCCTCGGTGCCTGCAAGGCCAATGCCAGCGGCCGACCCGCGGAAGGCCGGACATCGTCGCGCTCCCGTGGGTCGCCCCGGCACACTCGCCGCGCCGTCGTCAATTGGTCGGATCGGCGGGGAGGATCCGCATCGTCTTCGGGTCCAGCTCGGGCACGCAGTCGAAGCGGTCGAGCTGCGCGGCGGCCAGCAGGTCGTCCTCCAGCCCCAGGGCCACGAGGTTCCTTCCGCCCGGGCTCTTGCGGAGCTCGCGCACCAGGTGATCCGGGTCCAGGGGCTCGGCGCCGATGGCCACGGGCACGGCGAAGCTGGAGACCCAGTTCTCCCGCGCGGTGATCGCCTGGACGTTGAGCGTGTACGCGTCGGCCGAGGAACGCTGAATCCGCTCGACCAGGAGGCCGGCCATCAACACGTCGTCGCGTCCGATCTCGCCGCGCGTGCCGGAGCACACCAGGTCGATGCGCTCCACGGCGGCCAGCTTCTCGGCCAGGGACCGGGCGTTGACAAAGGCCCCGAGATACACCCGCGCGGCCTGGCGGCACGCGGCCATGGCCTGGGTGCCGTTGCTGGTGGTGAAGACGACGGTCCGGCCGCCGACGGACTGGGGCGTGTACTCCTCGGGCGAGTTGCCCAGGTCGAAGCCCTCGACGGGCCGTCCCTCGCGCTCCCCGCCGAGCACGGCCCCGCCCGTGCTGAATTCGGCCGCGATCCGCCGGGCCTCGTCCACCTCGCGGCAGGCGACGATCTCCCTCGCGCCGGCGGCCAGGGCGTGGACGATCGTCGTGGTGGCGCGAAGCACGTCGATGACGACGACGGTCGAGCCGGCGAGGTCGTCGGGCGGCACGGTCGAAGGCAGGGCGTGGACGTTCAGGCTGGGCGACATGGATCGAGCGGCGATGGGGGCGGCCGGGGGCGGCAGTCCGGGAAGCGAGCGTGGACCCATCATCGGGAATCCGCTTGGCGGTCGCAACCCCGATCGCTGGCCGCGCCGCCCCTGCCCGTTCACGCCAGGTTCTCTCCCCGAATCCGCTGCGTCCCCTTAGAATGGGGTCATGTCGCATCGGGGACTGGCTGACTTTCTGGAAACACTCATCGACGCGGGCGAGCTTGCGCGGATCGAGACGCCGGTCGCGGCGACGGAAGCGGGCATCGCCGCCGCCCGGCTCGCCCCGCCAAGTCACGCGCCGGCCACCCTGTTCAGCGCGGTCGAAGGCCACGAGCTTCCGCTCCTGACAGGCCTGCTGGCCACCGAGGGCCGGGTTTTGCGCGCGCTGGGCGCCGAGTCGCTTGAGGCGGCCGCCGTCCGGGTCGAAGAGGCCCTGAAGGCGCAGTCCGAGGGCGGGCTCGACCGGACGCGGCCCTGGGGGTCCAGGAGCCTGGCCCCTCGCGTGGTTCGCAACGGGGCCTGCCAGCAGGTGGTCCGCCTGGGAACGGACGTCGATCTGAGCCGCCTGCCCGTCCCGTGGGCGCACGGGCAGCCGGGCCCGGTCCTCACCGCGGCCCAGGTGTGGAGCGTCGAACCGGCCTCGCGGCACCGGGCGCTGGGCCGGTACGACCTGCTGGTGATGGATCGCAATCGGCTCGTGCTGGGGTGGCTCGCGCAGGACGACGCCGCCCGGCTGCTGGCCGAGTACCGCCGGCGCCGGGAGCGGATGCCCGTGGCCGCGGTCCTGGGAGGCGATCCGACGTGCCTGCTGGCCGCCATGGCCCCCACACCGTGCCCGACGGACGGGGCCCTGTTGACCGCGATTCTGCGGACCAGTCCCCTGGAGCTTGTCAACGGCCGCAGCATCGACGTGGCCGTGCCGACCGAGGCCGACCTGGTGATCGAGGGTTATGTCGATCCGGCCGAAGCGCTTGCCGCGATGGGGCCCGTTGTCTTGCCGTCGGGGCTGGTCTCCCATCCGTGGCCTGCACCGGTGATGCACGTCACGGGATTGACGCACCGGGCCAACCCGGTCTTTCCGTGGCTGAAGCCCGCGGAGAAGGTTGTCATGGTGCGGGCGATGCTCCGCGTGATGCTGCCGTGGCTTCGCGCGGCGGTGCCGGGGCTGGTCGATTTGGATCTGCCCGAGCACAGCGGCGCGCGCCACGCCTGCGTGGTCGCGATCCAGAAGACCCACGCGGGACAGGCCCGACAAGTGGCCGGGGCCTTGTGGTCCCTGCAGCCTACCATGTTCGCGAAGACCCTGACCGTAGTCGAGGAGGGAATCGACGTGCGGCACGGCGGGGCGGTGCTGGCCGAGGTCGCGGGGCGCGTCGATGCCGGGCGCGACGTATTCTTCGTGGAGGGACCGCCCGACCCGCTCGACGCGGCGTCGCCGCCCGACCGGCTCGCGCGGCGGATGGGCATCGACGCCACCGCGAAGCTGCCGGAGGAGAGGACCTCGGCGGCATCGCCCTTACCAGACCCGTCCGCCCATGTCCGTCGATAACTCGTCCGTCGATAAGTCCCGCGCGCGAATCCGCCAGATGTTCGGCGAGATCGCCGGGCGGTACGACCTCGTCAACGGTCTCTTGTCGCTGGGCGTCGATCGTCGCTGGCGGCGGCGCACGGTGCGCCTGGTCGCGCCGGAGGGCGATGCGCCGATCCTCGACGTCTGCACGGGCACGGCCGACCTGGCGTTGGACTACTGGCGATGTGCACGCGGCAGCGCGGCGGTGGTCGGAGCCGATTTCTGCGGGCCCATGCTCCGGATCGGGCTGGAGAAGTGCCGTCGCGCGGGCGCCGCGAACCAAGTGAGCCTGGTCGAGGCGGACGCCGAGCGCCTGCCCTTCGACTCGGGCACGTTCCAGATCGTGTGCGTGGCCTTCGGACTGCGGAACGTGGCCGACACGGACCGGGGCTTGCGGGAGATGGCCCGGGTGTGCCGGCCCGGCGGGCGCGTGGCCGTGCTGGAGTTTTCCATGCCCCGCGCGGCGCCCCTCCGCGCGGTGTACGGGTGGTACTTCCGCCGCGTGCTGCCGCGCGTGGGCCAGGCATTGGCCCGAAACCGTCAGGGAGCCTACAATTACCTTCCTGCCAGCGTCGGCGAGTTCCCGCAGGACGAGGCGCTGGCCGAGCGGATGCGCGCGGCGGGTCTGGCGCGGGTGGCCTGGCACCGGCTGAGCTTCGGTATTGCCACGCTCTACGTGGGGGAGAAATGAAACGCACCTTCGTCCTCGCGGTAACCGGGGCCAGCGGCGCGACCTACGCCCGGCGGCTGCTCGAAGTCCTGCTCTCCAGTGGGAGCGACGTGCGCCTGACGATCAGCGGGGCGGCGCAGGCCGTGCTCAAGCAGGAGCTCGACGTGAAGGTCGATCTGGACGACTTCAAGCCCGGCTCGCTGATGCTCGACGCGGGGGAGAAGGTCCAGGACCCGAAGCTGCGGCGGATCCGCTCGGCGGCCGGGATCTCCAGCGAGTCGAGCAACGTCCTCTCCGTCCCGATCGGCTCGCCGGGCGAGATCGTTTACCATCACTACCGCGACCAGATGGCGGCGATCGCCAGCGGCTCGTTCCTCACCGAAGGGATGGTCATCTGCCCGTGCTCCGGCGGCACGCTCAGCGCCATCGTCCACGGGACCAGCGCCAACCTGATCCACCGCGCGGCCGAGGTCCACCTCAAGGAGCGCCGCAAGCTGATCGTCGTGCCGCGCGAGGCGCCGCTCTCCGTGCTGCAACTGGACAACATGAAGCGCGCGGCCGAGGCCGGCGCCGTGATCCTGCCGGCCATGCCGGGCTTCTACCACGGCGTGCGCAACGTGCAGGACTTGGTGGATTTCATCGTATCGAGAATCTGCGATCAGTTGGGAGTGGAGAACGAGCTGATGCGGCGGTGGGGGAGCTAGAGCACGGCAAGGGGACGGTCGCGTTTTCGCGAAGCGCCGCGGAGCGAAAACGGGGCTGTCCCCCTCCGGAAGAGCTCGCCTGCCGCCGTGCCCGACCGCACCGTGACACGGGTGGGCAAGCCACCCGCGGCACCCCCCTTGCACCCCAGACGCTCCACCACAAACCGCATGGAGACCCTCCAGAAACTCCTGGAGATGATCCGCTTCAGCCATCATAAATGCCGGTTGCAGGTAACGTATGTTCGTAAACAGTAGTGAC
>CAYSUS010000078.1:26068-34289 GCA_964434165.1 uncultured Pirellulales bacterium
GGAACCAGTCGGTTTCATAATCTTTTGCCTTTAAGTACCTGGAGATGATCCGCTTCAGCCATACGCTGTTCGCGCTTCCCTTTGCGCTGTTGGCGGCGGTGATGGCCTGGGCCGATGGCTTGCGCGCCCAGCCGCCGGTGCGGTTTCGCCTCCAGGACCTGGCGGGCATCCTCGTGTGCATGGTCGCAGCGCGGAGCGCGGCCATGGCGTTCAACCGCCTGGCCGACCGCGAGCTCGACGCGCACAACCCGCGGACACGATCGCGCCATCTGCCCAGCGGAAGGCTGAGCGCGGAAGGGGTGGCCCTGTTCACCGCCGTCGCGGCGGCCGCGTTCGTGGCCGGCACGCTGTTGTTTCTGCCCAACCGCTGGCCAATCTACGCGTCGGTGCCGGTGCTCTTGTTCCTGTTTGCCTACAGCTACACGAAGCGGCTGACCGTGCTGGCCCACTTCTGGCTGGGCACGGCGCTGATGCTCGCCCCGATGGCCGCCTGGGTGGCCGTGCGCGGCGAGCTGGACTGGGCGCCCCTGTTGCTCGGCGCGGCGGTCATGCTGTGGGTGGCCGGGTTCGACATCATCTACGCGTGCCAGGACGTGGACTTCGACCGGCGGATGCGCCTGCGGAGCATCCCCGCGCGGCTCGGCGTGGCCGGGGCCCTGCGCGTGGCCGCCGCCTGCCACGCCGCGATGGTATTCCTGCTCCTGGCGGTGCCGGCCGTGTATCCGCTGTTCGGCTGGGTATATTACGTGGGCGTGGCCGCGATCGCCGGGCTGCTCGTGTACGAGCACGCGATCGTGCGGCCCGACGACCTGACGCGCGTCAACCGGGCCTTCTTCCACGTCAACGCCGTGGTGAGCCTGGGCCTGTTGGCGATCGGCATGATCGACCTGCTCGTGTGACGGGGACTGGCACAGTCTGCCGCGCAGCGGCCCGAAGGATGCTTTGCACAAGCTGGGCCCGTCCCCCTCGGTGAACACGATGTCCCTTTCCGTGCAAGCGCTGCTCCGCGATACCCCATGACCAGCCTCGAATCCATCCAACGCAAGGTCGAATCCGGCGAACGCCTCTCGCCCGAAGAGGGACTCCTCCTCTTCGATGCGAAGACCGACCTCCACGCGGTCGGGCAGATGGCCGACGCGGTGCGCCGGCGCAAGTGCGGCGAGGTGGTTCACTACAACAGGAATTCGCACCTCAACCCGACCAACGTCTGCGCGCTGCGGTGCGGGCTGTGCGCGTTTAGCCGCGACCCTGCCGACGCCGACGCCTACGTGATGCGCGACGAGGAGATCCTCGCCCGGGGGCAGGAGGCCGCGGACGCGGGCTGCACGGAGTTGCACGTGGTCGGAGGGCTGCACCCCGGGAAGGGCTACGCCTGGTACCGCGGCATTCTGGAGCTTCTGCACGAGGCCTTCCCCTCGCTGCACCTGAAGGCCTGGACCGCCGTGGAGATCGACTGGTTCGCCCACAGCGAGGACAAGCCCGTGGCGGCGATCCTCGAGGAGCTCATGGACGCCGGCCTCGGCAGCCTGCCCGGCGGCGGGGCGGAGATCTTCGCTAGCGAAGTGCGAGCGCGAATCTGCCCTCGCAAGATCGACGCGGAGCGCTGGCTGGCCGTCCACCGCGAGGCCCACCGCGTGGGCCTCAAGTCGAACGCCACGATGCTCTACGGCCACGTGGAGAGCCCGGCCGACCGCATCGACCACATGGTGCGATTGCGGCGCTTGCAGGACGCGACCGGGGGCTTCCAGGCGTTCATCCCGCTCGCGTTCCACCCGGAGAATACGCGGTTTGCAGACCTGCCCAGGCCGACGGGCCTCGACGACCTCCGCGTGATGGCCGCCGCGCGGCTGATGCTCGACAACTTCCCCCACGTGAAGGCCTACTGGATCTCACTGGGCATTGGCACGGCCCAGACGGCGCTGGCTTACGGAGCCGACGACCTGGACGGCACGGTGCGCCAGGAGCGGATTTACCACGACGCGGGCGCCACCTCGCCCGAGGTCCTTGGCGTCGACGACCTCCGCGCCCTGATCCGCGAGGCGGGCCGCGAGCCGGTGGAGAGGGACTCGGTTTATCGAAGGGTGATGAAGGAGGAATGATAAGCGCAGAACGGCAGCTCCGGAAACGGGCACGGGGTTGGGGGCACGCGGGACCACGAAACACGCTTTCGGCGAGTCCTCATTCGTCATTCCTCACTCCCCCTCATCCCACATCCCCCAGCTCCAGCGCCTGGCCATAGCGCACGAGCGTCATCCGCCGCAGGAGGGTGTGCTCGGGGGCGGAGAGGCCGGAGTCGGCGGCGACCAGGGCCAGGGCGTCGCGCCGGGCCTCGTCCAACAGGGCCGCGTCGCGCGAAAGGTCCGCGATCCGCAGCGGCGGCAGGCCGTGCTGGCGCGTGCCGAACAGCTCGCCGGGCCCGCGCAGCCGGAAATCCGTCTCGGCCAGCTCGAAGCCGTCGGTCGATTTCTCAAAGGCCCCGAGGCGCTGCTGCGACTCCTCGGTCTGCGGTTCGGCGAACGCGCAGCAGTAGCCCGGGTGGCTGCCTCGGCTGATCCGGCCGCGGAGCTGATGCAACTGGGCCAGCCCGAACCGCTCCGCGCTCTCGATCGTCATCAGCGTGGCGTTGGGCACGTCCACGCCCACTTCGACCACCGAGGTGCAGACGAGGGCCTGGATGTCGCCCTGGCGGAACCGGGCCATGGCCTCGTCCTTCTCCGTGCTCGACATGCGCCCGTGGATCAGCCCCAGGCGGAAGGCCTCCAGCTCGCCGTTGGCAAGGGCCTCGTAGGTCGCCTCGAGGCTGGCCGCCGCCGACTGGTCCGACTCCTCGACCAGCGGCACGACGACGTAGCCCTGCCGCCCCTCGGCGAGCTTGCGGCGGAAAAAGTCCCACCACTTGGCGCGCCGCTCGTCGCCGGCCACGTAGGTGTGCACCCTCTGCCTGCCCGGCGGACTGTCGCGGAGAATCGATAGGTCCAAATCGCCGAACAGCGTCAGGGTCACGGTGCGCGGGATGGGCGTGGCGGTCATCACCAAATAATGCGGGTCCGGGCCGGCGTGCCGGAGCGTCGCCCGTTGGCGCACCCCGAAGCGGTGCTGCTCGTCGATGACGACCAGTCCGAGCCGGGCGAACTGGACGTCCTCCTGGATCACCGCCTGGGTGCCGACGACCAGGTCGATCTCGCCGGCCGCGATCCGCCGAAGAAGGTCCGCCCGCCGCGCGCCGGGAAGCCCTCCGATCAACAGCCCGCGACGCACGCGGCTGGCCGCCAGAAGGCGATCGAGGGTGAGGGCGTGCTGCCGGGCGAGGACTTCCGTGGGGGCCATCAGCGCGGCCTGGTGGCCGTGGGCCACGGCCAGGAGCATGGCGTACACGGCGACCACGGTCTTGCCGCTGCCCACGTCGCCCTGAAGCAAACGGTTCATGGGGGTCGTCTGCCCCATGTCCGCGGCGATCTGGTCGATGGCCTGCTGTTGCCCCTCGGTGAGCTCGAAAGGGAACAGCCGGCGGACGCGCGCGTCGATCTTGGCCGTGGCCTCCAGGGCCGGAGCGGTTCGCTGCCCCTGGGCCTGGCGCCGCAGGGCCAGGGCCAATTGAAGGATGAACAGCTCCTGGTAGATGAACCGCCGCCGGGCGCGGTCGAGGGCCTCGTGGCTCTCGGGGAAGTGGACCTGCGGCAGGGCCCGGTGCAGCGGCCAGAGGTCGTGGGCCTCCAGGAAGGAGGCGGGAAAGACCTCGTCGAGGCAGTCGGCGTAGGCCGGCAGCGCGGCCTCGACGATCCGCCGCATCTGGTACTGCTGCAGCCCTTCGGTGAGCGGGTAGAGCGGCAGGATGCGCCCGGCCGGCTCCTCCTCGTCGTCGGCCAGGTAGGTGACCTTGGGGTGGTGCATCTCCCACATCAGCCCGTGGAGCTTGGGCTTGCCGGAGAGCATGACGCGCTGTCCGCGGCGGAAGCGGTCGCGCATGAACGGCTGGTTGAACCACACCGCGCGGAGGAAGTGGTCGCCGCTCTGAAGCAGCACGCCCACGACGCTGCGGCCGGAGCTGCCGGCGTGCATGTCGGTTTCTTCGACCCGCCCCGAGACCGACTGGAGCTTGTCCTCCTCCAGGTCCGGCACCGCGCGCAGCTCGGTCATGTCCTCGTAGGCGCGGGGGAAGAAGAACAGGACGTCGCGCGCGGCGTGCAGCCCCAGGCGCGCAAGCAGCTCCGCGCGGTCGGGCCCGACTCCTTTGAGGAACTGGACTGGGGTGGCCAGCATCTCGGCCGGGCTTCTCTGCGGGGCGCTCATGCCCCTATTGTAGCGGAGGGTCTGGGGAGCGTAGCATTCTCCGCACTGCCGTCCGCCCGGCTGCCCAGCACGCAAGCGCCGCAAGGCACCTGTACCGCGCAAGCGAACGGCACGCGGAGCGTGCCTGCTACAGGTACTTCTGGTACGCGGCCACGGCCAGGGCGTCGCAGCGCTCGTTCTCGGGATGGCCGGAGTGGCCGCGGACGTGCGTGAAGTGGACGCGGTGCTTGGAGGCCAGTTCGTCGAGCCTGCGCCAGAGGTCCTCGTTCTTGACCTCCTTGAGCCGGCCGTTCTCGCGGCGGCGCCAGCCGTTGGCCTTCCATTTGGCCATCCACTCGGAAAGGCCCTGGCCGACGTAATTGCTGTCGGTGACCAGCTCGACGGTCGTGGGCCGCGTGAGGGCCTCCAGGCCGCGGATCACCGCGGTCAGCTCCATGCGGTTGTTGGTGGTCTCGCGCTCGGCCCCGCTCCCCTCGCGCTCCTTGCCGCTTGCGGGATGGCGGAGGAGGAAGGCCCAGCCCCCGGGGCCCGGGTTGCCCGAGCACGCCCCGTCGGTGAACAGGATCACCTCGAACTCGTCGGGCTTGGCGCGGGACTTGGGCATGGGGTCGCGGGGGTGGAGGCTCAGACTTCCGAAGTCTCGCAGACTTCGGAGATCTTGCCTGGGGGCGGCTTCTCCCTTCAACCATATCGCGCCGGGTGAGGAACCGGAACCGGGGCCCTTGCGCGGGCAAGCACTTTACAGGGCCCGGGGCGCAAAGCGAGAATGGGACCAGCGGGGGCAGCGGCAATTCCTGTTTCGATCCGCTTGCAGGGGGGAGACGACGGTGCGAAGTCGCCTGGTGGAGCTTTGGAGTTTGCGGACCGCGGCGTGCGCGGCGCTTGCGCTGCTGCTGGTGGCCGGCTGCGGGGGCGGGTACCCGTACGGGACCATCCCCGTCAAAGGCAAGGTGACCTACAAGGACGGCTCGCTGATCCCGGCCGAGCGGATCGAGATCACCTTCGTGCCCCAGATCGATCCGAAGGACGAGAAGACCCACGCCAAGCTGGGCATGACGAACGTGGATGTGGAGACGGGCGAGTTCGACACGGTCACCACCTACAAGTACGGCGACGGAGTGACGATCGGCAAACACAAGGTGCAGATCAAGGCCTTTGGCGAGGGCGGGGTGCAGTTGCCGCTAGTGCCCCCGGCCTATGCGGACGTGGCTGCCACCCCGATCGAGGAGATCGAAGTGGGCCCGGACAGTACGGAGTTCCACTTCGAGGTCGAGAAGCCGTAGCAGGCGAAGCGGCCCGGCTCGGAAGGGCACGGATGGCACTGCGCGGCGTTCAAGAAGACCTCCGAAGTCCTGGAGACTTCGGAAGTCCAGGGCTGCGTCTCAGAACGCCGAGGCGGAGATCGGCAGGCCGTCGGCCGAGAGGTTCAGGCGGTCCCAGACCGACGTGTAGTTGATCGTGCGGCTGGTCTCGATGTGGTCGCTGAGCCAGTGCACGCTGCCGTCGCAGAAGCAGGTGAAGATGCCGCCGGGGTGGGCGCTGCGGGCACCGGCCTGGCGGTTGGGCCGACTGGACGTCCCCGCGTAGCAGGTCATGCGGAGCTGCTGGAGCCGCTCCAGCCCCACGGCGTCGATGATCTCCTGGCAGCCGGCCACGTCATCGGTGTTGACGGCGATGGCGTTGGGTCCGCCCGCGTCGCCCAGATAGCCGTGGGCGAAGCACGCGCTGGGCCCCGCTCCGGACATGGCCCACACGCCACGGCAATCGTGGGAGACCACGCCGGCGCGGATCTCCAGGAGCATGATCGTGTTGCTGGTGCCGTCGCGGATGTCGTCGATCGAGCAGGACTGATTGGGGCCCATCACGCCGCGGATGCGCCCGTCGGCCCAGGCCGTGGCCTTGCCGGCGCAGCCCGACCCGCCGGAGCCGTAGTCGCCGCAGTGGGCGCTATCGGAATGGAAGCCCAGGGCCCCGTTGCAGCCGTAGTTGCCCCGGGCCCAGTTGGGGCCGTGGTTGCTGGTGTGCGAGCTGCCCGACTTGCCGCTGTAGTTCTTGCGACTAAAGGGATCGGAGGGGCAGAGCATGACCGCAAGGCGCGTGGAGCGGGCGCGTTCGTTGTTCGGATGATTCGTGGGCAGGGAGAGGTCGAACGCGTCGTACAGGGGCTGCTGTTCGAGGAACGGCAGGATCACGATCGCCCAGTTCTCGCGGAGGTTGTCCTGGTTCTGCTCGTCGATGTCTTGCGAGTCGTGCCCCGGCCACAGGTCCTGCCACTGCGAGGCCGGGGGGAAGACCTTGTAGGTGCTTTCGTAGTTCAGGCAGGCCAGGCCCAGTTGCTTGAGGTTGTTCTGGCACTGGGCCCGCCGCGCGGCCTCGCGCGCCGCCTGCACGGCCGGCAGGAGCAGCGAGATGAGGATGCCGATGATGGTGATCACCACCAGGAGCTCGACCAGGGTGAAACCGCGCACTCGGGACTTCATGACCGTGATCCTCTGCCAGGAACCATCTGTCAGGGCTTGGGAAGCGTGATGTCGAACTGCCGCTTCTCGCCCACGGTAATCGTGCGGGGCGTGGTGGTCACGTCGCTGAATTCCTTGGGGAAGTACGCGTAGACCGGCGCCCCGTCCGCGTTGAACGCCTCGACCACGACCTTGTGCTCACCCAGGATCACGCCGTCGCCGTGCTCGTAGGTGGAGACCGTGTCGAACGTGCCGTCCCGGACGTTGACTTCGGCCTTGCCGGGCCGGGGAAAGGTCTTCGCGTCGCGATTCTCTTCCTGCGACTCGAAGTAGAGGACGATCTGGGGGGCCGGGATCAACGAGCCGTCCTCGTACTTCACGGTGCCGCTGATGGGCACGGTGCTGTAAGGCTGACCGCCGCAGCCGCTCAGAAGGGCCGCGAGCAGCGGCAGCCCCAGCCTGAAGGCCCCACGCGCCAGAGTGCGGCAAAAATGCTCGATCGCCATCCGTTCCCCCCAAGCCGGCGCCGTGTGTGAACGCGAGGACAAGCACCGCGGCGCGCGTCCCCCCCGCGCTGACCGCCGCTGGGCCGATTTTAGCACGGGAACTCCCCGGCTGGCAAGGATTTGGGTCAGCTCCCGCCGTCGGAAGGGTCGTTCGCCCCCGCGGGGACCGGCTCCTGGGGCCGCGCCCCGCGAAAGTCGCGGTGGAAGTCGAGCCCCGCGCGGCTGTACTCGTCGAAGCCCTGCGCCATGGGCGAGTCGAGCGGCGGCTGCCTCTGGAGCCTCCAAGGCAGGCGGACGACGAACGTGCTCCCCCGGCCGAGCTCGCTCTCCACGGTGATCTCCCCGCCCAGAAGCCGGCACAGCTCCTTGACGATCGACAGGCCCAGGCCCGTGCCGCTGTACTCGCGGGTCATGGCGTCGCCGTTGCTCGACCCCGCGCCCCCCTGGCGGAACTTCTCGAAGATCACCTGCTGGTCCTCTTCGGCGATGCCCACGCCCGTGTCGGCCACCTTCATCACCATCGCCCCGTCGTCGCGCGCCACGGACACGGAGATGCGGCCGCCCTCGGGCGTGAACTTGATGGCGTTGGAGAGCAGGTTGTTGAGGATCTGCTGCACCCGGGCCTGGTCCTGGTGCAAAGGCGGGAGGTTCGGCTGGATCTGGGTCTCGAGGTCGATGTTCTTCCTTTCGCTGAGCGGCCGGGCCATGTCGCACTGTGCAACGATGACATGCTCCACGGCAAAATCCGTCAACCGGATTTCCATCTTGCCGCTTTCGATCTTGGCCAAATCGAGGATGTTGTTGATCATCTCCAACAACATGCGCCCCGACTTCTGAATGTTCGTCACGTAGCGCTTCTGCTTGTCGTCCAAGGCGTCGATCGAGCCCAGCACATCGCTGAAGCCCAGGATACTGTTCAAGGGCGTGCGCAGCTCGTGGCTCATGGTGGCCAGGAAGTCGCTCTTG
>CAYSUS010000079.1:0-33810 GCA_964434165.1 uncultured Pirellulales bacterium
CTGGTAGTCGATGTCGTCGGCGTGCTTGTTGAATTGGGGGTGACCGGAGTCGGGCGGGGCGATGCCGCTGCGCAGGTTCGTGCGCCCGGCCCGGTTGGCGTGCCACAGCCGGTAACCGCTGTTGGCGAAGTCGATGCCGGCCTGGCGGATCGAGCAGTCCAGCCCGTACTGCTCCAGCGTGCGGATGAACGTCATCTCCACGTAGATGTCGTCCTGGCGGAACTGGTTGACCATCGCGGGCTTCCACTGGGGCACCATGTCGGCGGGCATGATCTTGCCGCGGACCTTGAACTCGGTGGGTCCGCCCCAGCCCACCCCGACCATCTGGCCGATCCAGCCGGCCTTCATCTTGTCGGCATAGACCTTCACGGGCAGGCGGCGGAACTCCTCGGCCCCCGCGTCGGCGCCCAGGACGAGGCTGGCACAGCCGACGAGCGCGGCGGCAATCAGGTTGGTTCTCATGGGAGGCTCTCCTGGCTCAGGGGGTTGCGGATGCCATGGCAGTCGGGCCTCTCATTATGCCTTGCCGGAGCGGCGGAGGAAAGCGGCGAGTCGAGCGGGGCGCTTCGCGCAATTCCGAGCCGGGCCGCGTCGGCCCGGAATCGGTTTGGCCCTCGCCGTGGCTTGTCAGCAGGGGACGGCGCGTCTAGGATCGGCCGGAGTCAGACCTTGCCATCGCAGAGCCCTGGACTTCCGAAGTCTCTATCGCCAGACGGAGCCCTGAGCATGAAACCCTTCCACCAGCGCGAGGCCTGGCTGGTCACCGGCAGTCAGCACCTGTATGGCGAAGAGGTCCTGCGGCGCGTGGCCGCCGACTCCGAGCAGATTGCCCGGGCCCTTTCCGAATCGCAGCGCGTAGCGTGCCGGGTGGTGTTCAAGCCCGTGCTTACCACGCCCGAGGCGATCACGCGCCTCTGCCAGGAGGCCAGCGCGGCGGAGGACTGCGTGGGGCTGATCGCGTGGATGCACACGTTCTCGCCGGCCAAGATGTGGATCGCCGGCCTGGGCCTGCTCCGCAAGCCGCTGGTGCATCTGCACACGCAGTTCAACCGCGACGTGCCGTGGTCGTCGATCGACATGGACTTCATGAACCTCAACCAGTCGGCGCACGGCGGGCGCGAGTTCGGGTTCATCGGCGCGCGCCTGCGCCTGGCCCGCAAGGTCGTGGTCGGGCACTGGCAGGACGAGGAGGTCCTCCGGCGGCTCGACGCCTGGTGCCGGGCGGCCTGCGCCTGGCACGACGCCCAAGGGGCGCGGATCGCGCGATTCGGCGACAACATGCGCGAGGTGGCCGTGACCGAGGGGGACAAGGTCGAGGCCCAGATTCGGCTGGGTTATTCGGTCAGCGGCTACGGGGTGGGCGATGTGGCGGCCGCGGTCGGCCAGGTGGGTGACGCCGCGATCGATCGGCTCGTGGCCGAATATGACGAGACCTACGAAGTCGCCCCGGAACTGCGATCCCGCGGCGAGAAGCGCCAGGCCCTGCGCGAAGCCGCGCGGATCGAGCTGGGCCTGCGGGTGGTTCTCGAGCAGGGGGGCTTCAAGGCCCTCACGACCACGTTCGAAGACCTGCACGGACTGGTGCAATTGCCTGGACTTGCCGTCCAGCGCCTGATGGCCGACGGATACGGGTTCGGCGCCGAGGGGGACTGGAAGACCGCCGCCCTCGTGCGCGCGATGAAGGTCCTGGGCATGGGCCTACGCGGCGGGACGTCCTTCATGGAGGATTACACCTATCATCTGGCCCCCGACGGCATGAAGGTCCTCGGCGCGCACATGCTCGAAGTGTGCGAGTCGGTCGCCGCCGAGAGGCCCTCGCTCGAGATCCATCCGCTTTCCATCGGCGGCAAGGCCGATCCCTGCCGGCTGGTGTTCCACGTGCCGGCCGGACCGGCGATCAACGCGGCCATGCTCGACCTGGGCACCCGCTTCCGCATGCTCGTCAACGAGGTGGACGTGGTCGCCCCCGATGAGCCGCTGCCCCGCCTCCCGGTCGCCCGGGCCGTCTGGGTGCCGCGCCCGGAGCTGAAGACGGCCGCGGCGGCCTGGATCCTCTCCGGCGGGCCGCACCACACGAGCTTCAGCCAGGCGGTCGGCGCCGAGCCGCTGGAGGATTTCTGCGAGATGGCCGGCGTGGAGCTGGTCAAGATCGACGCGGATACCCGCATCGCGGAGCTGAAGAAGGAACTCCGCTGGAACCAGGCGTATTATCACCTCGCGCGGGGTTTGTGAGGGGGGACAGACTTCCGAAGTCTTCAAGACTTCGGAAGTCTCTCGGGAAGGGAAATCCGCACCCCTCGTTCCCAGGCTCCGCGTAGGAACCGGGAAAGCAGGAGCCTCTACTTGTCCTCCTTGACCGGGATGAACCTGCGCTTGCCCGTGTTATAGACGATGATCGCGCGGCAGTGCTCCTTGCCGGTGCGGGCGCAGTGGACCTCGCCCTTGGGGATGCGGATCGTGTCGCCGGCCTTCACCTTGACCCATTGGTCGCCCACCCGATGCTCGCACGAGCCGGAGAGGACGTGCAGGTACTCGGTGGAGCCGGGGTGCAGGTGCAGGGGGTTGTCCTGGTTGGGCTCGACGTGCACGATGCCGAAGGTCATTTCGGCGCCGGGCTCGGTCTGGTCGTTGATCACCCAGCGGATCCAGCCCCACGGGTACTTGTTGACCTTCACCTTGTCGAACTCGTGAACGGTCACCTCGGCGGCCTTGCCGCGCTTCTCGCAGGTCTTCTCGTCGGCGCGGACGGCCGCGGTCAAGACCGCCAGGGTGAGAGCGACAGCCGGAATCAAGCGGGCGACGGGAGGCAGTGGCACGGCGGGTCTCCTTGAATGGCGTGAGGGGTGTCGTCGATGAGAAGCGTACCAGGGGCCGCGGGCCGGGGCAAGAATGGGGCGCGCACGGCCCAGACTTCCGAAGCCTGCCGGAGCTCGGAAGTCTCCCCAGCCTAAACGCCGCCCCCGGCTTCCTCGCCCGGCCCCGCCGGGTATCATGATAGGCCGTTGCATCCTTTGCCGCACGTGCAAGATCCCTCGCCGCCAAGGAACCCGCCCATGCCCGAGACGCGAACCGAGATCCTCAGCCGTTTCCGTCAGAAGCTCGCCGAGGGCAGGCCGATCATCGGCGGCGGGGCCGGCACGGGCATCAGCGCCAAGTTCGAGGAGGCCGGCGGCATCGACCTGATCGTGATCTACAACTCGGGCCGCTTCCGCATGTCGGGGCACGGCTCGCTGTGCGGGATGATGCCCTTCGGCGACGCCAACGCGATCGTCATGGACATGGCCGCCGAGGTCCTGCCCGTCGTGCGCACTGCGCCCGTCCTGGCCGGCGTGTGCGGCACCGACCCCATGCGGCGCATGGAGCATTTCCTGGGGCAGGTGCGGGACATCGGTTTCGCCGGCGTGCAGAACTTCCCCACGGTGGGCCTGATCGACGGGACCTTTCGGGCGAACCTCGAGGAGACCGGCATGGGCTACGACAAGGAGGTGTCCGTGATCCGCCTGGCCCGCGAGATGGAGCTGTTGACCACGCCGTACGTGTTCTGCCCCGACGACGCGCGGGCCATGGCCGAGGCGGGCGCGGACCTCCTTGTGGCCCACATGGGCCTGACGACCAAGGGCTCGATCGGCGCGCACACGGCCAAGACCCTCGAGGAGTGCGTGGGCCTGATCGACGCGATCACCGACGCGGCCAAGGCCGTGCGCGACGACGTGATCGTGCTCTGCCACGGCGGGCCGATCGCCGAGCCGGACGACGCCCAGTTCATCCTCTCGCGGTGCAAGGCCGTGGAGGGCTTCTACGGGGCCAGCTCCATGGAGCGCCTGCCCACCGAGCGGGCGATCCAGTCGCAGACCGAGGCCTTCGTGCGCATGACGCGGTGAGGGCGCAAGGGGTCAACGGCGCCTACGGGATCGCCCCTTGGCGCCGCAGGTGCGCCTCCCACACGTCCATCCGCACCCATAGCATGGCCAGCACGCCGGGGCGGATCTCATAGAAGCCGGTCATCAGGTGCGTCGCGTCGAGCTTCTCGGTGAGGGCCGCGTCGTGCTCGGGCGAGGCGATCACGATCGGGGCCGCGGGCTCGTCGGGCACGCGCGTCCAGTAGCCGCAGCGCTCGAAGCGGCGGAGGTACCACGGCAGCGGCCAGTAATAGGTGTCGCGCCACACGACCTTCACCTCCTTCGCCTTCCCGGGCATAGCCTCGCCCAATTCGGCCAGGACGCCGGCCAACCCGCCGATCCTGGCCGAGGTGTGGGCATAGACGTAGGGGTTGCGGGGATCGGCCGGCAGCACGTAGCTCGCCCGAACGGCCTGCCAGCCGAGATGCCCGGCCCCGAACAGAAGCACCAGGGCGACGATCCCCTTCAGCGGCAGCGTGGGCACCAGTCGCACGAGGGTCGCGGCGCCGGCTCCGGCCAGAAGGACCATGCCGAGGAGGAACTGAAGAAGACACCAGGGGGTCTTATACGGGATGGCCGTATATGCGGCGGTCAGAAGCAGCGTGTAAAGGCCGAGCCAGCGGAGGAAGGGCAGACTCCCGCCCGGCAGCCAGGAACGGCGGCCAAAGAACGCCACACCCAGCCCCGCGCAGGCCAGCCCGAGAACAAGCCCCTCGGACCACCGCGGGCCGTCGGCGAGCTTCCACGAGGCGAGCCGCTGGAGGTAGAAGAACCAGGGCTGAGCATGGGGCGAAACGCCATGGGTTGGGCTCAGCGCGCGGGTCGTCCACGGCAGGTAGGTGAGCACTCCGTCGAGCGGCCCACGGGGATTCGTGAAGAACGACGACATCAGGACCGCCCAAACCATGAGGGCGACCGCGGCCGCGGCGAGCAGATGCCCGACGCGGACTCTTGCGCGTGCCTCCTTCGGCTTCCTGCGCGCGGCCCGCTGCCAGATCCACGTCGCGGCCAGGGCCACGGCAGCCGCGGCATAGCTGAGCACGGCCGTCTCCTTGGTCGCCTGCATCAGCCCCACGCACGCCCCGGCGCCCAGGCACCAGGCCGCGCGGCCGGTCCGCACGTAGCGCCAGGCGCACCCGATCGCCGCCAGGGTGAAGCACGCCAGCAGGGTCTCGTGGATGTAGTACCGGCTGTAAAACACCATGGCCGGCGAGAGGGCCGCCAGGGCCGCGGCCGCGGTCGCCCCCCACGCGCCCAGGGCATCGCGGAGCAGCCAGATCGCCAGGATCATGATGCAGCCGAACACGACGGGCACGACGCGGTAGGTGGCCTCGTCGGTCTCGGCGTATGTGGCGGCGCCGCCGAGCCACGCGCTGGGCAGCGTGGCGTAAATCAGCGTCGGCCCGTGGAACTCGTCGGGGTCGTACTGGTAGCGGCCTTCCTGCCACAGCTCGCCGAGGCGGTGGGCCTGCACCGCCTCGTCGGCGTGCATGGGGCGCAGCCCGAGCCGAGGCAAGCGCAGGGCCAACGCCCCGGCCACCACCGAGAGGAACAGCAGGGAAACGATCAGACGCGTGCTCAAATCCTGGCTACTCCCACCAATCCGAACCGCAACCCGTCGGGGAGCGGCTGGGTGGCATGCCCTCGCGCAGCGTGGGCATGTTCGTCGGATTTCAGGGGCATCCCACTGCCAGTCCCTGGCTTGCGGCCGGACCGCACCGAAGCATTCCCTGCGGCCGGGCCGCCGTTGTGCTATAAGGGAGGATATGCCCGCCCCCGATCATAACCTGCCCGACGCCGCCGTGGCCATGTCGGTCGTCATCCCGGCCTACAACGAGGCGGCCCGGCTGCCCCCGTACCTGGAGGCGATCCGCTCGCATCTCGACGCGGAGATGGCAGGCGACTACGAGGTGATCGTGGTCGATGACGGCAGCGCCGACGGCATGGCGGCGATGGTCACGGCCGCCACGTCCGACTGGGCGCAGCTCCGGCTGGTGCGGCACGCCGAGAACCAGGGCAAGGGGGCGGCCGTGCGCACGGGGATGCTCGCCGCACGCGGCCGGCGGCTGTTGTTCGCCGATGCCGACGGGGCCACGCCCATCGTCGAGGAGCGCCGCCTGCGCGCGGCCATCGAGGGAGGCGCCGACGTGGCCGCCGGCTCGCGCCTGATCGACGGCGACGGCGTGGTCTGCCGGCGGTCCTGGTCGCGGGGGCTGGTGGGCCGGGCGTTTGCGGCGGTCGCCGGGTGGCTGCTCCGCCTCCCCGTGCGCGACACCCAGTGCGGCTTCAAGATGTTCCGCGGCGAGGCCGGCCGGCGGCTGTTCCCGCTGGTGGAGGAGAAGGGATACCTCTTCGACCTCGAACTGTTGATTTTGGCCCGACGGCTGGGTTATCGTGTCTTGGAGGTTCCCGTCAGCTGGGCCGACCAGCCCGGCGGCCGGCTGAGCGTCGTCCGCGAATCGCGGAGGATCCTGGCCGGGCTGTGGCGCCTGCGTCGCCGCCAGGCGGCGCTGGAAAAGCGCGAGCCGGCCCTCGAAGCAACGATCCCACCCGAGAATCCCCACCTGACCTGAGTACGAGGAGCGACGATGTTGCGTTATCTGACCGCGCTGGCTCTGGTTCTCTCCGCCGCCTCGTGGGCCTGGGCCGACGAAGGCAAGGTGCCCCTGAAAACCGAGATGCCCGAGGAGGTCCTGGCCGGCACCCCGCCGGACGTGCTGGCCATGCTCTTTCCCGGGCTGGAGATGCCCAAGGAACAGCCCAAGCTGATGGTGCCCAAGGGCACGACCAATCTGGCCGAGGGCAAGAAGGTCACCTCCAGCGACGCCAACCCGGTGCTGGGCAAGCTCAGCCTCGTGACCGACGGCAAGAAGGAGGGGGCCGAGGACGGGTTCGTCGAGCTGGCCCCGGGCCTCCAGTGGGTGCAGATCGACCTGGAAAAGCCCTCGGAGCTCTATGCGATCTACCTGTGGCACTTCTTCCGCGAAGCCCGCAGCTACAACGACGTCATCGTCCAGGTGGCCGACGACGCCGAGTTCACCAAGAACGTGAAGACCATCTACAACAACGACCAGGACAACTCGGCCAAGAAGGGCGTCGGCAAGGCACGGCCCTACATCGAGACGAACTTCGGCCGGCTCATCGAGGTGAAGGGGGTCCAAGGCCGGTTCGTCCGCCTTTACAGCAGCGGCAACACGGCCAACGATCTGAACCATTACGTCGAGGTGGAGATCTTCGGCAAGGCCGCCTCGTAGTGGCGAGGATTGCCGGGCGGGAAGCGGGCGGGACGGGAGGCCACCCCGGCGACCGCCTCTTCTCCACCAGGTCCGGCGCGCCGACCGCGTACGATTCCAACCGATGTCCGAATAGCCCTAAGGAGCCGCGTGATGTCGCAAAACGCAAATGGCCGGGGATCCAAGTCGTCGGGTGACGGAGTGTCGCGCCGGACCTTCATCGCCGGCGCGGGCGCGGCCACCGCGGCCCTGTCGGTCGTCTCCCCGCAGGTTGCCAAGGGGTACGCCGCCAACGAGAAGGTCGCCCTCGGCCTGATCGGCTGCGGGGGACGCGGGCAGTGGATCGCCGACCTGTTCCTGAAGCACGGCGGATACCACCTGGCCGCCGTGGCCGACTACTTCCAGGACCGCGTCGATGCGGCGGGCGGAAGGTTCCAGGTCGATCCGGGCGCACGGTTCACGGGGCTTTCGGGCTATAAGCGGCTTCTGGAGCAGAAGCTCGACGCCGTGGTCATCGAGTCGCCCCCCTACTTCCATCCCGAGCAGGCCGCGGCCGGCATCGACGCGGGCAAGCACGTCTACCTGGCCAAGCCGATCGCCGTGGACGTGCCGGGCTGCATGACGATCGAAGAGAGCGGGCGCAAGGCCACCGGGAAGCAGCTCTGCTTCCTTGTCGATTTCCAGACCCGGGCCGACGAGTTCTACATCGAGGCCCTCGGGCGGGTCCGCGACGGGGCCCTGGGCAAGTTCGCCTTCGGCGAGTCCACCTACCACGCCGGCGTCCCCTGGAAGGGCCAGATCCAGGCGGCGCGCGAGGCCGACAGCAACCCCGAGGCCCGGCTGCGCGCATGGGGGCTGGACCGCGTGCTGTCGGGTGACATCATCACGGAGCAGAACATCCACACCCTGGACGTGGCCAGTTGGATCATGGACCAGGAGCCGCTCCGCGCGTTCGGCACGGGCGGGCGCAAGGTCCGCGACTACGGCGACTGCTGGGACACGTTCAGCGTGACGTTCGAGTATCCGGACAACGTGGGCATCGCCTTCAGCTCGCGGCAGTTCGACGGCTACGGCACGCAGCCCGACGGGATCCGCAACCGCATGTTCGGTACCGACGGCGTGCTGGAGACCGCCTACGGCGGCGACGTGCTGATCCGCGGCAAGAACTTCTGGCGCGGCGGCCGCACGCCGGGCATCTACAAGGTGGGCGCGGTGAACAACATCGCGACGTTCCACGCGGCGATCCGCAAGGGCGACTGCGCGAACCCGACCGTGCCGGCTAGTGTCCGTAGCAATCTGGTGACGATCCTGGGCCGCACGGCGGCCTACCAGGGCCGGATCTTCACGTGGAAGGAGCTTCTGGAGTCCAGCGAGAAGCTCCAGGCCGATCTCCGCGGCTTGAAGACCTGAGGTGCCGTCCGCGATCCTGGGAGGGAGAAGAGTCCTGATCCCTCTTCCCGGAATCACGCAAGGCGATGCAGAAGGAAGCGCACGGGCCGACCCTCGGACGGGCCCGACGATGCCGTGTTCTGGGGAGCGGCTGGCAATCGATCGAGATTCGATTGGCGGGCGCGGGAGTCTTGGCTGGTCGGCGGCCGGGAGTTGCGACTTATCCGGCGCTGGACAAACGGGAGTTTTCAGTTCCATTTGCGCGGGCACGGAGCGATCCCTTCCCGATCGCCGGACGGTTGGGCAATCAGGTTTCCCCCCTCTGCTTCGCCCCTTCCCCAAGGTGGGCGTCATTTTGCCTCGACCCGGGCCTTGGATTACAAGTAGTTTTACACAAAGACGTTATCGATTATCCACCTCCCGACTCGTGTTGGTCGCATCCTGCTCCGCGTGGTCTTGAGGTCCTTTGGTGCATGGCCGGAGAAAATTGTTAAGTCATTGCTAGGGCGCCACTTCCGCTAGACTTTGGGAGGCGGGACACCCGTTTGCAAATTGACTTGCGGGCCGATACCGACTACAACACGGATGTCATCGAGAGGGCCGACGCCAGCCGGGTCGGCCGCGGTCGCGTGCCTGGGAACGGGGGATTCGGCATGAGCGTCCAGGACCATCTCACCGATCGCGAGGCGCGCTTCAAGACCTTCTTCGTCAACGCCAACCGCGTGCTCACCGACTGGGGAGTCGCGGCGGACGGTCGTCGAGGCGAGGTCGTCGCGACGCTTCACCACTCCTACGTGGCCAAGGTAAGCCTCCACGTCGAGTGCTCTGGCCTGCACATTGTGGGCGACACGCCCCAGGCTCCTTCCCCACCGGACGCCGCGCCGGGGGACTTCACGTTGGAGCCCCTCCTGGTAGCGCTCGCCCGTTGCGCGGCCGCGTGTCTCCACGACTCGCGCATGCTGTTTGGCGAGCTGAGGCTGCCGTTTTCGAACGGTCCCGCCAAGAAGTGCCTGCTAAGCTTCCGGCTCAGAGACGATGAAGCGGAGCATGCAGGTGCCATCCTCTTCAAGGAGAATCCCCCGGACGACGGCTCGCCGCCTGCCAGCGGCCGTCCCCCGCGGACGCCGAAGTAGGCGGCGCCCGTTGACAATTTGAGCTTCCCGCTTCGGACGGTGCCAGGCTACGGCGAGGCCGAGGTGTGGTTTGCGAACAACCGCAATCCGCGCCCCGGCCTTTTTCTGTGCGCCGACCCGGAAAACAACCCTCGCTCGACCTGCGGAGAACGACCATGCCATCGGTTGCAGAGCCTTCCGGCCCCAGGGCATCCAAGGCGCTCGGCCCTGCCAAGCGCCGCGTGGGCGGGCCCGCGGCGTCGGCCGACGGCCTCGCCTGCGGCCTCGCCCTGGTGGAAGAAGACGGCGCCCCACCCGCATCCCAACGCAGCCGCAGCGCTTCGCGGCCGCGCACGCAGCGCTACTACGAGGTTCCTTGCGACGGCCCGTGCAGCTTGATTCCCGGCGAGGACGGGCGCCTGCAGATCGACGCGGGACCGCCGGCTTCGCCCGACCGCCTCGCCGAGCTGGAGACGATCCACGTGGACCGCCAGGCGTACCTCGTGGTCCACCCGCGCGGCGCGGCGCTCGCGGTCAACGGCGCGCCCGCCCCGCGCGTGGCCGTGGTGCGTCCGGGCGACGAGATCCGGCTGGGCCCGGAGCGCCGCATGCTCGTCTCGCTGCGGAGCCGGCCCTACCTGGGGCCCGCCGCCGCCGAGCATGCGGGATTGAAGTGCGTCTTCTGCCGCACCCCGGTGCGCGAGCGGGCGCCGATCTTCGTGTGCGCGCGATGTCGGGCGCCCATGCATTGCGAGGACGACGACCGGCCGGCCGACGAGCGGCTCCAGTGCGCCGCGGCGGTCACGCGCTGCCCGCGTTGCGACACGCCCGTGGTCCTCAGTCGCGAGGAGCAGTTCAGCCATGTCTGGTAGTCCGTCACGATCCGTGGGCTTCGAGCCCGACGGCGGCTTCCGAGCGATCCGGACGCCGCGGCATCGGAACGCGGCCGGCGAGGGCCGACCGCGCCGCACGCGCCTGCCGGCCTTCCTCGGCATGACCGGCGACGCCGGGGCGGCCCTGTCGAACCTGCGCGTGCTCGTGGTCGGCCTGGGCTCCATCGGCCACCTGATCGCGCTGCACCTCGCCCGGCTGCACGTCGCCGCGCTGCGCCTGGTCGATCCGGCCGTGTACAAGCCGGCCAGCCTCGAGACCCACGCCGCGCTCCCGCCCTCGGCGGTCGGCAGGCCCAAGGCCCTCTGGTGCGGCCGCATGGCGAAGGCCGTCAGCCCCGGCACCGACGTGGCGGTCTTCGCGGGGCGCGTCCAGGACCTACCGCTTGCCGCGCTGGAGGGAATCGACGTCGTCTCGATGGCCACCGACAACCTCCAAGCCGAAGTGCACACGGCGCAGCGGTGCATCCGGCACCGCGTTCCGCTCGTGCAGGCGGCCGTGGCCGGGGAAATGCTCATCTCCCAGACGCGCGTGTGGGCCAGCCGCGACGGCTCGGGGCCCTGCCCCGCCTGCGAGTTCCAGGACGGCGCCGAGTGGAGCGACGCGGCCCAGACGACGCTCTACCGCTGCACGGGCGAGGGGCAGGCACAGCGGATCGAGACGGCGCCGGCGCCCACGATGTCGGTCTCGTCGCTCTGCGGGCTGGCGGCCGGCCTGGCGACGACCGTCGTGCTGCGCCGGGCGCTCGGCCTCGGCCCCTCGCTCGACGACACCGTCACTGAATGGTGCGGATACACTATGACCGCCGTGACCTCTCCGCTCCGCCGCAGTCCGCACTGTCGTCTCGATCACTCGGCGTGGGACACGGTGCGCCTCGCCCGCCCGATCGCCGAGCACTCGCTGCGCGAGCTGGCGGTTTCGGCGCTCGGCCCGGGGCCGCTGCCCGACGATCTGGCCTTCACGGTCGGCGACGACCTCGTGCTGGTCGCCCTGGTCCGCTGCTGCGGCTGGCCGCAGCCGGTCGCGCGCTTCGCCCGAATCGACCAGGCCGTGGCTTCGTGCCCGCGTTGCGGCAAGCGGCTCCTGCCGCAGACGTTCGACGCCCACCGCGAGGTTCCGGCCGACGTGCTGGGGCCTCTCATCGACCGGCCCCTCGCGCAGCTCGGCGCATCCCGCGCGCGGGCCGCGGTGGTTCATGGGGCCGGGCGGTCCTTCCTTTGCCTGCACGCGCGCCGCGCGGCGCGGGCGCCATCCCCTGACACGGCCCAGGCCGCGGCGGGCCTCTCTTCCCTCAACGACCCGAAGAAAGGCGGTCCCCTATGACGCTCAAAGACATCCCCCCCGCCCAAAGCGCCAGCGGCGAGCTGGACCAGATGGAGCTCACTCCCCGCCATCAGCGGACGCTCGCCGCGGCCATGGGATCGGCCGGCGGCGACGGGGCATGGAAGGCCCGCAAGCAGGTGGAGGCGGAAGAGCTGCTCCTCCTCTGCCAGAGGACGAGCCGCCTGGAGGTCCGCCAGCTTGATCTCCGTCAGCGGCTGCGCGTGATCCTGGCGATGAAGGTCCCCGTGCCCTGCGGGCCGACCGCCGACGGCGACGTCACGATCGAGGACCACGCGCTGGTCGCCATCACCTACCCGCGCGAGGCGCTTTTCACGCGATTGCCGGGCCTCGGGCCGGTGCAGGTGCTTGAGCCCCACCCGGTCTTCCACCCCAACGTGGGGACCGTGGGTCAGCCGCTGTGCCTGGGCGACTTCCTCCCCGTGGGAATTCCCCTCATCGAGATCGTGCACCTGACCTACGGCGGGCTGAGCATGCAGACGGTGACGCTGGACGAGCGGGATCCGGCCGGCATCGCCAACCTGGAGGCGACCAGGTGGTGGCAAAACGCCATGCACCGTATCCCGCTGACGCGGTCGCCCCTGCTTGACCGGATTCGAGCCCCGCAGGAGCCCAGCTCATGACCACCCCACGGCATCGTGTGGCATGCGAGGCGGCCCTCAACCGTCTCGGCTACCGGCGCTCGGGCCGCGGCGCCTGGCATCGCGGCCGCGAGATCGCGCTGCGCGTGGAGCGCCACTGGCTGACGGCCGTGCGTCCGGCCGCGGCGCCGGTCGATCTGCTGACCGGCCACCGGGGCAGGCCCGGGCTGTGGAAGCTCGTGCCGCACGGGAACGGGGCGCGCTGGGAGTTGCACCTGCCGCTTGATGCGATTACCCATGCGGGCGAATCGGAAGCCTGGGACTACGACGGGGAGAACGACCTGGCCGAGGCGCTGGAGTCGTGCCTGGGGTGGATCGAGGCCGCCGCGCGCGACGACCTCCCGGCCGGATGGCAGCCCCCCGCGCGCGCGACCGTCGAGTCGTGGCTCGACGGCGGATGGACCGTCGCGGCTCCGCCACGCGTCTTGCAGGCCGAGCTGGCCTGCGAGCCCGACCGCCTGGCGCTGCGAATCCCGTTGGCGGCGCACCGGAGCATGGAGATGTCGTCGGCCCGCGGCGCCTGGCTTCGCGAGGTGCTGCTGGACGCGCAGCAGCGGACGCGCCTGGCGCGGCTGGCGATGGACCGCGGGGCCGGTGCGAAGACCGTCGTGGCCGAAACCGACCTGTCGGGCGTGCCCTCGGCCGCCGCAGAGCGTGTTTTTGGGGCCTGCCTGGAGAGTCTGCGTCGGACCTCCGCGTGGCTGGCCCGATCCGTCGGTTTCCTCGCCGACGCGCGCGTCGCGTGCCGGCTGTGGGAGACCGGCCCAGCGCGGCCACGAGCCGCAGAAAGGAGCTGATCGCGTGAGCGACCGCAGTTCGCCGGTGCTGGACGCTCCAGTCCAGGACCCCGGCACCATCAGCTTCGAGGCGACGGACGTCACCGGCACGTATCGCGTGCTGGCCGAGGACGTCCAGCGCTCCCTTCCCGCCGGGGACGTCGCGCGGATGCTCGCAGAGCACATGCAACTCCCGGAGAACCTCCCCTGGGGGTTGCGTGACGCGAAGACGAGCGGGTTCCTCGACCCCGCCGCCGACATCGGATCGCAGATCGATCCGGGAACCAGCGTCACGGTGACGCCCCGCGCGCACCTCGGGTAGTTCCACACTACCACGGCCGACCAAGGCGGAGGGCGGCTCCGGCCGCCCCCGCCGCCCTCTCTGCATGCTGCGATGGAACCGACCGCCCCCGCAACCGACGCCCGGAGAACGAGAACCATGCCCCATCTCCCGGCCCCGGCGAACGTCCAGTCAGCGCCGCCCCGATTGCTGAGGCCCCGCGACCTGACCGTGGTCATGCGCCGCGACGAGGACGGCCCGGAAATCGGACGCGAGCGCGTTGCGGACGCCGACGTGTCGGAGGTCTTCGCCCAGCTTTGGTGCGACGCGTGGCTCCGCCGCGGCGCGCCGGGCACGGCCCTGGAGGACCTCGAGCTGAGTATCGTGCCGTCCGCGACCGGCAGCGGCGGACGCTGCATGGAGTTCCAGTTTCACGCCCGCGACCGCCGGGGGCGCTCGGCCGCCTCGCGCGAGGACCTCACGGTGTTCGAGGAGGCCGCGGCCCGCGGGTCGCAGCGCCTGGTGGCCGACGGCGCGCTGAAGGCCGGCGACGCGTACTACTTCGAAGTCGTGGTGGACGTCGCGCGCCAGGCTCCGCGCGGAGCCGCGATGCGCCTGACCGCCCGCAATCGGGCGCTGGCCGTGGCGTCGCTGCCGCACAGGGAGCTTCTGGACCACAGCCGCGCGGTGGGCGAGGTGGACGCCGGCTGGATGCCGGTCGCGGTCAGCCAGTCCGCGCTGGCCGCGGCGGAGCGCCACTCGCGTGCCGGGACGAAGTCGCGCCCTCCGATCGAGACCGGGTGCGTGCTCGTGGGTCCGCTCGTCTCCTGCCCGGAGACCGGGGAGCTGGCGGCCGTGGTCTGCGACGCGCTGGAATTGAAGGCCGCCGAGGGCACGTCCTTCTCGCTGGCCTATAGCGCGGAGACGTGGCAGCGCATTCAGACCGTGGTCCGCGCGCGCCAGGCGGCGTCCGCCACGCGGGGCCACCGGCTGTTGGGCCAGGCGCACGGCCACAACTTCCGTCCCAGCCTGAAGCAGGGCGAAGGCGAGGACGCCTGCGCGATCTGCCCCAAGCAGGCGCAGTGCCGCTTGACGAGCGTGTTCATCTCGCGGGACGACCTGCGATGGTCGAAGGCCGTGTTCGCGCGGCAGCCCTGGCAGTTGGCCATGATCTTCGGCCTTTCGGCCCGGGGCGAGCCGGTCCAGGCCCTGTACGGCCTGCGCGGCAACCGCCTCGTGGAACGAGGGTACTACGTGATTCCCGATCTTCAGGAGGACCGATTCGCGTCGTAACGCTCAGGCTTCCGAAGGCTTGAAGACTTCGGAAGTCCTGAGGAACGGATGTGCACGCCCGACTTCGTCCCTTGGAAAGGAGGGGGCAAATGCCCAGCACGAAAGACGTCCAGAAGGCCTTGATGTCGCTCATCGATCCGGCGATCCCGCTGAAGCATCGCCAGCACCAGCTCCTTTACCTTCTGCACGAGGGCGGGGACCTGGGCCAGGCCGTGGTCAAGTCGCTGCTGGAGGCCGCGGCCAGGTCCAACGGCCAGGCCCTGGTGGACAAGAAGCTCAAGGACCTCGCCGCCTTGAAGGAGGAGATGCAGTCCGGGCCGCTGCGCACGGGCACGTTTCTGGAGATGGTCCGGGTGGGCGGCTCCCAGCGGGCCAAGGTCCTGCTGGGCGACGGCGACACGGCCTTCACCACCGTGCCCGACGCCGACCTGGCCGGCAGCCTCATGCGCGGCGAGCCGGTGCTGCTGGAGGCCCGGGGCCGGGCCCTTCTGGGGCGCGACGCCTCGGGCGTGAGCGTGGGCGAGGAGGCCCGCTTCGAGCGGCGGATCGATGACCGCCGCGTGGAGGTGATGCTCCGCGACCGCGAGCCCAACGTGTACTGGGCCTCGCAGTACCTCGCCGACCAGCTCGACGCCGGCGAGGTGGCGGGCGGCGCGCGCGTGCTGGTCGATCCGCGCCGCAACATGGCGCTGGAGGCGGTCCGCCCGCCCGACGGACTGGCCGCCTACTGGTACCTGGAGCGGCAACCCGTGCCGGACGTGATCGTCGAGCGCGACCTGGGCTGCCCTCCCGCCTTCCTCGACGAGCTCACCGAGCACCTCCGCGCGGAGATGACCGCGCCGGGGCTGGGGCGGCGCTACCGCCAGAGGCGTTTCCGCACTAAGCTGCTGACCGGCGTGAGCGGCACGGGCAAGTCGTTCGCCATCCTCGCCTTCTGGCGGCGAATGTACGAGGTGATGTCCGAGGTGACGGGCGCGGCCATCGACGAGCTTCCCTGCCGCGTGCTGTGGCTCCGCCTGGGGCGCGTCCTGAGCAAGTGGTACGGCGAGGCGGAACAGCGATTGAGCCGCTTCTTCGACGAACTGGAGCAACTGGCCGCCGAGAAGTTCCGCTGTCCCGACGGGCGCGAGATCGAGCTCCCCGTGCTCGCCGTGTTCGAGGAGATGGAGGGCCTCGCCCGCGCCCGCGGCACGGGCGACGCGATCACCGAGCGCGTGCAGACCACGGCCCTGGAGCGGCTCGACGCCAACAACCCGCGGCTGCGCGACCGCCTCGCCGTCTTCTTTTGCACCACCAACGTTCCGTCACTGGTCGATCCGGCCTTCCTGCGCCGCGCCGGCGGGACCAGCGAGACGTTCGGCCGGCTCGACCGCCGGGGATTCACCTCGGTGCTCTCGAAGCACCTCCGCGAGCTGCCCTTTCGCGCGGACTACGGCCCGCAGCGCCAGGCCGAGCGCCGCGCCGCGCGCGAGGTCTCGGACTGGCTCTACAGCCGCAACGGGCAAGACGAAGGTCAGGTGCAAATAACCTATATCGGCAGCACCGAGCCCGACGTCCGCTACCGGCGCGACCTGCTCACCGCGGCCCTGGTGGACCGGGCGGTCCAGGAGGCGGCCGGCGAGGCCTGCCTGGCCGAGCGCGCCGGCCTGGATGAGCCGGGGCTGGACTCGGAGAGGATCGTCGAGGCCCTCGACCGCCAGGTCCGCAGCATCGTCGATCAGCTCACGCGCGACAACGTCGGCAACTACATCAACCTCCCCGAAGGCGCGCGGGTCGCCGACGTGCGGCGCCTGGCCCGGTCCGCGCCGCTGCCCGTCGAAATGGAGCGTATCGGATGAGCCGATCCACGCGAGAAGGACTCCGTCCCCCCGGCCCCTCGGCGACGGCCGACTGGGCCGCGGCCCTCGACCCCCGCCTGCGCGCGGCGATGGCCGGCCAGGGCGTGCAGATCGACCAGCCCGATGGCGCGACCCTGCGCCTGGCCGGCGTGCCGCTCTGCCCGCAGTTTAACAAGCCGCGGAGCAACCTCCTCTTGCGCCACGCAGGGCTGACGCCGGGGACCGGCGCCTTCGTGGACGCCGATCTGGTCTATCACGGCGACGACCCCGGCCTCGCCGCGGCCATGACCGGACCGTGCCAGCGTCACTGGCGGCGGTTGCGTCTTCCCCACGTCCCAGGCTCGGCCAGCGAGGCCCTGGCCGAGGTGCTGCGGCTTCTCGGCTCGCCGCTGGCCCGGCCGGCCGAAGAGGCAGTGGAGCGTGCTGCGCACCACGGCGACGACGAGCAACCCGGGCACGATGCCGCAACGGCGGGCCGGATGCTCAGCGCCGTCGGCGAGGCGATCTCGCCTGAGGCGGCCGCCGCGGCCTTCGACCGCTCCCGCCGCCGCGTGATGGCACGGCGCCTGGCCGCCCTGACCACGCGCCCGGCCCCGCCCCGCGCGGCCGTGCTCTGGGGGTCGGCGGGCTGCGGGCGCGACGAACTGCTTCTGGCCGCGGCCCACCCCCTCTTCCAGTCGCGGGAGGCCGGCCGGGTGATCCGCGTCAGCGGCGCGCTGGTATCGGCAGGATGCCTGGCGGCGCCGGAGGTCGATGCAGGGCTGATGCACCTGGTGGCCGAAATGGAGGCGGTCGAGGCGAGCGTCTGGGCGATCCAGGACCTCGACCTCTGCGTGACGGGCTCGCCGGTCAGTTTCGCGCTCCTGGGCCGCGCCTTGGACCGCGGCCTGCGCATGCTGGCCACGGTGCGCGGGTCGGCGCTGCTGCGGCGGATCCGCGCCGACGGGGCGCTCGCCCGAAGGATCGGCGCGATCCACGTGCCGCCCCTGGACCGGCGGGAGACGATCGAGGTGCTGCGGGAGATGGCCGACTCCTCGCCTGTCCCGATCGCGCCGGAGGCCCTGACGCTGGCCGTGAGCCTGGCCGCGCAGACGCGGCAGACGCTGCCGGCCGGCGCGCTGGGACTGCTGTCGGCAGCCATCACCGAGGCCCAGTGGCAAGGCCGCGCGCGCGTCGAGCCCGAGGACCTGCTCGCCGTCTCCGAAAGCCAGTGGCCCGGAGAGGAGGAGGACGAAGACGACTGATCGCGAAGGGGCGCGCAGGACCGCCCGTCCGAGCGCCCGGCGCGGCACGCCCCGTGGCGGCACGGTCTTCGGACGGTGCCGCCCCCAATCCGGCGCGTGTTTCACGAATTCCCTCACCCATTTCCTTTTCCCTGAAAAGAAGAAAGGAGCGATGACCATGCTCGAGCAGAACCTCCCGCAACGCCGGGAAGACGAGGGCGCCGGCCCCGGCGGCTTGGGGACGATCTTCGCCGACGACGGCGTCGGCATGGTGACCGTCAGCCACGGGCTGCACCAGGAGCTGCTGCCCGTGGCCAACATGACCGTGGCCCAGATCCGCGACCGCCTGGCCGACCGCATGGACGTCGATCCCCACGCCCGGGCCCAGATCGACGGGCGCGACGCGGGCGACGACGAGATCGTGCGCCCCGGCCAGATGCTGATGTTCGTCCACCGCGCGGGCGAGAAGGGATAGGGCCGGCCATGGAGACCATCCGCATTGAAGGAGAGACGATCCGCGCCGCCTCGCCCGAGGGCCTCACCGCTGCGATGAGCGTGCGCGAGGCCCTCGAGCTGGCGTGCCCGCGCCGGATCGACACGCGCGGGGTGGTCATGCCCGACGGCTTCCGCCTCGCCTACGCGACGGGGCCGTTTGCGGTCTGGGTGATCGAGATCCCGCCTCGGGTTTGCCGGTTCAAGTGGATCGCCGCCGACTCGCCCAAGCAGTACGGCAGCGGCACGAAGTACCGCGACGTGCGGATCGGGCTGCCGTACGTGATCGTGCTGGCGGCGTTCGAAGGCAGCATGCTCAGCGAGTCCAACGAGTGCTTCTTCCGCACCCGGCCGCTGGAATCGGAGGAGGACGAGCTCTTGTACCCGGGCCTGTTGAACTGCTCGAAGTTCGATCCGCCGGAAGGCAGGCCCCTCTCGTGGATCTGCTCGCAGAAGCTCGACCGGTCGAAGTTCGCGCGGCACCGCGATCCGGGCCGACGCATGCGCGGCGGCTTGCGCGAGCTGCTGCACTGCCTGTTCGACACCGGCTTCAACTACAGCAGCGAGCACCACGAGGGGAGCAGTTGGTTCACCGAATCGACGCGGCTGGACAAGCGGATCGCCACGGTCGAGGCGTGGGAGAAGGCCACGGCCCGGGACCCGGTGTTCGCGCTCGACATCCCCTGGCTGAAGACCGGGATGTCGGTGCGCCAGGTCGTGGGGCGGGTCTTCGCGAACAAGGGCGCCGACAGCCGCTGCGTGAAGTCCGACCGCGACCTCGCCCGCGTGATCTTCAACCACTCCAACGCCGACGCGCCCGCCGAGGAGCCCGCGGAGGAGGAGTTCGTTCCGTTCTGACCGCCGTATTCCCGTGCGCCAAGGAGGCTGAAGTGACTCAGAGCAAGTCGGCGCTCTTGACTCCGATCTACATCAAGCCGCGCAAGAACACCGCCTGGCCGGACGATCCCGTGTTCTACCTGCTCACGGGAAGCGGCCTGTTCCTGTGCCGCAACCACGACTTCTTCCAGAGCAGCGTGGAGGTGAAGCGGTGGCCCTCGGAGCTGGCCTCGCACGAGGCGTTCCTGGCCGCGCGCTATCCGAAGATCCCCCGCAAGCTGCTGGAGCGGGTCGTCGGCTTCTTCCACCGCGTGGCAGATATGCACCAGAGCGAGGCGGCCGTGCTGCTGGCCTACCATCGCCTGCGCAAGCGCGTCGTGGCCGTCGTGCCGAAGCAGCTCGCCACCGTCAGCCGCAACGCCTGGGGCGACGTCTATCCCATCGGCGTGGAGTACGAGATCCCGGCCGACCTCGCGCCCGAGCTGGTCGTGCTGGGCGACATCCACAGCCACGTGGACTCGCCCGCCTACGCGTCGTACATCGACAAGCACGACGAGACGCACCGCGCGGGACTGCACGTCGTGGTGGGGCGGATCTACAGCGAGCCGCCGCAACTGCACATCGAGGCCGTCGTGGACGGCACGCGGTTCATCGTCGATGAGTCGCTGGTGCTGGAGGATTACCGGCGGAGGCGATTCGACTTCCCCGAAGCCTGGCTCGACAAGCTCCACGTGGAGCCCTACGGCCGCAAGTTCTTCACCGGGAAGTCCGGCCCCGCAGACCCCTGGACCTCCACCCACACCGCGGGCGGTTCCGGCTCGACGGCCGCCGGCGGATCGTGGCCCGCGACCCACCCGCATCCGCCGAACGTGAGCCAGACCGATCCCTACGGCGACTTCGCGCCCCGTCCGGATGCGGCGCCGCCGTTCGACGCCGGCCCGTCGGGCGCGGACGCGCGCAGCGATGCGGCGGACGACCCCGACAAGGCCGCGCTCGACCGCATGGCCGAGGACGAGCTCGATCGCCGCGCGGGGCTGGCCGATCCCCCCGAGGCCGACGCCCGCGTGCCGGTCCGCGACGCGTTCGGCTACCGCCCGGAGACGACGCTCAAGCTCGGTCACGAACCCCGGCCCGCACGCAAGGAGACCGATCATGACCGCGCCTGACGTGACCGCGCCAACGGCCCGACGGCTCGTCCCGACCCTGCGCGAGGGGCAGACGGTGAAAATCGTCGGCTTGGGGGGCACGGGCAGCATCGCCGCCCGCTACGGCCTGATGCTCCTGGCGCCCCTGGCCAAGGGACGCGGCGCCCGCGTACTCCTGATCGACGGCGACGCCTTTGAGCCGGGCAACGCCACGCGGATGTTCTTCTCCTCGTGCGGCAACAAGGCCGCGGTTACCCTGGCCGACCTGCGCCCACGGTTCAGGGACTCGGACCTCACGCTTCAGGCCGTGCCCGAGTACGTGACGCCGGAGAACGTGGCCCGGCTCGTCCGGCCCGGCGACGTGGTGCTGCTGTGCGTCGATAACCACGCCACGCGCAAACTGGTCAGCGACCACTGCGCGACGCTCGAGGAGGTCGTGCTCATCTCGGCGGGCAACGACGGGATGGGCGAGGACTCCTCGGGCCGCATGCGCCACGGCACCTACGGCAATTGCCAGGTGTACATCCGGCAGAGCGGGCGCGACGCCAGCCCCTCGCTCACCCGCTACCACGAGGAGATCGACCGCCCGGCCGACAGCCTGCCCACCGACCTGAGCTGCACGGAGCTGCTCGACAGCGTGCCGCAGCTCCTTCTGGCCAACCTGGCGGCGGCGGCGGCGATGCTCAACGCCCTCTGGCTCTATCTTTGCGAGGCGCTGCATTACAGCGAGCTGGCGTTCGACATCGCCGAGGGCCGGATGCGGCCGCTGGACCTGCCGGCGCCGCAGTTGGACGCCGGGCACGAGGCGGCCGCACCGTCGCCGCGCAAGCCGCGATGAAGGCGCGTCTTGCGCACGCTTTCGAGCCTGGAAAGACTTCCGAAGTCTGCGGCCGCGTCACTCGATGTAGCGGCGGAGGAGGATCGTGTTCTCCACGTTGTGATCGTGGCCGCGCTCGAAGGCTACGGGGATCGAGCGGTCGATGATGTAGAACGCCCTGTGCCGCTCCATGCTGCCGGCCTCGACGCCCAGCTCCCGGCCGAGCTTGACGCCTTCGGGATGGTAGCTATTGATCGCGCAGGGCTCGGCCTCGAAGTAGCCCACGGTGACCCACACGGCATAGACGTTCGACCGCGTGGTGACCAGGTTCCCCAATCGCTGCAAGGCCTGGTAGCGGAAGTAGGGGTTCTGGTCGGTGTGCCCGTGCATTCCGGTGTCGTCGTACTGGAGTCTGGGCTTGCGAACACCTACGCCCGGCTCGAACGATCGCAGCAGGGTCGCCTCGATCTCGTCCTCCTCGGTGTACATCGGCGTGGTGCCCTCCTTGGGCACCAGGTGCGAACCGAACCACGACCGGAAAGGGCGAAGGAAGCGGCTGGGGACCGAGCCATCCATTCCGAGCATGGCGCTCTGGATCGCAGCGGCGTCGCCGTTGGTTCTGGCGACTCCTTTTCGGCTCGTGGCTACGATGTCCCAGAAGCCGGTGCCCGACAGGCTGGGGAAGTCCAGCAGTCCCGCCGCGACGCGTGGCGAGGTGATTGTATTGACATTCACCCGGCCCGGCTCGCGGAACAGGGAGATTCCGTGGAAGGGAGGATGGAAGAAGTGGAAGTCGGCCGTGCCCGCAAGATCGCTGGGCTCGCCGGCGGTCGTGGTTCCCACGAAGGGCGAGGGCACGTGGACGAAGTCCATCAGCCGGTAGAACGACGGGGCCTGCCGCGAACCGTCGGGATTGGGCGTGCGGAAGAAGTTCACCAGGTGGGGGAACGGGACCTCCTCCGGCCCGGCGGGCGCGTAGGGGTTGAGCATCGCGGCGGCCGCCACCACCTCGTAATCGTGCAGCAGCTCGTACTGCCGCGTCGACGGCACCAGCATGAGCTCGTACTGGTCGACGAACGGCCGGTTGAGCCAGGTGAGCCAGGGGAAGGGCTCGTCGAGCGGACCGCCCTTGTACTCCACGGGCGTCTCGCGGGGCTCCTGGTCGGCGTTGAGCTCGCGATTGAGATGGCCGAGCGAATGGGCCAGGTTCTCGTCCAGGAAATAACCGGATTGGGTGCCGGCGCCTCGATCCGCCGGATCGAGCCATTCCGGCTCGTGGCGCCACAGGTTCCGCTGGTGATCGGAATCGTTGTGCTCGCCGCGCTCCCGGGTGACGACGAGCGAGATCGTGCCGCTATGCTCGGCCGAATCGTCCGCGACCCCGTTGAACACCACCAGGTCGATCGCCATGGAATCGACGGTAATGTAGGGATTCGTGTCCTTGTCGTAGGGCCGCAGGGGATTCGCAAGCCGCTGGAGGTGAGCCATGCGGTACCGGTTATACACCCCATCCGACTCGATGAAGCTGGTCCAAATGCCCTCCGGGCGGTTCTTGTCCAACGGCTCGTCGTAAGGTTGCGGGGTCGTATCTTGGCGGTACCCGCCATCGGTCTCACTGTAGTCCGTGAGGCCGTCCGGACCCTTCGTCGGGTAGTAGGGATCGGCTGTCCCGCCCGTCGGCAGGCTGTTCAAGTCGGTCGGCTCCGAAATGCTCAGCCGGAAGGGCGAATCGATGCCCACGACGACGGGGTCGTGGATCTTGGTCAGGGCCGGCACCCCGAACGTCCCGTTGTTGCTCACCTCCACCGTCCGGCCGGGTGCCGTTGCCGTCGGATTGAGGACGATCGACCGAGGGTTGGTCGAGTCGGCTTCGTACTCCGTCTCCAGGAGCGGGGTGGCGGTCTGAATGCCCAGATAGGTGACCAGCGGGTTGTCCATGCCGGTCGCGTCGGGCTCGCGAGGCCCGACCAGCGCGTAGCGGCCCGGCAGCACCGGCTGGATGCCGTCGGCAACACTCGGGTAGTACTGCTGGGTGTAGTTTGCCGTCTCTCCCATGTAGAGGCCGCCCGGCTGAACGAAAAACACGCTCCGTTCAATGTCGGGCCGCTGGGCCTCGTCCGGATCGTTCAGATCGGGCTGGGGATCCCCTTGCGCGACGCTGTCATCATAGGGGACGATCGCCAATCGCCAGACCGGGGTTCCGTCGGGCGCGGTCTTTCGCAGGTCCACTCCGTAACCCTCAGGCCCGGAGGAATACAACTCCGCAGGCACCGGCTCCAGGTCGGTCCACGGATTGTGCAGCTCAAGGAAAAGGGATCCGCGGGGCCGCAGACGCGAGTCGAAGTCGTCGTCCGGGTCCGTAGCCGAGGTCGTGCTCTTCCCGGTAGGATCGCTGGTCAGGTCCTCCACGCGCCGGTCGTGGCAGGCGAAGGTCTCCGTGATCAGCAACTCCGGCCGCTCGCAGCCCCAGACGACGTGAGGCTGCGCGATGCCGTCATCACTTGCGGGGTTTCCATCCACACCCCAGCCGCCCGTGTCGAACGGCTGAAGATCGTATTCGAAGCAAGTCATGATCGAGTCGCGGTCGCGGAAATCGACCACGTTCACGGCCCACTGCGCGAGGAACCTGCAAGTGGCCTCGCGGTTGCCCAGGGTCGTGTCGAGGTAGTCCAGGTCGCACACCATCATCAACAGGCAGTACAGGTGCCGGGCGTAGAGCTGCCGCGCCGACATGTTCTGATCGATGGTGTCGATGTTCGAGTCGCCGTTGACGTCGTAATTGACGGCCTGGATTCCGTTCGTGTAATCCAACTGGCACGAGGCGGGCGGGTTGTAGGGGGGCGAAACCCGCAGTTCCACGTTGCCCGAGGCCGTCTGGATGATGATCGTTTCGCTGGCCGCCTCGTCGGACTCATCGACCACGCCATTGGCGTTGTCGTCCAGTCCGTTGCCCCAGGGCCGGTTGATGTTCATCTTCAGGCCCGTCAGCATCTCGGGGGCAAGGAGCTTGCCCTGCAACAGGGCCAACGTGGCCCCGGTGGCCGTGTCGGGGAGCGCGAACTTCCGCTTGAGAATCTCGCCCACGTGCCTGGCCGGTCCCAAGGTCAGATCGTGGGGATAGCACGCGATGGGAGCCACGGGGATGTCCCAGCTCTCCGTCGTGACCTCGTTGCGGCGGTCGATCAGCATCGAATTCAGCGGGTTGCCGTCCGTGGCGGTCAGGGCCGCCAGGCGTGGAGGCAGCGAGGTCGCACCCACGTCGTAAGGCCGGAGGATTCGCTCCAGCTCGGTCACGGAATAGGCGTTATCCGCCAGCGTACTCGGCGGCAGCCCCCGCGGGGTCTTGGGCCCCAGGTTGACCTCGTAGGGGCTATCGCCCAGCGTGCTTCCGCCGCCGGCCCACCCCCCTTCCATCGCGTACAGGGGCAGGCCGTTGAGGTCGAGTCCCACGCAGAGCCGCCCCTTCATGTCCGGCGGCGAGCCGTACCCCCGCGCGGTCGCCAAGGGGGGAACCGCGGTGTAGTAGTTGGACGTCGGGTAGGCGAAGTGCTGGTTCTGCGCCAATGGATCGGTGCCCGAGATGCCTGGCTTGCGCTGGGAGGGGTCCGGCAGGTTCCCCTGCCCGTAACGCCCTTCGTAGCTCGCCGTGCCCCGCAACAGGGCCAGGTAGGTGGCGTACGATCCGGAGAACAGCCCGCTCAAGTTGATGTCGCCGGGTCCCCAGCCCACGCCCCGCGGCAGGTCCAGCGTGGCGGTGCCGCTTGCGCCGTTGGCGAACAGCCGGTTGGTGCCGGGAACTTCGGTCGTCGTGTCGGCCGGACCGTCGAAGCTTGCCGCCGCCTGGGCCGTAAACCCGTGCGCGTTGAGGTTCAGCCGGCCGTCCAGGTCCAGACACAGGATCGCCACCAGCGGCTTGTAGGCCCGGCCGTCTGACGTGTAGCGCACCGGCATCCCGATGTCGATCCAGATGCTGTCGGCGATCCCGTCGCCGTCGTTGTCCACGTCCCAGGCATAGTCGCACACGCCGTCCTGGCCGGCCGAACCGTCGGCCTTGACCAGATCGACGAACACCCCATCCCAGGTCGGGTCGAACGCCTGCTGCCCCGGGTTGCTGCCGGTGAAATCCGGATGGTATTTCGAATGGTTGATCGGCCGGAGGATCACGTACTTCCAGAACCAGTCGTTCGACCAATCCGGCTTCGACTGCCAGTACTGGACCAGGTCCGGCCGGTGGAAGGAAGGGATCGGCACCGGCATCGGGCCGTTGGCCGCGATGGGGTACGCCAAGTCCACCGGCACGGCCAGGGCCATGTGCGGGTTCTGCGCGTCCGGGGCGTCGTAGTCCTCGTTGCTTCCGCCCTTATTCAACTCGGCTGGGTCCAGGCCGGGTTGGAGGGCCTTCTTATCCATCATGCCGCCTGTCGGATTCCAACCGAAACCCTTGCCGCCAAAGGCCGCGCCGTTGATCACCACCTGCGAGGTCCCCGCCGAAAGCAGGTTGGCGGCGGTGATCCGGTCGGTGGCGCGGAGGATGAGCTTCGTCGTGGTCGGGTTGTATCCCAAGATATGCGTGCTATTCCCCTTGGCCGCGCCGTTGAGGAACGTAACCACACGCCCCATCCACCACCACGGCTCGTCCAGCGGCGAGCCGCCCGGAGCACTCACGGTGACCTCGATGAGATGCCCGCCGGCCGTGGACGTGGGATTGGTCACCAGCCAGCGGAAGTCCAGCGCGTCGTCGTTACCCAGGTCGGTACCCTCTGACAACTCCGCGCTACCATACAAGTCCTCCAGGAGCGAGGTCGCCCGAAGCGGCGAGACCGTGTCCAGCGACCCGCGAAGCAGGGTCCTTACCACGTGATCGCATTCGGCGCGGGGGGCGACGACCTGCTGCTCGGCACGCGCCGCGGCGATCGAAGCTCGCTTGGCCTGCCCGGCGCTGATTACAAGGGTCATGGCGACCAGGCCGAACATCGCCAAAAGGCCGAGGATGACCAGCAGCAGCACGCCCCGGCGTCGCGGTCGGCGTCGGTTGTACCCCATGTCCTGCTCTCCTGACTTGACGAAGTGCTGTCTTTGCCCTGGCCCGTTTCGCAATGGCTCGGCGGGAACGCTCATCGCATCTTCAGAAGGTCGCCGTCCACGGCGATCGACTCGGTATAAACCCCGACCACGCCCTCTATCAGCACGGCCTCGACACTGGCCCCACCCGGGACCAGGTCCAGGGGCCAGTCGGGCCCGACCACGGTGACGCCAAGCTCGGAGTTGCCTCCTTGAGAGACGACCTCGCCGACCGCCACCACGCGATACCAGCGGAAGATGTCGTCTCTGGGGTTCGAGGTAGCCATGTTCGTGCCGATGAGGATCCATCCGTTCTTCTGGACCCGCTCCAGATAGGCCTTGTTGGCTTCCGCCACGCTCAGCGTGACGTCGCCCCCGCCGTATCCGCCGCTGTTGAACGCGGCCGCGGCGATCACCTCCGCGTTGGAGGCGTCCAGGTCGCGCTTGTAGAACACGATTACCGAGCAGACAAGCCGTTGCCGGTCGTCGGCCTGCGGAATCTGGCCGGGCCGGTCCTTGTCTCCGATCGCGGGCGCGACCATCACCATCCAGGAGTAGTTCCCTTCGGAGTCGGGCACGTGGGACGAAGGGTTGAAGTTCGTATCGACCTGCACGGTCCCGCCGCTCCGAGGGCGGTACTGAAGCCTCGCCCGCTCGCTCGCACCGTCGGGGACATGAAAGACGATGTCATCGCGACCGACGAAGATCTCCCGAGCGGCTTCCGCGCCCAGGGCGGTTCCCGTCGTGTACGGGGTACTGCGCAGCGTCACGCGGTCCATCGTCGCGGTGGCCCCCGTCGCGTTGGGGAACGCATAGACGCCGTTCGCCTGCACGTACAGCGGATCGATCATCACGTGGCGGATGGAGGTGTCGATGTCGAACCCGGTTCCGCCGATCCACATGGGGATTCGAGTCGCCGGGCTGTCCTCCGCCCACCGGAACGCCTCCAACATGCGCCGGGCCTGGATCTCGCGGAGGGCCGCGGTGCCCAGGGCGGCGGAGCGGTCGGCCTTCACCGCCTCGCGGATCTCCGAACCGCCCACCGGGATCAACGCGGCCACGCCCAACAGCCCGACCATCAACACGAAGATCGAGATCAGCACCTCCATCAGGCTCACGCCCGCCCGGGCGCGGCGGGACCGGGAGGACCGTGCGGCCGCGCGCGATCGGCATCGACATGCGGAGTGTCGGTTCATGGCGTCACTTGCCTCCCATGCTCTGGCCGGTCCGGGCGATGCGGCGGGAATCAACGAGACTGGCGGCATTGGCCACCTCCATGGCCCGCACCAGTCCGGTCTGCGGGTTGATGGCTATCCACAGGTTCGTGGTGTCCTGCCAGTTCCACAGCCCGTCTTCCGGCGCCGGGGGATTGGTCACCGTCGTGGCCACGCGCTCCTGCCGCCCCACGAGCAGGTACAGCGGCTCGACCGGCCTTCCGCCCTCCCACGTGCCCGTCGGCCAGGTGGAGTAACGGCGGCAGTACACGCGCTCGACCTCCCCCTTGGGCGAAAACATGACGATGACCGGCTCGTTGTCGGCGTCGTCGGCCGGCCGGAACGTGTCGGTCCGATTGCCGCTCGCATCGGTGCCGATCCCCGACCACCGCGTGTCGATGGCGATCGAGGTGGGCAGTTGCAGCGACTCGGCCATGGTCGGGACGGGCTGCCGGAAGATCTGGAACGCCATCGGCGGCGAATAGGACGGCTGGCTGGGCCACGGGACCTCGGCGACCCAGGTGGGTTGGTCCAGGGTCAGGGTCAACTGGTCCAGGTCCGGGTTGCCGCCCAGGTCTTGCATCGCCGCGATCCGATACATGGGCCCCTGGCCGCGGAACTGGATCAGGTCGCCGACCTCGACCAGGTCCTGATTGATCCACTGGTTCGTGTCGTTGGGGTCCTTGTAGGCCCTGTACTGGCCCCCTCCCAAGCTCTGAAGCTGGAGCTTGGTGTCGAACGTATCGCCCGCGTACGGCGGCGGGACCTCGGCCAGAAACAGCGTGGTGCACGCCTGGTTCAGTCCGCTCTCGCGCTTGAAGATCACGCCGTGGGCGCGGCTGGTCTCCATGGCCTTGGCCCGGGCGATGCCCAGATAGACGTTGATCTGGCGCGCGGCCTCGCGCATGCGGCGGGACTCGGCCGAGGGCGTGATCATGGGCACGGCCACGACCGTGAGGATCAGCAGGATGGAGACCACGACCAGCAGCTCCATCAGGGTCATGCCCTGGCGGGCGCCGGACCGAACGCTCACAACCGATACCCTCGGCGCCAGGCGTTTCATGCTACCGCACCTCCAGCCGGTGGTTGTGAATGTTGTCGTAGTGCGTGCCCTCCGTGGGGCGGCCGAACGTCTGACTGTACGTGTCGTTATTCCACGTATAGCTGCTTGCAGCGTCGAGTCCGCTGGCCCCGTCCGGACCGGCAGAGTAAATCAGAGGCACCAGCCGATAGGCGAGCGAATCCACGCGCATCGTATCGAGAGGATCGTGGTCCGTATCCACGTCGCCCGTCTGCAGGTCCGTGTCGGCGCCATTGGACGGCAAGAAGCCGGGGGCCCAGCGGAAGAAGTAGATCGGGTGCCCCCAGGCGTCCACGAACTCCGGGGCCCCGTCGTTGTCCGTGTCGCCCACCTCGCTTTCGCTGAAATCCTCCCGCGACTCCGCGTCGCTCAACGTGACCAGCATGTAGAGGCACTCGGCGCTGCTGACGTCCCCGGAGGGGCTGCGTTCCAGCTTATACCTTACGTAGGCGTTGGAAAGCGCGGGCCTCGTGCTCACGAACAACGGTCCGGTGTCCACGTCGGACCAACGCTCCGGCATCTCCATGCGCATGATATCGCGGATGGCCTTCAGCCGGGCTTCGGCCGCCTGCTTGGGGCTCAGCCCCGTCGTGCTGATCGGCAGGCGTCGCGTCTGGTACGAGCCGTACATCTCCATCACGATGTTGTGGAGCTTCATCACGGTCGATTTGGTCTTGGCGATGCGGGCGGTCTCGCGGGCGCTGTGCAACCCGGCCAGGGCCAGGCCGGCCAGCAGGGCGATCACCGTGATCGTGACCAGCATCTCGGTGAGCGTGAAACCCCGCCGTGAGGGGCACTCTGGCCGCCTTGCCGCCGTCGTGCCGGGCGATCGTGCGTTCATTGGATCTCGTCCTCGATCGAGCCCTTGCCGAAGTTGACGTGGTTGTCGTAGTCGGCCTCGGTGACGTTGTCGCCGGTCTGCGAGTTGCGCACGGTCGCCGAATTGGCCCCGAAACGGCCGTCGAAGCCGGCGGAGACGAGCTGGTACTTGTCCCGGTTGCGCCAGCCGTCGGTGCCCGCGTACGGCACGGCGACCGTGCTGCTCGCCGCGTGCGCGTAGGAGATGGGCGTCGTGCCCGAGGCATCGTAATACGTGTACTGCTGCGTGGCCGCGTCCTTCCTGGCGCGGAAGTACACCAGCGGGGCGTCGTCGATGTGCGGCGGGAAGTACTGCATGGCGCCCGCCGGACCCGGCTTGAGCCGGTCGTGGTTGAACTCGTAGAGAGGCTTGGTCCGCGAGCTGGAGGTGTGGAACGGGTCGGCCGCGTTGGCGCTGAACCCGGCCGGCATCGGGTCGTACACGCCGTCCACCCAGCGGCCGATCCCGCCCAGCCAGAAGACGAGGGCCTCGGGCGGGGTCATGGCGTTCGCGTCGATCCCCGTCTCCGCGCCGCCTCCGTCGGGATCGGTCGCGTCGCTCAGATTCTGGACGAAGGTGCTCCACTGCGTGGCCAGGTCGCCCGAAAGACGGTACTCCGGGAACCGCTTCCTCAAGTGCGAAAGCACCCGGGCCTGATCGGTGAAGTCGGCCGGGTACTCGCCGTAGGTCTGCTTGTAGATCTTCAGGGCCTGGTCGATCTCGCCCATCGTCGAGCGCACGACGCCGTTGAGCGTGCTCACCCGCACGCGGATGGCCACGGCCGAGGTGAGCCCCACGAGGATGGCGATAATGACCACCACGGTGAGCAGCTCGACGAGCGTGAAGCCGCCCCGCCGCGCCGGGTCCGATCGCCGATTCGTGTCTGGCCGTCTCATTCGAATACCCCCTCGAGCTTGCCTTCCGTGAAGTTGGTGAGGTTGTCGAAGTGGGCGGGCTGGAGCTTGCGCTGGTTGTACGGGTTGTTCGGGTAGAAGGGCGACTCAGGCGGAGCAGGCGGACTGCCCGTCGAAGTGTCGATGACCGTGCCGTAAAGGTTGTCCATGCCGGCCGAGAGGATCTGGAACGACTCGGGATTGGCGTACTCCGGCGAGGAGGTGTTCCGGTTGTTGACGTACGGCATGACCGTGACGTTCTCGCCCACCGAGTGCGCAAGCTTGGCGGCGTCCGTGCCATACTCCGAAGCCCGGAAATACACGAACGGCGCGTCGGCGTCGATGGCGCCCGAAACGGACGGATAGTACCGCAGGTAGTCGATCACATTCGAGCTGGTCGTGATGACCAGGCGCTCCTCCTCGAAGTCGAACAGGGCGTCGGTCCGCGGGCCGCCCTCGGAGGGCGGCAGGAAGGGGTTCTCCTTGTCGGTGGAGAAGCCGCGGAGCCTGCCGTTCGCGTCGGGCCTGCCGCCGAGCCAGAAGACCAGCGCCTCGGCGGGGTCCAAGGGCGCGGTATCCAGATCGATCTTCGGATCGGTGGAGGAGGCCCAGCTCTCGCTCTTCAGGTCGCTCTTGAGCTGGGTGTACGGGTCGGCGCCGCTGGCCGGATAACGCGGGAAGGCGCGGCGGAGGAAGGAACGGACCGCGGCGGCGTCGGCCATGTTGGTCGGCGGGTACATCCCGTGCGTGTCTTTGAAGTCCTTCAGCGCCTTGTCCATGCCCATGATCTCGATCTGGACCTGCGCCTCCCGGGCCGTGCGCACCGCACGGACCACGGCGGCCGAGATGAACCCCACGAGGATGCCGATGATGACGATCACCGTCAGCAGCTCGACCAGGGTGAACGCCCGGCGCGGGGCGGGGCGGCGGATCGTGGCTTCCATGGTTGGCTCTCCCCTCACGGATTCGGCGATGTCAGGTCCCCGCGCGGCGGGCAGGCGACCCGCCGCGGTTCAACTCCCCCTCCAGACTTCCGGAGCCCTCAGGGCTTCGGAAGTCTCCGGGCCTTGTCCCTTAGCCGGTCAGCTTCTGAATCAGGGCGATCAGCGGCATGAACAGGGCGATGACGATAAAGCCCACCATGCCGCCGAGCACCATGATCAACAGCGGCTCCATCAGGCTGGTGAGGCTTTCGGTGAGCACGGCCACCTCCTCGTCGAAGGTGTCGGCCACCTTGTAGAGCATCGTGTCCAGCTCGCCGGTCTCCTCCCCCACGTCCACCATGTTGACCACCATGTCGTCGATGATCCGCTGGTTCATCTTCGTCACGTACAACAGGGCCCCGATGCCGGGGATGAAGAAGAACCAGAAGAACATGGCCACGGGGTGGAACCAGAGCCGGGAGTGCTCCTTCAGCGGCGCCGCGATCGTCTGCCCCTCGCGGATCGCCTCGTAGGTCTTCTGGTACATGTTCTCGAACACGGCGTTGCCGGCGGTCTCCTTGGTGATGTGCAGGGCCTCGAGGATGGGCACGCCGCTGGCCACGAGCGTCCCCAGGGTCCGCGTGGTGCGGGCGACGATGTTCTTCTCGACCAACTGGCCGAAGATGGGCATCTTCAGCGTCCACATGTCGAAGCCCAGTCGCCCGTGATAGAACTTGCGCACCAGCTTGACGAACAGCCATATCGCGGTGGGCACACCCGGCAGGAGGTACCAGTAGTTGACCGTGAACTCGGAGACGGCGATCAGGGCCTCGGTGATGGCCGGCAGCTCGGTCTCGAAGTCGTCGAAGATCTTTTTGAAGGCGGGCACGATCTTGATCATGATGAACGCGAGGATGCCCACCGCGAAGATGACGACGGTGACCGGATAGACCAGCGCGCCCTTGACCTTGCGCTTGAGCGACTCGGACCGCTCCTTGAACTCGGCGAGGCGCTGGAGGATGACCTCCAGGGCGCCGCCGGCCTCGCCGGCCTTGATCATGTTCACGTAGAGCCGGTCGAAGGCCTTGGGCGACTTGGCCATCGCCTCGGAGAGCGTGGCCCCGCCCTCGATCTCCTCGCAGACGTCGATCAGGCTGTTCTTCAGCGGCCCCGGCCTGGCCTGCTGCTCCAGGATCCGCAGGCTGCGGAGGATCGGCAGGCCGGCGTCCTGGAGGATCGAGAGCTGGCGCGTGAACGTGCAGAGGGTCTTGGCCTTCACGCCGCCGATGGCGAAGGTCTTGCCCTTCTTCTTGGCCTTCTTCTTGTCGGCAGCGGTCTTCCGGGCCTTCTTGACGGTGATCTTCGTGACGAAGTATCCCATCTGCCGGATCGTCTGCTGCGCTTCCTCCTCGTTGGCCGCCTCGATGACGTCCTTGATCTCCTGGCCGGTGGCGTCCATCGCCTCGAATTGAAACGTCGGCATGACGCGTTCCTTTATGAAACGTTACTGCGCTTCGTGGCGGGTCGGCCCCCGGCGAGGGGCGAGCGCCGTTATTCCTCGCGAACCGTCTCGCGGATGCACTCCTCGATGGTCGTGATTCCGCCGTACACCTTGTCCAGTCCCGCGACCCGCAGCGGCTGCATGCCCTGCTGGAGGGCGGCATCGCGAAGCTGCTGGGTCGAGCTCCCCTTGTTGATCATCTCGCGGATGGCGTCGTTGACCACCATCAGCTCGAACAGGCCGGTCCGGCCCTTGAAGCCGGTGTTGTTGCAGTTGGCGCAGCCGCGGCCGCGGTAGAACTTCTTGCCCACCACGTCGTCCGGGGTGAGGTCGAGCTCGGCCAGCGTCTCCGTGCTGGGCACGGTCTGCTCGCGGCAGTCGGGGCAGATCTTCCGCACCAGGCGCTGGGCGAGGATCGCCTCGAGTGTCGCCGTGAGGAGGAACGGGGGAACGCCCATGTCCCGCATCCGCGTGACCGTGCTGGGGGCGTCGTTCGTGTGCAGCGTGCTGAACACCATGTGCCCGGTCAGCGAGGCCTGCACCGCGATCTCGGCCGTCTCCAGGTCGCGGATCTCGCCCACCAGGATCGTGTCCGGGTCCTGCCGCAGGATGGAGCGCAGGCACTGGGCGAACGTGTTGCCGATCGACGGGTCGATCGGCATCTGCACGATCCCCTCGATGTCGTACTCCACCGGGTCCTCCGTGGTGATCAGCTTGTCCTCGAGCGTGTTCAGCTCGTTCAGCGCGCCGTAGAGGGTGGTCGTCTTGCCCGAGCCGGTGGGCCCCGTGACCAGCACGATCCCGTTCGGCTTGCGGATGATCTCGCGAAACATCGCCAGCGTCGTGGAGTCCATGCCCACCGCGTTCAGGTCGAGCATGACCACCGAGCGGTCGAGGACGCGGAGCACGACGCTCTCGCCGAACATGGTCGGCAGGACGCTGACGCGGAGATCGACCGGGTGGCCGCCCACCGTCAGCCGGATGCGGCCGTCCTGGGGCAGGCGCCGCTCGGCGATGTCCAGGTCGGCCATGACCTTGATCCGCGTGGTGATCGCGAAGGCCAGGTGCCGC
>CAYSUS010000080.1:0-33799 GCA_964434165.1 uncultured Pirellulales bacterium
CCCGGTATCGAGCCGGGCGCACCGGCCTCATGACGGCCAGCTAGGCACCTGCCAAGCCTGCAATCGAGTAGCCAAGGGGAGACTTGCACTCCCACGCCCCCGAGGGGCACGACGTTCTGAGCGTCGCGCGTCTGCTGATTCCGCCACTTGGCTATGTTCAGTGACCCGTGCGGGAGTTGAACCCGCGTCTCCAGGTTGAGGGCCTGGCATCCTTCCACTAAACGAACGGGCCATGTTGAAAGTGCGCCGGGACGGAGTTGAACCGCCAAGGTCCGTGAGGACGTCTGGGTTACGGCCAGCGGGGCCTGCCAATGCCCAACCGACGCATGTTGTTCGAGTAGCACGGGAGGGAGTCGAACCCACAAGCACCAAGGTTCGGGCACCGACGCGCAGCGGCGGTCGTGGCCGCTCTGGCTGGTTGGCGTACCGTGCTATTTGTCCGAGCGTCCCCGATGGGATTTGAACCCACGATCTCCTGCGTGACAGGCAGGCGAGCACTCCTGGCTGCTCCACGAGGACGTAGTTGTGCGAGTGGCCCAGGTGGGAGTCGAACCCACAGCATCCCTGCGACCAACCCTTCGGGTCGGCGCCCGAGCCTACGGTGGTCTGCCGATTGCCTGCCGAGCCAAGTAGTCCCGGATGGAGTTGAACCATCGTTTCCTGTTCGTAAGACAGGTGTCGTCGCCGTTGGACCACGGGACCGAATTGTTAAGTGGACCCACCGGGAATTGCACCCGGATCTCCAGTGTGCGGGACTGGTGTCTTGCTGTTGGACGATGAGCCCGAGTGGAGGTCGGGACGCGAAAGTCGGAACTGGCTGGCGGACACAACTTCCTTCCGACCTTCGACCTCCGACTTCGAGCACGCCCCCAAGGACTTGAACCCTGACCAACTGGGTTGGAACCAGTCATGCTGCCGTTACACCAGGGACGTATTCCGCGTTTCGCCGTTCATCTTTGCCTCAATGACAACGGTGCCTCCACCTGGTTCGCTTCAAGTTGCGGGGGCAGGAATCGAACCTGCGGACTCCTGGTTCAAAGCCAGGCATCACTACCAACAGCGACGACCCCGCACGGTGGAGCGTGCCCGACCATGCTGCGCACGGTGCCCAGAATCGAACTCGCCTGACCGGGTTGGAAGCCCGGTGCCTCTGCCGTTCGGTCAAGGGCACGCAAAGGCGGAAGGAGAGGGAGTCGAACCCTCAAGGCCGTGAAGCTCGTCCCGGTTCGAGCGGGGTGCCATCGCCAGTTGGCTTGCCCTTCCGTAATCAAGCTCCGGTGGGAGGGATCGAACCTCCGATCTTCTCCTTAACAGGGAGGCGCCTTACCACTCGGCCACACCGGATCGTGTCAGTCAGGACGGCTGGATTCGAACCAGCGATGTCGTGCTCCCGGGGCACGCGGAATACCAGGCTTTCCCACGCCCTGATTGGCTAACCGTGCGAGTCGCAGAAGCGTTGGTGTTAACCACGGGAATTGAACCCGCAACACCCAGGTTCTCAGCCTGGTGCTCTTACCATTGAGCTAGGTTTGTAAGCTCATGCCGTTGGGCACGGTCGCCAGAGCGCCCAGCGGGAGTCGAACCCGCACATCCGCCATGGCAAGGCGACAGGCTAGCCGCTACATCATGGGCGCTTGCGTTGTATGCCGGATTGTCAAAGATCGAGAGCACCGGGTGGGAGTCGAACCCACGTCCCCGCGCCCGCGAGAACGGTATCTTCGCCACTAGACGACCAGTGCTTGTCAGTGGAGCCGGTGGGCATCGAACCCCGGGCACCGCCGCGCAGCGGTGGTCGGTCCGGTTTAAGACACCATTGCATTACCTTGTCTGCCGCAGTCGCGCTTGAAATCGAATGTCGAAGGCCGAATGGAGGCGCGTGACACGGTTTCGTTCTTCTTCGCGCTTTGTGCTTCTTCCGTCGTTCTGGTTTCGGCCTTCGCCATCCCTTTAGCGCACCGTCATCGCAAGCGGACCAGGGGGCGCTCGAATCCCCGTCTCCCGGATTTCAGCCGGGCGCTATGCCGTCTCAGCTACCGGTCCAAATCACTTGGGGGCTTCCGCAAAAAAAGCCCGCGTGTCGAGTGACACCGGGCTTTGGAAGGCATCCAAGGTGTAGCCAAGTGTCACAAGCGCAGGGGATGCTCGGCGGGGTCGTTCGCCGCATAACCGGCAAACCCACCTTCGCATCGCGGTTCGTCCTGGGAGCTGCGCCGCAGAGACATCATCGCTTCTTATCCTTCGTTCAACCCTTCCCGAGCTGTCGGCCGGCGAGCTTCACGATCCCGCGCCGGCGGTGTATCCTGTTAGATGCCGCTCCCTGCCCGAAGGTTCGCAGAATTCCTTTCGCCTCCCGAGGGCCTACACCATAGATCGCATTGGCGGGCGGATTATTCCATCGGTTCTCGATCTCTCCCGGCGACACACTGAATGGCCGTGCACGATCCTGGGAGGAAAGGGGGGCAGGATCCATTTGTGCGAAGCGCCCTGCCGGCCGCGTGGGCAAAAGGAACGTGACCCCTGTTCCGGGAATCACGCAAGGCGAACTCGACATCCGGCGACCCCCGCGCAAGCCGGGGCAACCCCGGCCCGGGCGGCTTGACCGGGGTGCCAACAATGGGTGTATGGCCCTGGGCCGTTTGCCGCGCCGTCGTCCATCGACCTGCGGGGTCCTGCACGGGCAGCGGTGCGTTCCGGGCAATGTGCGCGGTTCAGCTCATCCCTTGTCACGTAGGAAACCTCCCATGTCCAAGGTTACAATCAACGTTCGTCCCAACGGCCCGTTCGTGGTCACCGGCGAGGTCGAGGTGCTCGACTCCTCGGGCAACCCGTTTCCCGTCACGCCCGGCAAGCCGGTGGCCTTGTGCCGCTGCGGGCAGTCGGGCGGCCGGCCGTTCTGCGACGGGACGCATAACCGCTGCGGCTTTGCGGCCAACGAGACCGCCGATCAGCCTCCGGGGCCCGGAACCGTGGTGTGAGCATCGCCCCGGGGCGAGCCGCGCACGCCGGGCGCGCCACTGCCGCCTAGAACGACCGCAGGTACCGCACGGCCTCGGTCAGCCAGCGCTGCGCGGCGCCGCCGGTCGGGGGCTGGAGCGTGAAGTATCCGCGGTAGCCGGACTCGTGCAAGCGGGCCAGCAGGTTCGGCACGTCAGCGGCCCCCTGCCCAAGGGGTGTCGGATCGGCACGATGCGCGGCCACGTCCTGGACCGCGTCGGTGGCGTGGACGTGGAGCACGTGCCGGGCCAAGGCCTGGAGGGCCTCGTCCGGCGAGTGCTCGTGGAGGATCAGGCGGCCCGGGTTGAAGTCGATGCCCAGGGAGCCTTCCGGCAGGGCGTCCACCAGGGCGGCAAGCTCCTCGCCGCCGTCGGGGCCGGTCTCGGCGGCCAGGCTCGCGCCGGCCTGAAGACCGTGACGGCCCACCTCGGCCAGAGCGTCGAGAAGCTGGCTCCAGGAGCTTGACTGCCGGTCCCCGGGCACGGGGCCGACCCGATTGACGACCGCGCCGGCCCCGAGTCGGTAGGCCAGACTCATGGCCGCCTTGGTGGCCTCGATGCGCCGGTCGAGGTCCTCGGGGTCGGCATAGCCGCGCCGGGTACGAAAGCGGACCGCCGCAACCCGCATATTCGCGTCGTCCAGCAGTTTCCGCACCTGGCGCAGGGCGGTCTGCGTAAGCCGCCTGGGCGACAACTCGCCACGTCCGTCGATTTCTACGGCGTCCACCCCCAGACGGGCTGCCGTGAGCAAGGCTTGTCTAAAGGGCTGGCGGAGCGCCGTCAGGTCCAGGCCGATCTTCAGGTTGGGCACGCGAATCCCCCTCGATGAATTTCATCCTGCCGCTGTTGATTGTAGCCCAGGCGGGCGCCGCGCCTATCGAACCCCGGTTTCCTGCCGAGGCCGAGGTCTTCCACTGCGACTTCGGCGAGTCGTGGGACAAGAACTACGATCACTGGCCCGACGGCTGGGACCGCATCCACCGGGACGGCTTCCCCAGCTATCTCAAGATCGAGCTGACCGACGAGCCGGTGCCGACGGGCGGGCGGTGTCTGCTGACGGAGCTCGACGGCGGGGCCGCCGCCGTGGTCAGCCCTCCGATCGACGTTTCGCTGGTGTACAGCTACGTGGTCGAGGCCGTGGTCAAGACCGAGGGCCTGGAGCACGACCGCGCGTTCCTCTCGCTCTCGATTCTGAACAAGAAGCGTGAGGAGTTGGAGACGTTCTACTCCCAGAAGGTTCGCGACACGCACGGCTGGTGCAAGGTCCGGCTGGGACCGGTGTGGGCCACCGATCGCGACGCCCGCTTCGCGGTGATCGGCCTGCACGTGGAGCCGCAAGGGCGCGCGGACCTGACCGGCTCGGCCCGGTTCACCGACATCTGGATGGCCCGGCTCCCGCGACTGAACGTCGAGCTGAACAGTGCCAACCACACCTACGGCGATCCGTCGGGGGTGGAGGTGCGGTGCGAGGCGTCGGGCTTCACCGACCCGGATCAGGAGGCCGAGTTCGAGCTGGCCGACGCCCTTGGAGCCACGATCACCCGGTTGACGCGCAAGCTCCACACGGGGCCGCTGCTTCCCGATACGATGCCGGCGGCCAAGGACTGGAGCACCGAGCCGCCGCTGCGGGGCACCTCGCTGTGGAAGCCGCCGATCCGCGAGCCGGGGTTCTACCACGTGCGAATCCGACTGCCGAGCAAGAACGGCCTGGTGCAGACGCGTGAGCTGGCCCTGGCCGTGCTGGCGCCCGTGCAGAACAGCGTGGCCGGCGAGTTCGGCTGGAGCCTGCCCCAGGGCGACCGGCCCATCCCGCTGGCCGAGCTGGGGCACCTCATCAGCCAGGCCGGCGTCAACTGGGTGAAGTATCCCCTGTGGTTCGACCCCGAGACGCCGGAACAGGACATCGAGCGCCTCATTCTGTTCGGCGAGCGGCTGAACACCCAGGGGATTGAGCTGGTGGGCATGCTCAGCCGGCCGCCCGAAAAGGTCTGCAAGCGGTTTGGCGGCCAGCCGGTGATGGCGGCCGACGTCTTCTCGGCCAGCGCCGACGTGTGGTATCCGTCGCTCGAGGGCGTCCTGATGCGCCTGATGACGCGGGTCCGCTGGTGGCAGATCGGCGGCGACGACGACACGAGCTTCGTCGGCTACCCCGGCCTGGCGGCCCGCATCGCGCAGGTCAAGCAGCAACTGGACCGCGTAGGTCAGGACGTGAACCTCGGATTGGTGTGGGACTGGCTGTTCGAGGCGCCGCCGCGTGACGACCCTCCTTGGCGGTTCCTGGCCCTCTCCACGGTTCCACCGCTGACCGCGGAGGAAGTCAGCGCCTACCTGGCCGCGGATGCGAAGCCTTCCGTGCAGCGATGGGTCTCCATCAAGCCGCTGCGGCGCGACCGGTATTCGTTCCAGGTGCGGGCGATCGACCTGGTGCGGCGGATGATGGCGGCCAAGATGCACCAGGCCGACGCCGTCTTCCTCACCGACCCGTTCGATCCGCAGACCGGCGTGATGAACCCCGACGGCACGGCCGGCGAGCTGTTTCTGCCGTGGCGGACCACCGCGCTGGCGCTGCGAGGAAGCCGGTACCTGGGGAGCATTCAGCTCCCCGAAGGCAGTCACAACCAGATTTTCGCCCAGGGCGATACCGCCGTGATGGTGGTGTGGAACGAGCGGCCCGTGCGCGAGGTGCTTCACCTGGGCCGAAACGCGCGCCAGATCGACGTCTGGGGTCGCAGCAGGCCCACGCCCGACGAGAACGGCGAGCAGGTCGTCCAAGTCGGTCCGATGCCCTCCTTCGTCACCGGGTTGAACAAGGGAATCGCCTTGTGGCGCATGAGCTTCGCCTTCGACCACGAGCAGCTACCCAGCATCTTCGGGCGCAAGCACGCCAACAAAATGACGATCAAGAACGCCTTTGCCCGCGGCGTGTCGGGCAGCGGCGAGTTGATCGTTCCTGGGATCTGGTCGGTCGAGCCCTCGCGCGTCACGTTCCGCATGGACTCGGGCGAGAGCCAGGGGTTTCCCTTCGAGATCCTGCTCCCCTACCACGCGGCCAACGGCCGCCACCGCGTGCGCATCGACTTCGAGGTCTTCGCCGACCGGCCGTATCGTTTCAGCGTCTATCGGCACATGGACCTGGGATTCGGCGACGTGTACGTCAAAATCGCCACCCGCCTGAACGACGACGGCGAGCTGGAGGTCGAGCAGCGCTTCGTCAACGAGACCGACGGCCGCGTGAGCTTCGACTGCGAGCTGTTCGCGCCCGATCGCAAGAGGCTGAAAACCCAGGTCCGCAACGTGCTGCCGGGCGAGGACGTCCAGATCTACCGGCTGCGCGACGGCGAGGAGCTGACGGGCAAGACCCTCTGGCTCCGCGCTACCGAGATCGGCGGCCCGCGGATTCTCAACTACCGGTTCGTGGTCAGGCCGTAGGGAGCGGGCCGCCCAGCCGGGCCACCCTCGGCCGACGCGGGCGGCTATGCGCGGGCGGCTGGTTCGTGGGGCCTCCGACCGCTACGATATTCCGCACCCGGCCGGGTGAATCGAATACTTCTGCTACTTCTGCCCCGAAGCCCGCCAGGCGCGGAGCTCGAGGCGGGCCGCTCGCGAGAACCGCATCCATGTTGACGATCGAGACTATCGTTCACTGCCTTGACGAGCTCGCCCCGCCCAGTCTGGCCGAGGAATGGGACAACACGGGCTTGCTGATGGGTCACCGCCGGCGGAGCGTCGCCCGGGTGATGACCTGCCTGACGGTCACGCCGGTCACCGTGGCCGAGGCCGTGCAGGGCCGGGCAGGGTTGGTTGTCACGCACCACCCCCTCCCGTTTCGGCCCGTGGATCGGCTCACGGCCGATACCCTCACCGGGCGTCTGCTGCTGGATCTGGCCGCCGAGCGGATCGCCGTGTACAGCGCGCATACCGCTTTCGACTCGGCCCCGCAGGGGATCAACCAGCGCCTGGCCACCGGGCTGGGGCTGCGCGGCATCAGCCCCCTCGTGGAGACATCGCATCGCCCCCCGGCAGGAAGGTGGGGGTGGCTGCCCGAGCCCTTGAAGCTGGGTGACCTCGCAGAGCGGGTTATGCATTTCCTCAACTTGCGAGGGCTCCAGCTGGTGGGCGATCCCCAACAACCCCTCCGCACGGTCGCGGTTGCGTGCGGGGCGGCCGATGAGTTGCTGTCCGCGGCCCGGCAGCAGGGCTGCGACGGCATGTTGCTGGGCGAGGCGCGATTCCACACGTGCCTGGAGGCCCAGGCGGCCAACATGGCCCTGATCCTGCCCGGACACTTCGCTTCCGAACGATTCGCGGTGGAGCGGCTGGCCGACGTCCTGTCGCAGCGGCTCCCGGGCCTGGAGGTCTGGGCCAGCAAGGAGGAGAGCGACCCGATCCATTGGTACTAGGCGGGGCGGGCGTGTAGCCTTTTCGCGGTCCTGCGAAGCGCTAGAATGGGGTCATGCCAAACAGAACGCTAACAGCCCTACCCGTATTCAACGAAGCCGGGCACGTGGCTCCGGTTCTCGACGAAGTGCTGCGCTACAGCCCCCACGTGCTCGTCGTGGACGACGGCTCCACCGACGGCACCTCGGACTTGCTGGGCGCGCGGAACGACCTTCACGTCGTGTCGCACCCGACCAATTGCGGGTACGGCGCGGCACTCCAGACGGCCTTCGATTTCGCACTTCGCTACGGGTATGAGACACTCGTTACCATCGACTGCGACGGGCAGCACGAGCCGCAGCGAATCCCGCAGTTCATCGAGGCCTGCCGTGAAGGCGTGGACATCGTCTCCGGAAGTCGGTACCTCCGCGAATTCCCCGGCGACACGCGTCCACCCGAGGACCGCCGACGGGTCAACCGCATCATGACGCGGGAGATCAACCGCCGGTTGGGGCTGAACCTGACGGATGCGTTTTGCGGCTTCAAGGCCTATCGCGTGGCGGCCCTGGCCGATCTGGAGATCACCGAAACCGGCTACGCCATGCCCTTGGAGCTTTGGGTCCAGGCTTGGGCGCTGGGCCTGTCTGTCGTCGAGCTGCCCGTGCCGCTGATCTACCTCGACGAGCGGCGGTCGTTCGGCGGGGCGCTGGACAGGGCGGACACGCGCCTGGCCGTGTATCGGGAGGTGCTCGATCGATGCCTGGCCGCCGTGCGGCAAGCCCCGAGCTCGACGCGCCGCGGCGCTGCGCGCCGCCGGTCGGCATGACCTCGGCCCTGGAGCAGCAGGAAGTGCGCCGGTACCGCGCGCCTCGCGAGGACCGTTCGGTCCTGATGGAGCCCTCGCTCGATGGGGTCGGCGAGTGCCTGGCAGCCAACCGCCGATTGGAGGATCGCTTCCGCTACGACTGCCAGGGCCGGGCGCTGGGCGATCTGTTCCGGCAAGCGCGAAGGGAACTGCTCCGCGAGGCGGCCGCTTGGACCGCTTCATACCGCGATGCGCCCGAGCCTCCCCACGACGGACAGGGGGAGATCGCCATTGCCGGCCACCAGCCCCAGCTCTTTCACCCGGGCGTGTGGCTGAAGAACTTCGTGCTCGGATGGATCGCCGGCAATCGGTCTGCCGTGGCGGTGAACCTGCTGGTGGATAACGACGCGGTGAGGGGGACTTCGATCCGCGTCCCCAGCGGCGCGGCCCCAAGGCCGTTCTGGACCGAGATGGCGCTGGACCGGCCGGGCGCCTCGGTGCCGTACGAGGAGAGGCCGGTCCAGGATTTGGAATGGTTCGCCGGATTCGCCGACAGGGCCACCCGCCGGCTCGCGCCCCTGGTGTCCGATCCGCTGCTCGATCGCTACTGGCCGATGGCCGTGGACAGGACCCGGGCAACGGGGTTGCTGGGCGCGGGGCTGGCGCAGGCGCGGCACCGGCTGGAGGGGCAATGGGGGGTCGCGACGCTGGAAGTACCGCTTAGCCGCGTCTGCGCGGGCGAGCCTTTCGCATGGTTCGCGGCCCATTTGCTTGCCCACCTCCCCCGCTTCCGCGAGATCTACAACGAAGTGGTCGGCGAGTACCGCCGGGCGCACGGCATCCGCAACGCGGCGCATCCCGTGCCCGACCTGACCAGCGACCGGCCGTGGCTGGAGGCCCCGTTCTGGGTCTGGTCCAAGACAGAGCCCCGGCGCCGGGCCCTGTTCGCCCTGCACCGCGACGATCGTATCGAGTTGACCGACCGGACCGGGTGGCGGATCTCGCTGCCCCTTGGCCCGGAATCCGAGGCCAACGGGGCCGTCGAGCGGCTTCTCGACATGGCTTTGGAGGGGGTGAAACTGCGGCCGCGGGCCCTGATCACGACCCTCTGGGCCCGTCTGGCTCTGGGCGACCTGTTCGTGCACGGGATCGGCGGGGCCAAGTACGATCAGGTGACCGATCGCCTCGTGCAGCGGTTCTTCGGGCTGGCGGCACCACATCTGATGGTCGTCTCGGGCACGCTGCTGCTTCCGGTCGAGCGGCCGGGCGCGACGGAAGGAGAACTGCGGGCGGTTCGGCATGGCCTGCGGGAACTAACGTGGCACCCGGAGAGACATCTTGACGGAGACCTTGCCGCTCCGTCCTCCGCGTGTGCTTGCTTGACACCCGCAAGTCTGGCCGCCCAGAAAGCCCGTTGGATCGCCGCGCCGGTCACGTCCGAGAACGCCAGGACCCGGTTCTTGGAGATCCGCCGCATCAACGAGGCCTTGCAGCCGTTTGTGGCCCCCCAACGCGAGGCGCTTGCCGCGCGCGAGGCGGAGATCGAGCGAAGGCTGCGGGCCGAAAGAGTGCTCGGCTGGCGCGAGTACGCGTTCTGCCTGTATCCGCAAAGGGAGTTGTTGGATTTCTTTGACGGGCTACTTCCCAAATCGGCGTGAATACGCTTTCATGAAGCCATTCAGGATGGCTTCGCCGGAACGCCCGAGGGTGTCTGGCGGATCGCATCCGGGGCCGGCGCTGCCCGACACGGCCGGCATCCGGGTGCGCAGATCGGCACCGCTGCTTCGCCCGCTGTTCCGCGACACGTGACGGATCGCCCGGTGCGCGAGGGAGGAAGCAGGTCGATGAACGCGCGGGTCTCGTTCCGGCAGGAGGGAAAGGGCGAGGGCAAGTCATCGTCGCGCGGTCGGGGGCGGCGGCATGAGCCGTCGATCGTGCCCGCCACGGCAGGCGATCACACGGCGATCCATCAGTTGCTGGTGTGCGTCTTCCAGGAGCCGTCGCGTCACGAGTTCCGGGCCTCGCTGGACGACCCCCATTACGAGCCGCGCGACCGCCTCCTGCTGAAACACCGCGGACGCGTGGTGGGTCATGCCCTGGTGACCCATCGCGTGATGCGATTCGGCCAGGCATGCATTCCCGTGAGCGGCCTGCACTGGCTCTCGCTGCTGCCGGAATACCGCCTCAAGGGCTACGGCCGGGAGCTCCTGGCCGCGGCGGAGTCGCGCATGGCGTCGGAGGGCGCGCTGGTCGGCCTGGCCCGCACGCGGATTCCGTTCTTTTTTCGTCCCGCGGGCTGGGCGCTGTGTGGACGGCACAGTTGCGCCCAGGGCGACCCGCGGGCGGTGCTCGCCGCGCTGGCCGACGGCAGGCGTCCGCACGGCGCGCGGCGCAAGCGGGTCACGATCCGGCCGTGGCGCCGGCTCGAGTTGCGCTCCCTGGTGCGGATTTACGAGCACCAGTCGGACGGGGCGTACGGGCCTTTCGAGCGCAGCCCGACCTACTGGCAATGGCTCCTCGCCCGGCAGGCCTTCGACCAGCTCTACGTGGCCCTCGACGGCCCCGACCTGATGGAGATCGAGGAGCGGAACTCGCCGATCGTGGGTTACGCCTTCACCCGGGCCGAACACGTGGTCGAGCTCGCGGCCCTGCCCGGAAGTCACGCGGCCGCCAAGGAGCTACTCGCGCGATGCTGCGGCGATGCCATCGAGCGGGGCTGCCAGTCGATCCGATGGTGCGCCGCGCCGGACGCGCCCCTGACCGCCGCGTTCTGCGCGGCCGGCGGTACGCATCAACTGGCCGAGGCCGCGTGGGGCGAGGTGCTCATGGCGCGCGTGCTGAATCCCGTCGCGCTGCTGGAGAGGATGGAGCCCGAATGGCTCCGCCGCGTCGAGGAGGCCGGCCTGCGCCTCCCCCTCGAACTGGGCCTGGCCGTGGACGGGATCAAGCTCCGCGTGCGCCTCTCGGCCCGGCGCGTCCAGGCGGCGTGCGGCGCCCTGGGGCGCAGCTACCTGACCCTGAACGTGGCCGACTTCACGCGGCTGGTCCTGGGGCAGCTCGACTGGAGCCGAGCGGCGGCTGCCGGGCGTTTGCGGGCTTCGACGCAGACCGCGGCCGAGATCGGCCGGGCCCTGTTTCCCCAGGTCCCCTACTTCCGCCCGATGCTCGACGAGCTGTACGCGCCGGAACAGCCGATCGGCTGAGGCGCGAGGTCCCGCAACCTCACGGTCGCGGCCCCGGTCGCCTTCAGACGCCGTTGCGTGCGTCCCTTTTGCCTCCAGGGCCGACGCGAGCCATAATGGAGCCCGTCGTTCGATTCCCCCACCGCCACCTCCATGCCCTGAGGAGCCCCCCATGATCCGCCTGGTGACTGCGTTCGTCGCACTGCCGCTGGTTCTCCCCGCCGCCACGCTTCCCGCGGCCGAGAAGTGCGACCTGCCCCTGGTCTTCGAAGACGACTTCGAGAAGGGCGCGGAGCAGTGGGAGCCGACCGACGGGAAGGCCTGGCGGCTCAAGGAGACCGACCGCGGCAAAGTCTATAACCAGTTCCAGATGAGCAAGTACAAGCCGCCGCACCGCAGCCCGCACAACGTCTCCTTGATCAAGGACGTGACGGTCGGCGACTTCGTGCTCACGGCCAAGGTCCTCAGCACGAACAGCAAGGCCGGCGGCCACCGCGACATGTGCATCTTCTGGGGCTGGCAGGACCCGGCGCACTTCTACTACGTGCATCTGGGCAGGAGCCCTGACCCGCATTCCAGCCAGATCATGATCGTCAACGACGCGCCCCGCAAGATGATCACCGGGAACAAGTCGCCCGGCGTGCCCTGGGACGACGGCTGGCACGACGTCAAGGTGGTCCGCAAGACGGCCGACGGCACGATCGAGGTCTACTTCGACGACATGGACCAGCCGATCATGGTGGCCAAGGACAAGACCTTCACCTGGGGCCGCGTGGGCCTGGGCTCGTTCGACGACCACGGCTACTGGGACGACGTGAAGCTCCACGGCCTGAAGGTCGAGCCGCAGGGGAAGAAGTAGTCTCGCCGTCTCATTCGGTCTTCGGGGGCCGCTCCACCACGGCCTCCAGGCCGCGGCGGTACCGGGCCGGCATGGCCTGGGGTGAAAGGATCCCCAGCGAGAGATACACCCGCATCAGTTCCTCGGCGCTGATCTCGACGCGCGTGACGCGCTCGGCCGGCACGAGGATCAGGCCGCCCGTCATGGGCACCGGCGACGTGGGGATGTAGATCATCTGGTAGTCGCGCTCGCCGAATCGATAGACCTCGGGCGTGGCCAAGAGGCAGAGCATGCCGGCCCCGGGGGGATCGCCGAACGCGCAGAACACGACGCTCATCCCGCTCAGATCGGTTTGTTCCTTCTGTGTCAGCATGCCCACCACCTGGGCGACGGCCGAGTAGAGGCTTTTGAAGATCGGGATCCGTTCCACGATCCCGTTGAGCAGCATCTCGATGCGGCGGCGGAGGAACGACTTCATCGCCAGCCCCAGCAGCCAGATCGCCGCCAGCACGAACACCACCCCCAGGCCCCAGGCGACCTCCGGGTTGCTGACGAACTGGAGCCCCAGCGAGCGGAACACCACGCCCGCGGCGCTGCCGGGGCCGAGCACCCCGTGCAGCAACGCGGCCACCCAGGCCAGGATGGCCACGGTGATCACCAGGGGGAGGACGGCGAACAGCCCGGCCAGAAACGTGGAGACGATGCCCTTCTCCCATACCCAGTAAACGACGCGTCTCACGATCGGCTCCTCGCTCGAGGCCTGGTAATTCCTGAGAAAGCGGCATTAGCGCGATCGCGCGCCGGCGTGTCAAGGATCGCCGCGGCGGCAAGCGTTGGCTGGGGCCCTCTTCTCAGCGATCCTCGCCCGGCCCTTCCTCGCGCCGCTTCCCCGGCTCGCCCGATTGCCAGCTCTCGGGCAGGCCGGCCACGGAGCGGAGGTGCAGATCGCGCTGCGGGAAGGCGATCTCGATGCCGGCCTTGCGGAACTCGCGGTCGATCGCCATGTGCAGTTCGTGGATCGTCCTCAGCCGCTTGTCGAAGTTGGGCAGGTACGCCCGGATCACGAAGTCCAGCGTGCTGTCGCCGAACCCCTCGAAGTTGATCAGGGGCGCCGGGTCGTCGGTCACCTCGGGATGCTCGTCGAGGACGCGGCGAAGCGTCTCGGTCACCAGCTCCGTATCCGACCCGTAGGCCACTCCCACCTTGATGACCACGCGGTTGATGGGGTTGGTCAGGCTCCAGTTGAGGAAGCGGCCGGTGATGAACTCCTTGTTGGGGATGATCAGCTCCTGGCGGTCCCAGTTGGTGATCGTCGTGGCGCGGATCTGGATGCGCGAGACCACGCCGGTCTCCCCGTCGAGGCTCACGATGTCGCCCACCCGAATCGGCCGCTCGAAGAGCAGAATCAAACCGGAGATGAAGTTGGCGAAGATCTCTTGAAGTCCAAACCCCAGGCCCACGCTCACCGCCGCGATGAGCCACTGCAGCTTGGACCAGCTGATGCCCATCATCGCGCAGCCCAGGATCAGGCCGACGATCGTGATCCCGTAGCGGGTGATCGTGGCGATGGCGTAGCGGGCGCCGGCGTCGATGGGTAGCTTCTGCGGGATGAGGATCTCCAGGAAGCCGGGGATGTTGCTCGCCGCCACGAAGGTCATCAGGAAGATCAGCACGGCGGCCAGCAGATCGGCCAGGGTGATCGACCCGAGCCGCTCGACGGTCTTCACCGTGACTGTGCCATCGGGGGCCTTGATCGTCTCGGCCGCCTGGACGGTCGTCGGCCACAGCGGCACGCGGTCGAGTACGTTGAGAGCGGGCAGGACGTCCACCCAGATCCACCACACGGCCAGGAAGGCCACCACGGCCAGCGAGCTCTCGATGAGCGTCTGCACCTGGGCGCTGACGCGGGTCAGATCGACCCCCGGCTCGGCCGTCGCGGCCATGGCGGCGATCTGCGAGCCTTCGGTCCCCGTCCCGGCCGGCTCGGCCTGCGACGCGCGGCGCCTGCGCGCCTGCTCGATCGACAGGCGCCGCCGCACGACCAGGACCCACCGCGAGAGGATCGCCCCCGCCACGGCCAGCACCAGGGGGACGATCAGGGTCTGACGGAGCCGCAGGCCGAGCTGGGCCGCCGTGTAGAAGAACCCGGCCACGGCCAGAGCGGCCAGGCCGGCCGGCACGAGCGTCGCCAGTCCGTACCAGACGTGCCGGAATCGATAGAACCAGCCTTCACGTCGATCGGCCAGCAGGTGGCGGTAAAGGTCGCCGCCCGGCCGGAGCAGGTGGTGGGCGCACGCCGCCAGCAGCAGCATGAACACGACGAACGCGAGCCGGCCCAGGGAGTTCTCGTAGCGCTCGTCGCTCTGCGCCAGGAAGGTGGCCGCAACGAACAGCGCGGGCATGCCGGTCAGGGCCAGCCAGCGCAGGTTGACGCGGATCACGCGGACCCCGCCCGACGGCCAGCCGAAGTGCAATTCGGCCAGCCCGCGAGGGCGGCACACCTGGCGGAAGAACTCCAGGGGAAAGAAGAACGCGGCCGTCGTGGAGAGCCCTCCGGCGACGGCCTTGACGAAGTCGGAGTCGGGCAGCGCCCCCCGAAGCCGCCACGCCACGAAGGCCATTACGCCGGGCCACAGCGCGGAGACCAGCAGCGTCAGCGTGAGGGCCTGGATCGACGGCAGCAGGCGATAGAACCCTGGCTGCGCGGCCAGGGTGCCGACCTTGGTGATCCTTCGCCGCATGGGTCGCTGCTCGTAGATCCACAGCACCAGCAGCAAGGCGCCGAGCGAGACGGCGAGCGGATTGCTCCGCGCGTCGTCCACCAGCGTCGCGCCGACCGCGCTCCAGTTCGACCCGCTTGCGAGCCACAGAATCGCCCCCGCGCCGTGCCGGATCGTGGCCGCGTCGGGCAGACTCGTGCTGCGCGTCCATAGCACGCGCTCGGTGACGAAGTCGCTGTACTCCTCGGCCTGGCGGATGAGCTGCGTCTGGGCGTTGTCCAGATCGACGAGGACGTCGAAGTACGCGTTGCAGTTGCGGATCAGCCCGTCGAGCAACTCGCGCTCCGAGCTGAGCAGGTCGCGGATCGCCAGCTCCCAGTCCTCCGGGGGCATCCGCTCCGGCGTGCCGATCCGCTCCAGGACCTTCTGCGTCTGGCGGTCGAGCGTGGCCAGCTCCGATCGCCGGTCTTCCTTTTCGAACAGCTCGAGTTTGACGCTGCGGATCTCGGGCTGCCGCTTGGAGATCTCCCGCTCGTAATCGCTCACGTCGGGGAGATCCGCCCGCTGCTTGCGCAGAAGCAGGCCGATGGCGTTGGTCAGCCCCACGGCCTTGACCTTCTCCTCGGTTCGCGTGAACTGCTTGCGCAGGGCCTCGAGCTCCTCCTGGGTCTGCTCCAGCTCATCGGAAGTCCTGCGGATCGCCGCCACGAGCTCCTCCGATCGCTCGGCCATCCGCTGGTTCTCGTCCGCCAACGGCTTGAGCAGCGGATGGGCCTCGGCCGCCTCGATCCGCGCCAGCTCGGCCTTCTGCGCGGCTTCCTCCTGCAACCGGGCCTCCAGCGCCGCGCTGATCCGCTCCACCGCCTCCTCCGCCCGGGCCGCTTCGGCCGCGGCCAGGTCGCGCTCCAGCGGCACGAGCTCGGCCGTGGTCTCGTAGGCCGCCTGCTCCCGCTCCAGCGCGGTGATCTGCTGCCGGATCGCCTTATGCCGGGCAAGGAGCAGGGCCTTTTCGGCAATGGCCAGCGGCGTCGGATCCGGCTGCGCATCGAGGGCGGCCAGTTGCCGGATGGTCTGCTCCAGTTGGGCCGCCGCCGTACTCAGTTCCGCGGGGATCTCGTTGCGACGTCCCGCCCGCCGCTTCGGCTCGGCCTCCCAGCGAGCCAAGGCCTCCTTGGCCTTGGTCAGCTTGTCCCTGGCCTGGGCAAGGGCCTGCTCCAGCTCCTTTCGCCGGGCATCCTCCGGCGGCAGCGCCAGGGGCTTCTCGGGAAGCTCGCCCAGAGCCCTGCGAAGCTCGGCCAGCCGCTCGGGGGCGAGCCGTGCCTGTCGGCCCAGCTCCGCGACGGATTCCTCCCGCTTCCTGACCCCGTCGAGCTCAGCCAGGGCCTGCTCGTAGAGCTGCCGCATCTTGCCCCGCGTCGATTCGTCGATGTCCGTGGCCCCGTCGAGCCGCTCCAGACGCGCGCGAAGGTCCTCGGCCGCGATCTCCTCGACCGAGGGCTTGGGGACCGTCGCCTCCTGGCCGTGGGCGGGTCCGGGCACGAAGCATGGCAGGGAGACCGCCATGGCGGCGCACAGGGTCGCGACGGTCCGGCACAGCGCGGCAACGGGGCGGCCGGCGCTCGCGATACGTGCTTGCATGGCGTGGTCCTCGGAAGTTCTCTTTCTACGGCAAAGCGAGGATCCGGGAAACCCCGGTGTTGCGGCCCGCCCCGCCGCTGCCCCAGCGGACGCTGGGGCCCCAGGTCGGGCGGACCTGTGCGGAGTTTCTGAACCTTCTCGCGCAGCTTGCCCCGGTCCGCCCGGTCGTAGCGAACGCGGAGCACTCTGCGGCGGACGCCGAGCGCTCCGGCCCGGGAGGCTGGGTGGCCCTGGCAACCGATGCGCCGGCGCCGGATACAACGCGGCGACCGGTCCGGTGTTTTTTTCTCAAGTCGCAGGCGCTTGGCCCGGCGACACTTAAGGAGTTTCGGGCAGTTCCGACGGCGAATTCCTTGCGCGCGTCGTTTGACTTCCCGTCTTCGTCGTGTATATGGGATCGTGCCGGAGGACGGCGGCGCCAGCCCCAGCAACGCAACCCGCGAGGGAGCTGGCGCTCCTGACACCAAACCACCAACCCGTGCGCGGCGCTTCAGTCAGAGGGCTTTCCGTGCGGCCCGTCTTCCGGCGGCGTGGACGAGACCAGTCGAAACCACGCGGGACTGAGCGTCAGCGCCGGGTAAGCGACCCAACCCAACCCAAGCCGAGCCGGCACATGATTCACGACTTCGGGCCGTTGCCACCCGGCTGGGTCGGCGCCAACGCGATGAGGCTCGCCCGTTCCGGCCCGCCGCTGGGGGCGTTCAGCCCTGGGTTGAATGCCCTGTGTCTCCGTCGTCGTCTCCGTATCCAGCACGTCCAGTTGAGCCGCGGGGCCTCGGGGTGCCTGGTGCTGCCGCCATATCCCTCTCGCCCCAGGCCTCCCTGTTGAGAAAGGAGGTCGGTTTCCGTTCCGTCGGGGCTGTCTTTTCCGCCTCATCACCATTTCAACTCTCGGAAAGGTACGTCGAGATTCAGGGGACCATCGAACTGCCGGCGCGTCCGTTTCGCCGCGGGCCTTGCGCATCCTGATGGCCCGGCCCGTTGGGCTCCGACTCGAGGAGTCCATTGCCGCCGGAGCCGGCACCGCGTGCCGTGGCACGCCCGCTCGCCTTGCACGAGGCGGGCGCGACCCCGCGCAGTCCGGTCGTCTCACGCCAGAGCAGGAAGCAGGCGGCCGGGTCCGGTAGCCGGCCGCCTCCGAGCCGTTTTCCCAGAAGACCCTTTCCGGGGCTCTCCTTTGCCAAGGGGAGCCCCGGTTGCGTTTGCTCGCCGCACGCAGCCTGCGGGCTCGCCCGCCGCTTGCGGTCGGGCCACGAGGGGAGGAGCGCTGGTGACTTTGCACTTCAGCGTCAAGTCGCACTCCCTACTCGTCGTACTTCCTACTTCAAGCACGTCGTTCCCGCCTCATCGCTCCCCCACCAGGAGCGAGGCGTCCGGCGGGGGGCCCTCCCAGTCGGGCAGCGGCAGCTCCGGACGCTCCTGGGGCGGAACGCCGTCGGGGCACGCCTCGCGCCAGCGCGCGTAGCGCGACCGCCAGTTGTCCGGCTTCAACCGGTTGGCCAGGTCGCGCTGGCCGGTGACCTCGAAAAGCGCCTGAAGGTCGAGCACCTCGCGCCAGGCGATCGATCGCGGCGGCTCCGCCTGCGACAGGAGATCGTAGTGCGCGACCATCGAGGCGATCCGGGCGTCGGCCTCGGCCGGCAGTTGCCACAGCCAGTAGTGCCTCCACCGCGGGAGCTGGTCCGGGCGCCAGGTCAACTCCAGCGAGAACGCTTTGCGCAAAGGCTCGCTGCTGGGGCCGCGGCGCACGTAGTCGGCCAGGTAGAGGTCGAACCGCTGGTTGCCCGTGCCCCATTTGTGGCAGAGCTCCCGGATCGCCGGCCAGGCGCGGGGGGCCTGCTCGACCTGACCGATCAGAGCGGCTGCCTCAGCATAGCTCTCGGCCCGGCCGACCTGGAAGCTGTCCCACTGATCGACCAGGCGCGGCTGGTGCACCCAGGCCCAGATCGCCGCGGCGATCGAGGCCGCGATGACCACCACCACGAACAGCCGCATCCAGAGAGGCATCGCCCTGTGGCGCCGGGTTGCGTCGATCCGTCCGTCCTCCCACGTGCGCCGCGGGCCGAGCGACCCCGCGGCATGCCGAGCTTAAGGGTCCTTGGGCTCGCGCCCCGCGGCCCAGTACAGCCCGCGGGTGACGAGCCGCTGCAGGTGCGGGTTCTCAAAGGCGGGCTTGCCGTGCCCGAGCGTCGTGTTCAGCACGCGACCCCCACCGAACTCCTGGACCCAGATCATCGACTGCTGCTCCTTGTCCCGGTCCATGCGGCCCAGGCTGTGGAGCTTGAACTCGGGGTGATACTTGTTGCGGTAGGTCTCGTCCTGGATCTCGAAGTCCTCCATGGGCGCGGTGATGGGGTGCTTCTTGTCCTCGATGCGGATCGTGAACTTGCCGCCGCCGTGCCCGGTGAACCGCCCGCCCAGCAGGCGCCAGTACACGTCCGACTTCTTGAAGGCGTCGGTGGCGTGCACGCCGACCAGCCCTCCGCCGGCTTCGACGAAACCCTTCAGGCCGTCCTCCTGGGCCTGGTCGGTGAAGTTGCCGCCGGAGCCGTAGAACATCACGACGTCGTACTTCTTGAGGTTGTCGGCCGCAAGGTCGTCGAGCTTGTCCGTCAAGGTCAGGTCGAAGTCACCCGTCTTGTCGAGCACTTTCGAGACCACCGCGTGGAAGCCCTTCCAGTCGTGGCCCCGTCCACCCACGAGCAGGACCTTGATCTTGTCCGCGGCAACGGCTTCGGAAGCCCAGCCGGCAGAGACCAGCGTGGCCAGGGCGAGGACGAGAAACGTTCTGCGGTGCGACATGGTGGGAGCTCCTCGGTTCGGTTAGGATCGGGGCTGGGTAAGGCGGGCCGCCCGGGCCGCGCCGGCCCGTTGCCGCTTATTGTAAGATGAAGGCCGTCCGGATTTCCAACCCCCGCCGGCTAAAGAGAGGACTTCTGCGTCGCCGGGGGCTTCCGAAGTCTCGCAGACTTCGGAAGTGCGCCGGACACCGACTCAAAAGACCGCCTGAACGCGTCCTGCCCATGCTACTCTACTGCGTCCGCCACGGAGAAAGCACTTACAACGCCGAGGGCCGCATCCAGGGCCAGTCCGACGTCCCGCTCTCCGATCTGGGGCGCCGTCAGAGCCGGGCCGTGGCCGAGGCATTGCGCGGCGAGCCGATCGAGGCCTTGTACTCCAGCCCCCTGCGCCGGGCGATGGACACCGCCCTGCCCGTGGGCGAGGCCCTCAGGCTGCCCGTCCAGACCGATCCGCGGCTGATGGAGATTTGCGTGGGCGTGTTCCAGCACCAGCTCAAGTCGGAGCTTGACGCGCGGTTCCCCGAGCATATTGCCCGCTGGCGGAGCGGCGATCCGGACTTCGCCCTGCCCGGCGGCGAGTCGCGCCGGGCCTTGATGGAGCGGGGCCGCACAGTCATCGACCACATTGCGCGCCGCGCCCTCGGGCGTGTGACGGTCGTCAGCCACGGCGGGCTGCTGGCCGCGGCCCTGAAGTCCCTGCTGGAGATCCCGGCCCGGCTGCACCCATTCAGCCTGCGCAATGGCTCGATCACGCAGCTCGAGTTGACCGACGGCGAGGTGAAACTGGTCACCTTCAACCAGACCGAGCATCTCCGCGCGATCGGCTCGGGCGGGATCGGAGACCTCTAGATCGCCTTGCGTGATTCCGGAAGAAGGGCCAGGACTCCTCTGCCCAAGCGGCCCGAAGGGTGCTTCGCGCAACAGGGTTCTGACCCCTTGTCCCTGCCAGGATCGTGCGCGGCAACTCCGCGGCGGCGTCCCTCGGCGTGGCGAGCGACCGGCGCCGCGGACCGGTCCTCCGCCCACCGCCCGGTTTCCCGCGGTTTGGAGCCGCCTGTTGAGAAAACACCACATGGCCCGGCGCATGCTCCGCGCCCTGCTAGGCCCCCGCAAGGTATGCTTGCAGGAGAGGGGTCGGAGGCATGACCGTCGGCGACCATCAGCGTTTTCGCAGGAACCGGACGCATGCCCACGCTTTCGATGGAAGACCTGCCCGCGATGCTCGGAGCGGTATTGGCCCTCGGCGCCGCGGCCGTGGCTTGTCTGGCCGTGGTTCGCCTGGGGCTGCGTCGTCTGGCATATCGCGACTTCGCGTATCAGCCGGTCGAGCGAGACGACCTTCCGGCTGCCGCCCGACGCCACTTCGAGGCGCTCACGCCGCGCATGCTGGCGGCGGGACTTCGGCTGTTGGGCGACTTCGAAGTGCGACAGGGGCACACCGAATTCGCCGTGCGCTTCTTCCTGAGCCCCGACGGCTGCGTCTTCGGCACGATTGAGCTTTGGCGGCTGGCGTTCTGGCGCCGGAAGGCCGCGTTCGGGTTCATCTCGGTGCTTTCCGACGGGACCTTCGTCGAGTCGTCGTCGGAAGAAGTGCCCCCGCTCCCCGAGGGTCTCGCGCGGTACCTGCACTTTGCCGGGCTTCGCGGTGCGGCGCCCGGCGAGCTCTACGCCTTCCACCGCCGCGAGGCCGAGGAGATGGCCGCCTCGAGGTGCGCGGAGATCCGCATCTTCGAGGCCGAGGACTTCGCCGCAGTGGGCAATTACGGCCACCGACTGGTCCACTGGGCGCTCAGCGCCCAAGGCTATCGCGTCGAGCCGCCGCCGATCGAGGACGAGCGCGCCTGGGAGATCGCCGGCGTGAGCGATGAAGTGGACGAGCGCTCGGCCGATCGGTTGCCCGTCTGAATCGTGTCCGGGCACGGATCCCCCCTTGGCCTTGCGGGCTCCCCGGTTCCTTTCGGGCGGCTCGCGTTGCGATCAACCCCGAGCTCCGCAGGTGGCGGCCCGGGTCCCGCCTCAGCATCTCGGATTGCAGCCCGGAAGCTCTGGGGCCGTTCTTACGGCATTCGCCGTCCAAGGTCCCGATACGATGCCCAAGGGGGCCGCGTTCGACCCGTATCACAAGTGGCTTTGGATTCTGCCTGAGGATCAGCCGCGGCTGCGGATCGGCAGATGTCTCATCTACGGTCGTCCCGGGCCGGTCTTGAACGGGGCGAGTCCCAGCGGCTTCTGAAGGAACGGGGCGGCGGAGCGGATCTGCCTGCTGGGCGCCGGAAAGGACGGCGCGTACGACCGGCAATCGCGTGCGAAGCTGGGCCCGCCGTTGGGAAGCTCCGCCTCCGCCTCGTGTGCCACCAGCCCGTCGTGCCGCGGCGGCGCCGCGGGCCGGCCAGCAGACGGTCTTGATCGAGCCGTCGGGCGAGTACAATACCCTGGAGAAGCTCGCGTCCGGCGGCATGGGGGCGGTTGACACGGCGTTCTGCGTGGAGACGGACCGCATCGTGGCCGTCCGAGTCCTGCCGCACGGTCTGTTGACTGACGATCGCTCCGTCACGCGACTAAGGCGCGAGATCGAGGCGGTGGTTCAACGGAAACCCGCCAGCGTCGTCGAGGCCTACGGCGCCCGAGAGATCGATGGCACGCGGTTGCTGGAAATGGAGTGAATAGCCGTGTACGATCCTGGGAAAGAAGACGGTCCCTCCGTCTCTGCGAAGCACTCTTCGGGCCGCTTGGGCAGAAGGGTCCTTCCCCCTCTTCCGGAATCACGCGAGGCGAGTTGCGTGGAAGGGATCGACCTCTCCGGACCGCCATGCCGTGCGCCGGGGGACGCTCGGCCCAGTGGGACGTCTCCGGGGCCCAGGCGGCGCTGGAGCCCCAGATACGTGGGTCGGCCTGTTCTCATCACAGGTTCATCCCACCGCGGAACGCCGGCGCATCCGAGCCTGGGGCAGACTCGCCTGCCGCGCCACTCACCCCGTTTCGAGGAACGCCTGCCTTGCGCATACTTCTGACCTCGCATCTGCCACTCGGAGAGCAGCCCGGCGGCGCCGAGACGATGCGACTGGTGCGGGGGCTTACGCGCCTGGGACATCAGGTCCGCTGCCTGATGGCGGTGGAGGCGGGCAAGCCCGACGCCGAGGCCGACGCGCGGGTGCGCCGGGTCCCGATGGGCGACGATCCGTCGGCCGACGTGCGATTCGGTCCGCCGCGATTCCGTCCCACGCCGGGAGGTGTTCTCCTGTCGGGCCTTTCCGACGCGCAAATCGCCGAGTACCGCGAGGCGCTGCGGCGCCAACTGGACGCCGAGGTGGGCGAGGGCGATCCCCAGGTGATCCACGCGCAGCATGCCTCGATCCTCGCCCATCTCGCTCTGGAGAGCGGCGTCCCTTACGTCGTCAGCGCATGGGCCGATGAGCTGGACCTGGCGGAGGCCGATCCCCGGTACCGGCGGTTCTTGGAGGAATCGACGGAGAACGCGTGGAGGATTCTCGCCCCCGATGAAAGCGTGGCGAGGCGGCTGCCCCAGGGGGCGCGGCGCCGCGCCGGCCGAATCGTGGTCTCGCCGCTGCACGAGGAAGGTGATGCGGCGTTCGCCTCGCGAATCGCCGACCTCTACCTCGCGGTGCTCGAGGCCTGGTTCGGGGCGTGAGCGGCGGCGCGCAGGTGGCGGGCGATCAGGGTCACGAGGTCCGCGCGGCTGATCGGCTTGGTGGCGAAATCGTCGCAGCCCGCCTCGCGGCCTTTGACCAGGTCGGTCTTCATCGCGTGGGCGGTCAGCGCGATGATCGGTCCGTGGTGGCCGTGCTGGCGAAGCTGGCGCGTGGCCGCGTAGCCGTCGAGAACCGGCATCTGCACGTCCATGAGGATCACGTCATAGGGCGTGCCGGCCTCGTTCGCCGCCAGCGCCGCCTCGACGGCCTCCCGTCCGTTCTCCACGACGGTCACCTCGGCCCCGGAGCGGCGGAGGATGAACGAGAACAGCCGCTGGTTGTCCAGACCGTCTTCGGCCAGCAGCACGCGGCCCCGCAGCGGCGTCTTGTCCCAGTCGAACTCGACCGTGCGCGGCGAGGAGGGCCGGCCAACCCGGGCTTCGTCCGTCGAGTGGATCATGGGCACGCCGTCCAGCGGCCCGGTGGCCACGGTGAACCGGAACGTGCTTCCCTTGCCGGGGGCGCTGGTCACGGTAATGTCCCCGCCGAGCAGGTTGGCCAGGCGGCGGCTGATGGCCAGGCCCAGCCCCGTCCCGCCGAACTGCTGCGCGACGGAGTGATTCGCCTGGGAGAAGGGATGGAAGATGCGGGCCGTCTGCTCCCGAGTCATGCCGATGCCGGTATCCGTCAGCTCGGCCTCCAGACGGGGAGCGAGTGAGTCGGCGTCGAGCAGCCGGATGCGGAGCCGGATGCCGCCGCGCTCAGTGAACTTGATCGCGTTGCCCACCAGATTGATGAGGATCTGCCGGAGCCGGGTGGGGTCGGAGAGGATGGTCTTGGGCAGGGGCCACTCGTATTCCAGGTCCAGGGGAAGGCCCTTGGTCTGGGCGCGGACCTGCATAAGGCGATGCACGTCACCGAACAGCTCGACGAGACAGCACTCCGTCCTCTCCACCTCGAACCGGCCCGCTTCGATCTTCGAGAGGTCGAGCACCTCGTCCAACAGGCGCAGGAGGTACTCGCTGTTGCGGATCAGCGTGTCGATGGCCTCGACGCGGGCCAGGGGGGCCTTGGACAGATCGCCCTCGTTCCGGAGGATCTCGGCGAATCCGAGGATCGCCGTCATCGGGGTGCGGACCTCGTGGCTGACGTTGGCCAGGAACTCGCTCTTGGCCGCGGTGGCCGCCTGGGCCGAGAAGGAATACTCCTCCAGGCAGCGGTTCGCCTCTTCCAGGGCCTGGGCGTACTCTTGCAGGCTCTTCTCGGCCTCTTTGCGCGGCGTGATATCGGTGATCGCCCCGAGCATTCTTGGCCGGCCGCGCAAGACGAACCGCGCGCCGCGTAGTTCCATGTCGAAGACGGTGCCGTCCTTGCGCCGTCCCTTCGACTCCTCGAGGGCCTCGCCCGTCTCGACGATCCTCCGCAGGAATGCCGGGCCCCGGTCGGCACGCTCGGGTGCGACCAGGCGCGTGCCGTGCATGCCGATCAGCTCCTCGCGCGCGTAGCCGAAGATAGCGTCCGCCCTGGGGTTGGCATCGAGGATCGTCCCGTCCGCATCGACGATGAACAGCCCCTCGGTCGAGGCCTCGAAGATGCCGCGGTACTGCTCCTCGCGCTCCCTCAACGACTCGGTTATCTGCTCGGCCAGGCGGCGCGCGGAGGCCTGGGTGCGGCTCCACCCTAAGGCGGCCACGAACAACAGCAGGCTGGTGCCCAGGCCGGTCGCCAGGACCGCCCGCGGCAGCCCGCGAGTCGGCGCGTGGAACGCCGGCCCGCCGACCAGGTCCAGGCGGAGGCCGTGTCCCGCAAAACAGATGCGCCGGCTGGCGCGGTTGTCGCGCCGCGAGTCGGCCCGAACGCGCTCCAGACCCTCCGTCTGCCACACTTGCTCCCCGGTGGTCACGTCGTACAAGGCGGCGTAGAGGTCCGCAGACGGCAGCAGGGCCTCCGTCAGCCGGTTGACCGAAAGCTCGGCCACGACCCAGCCTTCGAGCTCCCGGCGACGGGCCTGCCGGTTGTCCTCGGCCGGCGGACGGCGATAGACGGGCATGACCAGGAACAGGCCGGAATCGCCTCCGTAGGAATCCGACCGCCAGGTTCGACTCAGGGCGGGCTGGCCCGCGTCGCAGGAAAGCGCGAGGTCCCCAGCGCAGTCACGCAGTGTTTGCAGCGGAAACGCACCCGGGTCGTTCTCGTGCCGAGCCGACTCCACGTAACGCACCGCAAGGTCTCTTACCGGGAGGCCCTTCTCGACGCACGCTTTGGAGCTACCGACTCCGGCATCGGCTTGGCCGCTGGCATCGGAGGCGGCCGGGCGGCCGACCACGTAGGCAATTCGCCTCAAGTAGGGCGAATCGGAAGCCTGGAGCAGCCCGACCACGTAGGCACTCCACTCGTCAGCCTCCACCTGTTGGCTGGCGGCGAACAGGAGCTGCACGCCCCGCAGGAGGCGCTCGCTGGTGGTCAGGCGGTTGCCCAGCTCCGAGGCGGCCTGATCGGCGCATGCCACGAACCGGGTCTGGTTGCGCTGGTGGTTCCGCCATGCCACGTAGCGCCAGGCAAAGACCGTCAGGAGCAGGCCCGCCAGAAGCGCAACGAGCGGCATGCGCCGGGCGGCCATCGCGCGAAGTCGGCGGCTCGGAGGGGAGGTCATGTTCGGCGACGTCAGGCGGGACTGGGGAGCCGGGGGTTCGGCCGGGCCGGAGGGCGCGGCGTTTCGAGATCCGGTCTTCCGACCCGGCGGCTCCAGGTGGCTGCGCGGCAGACTCGGTCCTGGCGATCAACACCGGTCTTCGGGTCGTGCGCCATCACCGAAGACCGTTGGCCACACAGCCGCCAATAATAGGAAGCATAGCTCACCACAGGAGTTAGGCTTTGGAGCGGAGCGCCGCGATTGACCGGCCGCGGCAGCGGCGAGTTTAGTGCGTTCTGGGGGGTGTTGCTGGAGATGGCCGTTCCGGGAGCCGACCGTGTTGATCGAGGTAGAATGCACCTCCTGCGGGACCCGTCTGGGTGCCCGCAAGGACCTCGCGGGTCGCGAGCAGCCATGCCCCAAGTGCGGCGCTGGGGTGATCGTGCCGAATTTGACGGAACCGCGGGTCAGTCCGGCGCCGCCCCCCGCGCGATCCCCAGGGAGTGCGGCCCTGCTCGAAGTTGCCTGTCCCGGCTGCGAAAGACGGATCGGCGCGCCGCGGCACCTGGTGGGAACCGAGCAGCCTTGCCCGGCGTGCGGCACGTCTCTGACCATCTCGGTCACACCGGCGTCCAGCCCGAGGCCGCTTTCGCCAGTGCCGGTTGCTGAAGAGCCCGATCCTCTGGATGCGCTTCTGGACGCCGAACTGCCGGAGGCCACGGCCCCGAGGCACCTGTCGCCACCCCGGCTTTCGGTAGGACCGGCACGCCTGGGCCCAGCCGCAGGGCGCGCCGATGGCGACACCAACCCGGCCATGTGGTGGGTGGTCGGCCTGGGCGGAGCCGCGGTGGCCGTGCTGCTTGTGGCCATGATGATCACTTCATGGACCGGAGGCTCGCGTCCTTCGCGCAGCCGCGCCCCGGCCAGTGCAGACGGCGGCTCGCCTGCCGGAAGCGGCTCCCCCGCGGGTCTGCCGACCACGCCGCCCGCGACGTCATCGCCGGTCGCGCCTCGATCGACGACCCCGCCGTCGCGGCACCCCGTGCATGGGCAACTCTGGACCAAGCCGCCCCGGAACGTCGCCGAGTTCTTCGCGGAGGATATCGAAATCCAGGTCGCCAACGGCAACGCGCGCTGTCTGCATGAAGTGATCGATCTGGAGATCATGGCCCAAAACGTGGTGGCCAGAATGGGTATCCCCCAGCGTTCCCGCCAGGAGTACGCGCGGGGCTTCCTCGACAGCGCGAGGATGTCGCTGCAGATCGCGCAGGCCATGAGACCGTCGTGGCTGGAGGCGGGACCTACAAGCTGCTTCGCGTCGAGGATCGCGGCGGGCAGATGATCGCCGTCTTCCGAGCCATCGGCCTGGCCAGCGGGTTCGACTACAACGAGCTCACATTGGGGCGAACCAAGCAGGGCGACATCAAGATCGTCGATGCCCGATTCAGCCTCCTTATGGAGCCGGTTTCAGACGGCTGTTGCCGAATGTGGATTCTGTTCACCTCGCGCGCCCAGGCTGAAGGGCTTCTCGAGCAACTCGCCGGGCCGCAGCAGTTCTTCGTCAAGCACCGAGCCGAGTGTCTGCGATACTTCCGCGCGTGCAAATCCCAGGATTTCGCCGAGGTGATTGCCGCGTTCGACCGCCTCCCGCCCGAGCTCCAGCAAGAGAAGTGGGTCCTCGCTCCCTACCTGGCGGCTACCTGCCAGCGCGGGGACCCGACGCTGTACCTTCGCGCGGTGGAACGCTTTCGCGCCTGTTATCCGACCGATCCGGCGGTCGATCTCATCCTGTTCAACTACTATGGAATGCGGGGAGATGTCGAGCAGATGGACACCTGCCTGGAGCGACTCGACCGAACTATTGGCGGCGATCCCTTCCTGATCGCGTTGCGGGCCACGCTGCGATGGCCCGCGGACGCGGACGACGAGGAGACGGCCCGGGCCAAGCTGGCCGAGATGCGGCAGCTAGCGGAATCCGCGATTCGCTTGTTCCCGAAGATGCCCGAGGGGTACCTCCTTCTGGCTTGGGTCGCGTGGTTCGGGGGAGACGACGACGAACCGGTCGAGGTTCTCCGGACCACGATCGACGCGACCAGGCTCAGCCCGGAGCGGGCCCGAAAGGTCTTCCCCTTCCAGGACTGGACCAAGACGCCGGAGTTCCAAGACCTGTGGCACAAGGCGAGCCACGGTCCGCGGTAGGCTCCGGGTTGCCGCTCGCCCCTCGCCCCTCGTCACTTCACCCGCCGCAGGCGCACGGGCATCGGGTTGTGGCTCAGGACCGCGGCGATCTCCTCGACCTCTTGCTTGCTGAAATCGCCCACGATTTGCGCCCGCCGCGTGATGCGACCCCGAATCTGCGGGGCCGAGAAGACGCCACCGTCGAGCACGATGGCCAGGCGCCGAGCCATGCCGGTCTCTTCGTCGGGCAGATTGTCACGCGTCAGTCTGCCGAACCGTTTGCCGCCATCCTCGGTGAGCTCGACGTCGATCGAGGGCTTGCCCCGGGCGTCCTGACTCGCCGAGGCCCGGACGATGTCCTCGTTGGTCACGTTCTCCGCGTCGACGAGGAGCAGCAACTCGAGTCGCTCGCCGACGCCCCGTTTGACCTTGCGCACGCCCAGGTCGTCGCGTTTGAAGTCGAGGGCGAGGTTCCCCTCGCAGCCCGGGCGCACGGGGACCCAACGGGCCAGCCGCTCGTCGTCTTCGCCTCGGACCTCGGCGCCTTCGGCCTTGCGTGCCCTCTCGATGAGGTCCTTCTCGATGCGCCTGTCCGCCACGACGCGAAACGCCAGCGTGCCCGGGCTTTCGGCGAGGCGCGTGATGCGGCGGATCGTCTCCTCATCGCTGCCGCGAACCTGGACCTCGATCCTGTCCGGCTCGACGACCCGCACGCGATGCTTGCGCAACCAGCCCGGGTTGAGCCGCCCGTTGATCACCTTGGCCGCCTTCTTCAGTTCCAGCGGCTCGTCCTCGCGCCCGGGCAGGGGCTCGGCCTGGAAGAGAATCGGCGTCGTATCGGCGGCCGGCCTATCCGGCTTCTCTTCCGCCCGCGCCGGGGAGCAAGCCGCCGCCAGGGCCGAGACCGCCAGAACGGAAAGCACCCGCGACGGCGCCACGCGCCGCCGCGGGAGGATCGCGTCGCGATTCATCGTCTGCTCCTTTCGAGTCGGCAACCCGTGCAGACCGTTCAGACTTCCTTGGGCACCACGTACGGCTTGCGGTAGTCCCGCGAGAGAAGCTTGTCGGCCTCGGGATTGCCGACGAACTGCTCCTTATCCGGGTTGAATTCCAGCTTGGGGCCCAGCGTGTACTTCGCCTTGCCGAGGTCCATCTTCAGGGCGCCGGCGAGATTCTCGCGGATCAAGTCCCACGACTCCTTGACCTGCGGAACGTCCAGCGGCATCCCTTTCGGCTCCTGGCTGAAGGGCACCTCCTCGCCGAGCCGGTAGGAGATGTTGCCCAGGTGGCAGAGGGCCGAGGAGAGGTGGCCCTGGAGGATGTCGGCATTGAGGTCCTCGAACTTGCGGCTCCGCACGGCGTTGATGAAGTTGCCCATCGGGCCTCCGGGCTTGACGTCGGTCTCCACGTCCACGAGGTTTTCGGGCTTGTCCTTCCCCTTGGGGTAGAACTTGCCGCCGATGATCGCGCCCTCCTCGCAATAGAACTCGTCGGTGACCTTGGTGGGGAACTTCTTGCCGCCCTCCCACTCCCGGCCGACGAGGCCGCGGGTCTCGAACACCAGCAGCGTCTCGCCGTAGTCGAAGACGCACAGTTCCATGTTGGGTGTCTCGCCCTGATCCTTGTAGTCGGGCTCATTGACCCAGCGGCCGCCGAGCGAGACGACGCTCCTGGGGAGCTTGTCGCCGGGGATGGCCCAGCGGGCGATGTCCATCTGGTGCACGCCCTGATTGCCCATGTCGCCATTGCCCGTGTCCCAGAACCAGTGCCAGTTGTAGTGGACGAGGTTCTCGTGGTACGGCTGCATGGGGGCCGGGCCGAGCCAGAGGTCGAAGTTGAATCCTTCCGGCGGGTCCTTGGGATCCCTGAAGCCGATGCTCCACCGCGGCTTGGCGCAGTAGCCCTTGGACACCAGGAGCTTGCCGTACTTGCCGCTTCGCGCGGCGGCCACCTGCCTGGCGATGCTCCCGCTCGATCGGCTCTGCGTGCCGTGCTGGACGATGCGGTTGTACTTTCGGGCGGCCTCGACGCACTGGCGTCCCTCGAACACGTTGTGGCTGCAGGGCTTCTCGACGTACACGTCCTTGCCCGCGATACAGGCCCAGACGGTGATCAGCGAGTGCCAGTGGTTGCACGTGGCGATGGACACGGCGTCGAGGTCCTTGTCCTCCAGGGCCCTGCGGATGTCCTGGAAGCACTTGGGGGTGTTCTTGCCTCGCTGGCGAACCTGGGCGGTGCGCTTCTCGAACAGGCGGCTGTCCGGATCGATGAGGTGGGTGACCTGGACGCCGTCCATGCGCGCGAAGGAGTCGATGTGCCCGCCGCCGCGGCCGTGGATGCCCGCCACGCCGACGCGGACCACGTCGTTGGCCCCGACGACCTGGCCGGAGGCCCTGGTCCCCGCGATGGTGAACGTGGCGGCGGCCCCGGCGGCGGCGGTCTTCTTGAGGAAGGCGCGGCGGGATTGTCGGGTCATGGAGGGCTCCTTTCGTGCGGGGGAGGGGACAGGTGTGGTCGGCAGCGTCGGTTCTTCGGCTTCCCGATCGGCAGCCGGCCGCGGGCGGAAGACCGTCTGCAAGGCGGTTGACGCCTCCCCCCGGCCCTTGGAGGGGAGGGACGACGATCCCATTACAGCCCACCGGGTGGTCGATGTCCAGTCTCGGCCCGCTGCGGCGTTGGGCCCCCTACGACCGCGCCCCCCGCGCAGAGTGACCTAAGCTTGTTAGGGGTCCCTCGATCGTTTCTCATCTGCTGCGGCGTGCAAGCGCAGGTTTGGAGCGCGACGACGGGCGGGGCAATTCGACGGCTCCGCCTGCCGGACGCTCGCCGATCCCAAACCCATGCCGGCAACTTGACGCACCCACGGATCATCCGACGCCCTACCGGCCCACAGAATTCTGTGCCATGGACCAGCGTCCCGCCCCACGATACCGAAGACCGTCCCCGCCGATCCGCCGCCGGCGCGGTTCCTGGCGTCAGGCTTTGAAGTCCGTGTTGATCCTGGGGGCCGCCATTCAGCCGCTGGTCATCGTGGCGGTCTGGGCGATGTATGCGCGATCGTCGGCCTGGGAAGACTGGCTCAGCCGTTTGGGCGGCGGATTCGGCAAGCGGCCGGCCGCGCGCGGAGAGCTGGGGAGCCGCGTCAGCAGCGCGCCCGGGCTGGCCTACTACGGCGGCGGGCGCGTCGCGCTGGGCGACTACAGCGTGAAGGTCTTCAATCCCGTCTCTCGCGTGATGCTTCGCGTGGATTTCGCGCTGGAAGGCGACTCGAACTGCCCCGACGCCCACGCCTTCAACGCGTTCGCCGCGATGCACCACAACTTCTTCCGCGAGCAGGTCATGGTCTCCGTTCGCAGCGCTCCGCTCGATCAGCTAACGGACCCGGAGCTATCGCTTCTGAAGCGGAACATCGTCGCCCGGGTCAACCTCGCCCTGGGAGAGCCCTTTCTCAACTCGGTCGATATCAAGGAGTTCTCACTCTTCGAATCGGTCGATCGATCCGGCTTCGTGCGCTATACGCCCGAAAGCGTGGAAGAGATCCGGGTGCAGTAGGCGCCCGGGGCTGCCTGGTGTAGAATTTCGCGTTGGGTCGTGGCGCATTTGCACTATCCATCCGCGGTTCGGCAGGCACGAGAGTCTGCACCCTCCTGCCGCGCGAGGTGCTTGTATGTCCGACGCCCTCGACACGCAGACCAGTGCGATCCTGGGAGAGAGGCCCCCGGAGAAGATCGCCCCGTCTGACGCCAGGGGGTACTCGCTCGTGCTGCTCCGCGCGGGCCCCGATGAGGACCGGGCCGCCGAGGCGGTTGCCCGGCTTCGAGCCGGCGGGGACCCCGCGGCCCTGCGCGAGCGTCCCTACGCAATCCAGCAGGGTCTTCCGCTGGAAGACGCGATGGCGGGGCAGATGTGGCTTGCGTGCGGCGATTGTGCGGCGGCGTTCGTGTCCGACGAGGTCGCGTCGGAGGCCGATCCGGTGTACCTCGCACAGTTGTAGTCGCAGGTAATCCAAAGCCCGGAGTTCGAGCCCGTTGCCGTGGAGCTGATCTTCGTGCCGTCGGACGAGGACGGCCTTCAATTCCTGCGGCAGTTCACGGGCGCGTCGGTCGCCGGCACGCTGCCCCGGCGAATGACGGGGATGCGGAAGAAGGCCCGACTGATGGTCTCTCGGGCCGAGCGCACCGGGGCCGTGCTTCGCGTGATCGACGGGGTGTGAAAGCAAGGAGTTGTTAGCAGTTTCGCACCTGGGTCGCAAGCGGGTCGCGTGACGCAAGTACGTCTTGCCGAAAGCGCCGCTGTGAGCAGCGCGTCGGGAAGACGGTGCCCGTCCCCCTGCTTGCCCTGGATTCGGCGAGAGGGGGACAGGAAACGTTCTCCCGGATGCGAGAACCGCGCCTTCGCGCCGACGGCGCGCATTGCAGTAGGAAACGGCGGCAGCAGGGCCCGAGGAGAACGGTTCCAGCCCCCGGCTAGCGCCCGCGGCGCTTGGCCGTCTTGCGATGGGGTCGGTAGCCGCCGGACGACGCTTTGCCCTCGGAGGACGAACGCTCGCGGCGCGTCTTCGCCTTCCCGCGTACGGCTCCTTTCGGCGGCCGCGCGGGAATCAGGCACCGGGTGCCCTCGCCGATGAGGTCTTCGCGCCCCACCTTCTCGAGGGCCTCGCGCACGTCGAAGTAGTTCTCCGGCACCCAGTACTGGAGCAATGCCCGCTGCAATCGCCGCTCCCGCGCGCCGCGCGCGACATAGACCTGCTTGCCGGTCATGGGGTCGATGCCCGCGTGGTACATGCAGGCGGCGATGTCGAACGGGCTGGGGATGAAGTCCTGGACCTGCTCGGGCCGCGCGCCCGTGCGGTGCAAGTAGCAGGCCAGGTCGATCATCGCGCGCAGGTCGCTGCCCGGGTGGCTGGCGATGTAGTACGGCACAAGGTACTGGTTCTTGCCCGCCCGGCGCGACGACTCGCGGAACCGCTGGGCAAAGGCGTCGAATTCCGCCACGGCCGGCTTCTTCATCAGCTCGAGCACTTCGGGGTCGGTGTGCTCGGGGGCGACCTTCAGGTGTCCGCCCACGTGGTGGCGGACCAATTCGTCGATATACTCCGGGCTGCGGCGGGCCAGGTCCATGCGGATGCCCGAGGCCACGAAGGCCATCTTCACGCCCTCCTCATCGCGGACCGAGCGCATCAAGTCGATCAGCGGGCCGTGGTCCGTGTCCAGCAGCTTGCAGATCTTGGGGTGGACGCAGCTCAGGCGGCGGCACGTCGCGCGGACCTCCGGGCGCGAGCAGTTCATGCGGTACATGTTGGCCGTGGGGCCGCCGATGTCGCTGATCACGCCCGAGAACCGCGGGTTGTCGCGCATGCGGCGAATCTCGGCCAGGACCGACGCGCGGCTGCGGCCCTGGATGATGCGTCCCTCGTGCGCGGTGATCGAGCAGAAGGTGCAGCCCCCGTGGCAGCCCCGCATGATCTGGATCGAGTCCTTGATCACCTGAAACGCGGGGATCGGCTCCTCGCCGTAACTCGGATGCGGCCGGCGTCGGTACGGCAGGCCGTAAACGTAGTCCATCTCGGCCTCGCTCATCGGCAGCGGCGGCGGATTGACCACGATGGCCTCGCGACCGTGGTACTGAACCAGTCGGCGGGCGTTGAACGGGTTGGTCTCCAGGTGGGCCGCTCGGGTCATTCGGGCAAACGCCCGCTTGTCGGCCACGACCTCTTCGTAGGTGGGAAGAACGACGGGCGGGGCGTCGGCGGCAGGCAGCGTCGACGGGTCTTCACTGGCAGCCAGCGGCGGTGCCTCGCGGAGTGTCAGGTCGGGCACCTCCTCGCTGGCCCCCAGGCGATAGGCCACGCCTCGGAGGTCGCGGAGATCGCGCGCCGTCTCGCCGGCGGCCAGGCGGCGCACGATGTGGAGCAGCACGCGCTCGCCCATGCCGAACACGAGCAGGTCCGGCTTGGCATCGAGGAGGATCGAGCGGCGGACCTTG
>CAYSUS010000081.1:0-33613 GCA_964434165.1 uncultured Pirellulales bacterium
GGGCTAGAAGGGCCCAATTGCGAGACCGTTGCAACACAACGGGTTAGGACGAAGGGCTAAGCGGGGTCCGTGGCCCTTAAAAGTCCGTTGCTCTACCGACTGAGCTACAGCCTCGACGCGATGGACAGACCAGCGAGTATCGGCAATCGCCCCGCACCGGTCAATTGGCAGTGATCGCCGCCGGTCCACCACGGCCGTCAAACGACGCGACCCCTGCCGACCCGAGGTCGGCAGGGGCCTGATCGGTCGTTCAGGTGGAGGTGATGGGGGTCGAACCCACGACCTCAGCATTGCGAACGCTGCGCTCTCCCAACTGAGCTACACCCCCAGATACGACACCGGCCTTTATCGGCGGAAAAGGCCGAACGCCTTGATTTTACGGTCCCTCCGGGGCTTTGTCAAAACCGGCCTGAACCCCACGAATTATGGTAAACGATATTCCACCTCGTGGGGGATGTTCCGGGATGCTGCGTCCCCTGCTTCCCTTGTAGGACAGGACTCTGGGCGGAGCGGTTCACGCCGGCATTCCACCCCGGGGCCGCGTCACCACCGCCCCGTTACTCCAGCCCCAGGCTGCGACGATACGCTCGGCGCTGACCCTCGGCCCCCAGTTCCTCGGTGATCTGGCTCCATCGTTGGGCGGCCTCCTTGAGCGCCTCCTCCGCGGTCCTCTCCCCCAGCACCGCTTGCGCCACGGCCCGGTCGAGGGCCTGGAAGTACTGCTGTCGACCGGGAATCCGCAGTGCGAACAGCCACTGCGACGAGGTCAGCGAAGCCTGGACCGCCTGCGCGTAGTCCAAGGCCGCCGCGTCGGGCATGGGCGGTTCGACCCACGCGGCAACCTTGGACTTGCCGGCCGCGTCGCTCCTGCGGAACAGCGTGGTCGCCTCGCTGGCCGATTGACGCGGTCCCGCTCCCTGGCGTCCGGCAAGCCAGAACGCCAGACGCAGGGCCGCTTCCGGGCACGGCGACTCCTTGCTCACCGCGACCAGGCGCCCGGCCACCGCCAACAGCGGCACGCGCCGCAGGTCGTCCGTCGCCCGCCACTGGCCCGCGCCGCGGTCGAATACGGTCCGCGCGCCCGGCAGGGGCGCGACGGCGCACGCGACCGGCTCGGCTACGTTCTCGGGCAGGTCGGCCGCTGCCGAGGGCCAGGTCAGGGCCATGCCGCAGTTGCCCTTCCAGAAGGCCTGGCGGGCTGCGGCGGGATCGGTCTCCAGCAGGCGGTCGGCCGATCCGGTCTCGGCCGCGGCCACCAGCTCCTCCAGCGCCCGCACAAAGGGCGGAGCGGCCAGGCACGGCTCCATGGTCTGGATGTCGAACAGCGTGGAGTAGCTGTCGGGCGTTTTCGCGTAGGACGCCGCCCTGGCCAGCAGAACCTGCGCGCGCCAGCCCGCGGCAAGCGGCTCGATCGTGCCGGCCCAGTCTGCGGGGTTGGGTGCCTCGATGCCGGACTTGGCCCCGTCGGCGAGGGCTTGCGCCGCCCGCTGGTACTCCTCCCAGGTTTCGGGCGGCCGGAGATCGAGCTGCTCGAACAGGTCGGCGCGGTAGTAGCACACCAGCACGGGCGATCCCAGCGGCACCGCGTACACACCCTCGCCCCAGGCCGCTTCGCGCAGGCGGACCAGGTCGAACATGTCGGACCACGGCTCGTCGTAGGGCACCAACTGACGACGATCCAATTCCAACAGATGGCCCGGCTCGGCCAGAACCCCGAGCAAGCGCGAAGGGAACACCAACACGTCCGCCTCGGGCGTCTTCGAGGGATCGAAATCGGCCTCGGTCCCACGGGAGATGCGGATCTCGCCGCCGGTCTCGGTCTGCCACTGCCCGTGAAGCTGTTCCACGGTCCGGGTGAGGGTCGGATCGCCGAGGACGAGTACGGAGAGAGGAGCCGTGCCCTCCTCTCCACCGTTCTTCTCCTTCTCGCCACGGCCCGAGCATCCCACGGCAACGACCGTCAAGGCCACAAGCCCCCAGAAGGCGCAGGCCGTGGACAAGGGGGCCAAGACCCGCCGGGCGGAGTACGCATCGGGGCGCAGGACGGCCCGCGGCTCCCGCTCCCCGCGATCGGTTGTCGGGCCCGGCGTGCCGCCGGGCCTGCCAGGATGCCGCGACTGGCTGAAGATCATGGCTGCCGTTTCCCCTGGTTGGTGGATGAAGGGGTATCCCTGCTGGTTTGTGCCCTCGGAAGCTTCTTTCACGTAGCTCCTTACGATGACCGCGGGGCTTGGTTCGCCCGCCCCGCCTGGCCTGCCTCGGGATCCCGGCTTTGGCAGCCAGCCGAGTTGCGGCTAGACTGGTGCGGCTGCCGATCCGAGCGTGGACCATCGGCAGTCCCTCCCCCCACCAGCCAGCCGCCTGACGCCGTGAGCGACGCCCTCCCCAACCTCGGATGGAGCATCGAGGACTCGGCGGACCGCCGCCATCGCGCGGCGATCGCGCTGGCCGAGACGGGGGCGGTGTTTCTCGTGTTCGCGATCCACGGGGCGTGGCCGGTGCCCGAGGTCAACGAGCCCCACTACCTGGGCAAGGCGATCCACTACTGGAACCCGACCTGGATCCCCCAGGACTTCTTCCTCGACTCGGCCGACACGCACAAGCTCTTCTACTTCGCGGTCGGCTGGCTGTCCCTGTTTCTCTCCCCCACGGCCCTGGCCTGGACCGGGCGCGTGGCGACCTGGGCCCTGATGGCGTGGGGCTGGCAGCGGCTGAATTCCGCCGTGCTGCGCCGGCCGTGGTACTGCGTGCTGACCGCGGCCCTGCTGGTCGGGCTGATCGATCGGTTCCACATGGCCGGGGAGTGGCTCGTCGGCGGCGTCGAGGCCAAGGGGTTCGCTTGGGCCCTCGTGTTCTTCGGCCTGGACGCCCTGCTGCGGAGTCGGTGGAACCTGGCGTGGCTGCTGCTGGGCGGGGCGGCCGCGTTTCACGTCCTGGTGGGAGGTTGGGCCGTGGTGGCGGCCGGCGCTGCCTGGCTCGCGGCCGGCCCGCGTCGTGCGCCTCTTCGTACGATGTGGCCGGGCCTGGTCGGCGGACTGGCACTGGCCCTCGTGGGCGTGGTGCCCGCCATCAGGTTGACGTGGGGCGTGGACCCGGCGGTGGTCCGCGAGGCCAACCGCATCTACGTGTTCGAGCGGCTCGCCCACCATCTCGACTTCCTCAGCTTCGACCTCGGGTTCCGCATTCGCTTCCTCGCCCTCGCCGCTGCCACGTTTCTGCTCCTGCGTACGCCGCCCCGTTCGGAGCGCCTAAGGGCCCTGCAGGGCTTTTTCTTCGGCGCGTTGGGCATCGCCGGGGTGGGCGCCGTCATGTCCGTTGTGTTGCGCGGGGCTCCTGACATCCAGGCGGCCCTGCTCCGCTTCTACTGGTTCCGGCTGGCCGACGTCGTCGTGCCGGCCACGGCCGCCCTGGCCATGGGATACTGCGTTGCGGACCATCTTCGAACCCGCCGCCGCTGGGGCTCGGTCTGGCTGGCCGTGACGCTTGTCCTGGCCGTAATGCACCTGGGACCGTTGCTGGTGCTTCGCGTGCAGCCGGCGGTGCCGCCCGCCTTTCGCGTCCACGAAGACCGATGGCGCAGCCCGCAGGACCAACTGGCCGACTACGTCGCGTGGCGCGAGGCCTGCGCCTGGGTGGCCCACTCGGGCGCCGTGGAGCCCGACGCGCGGTTCCTCACGCCGAGGCTCAACCAGACCTTCAAATGGTATGCGCGCCGCAGCGACGTGGTGACGCAGAAGGACGTGCCGCAGGACGCGGCTTCGATCGTCGAATGGTGGCAGCGGATGACGGACATCTACGGCACGGGCAGCGACGAGCCGGGACGCCGCTGGCACGGCTCGCTGGCCCGCCGATCACCCGCCAAGGTCGTGGACTTGGCCCGCAAGTACGGGGCCGACTACCTTCTGACCGACGCGAAGCCGCGCCTGCCGCTGGAGATCGCGCACCGCAATCGCAGGTTCACGATCTATCGCCTGCCCCCGCAGTGGCCATGAACCCCCGCCTGCCGGAACTGCTGGCCGAGCGCCTGCGCCGCCCCCTGCCCGGACCGATGGTCGGGTCGCGGTTCGAGCCGTGGCCGCGCGAAGACCGCCACTACGACGCGGCCCCGCCCGACGCGCGATCCGCCGCCGTGCTGCTGCTCCTCTATCCCCACCGCGACGCCTGGCACCTGCCGCTGATCGTGCGGCCCGGCGGATCGGAGCCGCACGCCGGCCAGGTGGCCCTGCCCGGCGGGGCGCTGGAGCCCGGCGAGGACACGGCGCAGGCGGCGCTGCGGGAATTCGAGGAGGAGCTGGGGCCCGCGCGAGCGGCCGTGCATCTGCTCGGGCGTCTGTCGCCCGTGTACGTGTACGTCAGCAACTACGTCGTCTCGCCCTGGGTAGGACGAACGCCCCTGCGTCCGGCGCTGGAGCCCAATGTCCTGGAGGTGCGGGAGGTGCTCGAAGTGCCGCTTCTGCACCTGCTCGACGCCGCCCAGTTCGGCAGCCACGGGCGGACGTGGAAGGGAAGGCCGTTCACGGCTCCGCATTTCGTCTTCGGCGGGCACCGCATCTGGGGCGCGACCTGCATGATCCTCGGCGAGCTGGTCACGCTGCTGGAGGAAATCGAGCCGCAAGCGGCCGCTCGCCAGGCGCCTCGGCAGGTGCCGGGAGACCGGACGTGACTGCGGCCAGGGGGCTATGCTTGAGTGGACCCCCTATCCCCCGGCCGTGCCGATGGGCGAACTGCACCTCGACTGCATCACGAGCCCCGACGACCTCCGCGCCCAGGCCGGGGTCTGGGACGACCTGTGGGAGCGGAGCCACGTGAGCCTGCCGACCGCGCGGGCCGAGGCGGTCGCCCTCTGGCTGGAGCACTTCGCGCCCAGATCGCGGTTCGCGGGCCTGATGGTAACCGAGGGCGGTCGGGCCGTGGCCGCGATGCCGCTCGTCGGTCGGCGCGTGAAGCGAGTGTTTCCCGCAGCCGATCTGACATGGAACTCCTGGTCCACCAACGGCGAGCTGCTTGTCGATCCCTCGGCGGCAAGCGACGACGCCATGGACCGACTCGTCGGCGCCCTGGGCGATCTGCCGTGGCCTCTGCTGTGGTTCGAGCTGGCGCCGATCCGCACGCGACGATGGCAGGCATTGGCGGCCGCGACGATGCGCAACGGCCTGGCTTCGGAAACCCGTGCCCGGTACTGGATCGGAACCGTGTCCGTCCGAGGAGACTTGCACGAGTATCTCGCGTCCCGTTCAAGAGGCCTGCGCAAGTCCACCCGCGCGAAGCTGCGGCGGTTAGGCCGACTGGGATGCGTCCGCCTGCGGAGGCTCGACCGGCTCGCGCCGGAAGACGTCGGGCCCTGGCTCGACCGTGCCTGGGAGATCGAGGACCGCGGATGGAAGGGCACCAGCGGCAGCTCCGTGCTCCGCACGCCGGGCCAGAGCGGCTTTTATCGCCGGCAGGCCGAATGGCTTGCCCGATGCGGGTTGCTGCGACTGAGCTTCCTGGAGCTGGACCGTCGGCCGATCGCTTTCGTGGTGGGCTGCCAGGGCAAGGACGTCCATCACTGCCAGAAGATCGGTTTCGATCCCGACCTGGCGCGCTACAGCCCCGGCCAGTTGCTCTGGTCCCTGCTCATCGAGTCGCTCGAGGAGGACCGGTCGTGCCGGGTCCTCGACTTCCAGGGGCCGCTCACCCAATCGCTCCGGAGCTGGGCCACGCACGGCTACGTGATCGGGCGCCTTGTCGTGCCCACGCGACCGGCCGGCCGCCTGCTTCTGACGGGATACCGGCTGGCGGGGAGGCTCGCGCGATCGCCGCATCCCTGCCGGACCGAGCGCTTCAACGAGCCGCATCCATCGCCTATAGTGGAGGGTTCCCCATCCGAGTGCCCGGCCCACGAGGTTCTGCCTGACGCGGGAATCTGAGGGCGGGTCGATCCGCGAGGCGAACTGGAGTCGCGCAAGCTAGCATGAGCCCCCCGAACCGCCACGCCCGCGCCGTCGTGTTCGACATGGACGGCCTGATGTTCAACACCGAGGAGGTTTACTGGCACGTGGGGTCGGAGCTGCTCGGGCGCCGGGGGCGCGCGTTCACGCGAGAGATCAGCGACGCCATGATGGGCCGCCCGCCGGAGGCCTCGTTCCAGGTGATGATCGACCATTGCGGCCTGGACGACCGTTGGCAGGACCTGGCGGCCGAGTCGGAGGAGATCTACTTCGGTCTTCTGGACAAGTACGTCCAGCCCATGCCGGGGTTGTCCGATCTGCTCGATGCCTTGGAAGCGGCGGGCATTCCCAAGGCGATCGCCACCAGCAGCAGCCGGCGGACGCTGAGCGAGCTTCTGGGTCGATTCGGGCTGGAGCCCCGTTTCGCGTTCACGCTCACGGCCGAGGACATCCGCCGGGGCAAGCCCGACCCGGAGATCTATCTGCTGGCTGCCCAGCGGTTCGGGCTCCCCCCGAGCGAGGTCCTGGTGCTGGAGGACAGCCAGACCGGGTGCCGGGCGGCGGCGGCGGCAGGGACGTTCACCGTGGCGGTGCCGGCCGAGCACAGCCACGGCCACGACTTCAGCGTGGCCTCGCTGGTCGTGGATCACCTGGCCGACGCCAGGCTCTACGGCGCGCTGGGACTGCCGGCTCCGTGCGCCGGCGGCGCGGTGCGCGGCCCCCGCCCCGGCTCGTCTTGACGGCAAGCGAAGGGGCGCGTTAGATTCGCATGCGCGCTTGGGCCATGCGCGGGGAGCACGGGCGTCAAGGACGGGGGAACGCCGCATGTTGGAGACGCTGGGAATCGTGCAAGCATGCTTTGCCTCGCGCTCCGGCCGGGCGAGGGCGGCCCGCAGGCTCGGCGGCAAGTCGGTGCTCGAGTGGGTGGTGCGCCGCGCCACGGACTGCCAGCAGCTTGAGGGCGTGATCGTCGTCACCAGCTCGGCGGCGGAGAACGCCTTCGTCCAGGATCTCGTGCCGCTGGACGTGCCGGTGTTCGTCGGCCCCCAGCCCCACGCCCTGGGCCGATTCGTGGCCGCGCTGAACGAGTATCCCGCCCGGGCGGCCGTGCGGATCTGCGCGGAAACGCCGTACGTCGATCCGGTGCTCGTGGACCGGCTGGTCGCCACCGCGCGACTGACCGATCCGTGCGACTACGCGACCTACTGCCTGCGGGACGGCCGGCCCGCCATCCTCTCGCCGGTCGGCGTGTTTGCTGAATGGTTTCGCACCAAGTCGCTCTTCAGGGCGGCGCGGAGCGCCCGATCGGCGGCCGACCGCGAGTCCGTGACGCGCTACTTCTACACCCACCCCGAGAAGTTTCATCTGTGCTTGATTCCCGCCCCTTCGCAGATCGACCGCGACGACGTGCGCTTGACGTGCGACCACGAGGAGGACTGGGAGAACACCCTGACGATCTTCGAGGCCCTCGGCCCCGAGCAACTGGATTGGCAAAGGATTGCTAGGCTTCTGGACCACCAGCCTGCGCTGCGCATGCGGATGAAGGCCCTCAACCGGGTCCACGCCAGGACCTGATGCGGGCTCCGGCCCGCGTGCCGGACGGCCTCCGCCACGGCGTGACGCGTCCCAGACGAGCGTCGGCCGCTGCCCCCGGCGCCTCGCCGCCTTTCGAAAGGATTCGAAAGATGACGGCCGGTGCGATCTCCGGCGGAATCGCCGGACTGCTGTTCGACATGGACGACGTCCTGCACGACGCCACGGTGTGGCGCCGGTGGCTGATGAAGCTCCTGGTGCGCATGGGCGTCCACACCACGTACACCTGCCTGTTCCGTCTCTGGGACCGCGAGTACCTCGACGACGTCCACCGCGGGAGGCGGGAGTTCTGCGAGGCGTTCGATTCGTTCCTCCGGGCCATCGGCCTGCGGCGTGCGCAGATCGATGAGATCCGCGCCGCGTGCCAGGCCCGCATCCGCGTCCTGACCGACACGTCTCGGGCCCTGCCCGGCGTGAAGACCACCCTCCTTCGACTCCACGAGTCGGGGCTGGCCCTGGGCGTGGCGGTCAACACGTCGATGACCGAACCGGAGGTCCGCCGGCAGCTCGAGCGGTTCGGCGTGGAAGAAGTCCTCGGCGCGGTCGTCTCCTCGATCGACCTGGGACGGACCAAACCCGACCCGGCCTGCTACCTGACCGCTCTAGCGCGAATGCACCTGCGGCCCGAGCAGACGGCGTTCGTGGGACACGACACGGTCGAGCTGGCCGGGGCCGCGGCCGTGGGCATGCAGACCGTGGCTTTCAACTACGACCGCGACGCCGAGGCCGACCTGTTCCTCACCCGCTTCGACGAGCTGCTCGACGTCTGCGGCGTGCGGTCGCGATACGCGGCGGCCGGCTGATCCCCCCAGAAACGGCAGGTCCGCCCTTGACCGCAACCACCCTCGTTCTCGCCCGTCGCGAACTGGAAGACGCTGTCTCGGAGGCCCCGTCGCGGCGCGTGCTCCTCGAAGGGTCGTGGCCGGGCGGCGACGCGGCCCGCGGCGACCGCGTCGCCCTGGACGACGCGCTGGATGCGCGCTGCGCGTGGATCGACGACGAAGCGGCGCGCCTCGCCGACCTGGCCGCCGGCGAGGGCCCCAACCGCGACATCTACCCGCCGGCGGCCTGGATCGACGCCCTCGCCCTGCGCTATGCGCTGGTCAGGTGGATTCGCGTGCTGGCCCTGCCCGAAATCCTCCCCGTCCGGCGCCGCGACTCGCTGGAGCTCCTCGTCGCCGCCGATCGCGACGCCGACTACGCCACGCTGCTCCGCCAGGTCTGTGCCCGCGCCGGGGCCGACCTGTGCGTGCGGTGGATGGAGCGCGAAGCCCCGCCTCGTCCGCCCGTGGCACCGAACGGGCGTCTGCGCCGCGTGCTGGGGCGATTGGCGTCCGCCGCTGGTCGCGAGGCCGCCTCCAGCCCGCCGCGGGCGCGGGTCGTGCTGTTCGGCAACCCGAGGGTGCTCGACCCGGTCGCCGCGGAGTTGATGCGGCGCCGGGCGCGCGTGTGGTGGCTCTACGATCGCTTCGCGGTTCGTGCCTGGCTGCGATGGCGACCGCGGGGCGCGGACCAGCTTGTGTGCGATTCGAGCTCGGGCCGGGCGGATCGGATCCCCGATCGCTGTCCCATGAGTCTCCCCTGCCGGGGCTACGACCTGGGTCCGGTCGTCGGGCCGTGGCTGGCCGCGCGTCTCGATCGGTACGGGGCCGCGTGGACGCGCCTGGCCGAGCAGGTCGAGCGCCACCTGGCGCGGGTGCGCCCCGCCGCCGTGATCCTGGATGAAGACGCCACGCCCCATGCTCGAATCGTGGTGGCCGCCGCACGCCGTCACGGGGCTGCCACGTGGGTCGTGCAGCACGGCGCGCCGTTCCTGCGCTTCGGTTTCGCGCCCCTGGCGGCCGACCGCGCGTGCGTCTGGGGCGAAGCGGCCGCCCGGCAATTGCAGCGCTGGGGCGTGGCTCCGAGCCGGATCGAGCGCACGGGCTCACCGTGGCACGACGGGCTGCGCCGCTCGCTCCGCGCGGCGCGCAAGGCCCGCGGTCGCCGCGTCCGCCGGCGCGACTGGCTGCACGGGCCGCGCCTCCTCCTGCTGGCTACGGTCCCTCCCCGCGACGAGCGCCCGGACCCCGTCGCGTTCCACCTGACGCGTTCGACCTATGCGGCCTTGGTCCGCGCGGCCTTCTCGACCGCGGCCCGGCTGCCCGGCGCGCGCCTGACGGTCAAGCTCCACCCCCGCGCCCCGCGCGATCCGATCGTCGAGTCGGCCCTGCGGAGCTTCCCGCAGGTTCGCGGCCGGCTGGTGCGGCGGACCTCGCTGGCCTCGTGCCTGGCCGACTGCGACTGCGTGCTCAGCTGCGTCTCCAGTGCCGGGATCGACGCCCTGCTGGCCGACGTGCCCGTGATCCAGCTCCTCCCCGCCGGTTCCGGCGACGTCATGCCTGCCGGGGAGTGGGGCCTGACCGGCAGCGCGCGAAGCGAGCCGGAGCTCTGGGACCTGCTCGGGCGGGCGCTCGAGCATCGCGGGCTGCGATCCCCGCTCGACGGGCCGGGGCCGTTCGAGCCGTTCGAACGGCCGGCCGCCGCGCGGATCGTCGATGCCGTCCTGGCGGGGCCGCACCGCAGGGCGCACCCGGCGGAGCCGCACGTTCCAGCCCCGCACGCACCCCGAGTCGATGCACAACGACGATGCTCGGCCTCCAGTGGCTCCGCGCGGTGGCGGGACGAGGAGGCGCCGTGAGCACCCGCGTCGAGACGCTCGGAACCCACGTGGCCGCTGCGCCGGGCCCGGTCACCGGCTGGCGGCGCCTGGTGGCCGACTGCGCGCTGGTGAGCTTCACGTCGGTCGTCTGCCAGGCCCTGGCGACGGTCACGTCCCTCGTGCTCCGCATGCTGATCGATCCGGCGCAGATGGGCATCTGGCAGGCGGTCAAGCTGCTGCTGGGCTACGCCAACTACGCGAACCTCGGGATCAGCAAGGGGGCCACGCGCGAGCTGGTCATCGCGCGGGGACGCGGCGACACGACGCGGGCCGAGCGCGGACTGGACCTCGCGTTCACCGTCAATACGCTCTCGAGCCTGTCGTACGCCGGCGTGCTGGTCGCCGCTGGGGTATGGATCGCGCGATCCGGCGGCGGGCCGCTGGCCGGGGTCTGGACCGTCGGGCTGGTCTTCGCCGGAGCCCTTGCCGTGCTCCAGCGCCACGTCACCTTCCACGTCACCATCCTCCGCTCGGTGCAGCGGTTCGGCGTCGCCGCGCGGCTCTCCGTGCTCGAGGCCGTGCTCACCCTGGCCGTGTGCGGCCTGGCCGCGTGGCGATGGGGCCTCGTCGGGCTCTGCGCTGGCACGGCCACGGTGATGGTCGCCTCGCTGGCCTACGTGGGGCGACACCGCGCGGCCCGACTTGCCTGGGCGTGGGACCTCGCGGAGATCCGCCGCCTGGTGGCCATCGGGGCCCCGGTGCTGCTGGCCGGAACGGTGGCCTCGCTGTTCCGCTCCCTCGACAAGCTGATGATCCTCGCCTACCTCACCGACCGCGAGTATCAGCTCGGGTGCTATTCCCTGGCCTTGATGGTCACCACGGCCCTGTACGGGATGGGCAACACGCTTTCCATCGTGATGGGCCCTCGCTACGGCGAGAAGTTCGGCAAGTCGGGCAGCCGCCGCGCCGTGGCCGAGCTCGCCGCGCGGAGCGCGGAGCTTCAGGCGGCGGCGATGGGGCTTCTGGCCGGGCTGGCGATCGTGCTCGCCCCGCCGGTGCTCGCCCGGCTTCTCCCCGACTACCGGCCGGGCCTCGCGCCGATGCTCTGGCTCATTCCCGGCTCGGTCGCGCTGACCGTGGCCTTGCCCGGCGCGCAGTACCTGGTCGCGGTCGAGCGCGAGCGCCGCGCGCTCTGGACCGTGCTGGCCGGTACGGCCCTGGCCGCTTTCGGCAATCACTGGGCCCTGCGCGGCGGGCTGGGCCTTGCCGGGGTGGCCGCGGCCACCGCGGCCGGCTACGTTGGCTACACCGTGCTCGTGCTGGCCGTGTCGCTCTGGCCCGAGTTGGATGTCAGGGCGAAGCTGCGACTGGTGGCCATGCACGTGCTGGCCCTCGGGCCGACCATCGGATCGGCTCTTCTTCTGTGCCACGGCTGCCAGGCGTGGGACGACGCCTGGCCGCGGCTCGGGCTCCGCGCCGCGGTGGTCGTGCTGGTCTGGGCGGCGTGCGCCTCGCTCGGATGGCATCTCGGCGACTGGGGGCGCACCCTTCGCCGCACCAAGACCGCGTGAGACCGTCATGCTTCGCATGTCCTTGGAGCAGCTCGAAGCCCGATGCCAGAAGCCCGACCACCGCCGCGTGGGGACCTGGATGGCCCGGCGCGTCGCCCGGCCCGCCGCCCTGCGCGTGACCTGGCTGGTCGCGCCGTGGGGCGTGACGGCCAACATGGCCACGCTCACAGCCTGGGCCGTGGGGCTGGGAGCGGCCGGCTGCCTGGCCACCGGCTCGGCCGTCGCATGGCTCGCCGCGGCGATCCTCTTGCAGCTCTGGTACCTCCTGGATCACGTGGACGGCCAGCTCGCCCGGCTGCGGGGCACCGCGTCGCTCGACGGCGTGCAGCTCGACTACCTCATGCACCACACGCTCAACCTGCTCGTCCCGCTGGGGGCAGGCTGGGGACTTTGCCAGAGGACCGCGCAGACATGCTGGGTCCTTGTCGGGGTGGCCTGGGGCACCGCGTCGCTTCTGACCACGCTTCACCACGACGCCCGATACAAGGCGTTCGTCCAGCGCCTGAAGTGCGTGCGCGGACGCCTGGAAGTGGCCGGAGGGGCCCTGCGCCCCGAGCCTGCTCCGCCCCGGCCACGCGGTGCGCTGCGCTTGCTGGCTTGGGCGGCGCGCAAGTCGTGCGAGATGCACGTGGTCATGAACCTCTTCACGCTGATCGCCGCGATCGAGGTGCTGGCCGATCCGGGCCTGCTCGTCGGCCGGGCCTACGCGGGGCTGATGGCCGTGGTGGGACCGGCCGTCGCGGTCTGGACCCTCGCCAAATCGCAGCGCCGCGGGGCAGCCGAGTCGGAGTTCGCTGCCTGGTTCCGCCCCCCGGAGGGCAGCTCGCTTGCACTCCGGGACGGCTGGTGGATCGTGGAGGGCGAGGAGGCTGGGCAAGTCGGGCAAGAACGCCTGCAAGACGCCGTCGCCGCGCGGGTGTCTTGATCTTGTCCCGCACTGCAAATAGTCCTATCGTGTGCGGTCGCCGGCCCGGCGCAATCGAGGGCAGGACGCTCTCACGTTATGCGCACGGGGCTGGGCCGGCTCTCCGTTTCGAGGCAGGCAGGGAAGCAACACGAGCCTCGCCATGCGCGTCCACGTCCTGGTGCTCAACTACAACGGCGTGCGGCTGTTGGCCGAATGCCTGCCCTCCGTGCTGGAGGCGGCCCGGGCGTCGATCCACCGGTGCGACGTGGTGGTCATCGACAACGACTCCCGCGACGCCTCGGTGGTGTGGCTGGGCGAGCATTTCCCTTCGGTGCGCGTGGTCAGCCGGCCCAATCGCGGTCTGTGCTCGTTCAACGACGTGCTGCCCCTGCTCGACGGCCCGGCGGCTCTGCTGTTGAACAACGACATCAAGCTCCACCGCGACAGCATCGACCCCCTGGTCGCGCCTTTGGCATGCACGCCGCGGACCGGCCGCGACGGCTGCTTCCTCACCGCTCCGCGCTGCTTCGACTTCGACGGCCAGTACGAAGGATTCCTGACGGCCGTGTGGTGGCACCGGGGCCTGATGCGCGGCACGGCTCTCTTCCCAGGACACGAGGCCGCCGCACGCACGCCCGGCTGGACTGCCTCGGCCGGGGCGGCCCTGGCCGTCGATCGCCGCGTGTTCGTCGAGTTGGGCGGCTTCGACCCGCTGTACTTGCCCGGGCGGATCGAGGACCTGGACTTCGCCTTCCGCGGCTTTCTCCGCGGTTACCACGGCCGATACGTGCCGGAGGCCGTGGTCTGGCATCGGGGCATGGCCAGCTTCGGCCCGGCCTTCGGGCCCGAAGGGTGCGACCACCTCGCCCTGCGCAACACCCTGCTCTTCCAGTGGAAGAACCTGCGGACCGCGCGGAGCCTGCTGCGCCAGGCGGCGTGGCTCGGGGTCCGCCTGATCTGGGATCCGCTTGCGGCGCCGTTCGCCCCGGCGGGGCGTCGCTGGGCCTTCACGCGGGCCCTGGCCGGGGCCCTGGCCCGGGTCGGCCGGCTCCGCGATCCGCGCTACCGGCCGCTCGTCGATCGTGCTCGCGAGACGGAGTTCCTCGCCCGGTTCCGTCCCCATAGCGTCCTGGGCGCGGCCGCAGTCCGCCGCCCTGGGCGATGCGCTCCGGGAGCGGCAGCCACCGTGACCACGCATCGCGGTGAGACGGTGAGCGTCCCACGAGACCGCGTCGAGCGCCCGGCCGCGCTTGCGGCACACCACGACCCGGCCCGGCAGCCGGCGGAGGTGATGTCGTGACCGCGCTGGCCGCCCACGTCCATCAGCCCGATCCGCCGGCGTGTGGCGAGGAGTGCCGCCGCGCGGCAGGGTATCCGCTGTCGCGATGGTATATTCGCCCCCTGGCCCAGCTCGTGGCGGAACGCCTCGCGAGGACGCCGATCCGGCCCACCCACCTGACCCTGGCCGGGCTGGCGTGCGCCGCCGGAGCCGCGGCCGTGCTGGTGACTCGGCCCGACCTGGCGCCGGTCGGCGCCGCCCTGGTGCTGGCGGCCTGGTTCTTCGATCGCGCGGACGGACCGCTGGCGCGCGTGCAGGGCACCGCGTCGGCCTTCGGGGCGTGGCTCGACGGCCATGTCGATGAGCTGGTCGACGTGGGGCTGCATGCCGCCGTAGCGTGGGCCGCGGCGGCCCGGACCGGCACGAGCCTGCCGTGGTGGCTGCTGATCGGGTTCCTCGGCGGCAAGTACCTGCTGATGCACGGCCTGTTGACCGAGGCGGCACTTGCCCGCCGCGACCCTCCGTGCGAGACGAGGGACCGGTCGCTGGATCGCCGCTCTCGGCTTCGCGCCCTCTGGAATCTGCCGGGCAATGCCGACGTGCGAATTCACCTGCTGCTGGCGGCGCTTCTGTCGGGCTGGCTCACGGCGGAGCTCGCCTTGATCGCCGCCTACTACAACCTCCGCTGGCTGGTCCGCTGCGGGCTGGTCGCGCGTCGCATGGGAGGGGCGCCGCGTTGAACCGTTCGACGATCACCGCCGCCATCATCGCCCGCAACGAGGAACGCCACCTCGCCGAGCTGCTTCCGCGCCTGGCGTGGACGGACGAGATCGTGCTCGTGGACGGGCATTCCCGCGACGGGACGGTCGCCGTGGCGCGGCGTCACGGGTGCCGCGTGCTCAAGCGTGCGCTGGACGACTTCGCCGCGCAAAGGAACTATGCCGCCGCCGCGTCCCGTGGCGACTGGATCCTCTCGATCGACGCGGACGAGCGGCCCGCGCCCGGGCTGGTGCGCGAGATCCGCCGCCGCGCGGGACGCGGTCCCCAGGTGGCCTTCCGCGTGCCCATCCGGAGCTGGATCTTCGGCCGGCGCGTGCGCCGCTGCGGCACGCAGGACGACCTTCCCGTGCGGCTCTTCCGCCGCGGGTGCGCCGCGTGGGAGGGCGGGGTGCACGAGCGGCTCCGAGCGCGCGGACCCGTCGGCCGCATGCGGCACTGGCTGGAGCATCACACGCTGCCCGACCTGCATGCGTTCCTGGTCAAGATGCACCGCTACACGCACCTGGAAGCCCGGTCCCGCCTGGTGCGAAATCAGGCCCCGCGCGCTTGTGACCCGTGGCTTGCCCCGGCCCGCGAGGCGGCCCGCCGGCTGCTTTGGAAGCAGGGAATCCTCGACGGGCCGCACGGCTGGGCGTTCTGCCTGTTGAGCGGGCTGTCGGAGTGGGTGCTCGCGCGGGAGCACCGCCGGTTGTGGAACGAGGTCCGGCCGATGGAAACATGTTGAGGCTCGTTCCGACGCTCGCGTGCGAACCCGAAGGGGGAATCCGAAGTAACGCACTTGCTCAGTAAGCCGGGCTCCCGTTGGTCGCCGCCCGTGCATCGACTTGCCGAAGGTCAATTGCTCCGTGTCCACGGACCGCGATACTCCGCTTCTGCCGCTCGTCCTGCACGAGGTCCCGGCCGCTCTGCGCCGGGCCTTGGGGCAGGAGGGCATCCCGGCGCGCGTGTACCGCCCCGGCCCCGCACAAGGGCGGTTCCTGCTGTTCGATTCCCGGCGGTCGCCGACGCTTCGTGTGGGGCCCGGCCAGGTGACCATCGACGTCGCGGCGCTGCGCGAGCTGCACCGCGAAGACCCGTTCGAGGCGCTGGAGGACCTCCGCGCCGACCGGTTCCAGTGGCACATCGGCGGCCTGGCGCTGCACGAAGAGATCGCGCGCGTGGACAAGCGGATTTTGCGGCGCACCATCCTCGACGGCCTGCGCGACCTCGTCGAGAAGCATGGCGGGGTCTGGCTTCGCGTGGGGGCCTTCCCCTTCCCTTACCGCAGCGCGTTCAACTTTCGCATCGACTACGACGACTACGAGCCGCGGGACTTCGAGAGCACGCTCAGCGCGTGTACGGGCTTCGAGGAGGCAACCAGCCATTTCGTTTGCCCGTCGGGATTCGCGGGGGCCGAAGACGCCCTGCGGCGCCTCGACGGCCTGGACGTGGGCTCGCACGGCTTCTGGCACCACACCTATCGCACGGCCGAGGAGAACCTGCACAACCTCCGCCGCGGGATCGAGGCCCTCGCCGAGGCCGGACTCCAGGCGCGCGGATTCGTGGCCCCGCACGGCCGGTTCAACCTGGGGCTGCTCGCCGCGATGGAGGCGCTCGGCATCCCCTTCAGCTCCGAGTTCGCGCTGGCCTACGACGAGCTGCCGTTCACGCCGGCCGGCGCCCGGGTCCTCCAGATCCCCATCCATCCCGTGTGCCTGGGGCTCTTCCTCGACGCGGTCGCGCGGCGCTGCCCCGGGGGCGGCCGCCGCGCAGTCGAGCTGGGCGAGACCGCCGCTGACGCGGCCATCGCCTACTTCCGCGACCTGGTGCAGACCCGGTACCGCACCGGCGAGCCTGCCCTGCTCTACGGGCATCCCACGGGGCGCGTGGGCCGGTATCCCCGCGTGCTGCGGGCGGTATTCGACGCGGCCGCCGGATACAGCGGCATGTGGAAGACAAGCCTGGCCGAGATCCACCGCTGGTGGAAGGTCCGGTCCAACGTCCAGTTGACCGTCGCGCGCCGGGGCGACGATTACGACGTGACCGCGGTCCACAAGCCGGCGGGCTATCGCGTGGCGGTGGAGCTGTGGCGCGGCGCGCACGTGGCCGTGCTGCCGCTGGACCGGGCCAAGGTCCGCGTCTCGCCAGCCGCCCTGGCCTTCGAGAAACGCACGGCCCCCTCCGGCGTGCGCCCCGTTCGCATCGACCGGCCCGAAGGCCTGCGCAGCCGCCTGCGGCGCCTGCTCGACTGGGAGCGGGTCACGCCGGTCGGCGAGATCCCCACCACCCCCGTCCGCAACTGGGCTAAACGCACCTTGCGGCAGCTATGGAAGGACGGTTAGGTGGCCGAGGAACAACTGGCTGGATTCCGTCGCGAGGGGATTCCGAGCCGGGCCGTGTCGGCCCGGCCGACGGACGCCAGACCGTTGCGCGTGCTACTGGCCGGGCCGCTTGCGGCGCTCGAAGCGCCCGGCGGCGGCGAGGTCCAGATGACCGCCACGGCCGGCGCCCTGCGGGCCGAGGGGGTCGATGCCCGGTTCTGGCGCCCCTGGGAGCAGTCGCTCGACGGCGCGGACGTCCTCCACCTGTTCGGCAGCGCCCGCGAGCACCTCGTCGCGCTGGCGGCGGCGCGGCGGCGCGGCCTGCGGGTCGTCGTCTCCACGATCGCGTGGTTCGACATGGCCTCCTACTGGCGGGGCGCGCGCACGTGGCGAAGCGGGCTGAAGGCCTGCGCCGCGCTGGCTGCCCGTGCCGCGTTTAGGTCTGTCCCTTCGTGGCGGCAAGCGCTCTACCGCCAGGCCGACCTGCTGCTGCCCAATTCCACGGCCGAGGCGCGGCAGCTCATCCGCTACTTCGGCGTGCCGGCCGGGCGGATCCACGTCGTGCCCAACGGGGCCGATCCGCGCTTCGCCTCGACCGACCCCGAGCCGTTCGTCAGGCGGTACGGGCTCCGCGGATTCGTGCTCGGCGCGGGCCGCATCGAGCCCCGCAAGAACCAGCTCGGCCTGCTTCGCGCGATGCGGGGGACAGGCGTGCCGATCGTCCTGCTGGGCGACCCCGTGCCCGGCCACGAGGCCTACCTGGCCGCTTGCCGGCGCGAGGCCGGGCCCCAGGTGCACTTCGTCGGGCGCATCGACCACGACGATCCGCTCCTGGCCAGCGCCTACGCGGCCAGCGCATGCGTGGTCCTTGCGAGCTGGTTCGAAACGCCCGGACTCGTGGCCCTGGAGGCCGGCATGCAAGGCGTGCCCCTCGTCCTCCCCGAGCCGGGCTGCGCGCGGGAGTACTTCGGCGATCTGGCCCGTTACGTGCCGCCGGGCGATCTCCGCGCCATCCGCCGCGCGGTGCTGCAAGCAGCGGGCCAGGGCCGCGACGAGGCCCTCGCGAAGCTCGTGCAAGGAGCCTACGGTTGGGCGGCGACCGCGCGCGCCACGCGCGAGGCTTACGAGAAGGTGTGCTGAAATGGCCGCGTTTCAGGGCGACCGACGGCTGAAGAGGCGACCCCTGGGGCAGTATCGCTACGTGCGCCTCCGCTGGCGCGTCCTGTTCACGGTCATTGACCTGGTCGGCGGCCTGGTGTTCGGGGCCGCGGGCCGGATCAGCGGCCTGTTGGGACGCGCGGTGCCACGAGGGAGTCGCCCGCCCCTGGTCGAAAGACGGGCACGGGCGGACAAGCCGCCCGTGGCACCCGGGCATTCGTCCCCATGCAGTTCACGTCGCGATGGGCCGCCCCGCCGCATCCTCCTCATCCAGCTCGACCACTTCGGCGACGCGGTGATTACCAGCGTCATGCTGCCGCTGTTGCGAAAGGCCTGCCCCGCCGCGACGATCGAGGTGCTGGCCGGGCCGTGGAACCGCGAAGTGTTCCAGGCAATGCCCCAGGTCGATCGCGTCCATGTCTCGCGGATCAATCGGTTCTCGCGCCCCAGCGGCCTGGGATGGATTGCCGCCACGTTCTGGTGGGGGCTCAAGCTCCGTCAACGACGATTCGACCTGGGCATCGACGTGCGCGGGGAGTTCCCGCACGCCCTGATCCTTTGGCTCTCGGGCACGCGGCGCCGCCTCGGCTGGGCCTGCGGCGGCGGCGGCTTCCTCCTGACCGACAGCCCCCGATTCGCGCCCCACCGCCCTGAGGTCGATTCCCGTCTCGCCCTGCTGGCGGAACTGGGCATTCGGCCCGAGGGAACCCAAAGCCCGCCCCTGCCGCGCCTCAAGCCCGACGCTTCCGTCCGGGCTCGCGTTCGCATGCGGCTCAGCCGCCTTCCTGAGCCGCGGTCGGGCACACGCGTCGTCGTCCACGTGGGCGCGGGCACGCGCGCGAAGTGCTGGCCGGTGGAGTATTGGCGACGTCTCGTGGCCGGGCTCGTGGGCCGAGGGGCGCAAGTCGTGTTGGTCGGGGGCGCAGACGAGCGTACAATCGCCCTGCGGATCGCGGAGCGCCAGCGCCGTTCCTGCGTTGCGGACTGGACGGGGCAGTTGAGCCTGTCGGAGCTGGCGGCCCTGACGGCCGATTCCGACCTGCTCGTCGGCGCCGACTCCGGCCCGGCCCACCTGGCCGCGGCCGTGGGGACGCCGGTCGTGGTCCTGTTCAGCGGGACCAACCGCGTGGAGCAGTGGCAGCCGCGCGGGCGGCGAGTGGAGGTGCTCCGCGAGCCGGTCGCGTGCTCGCCCTGCCACCGCCACGAGTGCCCGCTGGCCGACCATCCATGCATGCGCGGCCTGCGCCCGGAGCAGGTGCTCGCCGCGGCGGGCGCCGTCCTGGGCTGGCGCAGTCGTGTTCCGCGGGAAGACCGGGAGGAACTATCCGGCACCGCCTGATCCTCGGAAAGGAGTCCGAGCCGTGATCGCCCCCATCCGTCTGCCTGATCCCCAGACCGCGGAAGAGCGTCGCCGCCTGCGCGAGGCCCGCCGCGTGGTGGCCGCGGCCCTGCTGGGTCAGCCCGGGGAGGAGGGGGCCCAGCGAAGGCCGCGGATCGCGGCGTGGAAGGCCTGGGCCTTCGCCCTGTGGGTCGTCGGGGCGACCGGCGCCTACGCCGCCGCGATGCTTGGGTGGCTGTGACCGCCATCCAGAGAAGGAACCAAGGGGTCGGGGGTCGCTCCTCGAAAGCGCGGCTCCATGCAGTCAATGGGCCGACCGAGAGAAGACTCCCGACCCTGTACGGCTTTCGAATGAGGCAACGCGCATGCCGCTCGAAACGGGGCTCTCCGTTCTGGTCCTGACCTCGATGGCCCTGGCCGCGTACGGCGTGGGCCGGACCGTGCTGGGCGGCGTCGGCGTGGGCGCCGAAGACCGGCTCGACGCCCTGGTGTGGTCCATCGGCGCGGGACTTGCCCTGGTGGGAACCGGCCTGGCCGTGCTCGGCCTGTGTGGCCTGCTCTACGCGCCGCTGATCGGTGTTCTGACGATTGGCGGAGCCTTCTGGGGGTTGGGACAGGTGCTGGCCCAGTCCGCGCGGCGAGATGACGCCGACGCTCCGGACCTGGACCATCCCGGGTCGGAGACCGACCCCCTGCCGTCCGCGCCCGACTCGCCGCCAGGCTGGATCCGTTGGGGGGTCCTGCTGCTGGCCGTCGTGGCCTGCGTGGGATCGCTGCTCGGGGCCCTGGCCCCGCCGACCGCCGGCGACGCGTTGTGCTACCACCTGGAGCTCCCCCAGCGGTTTCTCCAAGCACACGCACTAACCTATTCACCCTACGACGACAACTGCACGTTCCCGTTGCTGGCCGAGATGCTCTACCTGTGGGCCCTGGCCCTGGACGGCGCGGTGGCCGCGCAGGCCGTGCATTGGGGCATGGGCCTGCTCCTGGGGCTGGCCACCGTGTGCCTGGCCCGCCCCGTGGTCGGGCGGCCCTGGGCATGGATCGCCGGAGGGGTCGTGCTCCTCGTGCCGGGCGTGAACAACCAGATGACCGCGCCGCTGAACGACGTGGCCCTGGCCCTGTGGACCACGCTCGCCGCGGCCGCATGGCACCGCGCCACGGTCACCCAAGAGGGACGGCGGTGGCTCGTCCTTGCCGGCGTCGCGGCCGGTGCGGCCCTGGCCACCAAGTACACGGCCGCGATCTTCGCCGCCGCGATGGTTCTCTGCTGGCTGGGGAGCCTTGCCCGGCGCCCTCGCGAAAGGCGGCTTCTGCTCCAGGGCGCCGCCGTGGTCGGCGTCGTCGCGGCCAGCATCGCCGGGCTGTGGTACGTTCGCGCCGCGTGGCATCGGGGCAACCCCGTGTATCCCTTCGCCGCCGAACTGTTCGCCGGCGGCGAGGTCCCGCCCCCGCGCGCCGAAACCTTTCCTAAGGCCAAGTCTCCGCTCGGGCGCGGACCGCTCGGGCTGGCTGCCGCGCCGTGGGCGGTCACCATGCATCCGGAGCGGTTCGGCGGTCGCGGGCATCAAGTCGGGGCTCTGTTCCTGGCCGCCCTGCCGGGGCTGGCCCTGGCGCGGCGCCTGCGAGGGCTCGCGCCGCTTCTGGCCTTGGCCGGGGCCTACGGCCTCCTCTGGTTCCTGCTCAGGCAGAATGTGCGATTCCTGCTTCCGGCCGTTCCCCTGGCGGCCGTCGGGGTGGCCTGGGTCGTAATGGAGATGCGCCGCATGCCCGGCGCGCCCCGGGCCGTGGCCGCGGCCGGTCTTGCCGCCATCGTCACCGCCTCGAGCCTGGCCGCGGCGGTCCGCTGCCGCGACTGCCTCGCGGTGGCCCTCGGATTGGAGCGGCGCAGCGACTTCCTCAGCTTCCATGAGCCCTCGTATCCGGCCGCCGCCGTGGCCAACCTGCTGCTGGGCGAAGACGCCCGAATCCTCAGCCAGGAGTACCGGGGCTTCTACTTCAAGCATCCCCTTGTCCGAGAAAGCATCTATCGCCGCGTCACGGGCTACGATCGGGCCGTGAAGCAGCCGGGCGATCTGGCACGGGTCCTCGCCAAGGAGGGGTTCACGCACCTGCTCCTGGTCGAGAATCTCGCGGGCCAGGGTATCGCGTACGACGACACGCTCGGCCGGCTGGCCGACGCCGAGATGGCCGCCTCGCCCGACGGGCCCTTGCAGGAGCTCACGCAGTACCGCTTCTGCGACTCCGACGGGGCCATGCGGCGCTACCGGCTGCTGCGGCTTCGATGACGTCGCGCCCTGCGCTGGGGGCCGAAAGGGCCGGGCTGGAAGCATGATGGTGGCGGGCAATCCCGTGAAGAGACGGCGGTGAAGCCCGCCGGCTAGAGGTCCCCCTGGACCGTGACCACCAGGCGCCGTCCGCTACAGCGGCGGCGGTGCTCGCAGAGGTAGATCCCCTGCCAAGTCCCCAGTTGAAGTCGCCCGTCGCGCACCGGGACCGTCACCGAGCAGCCCAGCAGCGAGGTCTTCGCGTGGCCCGGCATGTCGTCCCTTCCCTCCACGGTGTGCCGATAGGGGAAGTCCTCGGGCGCCAGCGTGTCGAGCACGCGGTCGAGGTCGTGGATCACGTCCGGGTCGGCGTTCTCGTTGATGGTCAGCGAGGCGGACGTGTGCTGGAGGAACGCGTGCAGAAGCCCGATCCGCACGCGCGAGAGCTCCGGCACGGTCTCGGCCACCCGTGCGGTGATATCGTGGAAGCCCTGGGACAGGGGCGGAAGGTGAAGCTCGCTTTGGAACCAGTTCACGGCAGGCACCCGTTCGGTTGGGGCTTCGCGGGGAAACGGGTCAGTGTACCGCGGCGTGGCGGCGCAGGGGAAGGCGGCCGGCGGTCGGCGGCCAAGGGTGCTCACGCATGGCGCGCCGTCCTACAATAGACGGGGCGGTGGAAAGCGCGCGCTTTCCGAGTCCGCCTGCGCCCACGCTGATCGACCGGAGGGAATCCCATGCCCTGTGAGCATCTCCACGAGCTCTTCGAAACCTGCCGGCGCAACAACCTGCGGCTTAGCAGCTCCGATCTGATCCGCATCGTCTGCCCGCACTGCGGCGTCGAGGAGGTCTGCCCCTCGGTCCTCTGCGACGAGTACGACGCGCGTCATGAGCAGCCCGCCCCGGGCAGCGACAGCCCCCCTCCGCCAAAGTAGCGGCGTCGGTGTCGCGGGGCTGGGCCCAGCGGGCCCTGGGGCGGTCGCGGATTTTTTTCCGCTCCCCCATTGACAGATCGGACGTGCGAGTAATAATGCGGTATTCTGCTTGGAGCGTCGGCCTCGGCCGGGGCGATGGCTTCGGAATCCTTCCCGAGCTCGTCCGACGCTCGCCCCGCTTGGGTTTGCCCCAGGTCCCGCCCGCCTCGCGACGGGGAGCGATTTGTCGGGAAAGGGACCGCGACTGGTGGTTCATTGAGTGCGACGAGGTGTTTGGATGCGGAATGTTTTCGAGGCCATTTTGCAGTGCGGCCACGACGAGGACTTCATTCCCGAGGTGTCGGAGGACTTCTCCCCCACGGACGCCCCCGCGGGCTCGCCCGCGAAGATCCGGATCCTCGCGGAGCGGATCGAGAAGGGCCTGCCCCTGTGGCACACCCGCGACCGGTGCGACTACAGCGGTTTGACCGGGGCCGTTCGCCCTAGGGAATGAGACGACGCGGCCCTCAGGCAGCCTCGGGCACCGGCCCGACGTCCCCGCCCCGCCCCTCCAACTCGTCGCGAAGCACGACCACGTTCGGCGGAGCTTCGATCCCCAGGCGGACCGTGTCGCCGGACAGGCGCACGACCGTCACGACGATCGAATCGCCCAGCCGGATGCGCTCCCGTTCCTTGCGGGAAAGGACGAGCATGGAGACCTCCTTCTCGGGCTGATGTTCCGTCCGCGCGCCGGGAGCCGCTGGTGGCTTGCAGCACGCCGCGCGGGATCCGCAGGCGGGGGCCGCGCCGCCGGCGGCCCGCCGCAAGGCGCGACCCGACTACGCGGCCACGCGGGCCGACTTGGGAGCCTCCGAGAGCTGCGTCTTCTGGAAACGCTCGCCGTTGGAGTCGTAGAACAGGACCTGGTTGCGCTCCGTCTCCCAGATCGCCGAGAACTTCACGGCCCGGGGACCGTGCAGGCAGAAGAAGATGCCGCAGGGCTTGCCGCCGCGCTTGAGAATCCGCTCGGTCAGCGGAAAAGCCCCACGCTGAAGCTGATATCGGGTGCAGAAGGTGTCGTTCACATATTCGCGAAGATCGTCCAAATCGTAAAACTGGTGGTAACGCGTCAACATCGGGGGTGTCTCTGCTGACTGCGCACGGCGACCGCAGAAGCGGGCAGTGGTCTCCGTGCAGGTGAGAGAAATTGGGGTGAATGCCGACGAAGGAAACTATCGGCAGATTGGGCAAGAATCCTTGGCGATAGAATCGCTGGAATTCGTCGCCGTCGCAGCCGAGGAGCAAGGCGCGGCGGCGTCGCTAACCCGTGCGGCGCAGCCACTAGACCGCCCGCGCTGCGCTGCGCCGGTCCCGCCAGGCCGCGTTCTGCCGCCTCGCGCCCCGCGCCGGCACAACCGGACCTCTTTCGGCGACCGTTCTACTTTGCCTCCTTGGCATAGGCGGCAAAGCTTTCCGCGATGCGGCCCTGCTTCTCGTCCCCGCGGTGCAGCACCACGCGGTAGCGGAGGGTGATCGACTCTCCCTTGAGGATCGTGTGGGAGCCGTCCCCCTCCGGCCCCTTGAAATCCTTGATGCCGAACGGATTGGCCGCAAACAGCCCGTAGGTGCGCACGTGCCAGTACGTGGGGTAGCGGAAGCTGCTGGGGTGATTCAGGATGGCGATCCCCGCGGTCTCGCCTTCCACCGGCCCCTGGTAATCGACCCACGCGGCCCGCTTGCCCCAGGCGGCCTTGTCCTCCCTGCCGTCGCTGTTGACGATCCGCCCGCCGGGCTTGGCGTCCACTTTCATCGTCCCGGCCACGCGCACGCCGAAGCTCCCCTCCTTCGTGTCGCCGAACTCGACCGGGCCGTCGGTCGCCTTAATCGTGATCTCGAAGTCGATCAGCCGGTTGTCCCCGTCCACGGAGAACGCCAGCCGGCGCTCGTCCTCGCACACCTTGGTGCCGTCGGGGGCGAGCCAGTCGTTCTGCGTCACGATCTCCGCCTTCTCGCCCCCCTGGACCCTCACGAACTTGCGGTGCTGGATCGTCTGCTTGTGCCAGAAGCTGTGCCCGTTGACGTCCCCGTGGTTGAACCACAGCGAACGGTGGTGCGGATGGTCCTTGCGCTCGGCGGGCCCTTCGGCCATGGGGTACGCCCGGGTCATGGGCTTGCCGGCCGGACCGAGGATCGGCCACAGGATGGGGCCCAGGGCCGGGTCCAGGTCGGGCGCGGCCAGGTACTCCGTGAACAGCTCGCCCTCGATCTTCACCGTCACCTTGTCGCCGTCGCGCGTGGCGGTCACTTCGGCGAAGCAGAGCGAGCTTGCGGTCAGCATGGTCGTCACGGCCGCCAGGAACAAGGCAGAAGTTCGGTTGAGCATCGCGGGGGCTCCTCAATGGCGTGGAAGGCGGACAATCCAGCAAGTCGCCCCCGGTCGTACCTCGGGGCGCGTCCCTATCTTAGTCCACCCCCAAGCGGGATGCCACAAGCAGAAGCCTCGCGAGGGACGGCGGCCTCATGGGCCGGAATACCCTTTCTGGTACTCCTCGAAGCTCACCGTTTGGAAGATGGCCATGAACTGGCCCACCTGCTGCACCCGGGCGCGATCCGAGGCCACTACCCGGCGCACGAGCTGGTGCTCGCTGCGAAGCGAGATCCGCCGCCTGGGCAGAACCCCTGCGGGGACCAGCGTCAGGTGCACCTCCGAGGGAATCTCCTCGCGATGCTCCAGCTCGGCGTTGACGACCAGCCGGCCGAACGGCGGGATCGCCCGCGGGTTGAGCACCGCGTTGAGCCGTGCCTGCCAGTCCGCGTACTGGCGATACTGGGAGGCTGCTTCCGAGCTTCCCGCGTCCTGGGTCACCACGCGGTAGGTCAGCCACTGGCTGCGGAACACCAGCTCCCGGGCCGAAGCGTCGTACTCCTGCTCGAACTCGGGGCTGGCCAGGAAGAGGACGAACGGGCTTTCGTGCCCGGCCGCGCGCTCGCGCAGCTTCTCCACGAACGCTTCCACCTCCTCGGACGTGACCTCCGTCTTGAGCCTCCTCTCGGTGTCGAGCAGGATGAACCGCTTGTGGTCGCGGTCGAAGACCGTGATCTCGGCGGGGTCCTTCATGAAATCGTAAACCGCCCCGTTGTAGAAGATGGTCGTGCTCTCCACGCTCGGCTGGCGGCTGGAGCCGGCGAACAGCCGGTTCTCCAGCCGGAAGTCCTCGCCCGCGGCGAGCCCCGCCATGGCGGAAGCCAAGGCCAGGGCGAGAACGGATAGTCGAAGGGACATGCGCAAACCCCCTCCATGAGGTCATCGAATGCGGGACCCGGTTGCCGGGACCGTGGGAGGATACCCGGCTTGCGCCAACGGCTCAAGCCGAGATTCGCCCTGCCGCACCCAGGACCTTAAGATATTGCTTCGCAAGGAGATAAGCGCCGGTGCAGCATGACGGCCGCGAACCTCGACTGGCTTGACAGCCTCCAGGAGGCGCGGTAATCTCTTCCATTGGTGTGGCGGTCTGCCGGAACACCGGGCGCAGACGCCGCACCTCCATTTTTGGGGGATTAGCTCAGTTGGGAGAGCGTCTGGCTGGCAGCCAGAAGGTCATCGGTTCGAGTCCGTTATCCTCCACTTGGGGGGGTATGGCAAGTCTGGCCCATACCCGCAAAAACCGACGCAACCCCGGGTTCCGCCTGGGGTTGTGTCGCTTCTTGGCGAAGCTCGCCTGAAGTCAAGGTACGGCCACAGCGCGGCAAAGATCGGGATCACCCGGCTGCCCTTGCCTTCGTGGTGCTCGGTCTTGGGGCTGGGGATCGTCAGCCGCGCATTCCGACGCCAGCAAGCCGGTTTGCACCCGCTCGTAGTGCTGCGGCAGTTCAGCGCGTAATGCCGACAACTGACCCACCAGGAGCGGCCGGGCAAGGGCCAGTAGCGCTGCCAGGGCAACCAGAGGGACGGCGAAGGAAGGCAGCGTCGTGGACCGCATGGGCCGGGCAAGACGTCGAACCGGGGGTTGCAGGGCCGACGCCAGAATCAACCCCGCCGCGGCCGCGAGGATCGCAGTTCGGCTGCGGTAGATCATCCAGAAGCCTAGCAGGACTGCCGCGACGACGAGCGTCCCCAGGATGACCTGCCTGGGACGCCAGTCCTTGAACTCCTGCTTCGTCTCGCGCATGTCTCGCCAACAAGGCGAATCAACGCCTCTCTCCCAGGGTGTGGCAAGAACGTGCCGCCCCCAGACCATGCGGCATTCAACGGCGGGCGATGATCCAAACGGCGTGGACGATCCCCGGGATGTAACCCAACAGCGTCAAGAGGATGTTCAGCCAGAAGTGCAGGCCCAGCCCGACTTCGAGGAACACGCCTAAGGGCGGGAGCAAGACCGAAAAGAGGATCTTCAGCACGTCGGTCTTCTCCGCGCCTGCCGGATTGGTCGAGTGCGCCATATTGGATCTCCTTGTTTCGACTCGATCGGTTCGCCTGCAAACAGAAGTCCGTGCACTCCGCACGGTTTCCAGGACAGAGGCTGAAGCGCATCGTCCGCGCCCTGGGGAGGAACGGAAGCGAGGCCACGGTGGACCGGTGGTCGCCGTGCATGCAGATCGTGTCGCTGCACGGTTGGGAGGCTTCCCCGTGGTCGCTCATGACTCGCGCTAGATCTTGCTCGCCGGCAACCTCCCTGTCTGTGCCATGACAACTGGGGCTTTGCTCGCTCACGCCGCCGGCCGGCGAGTCCCGCCGGCAAGAAGGCTGATCACGAACAGAACGAGGAACACGAAGAACAGGATCTTCGCGATGCTGGCAGCTCCGGCGGCGATCCCGCCGAACCCGAACACCGCGGCGATCACGGCAATCGCCAGAAATAGCAGAGTCCAATACAACATGGTCTTCGACCTCCACACTTGGGATCAGTTCCACAAAGTGTTCTGGCCCTATGTCGCCGCCCGCCACCGGCCGTTCGGCAGGGGAGGTGCGGTGGGCCGTCAGCGTCCGAATCGAAACGGCTGAAATGCAAGCCGCGTGCCAGACTCGCGATCGTCGGCCTGGCGATCGGTCGGTCGGGCAAACGCGGGTTGCGGACTCCGCCGCGGCACGCGACATAATGACGGCTTCGTGCGTCTCATCGTCCATGTTGTGACTTGCCTTCGCCCAGCTTGCTCGGGGCGCGACCAGCGCCCCGTTCGCTCGCCGGACCGACGGTTCACACGAATCTTCGCCCGCTCGTCGCACCGGCGTGGCGAAGCCGGGTTCGACGCGAATTGGCACCGTTCCTGCATCGTCACGGCGGTTCGGAGTCGAACGTCAATTCCATCCGTCGTGATAACCGTGGCTATGGAGGATTGTCTGGCATGGCGATCAATCAGGAAGTCATCGAGGGGGGCTGGACCCAGGTGAAGGGCAGGATCCGCCAGCGCTGGGGTGAGCTCTCCGATCAGGAGCTGGAGGAGGCCCGGGGCAACGTCGAACAACTCGTCGGGCTGATCGAGCAGCGGACCGGCCAGGCCCGCGAAGAGGTGGAGTCCTACCTCGAAGACGCCACCGCCGATAGCGCCTCGACGATGCACAAGGCGGCCGACGCGGTGAAGAGCCAGGCGGGACAAGCGGCCGAGAGTGCTTCCGACGCCGCTCGAGCCGGCTACATCCAGACGCAGCGGCTGATTCGCGACCGCCCCATGGAGTCGCTCACGGTCTGTTTCGGGGTGGGACTGATCACCGGCGTGGTGGTCGGCCTTCTGCTCCGATCCAAGTAGGGGACGAACCGTAGGCGCCTCGCAAGGAGATCCGATATGCGATCCGAGAACACCCGGGCCGTCGGGGCCTCGCGCAGGGCTCTGCCCGTCGAATCGGGCGCACAAGCCATCAAGGACTACCCGCTTCCGTCGGCCGCAACGGCTTTCGGATTGGGCGTCGGCGTCGGCCTCGTCGCCGTGTACAGCGTGCTTGGCTCCATGCGCGGGCGGAACGAAGAGGAGACGTTGGCCGGCCGGATCGGCCAGCAGGTGCTCGGCGCGCTGACCGACGCCATGCCCGACACGCTGGCCAAGCGGCTTTCGTGAGCTTCCCGCGGAGCAGATCATGGGTGACGCCGCGGCGGTGATTCAGAGGCGTATGGAGGCCGTCCGATGCGACCTGGCCGGCGACGTGGACGACGTGTTCCGTTCGGCCAGGCGCTTGGTCGACTGGCAGGAGTACGTGGCGCGCTACCCCTGGGCGTGCGTCGGGCTGGCGGCGGCGATCGGCTATCTCGTCGTGCCGCAGCGGCCGGAGATCATCAGCCCGGACGTCCACACGCTGCTCGAGCTGGCGAAGCGCAACAAGCTGGTCGTCAAGGCGAGCCCGACGCCGCAGCAGGGCGGGGGACCGATCAGCCGCGCGCTGACGGTCGCCGCGGCCCGCGCGGCCCTCGCGTACGTGGGGCAGAAGGTGGGCAGCATTGCCGCGCAGCAGGGCGCCGACTCGACCGAACTGTGATACCTCTAGCGGACTTGTGCAACGGACGACCAAACGATGAACCGACTTGCCAGACGCTTTGCGGGCGATGACGGAAACAACGTGGCTGCGACGCGCCCTTCGGCGCCAAGCGCGAAGCGGTTCGAACGGACCATGCTTGGTGCTTTGGAGCGGGCCGGGGCGTTCGTCGCCGCGCACCCCGGGGTCTGCCTTGGCGCGGCCGCGGCGGCAGGAATCGCCATCGGATGGTGGGTGAAACGCAGATGAGCGACCCCAACGGAAGACAGGCTTCGCCGCCGAGAGCGGCCGTCCGCGATGTGGGCCAGTTGGCACACCGCGTGTTGACCCTCCTCGAACTCCAGACGGAGTTGCTCCAGGCCGACAGCCGAGAGGGGCTGGCCGGTTCGGCGCGTCCGGCGGCGATTCTGCTCGGCGGGATCGTCGTGGGATTGGGCAGCGTTCCCGTGCTCCTGCTTGCCATGGCCCAGGCCCTGCGCGAGTGGGCGGGTGCCTCGTGGGCGGCGTCCTACTTCATCGCGGCGCTCGTCGGGCTGTCGATCGCGGTCGCCGCGATCCTGATCGGTGGGCGGCTTCTTCGCCGGGGGCTGGCGGCGTTCGACCGGAGCCGAGGGGAGCTGCGGAGGAACCTGGCGTGGGTGAAACAGGCCCTTCGCCAAACCGCGCCTGTGGAGCGCGCGTGTGAGTCCATCCCCCATGTGTCGGATGAAGAGTAGCAATCTCAAACAGGGAGCATGCACATGGCTCAAGATACGCTGGAACGCGCGGAACGCAACCGCTACGCAAGCATCGCGGCGGACGACGAGCTGACCGCCGGCCAGGCGCTGGCGGCAATATCCCGGGAGTACGCCCGGGAGCGACCCGAAGTCGTGGCCCTCTGGGCCTTCGGGATCGGCTTCGTCCTGGGTTGGAAGCTGAAGCCGTGGTGAAGCCCGTTTGAGGGGCTGAAAGGAGAGGTCTGGGCAGTCCGATGCACGGATCGAAAGTCCCAGCCCGCGAGCATTGTCCCGTCGCGGCACCAGAGCAGGCCGCCGCGAGGACGGCGTACCATCGCGCCGCGGAAAGGAACGAGAAACGATGTCCGACGAATCGACCAGATCGACCGCTCTGTACGTGAAGAACCAGTGCCCGAATTGCGGCATGGTCGCGGAAGCCCCAGGGCACCTCCTGGGAGAAATGGTAGCGTGCCCCAACCCCCAGTGCGGCCAGGTGTTTCGCGTGGACGCACCGCGGGGCGAGCCGATCCGCGATGAGCGGGAAGCCGACGCAGGCAGGGCGTCGGGCGACGGGCAGCCCCACACTCCAAAGCCCATTCCGAATGAGGACGTGCTGTTCGTCGTCCACCCGGCGCTGGTCCGCCAGCGCCCGATGCGAGCGTTGCTAGTGGGCCTGGCAGGGCTGCTCGGCATAGCCGCACTTCTGATCCGGCTGGGGCAATCGCTGGGGCTGCTCGACCGTGATCTCGTGCCGCTGGCTCCCTGGATGCTTCTCACGCTGGGAGCGGCGCTCGCGATCGGCGCGGTCGCCGTCTTCTTCTGGTGGTGGCTGCTCGCCATGTTCACCACGCTGACGGTCACGAGCAAGCGCACGACGTATCGCGAGGGGATCATCTCCCGTGAGACGTCCGAGGTGCAGCACGACGACGTGCGCAACCTCCAGATCGATCAAAGCATCGTCGAGCGCCTGCTGGGGATCGGCGATATCGCCATCTCCAGCGCCGGGCAAGGGGGCCTGGAGATCGTGGCCCGGGCGATCCCCGCCCCCACCCGGGTCGCCGAGGTCGTTCGGCAGTACGAGTGAGGCGTCGATCTGCCCCAGACGGCACTCGCCCCGGCCCGAGACGAACCGTTTCTCCTGCCTGGCCGGGCACCCGGCCGGCGCCGACGCGCCCGCCGGGATACGCTTGGGGCGCTTTGCGGCGGCCGAGTAGGCGTGCATAATACGGCCGGGGTGCGACCACCTGGCCCCTGCCGCTTGGGACGCGTGCCCCACGACAGCTCCCCCCGGGGCCCCGACCCGCGGAGCGTGACGTGTCTGCGGACGCGATCGACCGAACAGGAAGGCGGCGACTGGCGCCCAGTCCCGCAGCCCGATGACGTCCCCGGGAGGAGCCCCATGCTGGCGAGCATCAGGCGGCTTGCGAGAGACCTCTGGTCGGCCTGCCAGAACTGGCAAAGGGACGACGGAAGCCACCTGGCCGCGTCCGTCTCGTTCTACATGGCCGTCTCGTTCTTTCCCCTGCTCCTGGTGCTGATCTCCGCGACCGGGCTGGTCCTCCGCTTCTCCGGCTGGGGCCAGGACGCCCAGCAGCGCCTCATCGGGCTGATCGGCGAACAGACGTCGTCCGTGCTGGCGGGCCAGGTCAAGGCCGTGCTTGCCAACGTCGAGGAGGGAGCCGCGCTGGGCGGACCGGTCGGCCTGGCGATGCTGCTGGTGGCATCCTTGGTGGTGTTCGTGCATTTCGACGACGCGATGGACCGCATCTGGAACGTCCCCCGACGCGACCATCCCGGCGTCCTGGCTGCGCTCCGCAGCGTGCTCGTCGATCGACTGCGCGCCTTCCTGATGCTCCTCGGCGTGGGCGTGTTCGTCACTGCCGGCTTCGTCGCGACCATGGGCCTCTCCGTCGTCGCCCGGTACGGCAGCCCGTGGGTCCCGACGCCCCCGTCTATTTGGGGTTTTCTTACCCTGGGTGCTGCCGTGGTGCTGAACTGGCTGCTGTTCGCCGTCATCTACCGGCTGCTCCCCAAAGTGCCGGTGAGATGGTCGGAGGCGGCGCGGGGCGCCCTGCTGGCCTCGGTGATGTGGGAAGCGGGGCGCCGGTTGCTCGCCGCCCTGGTCATCGGCTCGAAGTTCAGCGTGTATGGCGTCGTCGGGGCCTTCGTGGCGATCATGCTCTGGGTTTACTACGCCGTGACGGTCCTCTTTCTCGGCGCCGAGTACATCCAGACCTTCCTTGGGCGGCGCCATCCGGCTCCCCCTCCGAGCGGCGAGTAGCCGCCTGGCGAATCGTCCGGGCCGGCGCTCACCCGTTGACCTCCCCGTCGGCCGCGGGCTGGGAGGGGCCGTTTCCCTCATGGGAGGCGGACGCCTCGCGGGTCGGCGAGGATCGGTGCGCCGCCTCTTCCCCGCGCGCCTCGTCCAGAGTGGATCGGACGCGGTCGAAGTGCTCGATCAACCCTTGAAGGTCCTCGTCGAGGTGGTCCGCGTTTCGATAGATCTCGACCACGAGCCTCGCCTGCTCGAGGAGGGCCTCCCGGTCGGCCTGGCGCCGCGACTTCCGGGCGATGCTCTCCAGGCCCTCCAGGAGGCGGACCCCGACCGGCGGCGAGCCCTGCGCGTGCTGGCGGATCTGGTTGAACGCCGCGGCGAGGGCTTCGGTGAACGTGGCCCGATCGACGATCACTCGCACGCGACCGTCGCCGTCGGTGCGATATCGGGAGGGGATCTTCCGCTGCGCGAGGCGCGAAAGCGCGGCCGAGAGGCGGTCGATGCCGTTGACCGCCGTGAACGGATCGTTGATCCCCGGGGACAAGGCCCTCACCGTCAACTGCACCAGCTCGTGGATGGCGCAGTTGACGTCCTCCCGCGGCGTGCGCATGTTGCCGACGATCAGGGCGCTATTGACCCGCCGGGCGGCGCGATCCGGGTCGCCCCCGCCCCAGAGCCTGGCCACCGGGCCGCCCTTGGCGATGAAGTCGCCGGGACGCACGCACATCTCGATCACGAGGTCGCCTTCGCGCGCCGCATCGAGCAGGGACTCGCCGTCGATCCCTTGCAGGTATCCCTCCAGGTCGGACTCGATCGTCCGCATGGGCTCTCCTTCCCGCTGCGGCAGGCGCGCGGCCGCCTCCTCGGCTTCGACCTCGCCCCGGCCCAGGGTCTCCGGGAAGAGCCAGTCGATCGAGGCGCCGAGGTCGCCGGCCAGGCGAGCCACGACATGGGGCGCTTGAACCGCCTCCACCACGTCGTGGATGAAGTAGATCAGCACGAAGACGCTGATCACCGCCAGCGCAATCCCCAGGGTTACGGACAGGTGCGGAACGAAGGCCGAGCCGCCCGCACCTTGTACGGTCCGCAACACGAGGAAGCAGTAAACGCTGGTGCCGAGAAGCACCCCGAGTGCGATCTGCGTCGGCCCGCTGCGCATTCGCTGGCGGAGCACGCGCGATCCGAACTGCGAGGAGGCGATGGACAACGTGACCATCGTCACCGAGAAGACCACCCCGGAGACGGTGATCATCGCCCCGGCGATCGTGGACAGGACCGTCCGGGCCCCTTCCGGCGTGGTCGCCAGCCACGCGAGAACCCGGGAGCCGGGATAGCTCGCGTCCCAGGTCAGGCCCGCGACCGCCAGCCCCACCGAGGCGAGAACCAGGACGGCCGGCAGGAACCAGAACGTGCCGCTGACGTGGTCCCAAGCGCTGAGCAGTCGTATTCTCATCACAGGCGGACCACGGGGCAAGACACCGAG
>CAYSUS010000082.1:0-33158 GCA_964434165.1 uncultured Pirellulales bacterium
ATCTTCGCGTACTCCCCCAATCCAGGGAAGACCAGTTTTGAGACAAAGCCTAGTGGTGGGATCGAAGCGAAGCGTGACGGGATTGCCGCCCAGGACCTGGAACTTCGTGAGAACCGTCAGGATATCCGACGGGTCCCGGGGATTGACGGAGATCCCTGTCGTCCTGAGCCCGGTGTGGACGAGCACGTCCGTCCCTGTTGCATCCGTGAGCAAGATGTCGAAGTCCGAGGTGCCGCTGTTTTGGGTGATGTGGTGATACGTGGTGATCGCGTACCGCCCGTCCCTCAAGCCTTCGAGGGTAAGCGTCATTTCCTGGTCGGGGCTGTTGGTCAGGATGAGATCGGAGAGCAGGTCGGTGTAGTTCACGTAGAGGCCGTCTTCGATGCTCCGGTAGTCCCGCCAGAACGGGGCCTGCGCCGAGACGACGATTTCGCCGCCGTCTCCAAGCGGTGTGGAAAACGTCTCGTTTGCGACGGTGGTGCCATCATGCGCCAGGGATTCCCAGCCCGGCTGCAACGGGGCTTCCGTGTATTGACTGAAATCGATTCCGAAACCCATCGGCCCCGGAGGCGGCAGGGGTTCCGGCATGGTTCCCCCCACGCGCAATTGATAGCCGTTGAGGAACTGCGATCCGTCGTTGGCATCGAAGGTAATCGGTTGCTCGGACGCATCGGCGGTGAAGAACCCGGAAACATACTGAGCGGGGTCTCGCGTTCGCAGCACGGCGGTATTGCCGGAAGTGATGGCAAGCGTCCGGCCAACATTCGGGTGAGAGAGGAAGAACTGCACCTCGTAGAGTTGGCCGACGGTGAGTCCCGTCAGCGTTCCCACTTGAGGATTCGTGCCGCTCTGGAAAGCGATCGTGTCCGTAAGGGTGTCGATGGCTCCGCCGGTTGCGGTTGCGCGTCCGGCTTCGCCGGCGTCGTAGGTCAGCCCCGTCAGATGCGCGAGCGAGCCGCCGCTGCTGAAATCCACGGCCTCGAACGGCACCGTGTTGACGGTGACCGGTACCGCCGAGGCGTCGCCGAAGCTCGCGGCTTCCACCAGGGTCCCGCCGGTGCTGACCGCCAGATCGGCGCGACCGAAAGTGCCGTCGATGTCACCCCGATACCAAGTGATCGGTCCAGCATGCGACTGCCCGACGTGACCGATTACGACGCAGGGCACCACAAGAGCCAGGGCGATGTGGGTCTTCATCTCGTGTCCCCCCCCAACAAGGATCGCGCTAAAGAAGATGCCGCTGCAGTGAAGAACTCGGCGCCAATGCTACCAGCGCGCCGCGGGCAAATCAACTGCACGGTCCGCCTGGTCGCTCGCGCGGTCGCGCCGTGCCAGGACCGCCGTGGGGATCTCTCACCCGAATGCCGCACCGGCCCCACTGGTCTGGAGCTGGTCCAGGCGCAGAGGATACGTCCCGTAGGTGCGGACCGTGTTCCACATGGCCAGGTAATTCTCGGGCTTGACCTTGGAGTGGATGCTGTTGCTCGAGGAGAGGATCAGCCCGCCGCCTTGCCCGGCGCGGCGAATGACGTCCTTGGTGGCCTCGACCACCTCGGGCATGGAGCCGAACGTGAGCAGGTGGGCACAATCGACGTTGCCCTTCAGGGCCACGCGGTCGCCGTACTGCTGTTTCATCTGGCCGATGTCCATGCCCGAGATCGGGTCGATCGGGTCGAGGCAGTCGATCGGACAATCGAGGATCATGTCCAATAGCGGCCTGAGGTTGCCGTCGCTGTGCTTGACCGCCATCAGGCCCTGCGCCTTGAAGCCCGCGAACACCCGCTTCATGCCGGGATAGAGGATCTCGCGAAACACCTTGGGCGACATCAGCGGCGACTCGGTCGAGGCCACGTCGTCGCCGGTGAACACGAAGTCGGCCCCCAGGCGCGCACACTCCTTGGCGTACTCGATGTTCAGATCCACGGAGAGCTCGACCAGCCCCGTGGCCAGCTCGGGCTCGGCGGCCAGGGCCATGAGGAAGTTCTCGAAGCCCATGATGTTCCGCGGGATCGAGAACACGTCGTTCAAGTGCACGCCGATGGCCAGCTTGCCCTTGTAGCAGTCCACCAGGCGCTTGAGGCTCTCGAACCGCCACGGGGCGCGGGGGTCGGGCGGCTCGTAGTTGCGCAGGTCGTCCATGGTCCGGATCGGGCCCTGGACCGCCACCACGTGCTCCTCCTCGGTCCGCTCGAACACGATGCCGTACTCGTTGCGGAACCGCTTCTGGCTGACCTGCTCGCGGCGGAAGTCGGGCTGCGTGAGGATCGCGTCGAGGCCCATGCGGAGCGTGAACTCCTCCATGCTGCACCCGGGCAGGATCGCCTCGCGCACGTGACGGTCCAGGATCCACTCGAAGTGCGGGATGCGGTCGGGCTCCTCGCGGCGCAGCGCTGCCATCACCCGTTCGGCCGAGGTCATCGAGGCCATCAGTCGAGCTTCCCTTCGTCCACGAGTTGCCAGAAGTGCTGGGGAGGCAATCGCTGCTCCAGCGTGGGACCGATCTCGCGCATGCTCGTCATGTTCCGCGCCACGTCCAGCCCCTTCTCAATGCGCCCCGGCGAGAAGATCAACCGCCGAAGCTGCATCCCCTCCAGCGGCGTCAGGTCGGCCACGCGCGAGCCGCCGATGTGCAGGCGCTGCAGGCCGCTGCCGGCAAGCGGGCCGAGGTCCTCGACCTTGGTGTTCTCCAGGGTCAGGCTCTCCAGCGGCAGGCCTTTCAAGGGGCTGATGTCCTCGACCGGGCAGCGATTGAGCCAGAGCTGCTGGAGCGTGCGGACCTCGGCGAGCGGCGTGAGGTCCTTCACCTTCGTGCCAAACAGGTACAGATACTCCAGCGGCGACTCCTCCAGTGGGCCGATGTCCGACACGTCCGTCTCGTTCAGGTAGAGCACCTTCAGCGGCATGCCGCGCAGGGCGCGGATGTCGGCCACGGGCGTGCCCTCCAAAGCCAGCAATTCGATCCGCATGCCCCGCAGCGGGCTGAGGTCGGTGATGCCGCATCCCTTCAGGTCGAGCTTGGTGATGGGCAGCCCTGCCAGCGCGGAGATGTCTTTGAGCGACGGATCGTTGATCTGGACCGCGTCGATTCCCTGGCCCGACATCCGCACCTGAACGTCGCCCCAGAAGCCCGGGTTGGCCTTGGCCAGGGCCGCGCGCAGCTCGTCGGCGCTGTGGATCTCGGGCGGCTCGGGATCGGTTTGGGGCTTCTCACCCGCGCTGTCGGCGGCCTCCGCGGCCGTCTCCGGCGCGTCCCTGGCATCTTCAGCCCCGCCCTTCGGCGCGTCGCCGCAACCGGCCACAAGCGCCGCCATCCAGAGGAGCCAGGTCACCCTCAACGGAAATGTCAGAACTCGGCCTTTCATGTTGCTGGAAAGCTCCTGTCGAGACACAAACGGCACCACGGGCGCGCCGGCTTGCAGTAGCGCGCGACCGCGAAATCCCTGCGGGCGGCAGAAGTCCCAAGCGTAGCAGCCGCGGCAGGTTAGGTCAACTTGGTCCGCCATCTGCGTCCCGGTCGGCGCAAGATCGACCGCTCCTGGGCGAACACCGCCGTGGGCAGCCGTGACGCATGAAAACCCCATGCACGGGGACGCCGATTCCATGAACGCCTCGCAGCTTCGATCCCGGATCCGGCGGCACAACGCGTTGCAGATCGGCCTGGGGCTGCTGGCCCTGGCCGGGGCGCCCCTGCTGTGGTACCTCTCCTTCTGGGTGCTTCGCATCCTGTTCCTGTTGGCTCTCTCCCGGTTCCTCGGCGAGAAGGCCGTCGCGCTGAGCTTCTGGATCGCCACGGCCGGAACCATCCTCCTCGTGCTCGAGGGGCTGCGCGAGGGATACCACGCGTTTTCGCTGGCGGACGTGCCGGCCCGGCCCCGCACGCACCTCGCCACGCGGGTCGGGCCGTTGATCCTCCGCAGCGTGGGGGGCTACGGCTCCTTGCTGACGAGCCTGCTCCTGGTGGCTCCGCAGGTGACGCTCGCCGGCCTTCGCCTCGTCACTTCGGCGATTCGCACGGGCCCGTTCACCATCGACCAGGCCGTCCACATCTACAACGATCTGACCGAGCGCCGCGAGTGGCTCGATCCGCTGGACTACCCCGGCAGCGACCGCGCCGTGTCGATCCTCCGGCAGCTCCGGCTGATCTGGACGCAAGGGGACGAGGACGACGTGCCCGTGCGCATCCGCATTCCGCCGGGCGCGCACGCCCCCGCGCAGCCCTCCCCATAGCGCGACGCGGGCGCTCCGTCCTGTTCGTCCGCTCGTCACGGCCCCAGCACGCGCAGGCTGTGGGCCTTCAGGTGGCAGGTCACGGCGCCGCCCGGGGCGAGGCCCAGCTCCGCGACCGCGTCGGGCGTGACCTCGGCCCAGATCAACTGCCCGATGTCGATGGCCACGAACACGGCCCCCTGGATCGGCACCAGCTCGCGGACCACGCCGTGCAGGTGGTTGCGGGCGCTCAGGCCGGCCACGTCCTGGCGCGAGAGCATGACCTCGGCCGGCGAGAACTGCACGAAGCAGCAGGCCGTGGCCGGGGCGTCCTGGGGCGGGAGATGGATCACCTGCTGGCCCACGCGGCCCGTGGCATGGTCCGGCGCGGTCTCCACCAACTCTACACGGAGCAGGTTGACCGGGCCCATCGAGTTCTTCCAGCCCAGCGGCTCGGGCCGGCTGAGGGCCTCCTCGGGCGCGCCGGAGCCGACGACGCGGCCCGCTTCGACCACGACGACCCAATCGGCCAGGCGCCGGACCTCGGTCTGCGAGTGCGTGACGAACAGCGTGGGAATCTTCCACTCGGCCACGACGCGCTCCAGGTAGGCGAGGATGCGGGACTTCAGCGCCGCGTCGATGGCCGCCAGGGGCTCGTCCATCAACAGAAGCTCCGGGCCGCTGAGCAGCGCCCTGCCCAGGGCCACGCGCTGGCGCTCCCCGCCGGAGAGGCGCCGCGGGTAGCGGTCCAAGAGGTGGCCGATCTTCAGCACCTCGACCACGCGGGTCATCTCGACGGCCCGGCTGCGGTGACCGCGGCACCGCCAGCCGTAGCGGAGATTGCCCTGGACGGTCATGTGCGGGAAGAGCAGGTGATCCTGAAACACCATGCCCACGTGGCGCCGCTCCGGGGCGAGGCACACGCCGGCCCGGGTGTCGAGCAACGTCCGCTCGCCGAGGCGCACGCGCCCCTGCTGCGGCCGGACGAATCCGGCGATGATGCCCAGCACCGTGGTCTTGCCCGCCCCGGACGGACCGAACAGCGCGGTGACCGTCCGCTCCAGGGCGAATTCCAACTCGAGCCGGAATCCGCCAGCGAACTGGTGCCGGCAGTGCAGGTCAAGCCGCGTCACGGCCGGGCTTCCTCCGTTCGAGCCACTCGCTGAAGGCCATGGCCGCACACGCCAGAAGGATGGAAAGCACCACGAGGCGCCAGCTCTGCTCCACCCCGCCGGGCCGGCCGGCCATGCTGAAAACGGCCAGGGGAATCGTGCGGGTCTGGCCTTCGATGTTGCCGGCGACCATGATCGTGGCCCCGAACTCGCCCAGGCTGCGGGCGAAGGCCAGGGTCCACCCGGCGATGACGCCCCGGCGGGCAAGCGGAAGACTGACCTGGAAGAACGTGGCCAGCCGGCTCGAGCCGAGGCTCCAGGCGGCCATCTCCAGGCGCGGATCGACCGACTGGAACGCCAGGCGGATCGCGCGGACCATGAGCGGGAAGCCCACGACCATCGAGGCCAGCACCGCTCCGGCCCAACTGAAGACCACCTCGATTCCGAGGGTGCCTTTCAGCAGCGATCCGATCGGTCCCTTGGCCCCGAACAGCACCAAGAGCAGGTATCCCGTGACCACGGGCGGCAGTACCATGGGCAGGCTGACCACGGCCTCGACGAGCCACTTGCCGGCAAACGACGTCCTCGCCAGCGCGTATCCCAGCGCGATGCCCAGGGGCAAGGCCACCGCGGCGGAGGTCACGCCCACCGTCAGGCTCAGCCACAGGGCCGTCCACTCCTCGGGCGTGAATAGGACCGTCGCAGGCGTCATCATCGGGCGGGCGCGGGACTCACTCGGTCTCTTCCGGGGGCGGCAGCACGGAGAACCCGTAGGTGCGAAACACCTTAGCCGCGCGCGGGCCGCAGAGGAATGCGAAGAACTCCTCGGCGGCCGGGTTGTCGGCGCCCCGCTTCAAGAGCACCAGCGGGTAGCGGATCGGCGTGCTCAGCTCGACGGGGAGCTCCGTGGCGATCTTGACCTTTTCTGAGACGGCCGCGTCCGTGGCATACACGATGCCGGCCTCGGCGTTGCCCGTCTCGACGAACACCATGGCGCGGCGCACGTCGGAGGCCGCCACGACCTTGGGCTCGAGCTTCGTCCACAGGCCCAGCGCGATGAGGGCCTCCTTGGCGTACATGCCGGCCGGGGCCGCGTCGGGATCGGCCAGGGCCAGCTTCTCGATCCCCAGGCTCGTCAGGTCTTCGGGCTTATCGAGCGTCAGGTCCGCGTCGGCGGGGACGACGATCACCAGGCGATTGCCCAGCAGGTCGTGCCGTCGGGCGACGTGGCCCTCCTTCTCGAGGAAGTCGGCCCACTTCTGGTTGGCCGAAAGGAAGAGATCGGCCCCCGCCCCGCTGGCGATCTGCTGCGCCAATGCCGAGCTGGCCGCATAGCTTGTTTGCACCTCGACCTCGTGCTCATCCTCGTACACGCTGCGGATCTCGTCCAGGACGCTGGTCGTGCTGGCGGCAGCCAGGAGCGTGACCTTCCCGGTGCGAGGCCGACCGTCCGTCCCGGCCCCCTCGCCGCAGCCGGCCAGCGTCAAGCTTGCGAGGGCGAGCCAGAGCAGGGTTCGCATCGCGGTGCGTCTCATCGTGTTCTCCTGGCCAAGGGGGGTCTGGAGCCCGATCACAAATGCGTCTTGCGCGCAGCCAACGCACCGGCTGGGAAACGACTGCCGACCCCCTGCCCTGCGGTTTCTCCTGTCTTGGCGACCCTGCTATCATAGAAGCCGCCCGATCGACTCGAAAGCCCCAACCACCCCGACGGCCGCGCAACCCGCCTGTCGGGCTCCTCACCGCCCGAAGGACACCCCGTTTGGCGAAGGAAATGCCCGGCCCCGCGTCCGAATCCCTCGCCGCACGGCTGGCCGAAACGGCCGGCGTGTTCCTCAAGCTGGGCACGATCAGCTTCGGCGGCCCGGCCGCCCACATGGCCAACATGGAACACGAGATCGTGGCGCGCCGGGCGTGGGTCACGCGCCAGGAATTCCTCGACCTGCTCGGGGCCACGAACCTCATCCCCGGCCCCAACGCGGTGGAGATGGCCGCGCACCTGGGGTATCGCCGCGCGGGACTGGCCGGCTCGCTGGTCGGGGGTGTGGCGTTCACGCTGCCGGCCGTGTTGATCACCCTGGGCCTGGTCTGGTTCTACGTGCGCTTCGGCAGCCTTGGTCCGATCCAGGCCCTGTTGAGCGGTATCAAGCCGGCCGTGCTGGCCGTGATCTTCGGGGCCTTGTGGCGGCTCTCCCGCGCCGCCGTTCGTCGCTGGCAGCTCGTACTCGTGGCCCTGGGCGGGGCCGCTGCCGTGCTGTCGGGGGCCGATGAGGTGATCACCCTTCTGACGGCGGCCCTGATCGGGTTCCTGCTCCTCAGCCTCACCCAGCGCACTCCGCCGCGGCAGGGCGCAGCGGCCGCGGGCACCGCGGGCGGTCTTCTCATCCTCGGCTGGCCGGCCCGAGTCCAGGCGGCGCTGGTGGGCACGGCCGCGGCCGGCGCAAGCGGCGCGGCCGCCAACGCCACGCTCTGGAAGCTGGGCCTGTTCTTCCTCAAGGTCGGGGCCGTCATGTACGGTTCGGGACTGGTGCTGGTGGCGTATCTGGAAGGCGGGCTGGTGGGCCAGTACCCGGGCTTCGGCCAGGCCGAGTTGATGGACGCGGTGGCCATCGGCCAGTTCACGCCGGGGCCGCTGCTCACCGCGGCGACGTTCGCGGGATACGTCATCGCCGGCGTGCCCGGTGCGGTCGTAGCCACCGGCGCGTTCATCCTGCCCTGTTTCGTATTCGTGACGCTGACCAACCCGTGGATCCCCCGCTTGCGCCAGTCGCCCGTGGCCTCGCGGCTGCTCGACGCGGTGAACGCGGCCGCGTTGGGGCTGATGGCCGCGGTGACCTTCACGCTCGCCCGTACGGCCCTGGTCGATGGGGGCACGTGGGCGATCGCCCTAACCGCAGTCGTCCTGGCCGTGCGGTGGAGGGTCCAGCCGGCCTGGCTGGTCCTTGGTGGGGCGGTGGCCGGCTGGCTGCTGCACGCGGTGGGGTGAGTGAGCAAGTGCCCTTCGGCTAAGGCCCGCTCGGCCCGAGCTGCCCGAACCCGGGCCGCGAGGCCGACGAAGCGGACGGCATTGCGGAGAATACCTGCTCCTGGGGGCGAACGGGTCCCGGAAAGGCCCGCCCGCGCGAGCCCCTACGGAACCTGCATCAGCACCTCGGCCCGGAGATGAGCCTCGCGGGGATTCAACACGGCCTGAAGGGAGAGACCCCGCAGCCAGTCGAGCGGCGCGGTCTGGAAGCCGTCGGGCACGTCGCCGGTGTCGCGCACGCGCCCCTCGGCGTTCACCAGCGCCGTCGCGATCCATCGCTTCGCGCCCTGGCGGCTCTGGCGAAAGGCGTACTCGCCGCGCAAGGGACAGGCAAGCCGGGCATCTAGCAGCAGCTCGGCGGCCTGGCGGCAGTCCTCGCCCGGCACGTGAAGCTGCTGCTCCACCTCGTGCAGCAGTTGCAGGTTGCCCAGGCACGTCTGGCGCGTACGGCGGAAGCCCAGCTCGTTGATCCATTCGGCAAGCCTGGTCTGCGTTATGTCGCCGACGCGGAGGTGGGCCTGCGCCGGGCGCTCGATCGGCTCCAGCTTCAATTGCGGCGTGGCCGCGGCCAATATCGAGGCCTGGAAGGAGAAGACCGTGAAACGGTCGAACTGCCGGCGCCACAGGCCGCCTTCGCTGCCGGCAAGGCCCGACGCGTCGGCGCGGCCGCCGACGAGCATATCGAGCAGGCCCAGCAGGCCCGGATCGCCGCACGTTCCCAGGTACCCGATCAACAGCGGCTGGAAGAGGAGCTGGGCCCCCGGCGGGGCGGTTTGCACCAGCAGCTTTCCGCGAAGGAGCTTGAGGTCGGGCGGGTCTGTATCGCGGATTCCCAGGAACAGGCGCTGGCGGCTGAGGACCACCTCGCCGAAGGCCAGGTCGCCTTCGACCGGGGCGATCCGCCGGTTGTCGGCCGGGCCCAGGTGCCGGGCGAGGATCTCGTACAACGGCCCACTGAGCGGGCTGATGCGGGCGTCGAGGGTGATCCTCTCGCGCCCCTGGCCGGCCGCCACGCGGCGGACCGCCACGATCGTCGGATCGAGCCGGCCCCACTCGGTGCGGTAGTGCTCGGCGAACCGCGCGTACATCTTCGCCTCGGACGGCGTGACCGCGCGGACCTGGACGTCCGCCACGGGCAGCATGTGCCCGCGCCCGCCGCGGAGCGAGTCGAAGGCCCGCCCGTCCTCGTATACCGCGCGGGAGCCGTCGGGGCGCGGGCCGAGCTCGGGTGGGAGGAACCCGCCGGCCCGGAGATCCTCGATCGACCCGGCCGGCCGACCCTCGGCGGCCGCGGCCAGCACGGCCGTTTGCACCAGTGTCACGTCGGCGACCGCCTCCAGCCGGCGCGACATCTCCACGCGGTACTGCGGGCTGGTGATGTTGCGCAGAAACGCGTCGGAAAGGTAGAGGAACACAGTGTCGCCGCGTCCGGCCGGGTACTGGCTGCGGGCGAGGCGGAAGTCGGGCGCGGCGCCTAGCGCTCCCTTGCCGGCGCGGGTCTGAAGGAACCGCCGCACAAGGGCCCGTGACGTGGTGACCAGATGGAAGTCGCCGTCGGCCACGTAGAACGAGCGGATGCGGTTGTCGGGCGTGGAGAGGAATGCCACCTCGCGCCCCTCGATCTCGATCGTCTCCTCGGTCACCGCGCCGCGGCCCGACTTGAGGGCCTCGTCGCGCTGGCGGCGGATTTCTTGGGCCAACAGCGGGCTGGAGCGGGCGTGGAAGAGCATGCCGAAGGCGGCCCCCTCGCGCTGAAACAGATCGGTGCCCACCAGGGCCACGTCGGCCACGGCCGTGCCACCCACCAGCCCGCCGACGGTCGCGCCCAGCATCTTGGAAATGGTGGACTGGCGCAGGCAGAGCTGCGACTCGCCGCGCTCGAGCAGGTCGTAGTCCAGGCCCCGCATCGAGACGAGATTGCCCAGGTCCCCGCTCGCCCGCTCCAGTTGCCCGCGGAACCACAGGAAGTTGGCGACGTTGCCGAAGCGGATGTAAAGGCACTCCTCGGGCACGCGCGTGGCGAGGGGCTCGACGGCGACGTCGGCGGCCGCCTCGGGCACGACCAGCGGCGGCGGGTCGATGGCCGGGGGCAGGGGCTGGTCGGCCTTCTCGGCCAGCGCGGCGAGCCGCCCCAGCATGCGGTCTTCGAGCATGGCGAGCCAAGCCGACTCGAAACCGAGCAGCACGTTGACGTCTTCTCCCAGCACGTCCTCCCAAGTCGATTCCCGCCGGGCCGGGGCCGGCAGCGAGAACCGTCGCGCGAGCATCGCCTGGAGGTAACGCCGCACCAGCGGCGGGTAGTCCGGCTCGTCTTCCAGAAGCCGGGGCGGCGGGCAGTAGGCCTGCCACCAGGCCCCGTACATCCGACCCAGCCCCCGAGGATCGACGCGGGGCGTGACGCGCACAGCGTGCGCATCACGCCCCGTGACCGTCATCTCCAAGGGCTCGGTGCCGCGAAACAAGAAATACACCACCGCGCGGCGGCCGCCCACGCCCACCAGGTCGCGAATCAGCCCCCGAAACGGACGCCGGTCCACGGCGGGATAGAAGACGCGTCCTTGACGCTCGGCCACGCCCAGCCCGCCGAGGCCGAGCGACTCGGGCTCACCCCCGAGCGGCAGCGCGACGCGCAGTCGCCCCACGCCGAAAGGCTCTCCGACCAAGGCCTCGGCTTCGATGCGAGTCTGGGCAAGCGACGCTTTCTGGCCAACGATCGCAACAACCGCAATCGAGAGAATCTGGAGCGCACGGCGAGGCATGGGACAGCTCCTCGGAGCAGGCGACAGGCTGGAGGGATTCCCCCGATTATCTGCCTCGGGAGAGGAGCGGCCAAGCGCCGTCGTGCCCGCCACGGCCGGAATTCCAGGAAACCTGGCGCAGCGCCCTCCCCCCGGCCGCCTTTGGGCGGGTATGATTGCAGGAGTTCCCGGCCGCCATGCCTGGGAACCGTTTCGCTTCCCCGGTCTGTCTTTCTCGGTTGCTCAGTAGAAGCCCGGTCGGCGGTTGGCACCGGCGGGCTCCCGCGAAGTGAGGGGTGTCGATGGATTGCACTGGCCCAACTCCCGCGTCGCGCAGGGCGGGGCTGGCCGTGGTGGTTTTTGTCGTGCCCATCGCCCTGGCTGCCGTGGGCCGCTGGGAGCCGCCCCTGCCGGTCTCCACCGCGCCTCAGGAGATCGACCTGGCGATCACCGCGGTTCCGCGCGTGGAGCCGGGCACGATCGTCGTGGATCGCGCCCCCGAGGGCTGGACGCACCTGGTTTTCAAGAGCCAGCCGCGCGTGGGCGACGAGTACGCCGACCAGGTCTCGGCCACGGTGCGCCACATGTGCAGCCTGCTGTTCACCTGCATGCTGGCCCGGGTCGAGGCCGTGCCGACCAATCCCGCGGTCGTCTATCGACTGGACGAGGTGGCCGTGGGCGTGGGCGCGCAGGTGGACGACCGCCCCACGGTCGTCTCGGGCCCGACCCAGCAGGGCCTGGGCGCGAGCCTCAACCTCGTCGATCGCGGCGTGCTGGCCGGCGGCGAGCGCGAGCTGGATCGCATGCGGTGCATTGCGCGGTCGCCTTCGATCATGATCATCGACGCCCCGACCTACATGCTCCACGAGGGCGTCCACTCGAAGACGACCATCCGCTATGCGGTGCTCGTCGATCGGAACACGGGACGCCTTGCCGTGCTCGTCTGGCCGCTCGCGGAGGATCGGACGCCGGGCTCGGGCCTGCGCGGCCCCCTCGAGCTGATCGAGCCGAACCGCGTGCGCGAGTGCCCGCTACACGTAAAGCCCGAGGAGTTCGTCTTCGGACTGCCCGTGCAGGAGAAGTCGTTCGCCATGACCGGCCTGCCGCCGGGCCTGATGAGTATCGCGCCCCGCGGCGAGCTGCTGGAGCTGGTCACGGCCAGCCCGCCGATCGCCCGCGAGCAGGTCGTGCGCCTGGAGGAGCTGCTCTGGGAGCGCCTGCGGTGAGCGGGGCCGGGAAAACCGGCGAGCGTCCCTCGAACCAGTGCGCTTCGCGCGCGTGTCCCGCGACAAGACATTAAAGCCTGAGGCCGTCGCGCAGCTCCCGGAACTCGCGCTTGCTCGTGGCGTCGAGCAACGTCGGCCAGCGACGGAGCAACTCGTCGCCGATCCTCTCGCCGTTGCCATACCACGACGACGAGGAGACCACGGCCGGGCGGACGCGGTTCCTCTCGCGCCCCAACGGGAGCATCAGCTACCGCGGGTCGGTGCCGCCGACCGGCTCCGCCTCGCTGCGGGGCCGCCTCGCGCTGTTCGGGCGTCACGTTGCCGCAGGCCAGCATGTCCTGGTGCCGGTCATGTTGCAGCCGGTCCGTCCGGCGTTCACAATGGCGCAGACTCGGACCCGCTTTCGATTCGCCTGAAGGAGACGCGCCATGCTTCGCCGCCGCTTCCGCGCCGCCTGCCTCGTGCCCGCGTTCGCCGCGGTCTGGGCAGCGACGGTCAACACCCACCTCGCCGCTGAGCCGGGCGAAACGGGAGATGGCCCGGCGGCGTCCTTCGACGTCGTCGTCTACGGCGGCACACCCGCCGGGGTGATGGCCGCGGTGGAGGCGGCAAGGCACCAGGCGAGCGTGATCCTCCTGGAGCAGAAGCGCCACGTGGGCGGCCTGACGACCAGCGGGCTGTGCAACGACGAAGCCCACAACATGGACTACCGCACGATCACCGGCCTTGCCCTGGAGTTCTACCAGCGCCTGGCCGAGGCGGGCGGGCGCGAGCCGCCCGAGGAGCTCTGGCGGAAGCGCCGCATGAACACATGGCACTCCTCGGTCGCCCAGAAGGTGTTCGACAGGATGCTCGCCGAGGCGCGCGTGCCGGTCCGCTTCGGGCAGCGGGTGGATAAGGCGATCAAGGACGAGGCGACGATCCGCGAGATCGTCATGCGCGACGGCTCGCGCGTGCGCGGCCGCGTGTTTCTCGACTGCACGTACGAAGGCGACCTGCTCGCCCGGACCGGGGTGTCTTACACGTGGGGACGCGAATCCACGGAGAAGTACGGCGAATCGCTGGCCGGCGTCCGCCTGGGCGATCGGGAGTACAAGGCCATGACCCGCGACGGCGAAGGCAACCTTCTGCCGGGCATCAGCGCGGCACGCGACCAGCTCACGCCGGGGCAGCGCGATCACAAGGTGCAGAACTACAACTTCCGTCTCACGCTGACCAAGGATCGGAGCCAGCAGGTCCCCTTCCCCCAGCCCAAGCGGTACGACCCGCGACGCTACGCGCTTCTGGCCAGTTTCCTCAACGATCGGCCGAAGACCTCCTTCAAGGACATCGTGGCCTGCTGGCCCATCGGCGGCGGCAAGTACGAGGCCAACAACCACCAGAACGCGATCATCTCGCTGGGCCACTTCGGCGGGCAATTCGACTACCCCGACGCGGACTATGCCGGCCAGGACCGGATTTACCAGGACCACGTCGATTACACGCAGGGGCTGTTCTGGTTCCTGCTGCACGATCCGGCCGTGCCCGTGCCGCTCCGCGAACAGACCGCCGCGTGGGGTCTGGCCGCCGACGAGTTCACCGACAACGGCCACTGGCCCTATTACCTCTACATCCGCGAGGCGCGGCGAATGATCGGCCCTTACGTGATGACCCAGAAGGACGTGCGCGAGGACCTCGAGAAGCCCGACGCAGTGCTGCTCGGATCGCACCGCGTCGATGCGCACCACGTGCAGCGCGTGGCGGTCTCCAACGAGGCCTTCACCAACGAGGGCCGGCTTTGGCTTGCCGGCAAGGTGTACGAAGTCCCCTACCGCGCCCTCACGCCCAATCGCAGCGAGTGCGAGAACCTGCTCGTGCCGGTCTGCTCGTCGTTTTCGCACGTGGCGTTTTGCACCTACCGGCTCGAACCGACCTGGATGGGCGCCGGCCAGGTCGCGGGACTGGCCGCCGCCGAAGCCGGCAAGCGCGGCGTGCCGGTGCAGGACGTGGACGCGGCGCGGCTCCAGGCGCAACTGGCGAAGGAGGGCGTGAGGTACAAGCGCACGCCGGAGCCGTAACGGGTCATCGGCGCCGGCTCAACCCGGGCCGCCGTCGTGCTACCCGCCGTCCGCGTCGCGCGGGGCCACCCGCAGCCGGCAGCGCTTCCTGGCGGGGATCTCGAAGCGGACCCGCGTGCGCGGCCCCTCCACCGAGACCGGCTTGGGGGCGGTGAGGTCCGAGCCGGATTCGTCCACCAGCGACAGCGTGTACGCGCCCGGCCTGAGCAGATACAGCTCCGCGCCCATCGCGCGCGGCGACCGGCCGAAATGGAACAGCTCCGCGCCCAAGCGCCGCGGTCCCTGGTCCGTGACCAGGGCGGCGATGCTGCGCGGCTCGGTCAGCCAGCGCACGCGGTTGAGCGGGAATACGAGGAAGTAGCCGCGATCGCCCGTCGCCGTGGCGAACAGCAGGTTCAGGTCGGGCCGCTTGTTGCACGCCGGCACGGCCTTGCGGAAGAGCATGTCCTCGCCGAACATCCGCGCGAACGCGAACACCCGATCGGTCCACCGCACTTCGCTGGTGCGGCCGGGGAAGTTGATGGCCAGGGCCTCGGCCGTCCCTCGGAGCGACTTGACCAGAGACTTGTCGTCGGGCTCGAGCCGCGCGGAGGCCAGGCTGCCGCAGTCGCGGGCGAGCAGCTCGTCGAACTCCCGGCTGCCGGTCAGCAGCTTGTATTTCACGAGCGTCCTGGCCAGGAACCCGAGCTTGCGCCCGCACCAGGCCCTGGACCCTGGCTCGGCCTTGCCGTAGGGGTGTTTGAGCCATGCCAGGCGAATCCCGGCCATCGAGCGCAGCGGGGCGAGGTATTTCTCCTCGCCGGTCATGTGCCAGGCGAGGAGCAGGGCGTCGTTCATCTTGCTTACCGCGCTGGGCCACTCGTAGAGGCGCGGCTCGCCGTGGTGGCGCGGGTCCCACCATTGCTCGCCCGGCCCGGCCGCCTCGCCGCTCGGCCAGCGGATCGCAGCCGGGAGGACGCCGGAGGGCTTGCCGCGGTCGGTGCGCGCGGCGGCGTCGACCCAGGTGTCCATCCAGGCTGAAAACAGCCGGCCCAATGCCTCGTCGCCCGTGCGCAGCCAGAGGGTCAGGGCCGGCTCCATCGCCCGCACGTGGTACGGCGTATCGCACGCCCGGATCGGGTCGTCATCGACCTCCTCGGCGCTGAAGTAGGTGCTCCTGAACTGGAGGAATCCCCGCTCGTTGCGCCCGGTCCAGCGCGTCTTCATCAGCTCGGCCAGGCGCCGCGCGCGGCCCGACCACTCGGCATCGTCCGCCGCCAGGTGCATCATCGGGGTGATCGTGTCGCTCGACGGTTCGGCCGTGTGCTCCACGTCGTAGATCCGCGAGGTGTAGCCGCCCTTCATGTACTCCCGGCTTAACAGGGCCCGAGCGAACCGTGCCTGGGCCTCGGTGATCCGCGGGTGCTCAAAGCCGATCATCACCGGCACCCAGTGCCGCCACATCTCGCAGTCGTCGTCCCAGCCGCCCCCGTACTGGCCGTCGTCCTGGAGCCGATGGTCGATCCACCAGAGGACGATGTCCGTCAGCCGCTCCAGGGCCTCCCGTTGGGCCACGGCCCAGTCGGGCGCACCTTCGACGGGCTCGTATTGTCGGGCCGGCGGGATCGGCTCGCCCAGGTACATGCGCACGATGCGGTTCTCGGGAAAGGCCTTGGCCGCCGCGCGAAGCTCCGCGGTGGCCCGGTCGAAGTACCGCCGCCGTTCGTCATGGTAACCCAGGATGTTGCCGTATTCGTTGGCCGTCCAGATCAGCATGCGCGCTCGATAGAGGTGGGTCAGGGGATAGAGCGGCGACGATTCGGCGACGCCGAAGTCGTAGTCGAGCTGCTTGCGGATGGGGCGGTGAAACCACTGGAACAGCCTCGGATCGTTCACCCAACGATCGACCAGTCCTTCCACGCGGTCGAGCTCCGCGCGGAACTGCGTGTCGAGGTCCGGTCGCTTCTGGAGCTGGCGGAGGATTTCGAGACGGTCCGCGTCGTCGTCCGCACTGCCCGCCGCGCGGATCACCTTCTCGAGGCTTTCCTCGGCCGGTCGGGCCGTCGGAACAGCGCAAAGCAGCGACGAAGCCAGGATGCTCCCCACGGCAACGGGCCCGAGGAGGCGGAGGAGACGGTGGATTTCGGTCTTCATGGCGTGCGTTTCAGGGCTGGAGGAAGACCGCGCTATTTCGCGCCCGCGTCAAGGCTCAGCTTCACGTTGTCCAGGTAGAAGGCGGCCTTCTCGCGGCTCAGGCTGGAGATGCCGAACCAGGTGCATGTCGCGAACCGGTCGCTGGCGAAAGGAAGGTCGAAGACCGTCGCGGTCTTGCCGTCCCCGCCGGTCAGCCGAAGCGTGAACGTCTTCGCGGCCCCCCCGCCGTACGCGCATCGAGTCTCCAGGCGGGCCCACTGGCCGGGCTTCACGAAACCGACCTTTCGGCCCCCGGCTCGAATCACGCCGTCGGGCTCGATCGTCAACGTCGGCCCACCGTGCCAGCGGTCGGAAGACCAGTCACGCAGCTCCAGCCGGAACCGGGCGGGGTGCTCCTTGTCGTTGAAGAAGTCGCACGAGAGCCTCACCGTGCCACGCTCGCGCGGGCGGAGGCGCAGGGCCCAGTGCGGCAGCCAGGCCTGGTCCGCCGGGCCGTCCGTGAAGGCCAGCGACTTCCCGCCCTCGGCGGCCACGCGGTCGGTCACCCGGATGCGGCCGCTGTCGCTCTCCATGAGGCGGCCCAGCACGACCGGCATCTCGCCCGGCTCGTACTCCTCGAAACCGTAATCCAGCGGAAGGCCCGAAGGCGGCGGCGGGGCGTACTCGTGCGGCTCGCGCTGGATCGACTCGGGCAAGCCCGTCCATGCGGGCTCGCCCACCAGCCCGGCCCGGTCGTGGTCGAAGCGATCAAAGCCGATCTTCCCGGCCGGCGAGTCCTCGGCGAGCCGGAAGTCGCCGGCGGCCGGATCGGCGAATCGCGGATCGGCGACCACGGAATCCCGGTCGCGCCCCAGCTCCTGCCACCTGGCGAACGCCACGTCCTCGACCTTGGCCGTGTCTTTGAGGATCCGCCACGACCAGTCGTTGAACCGGACCGCGTCCTCGCCCCGCGTGCTCCAGTAGAGATTGCGGTCGATCACGGTCCACCGGGGCGCGTAGTACCCGCTCGTCGCGGCCCCGTCTTGCTGGAAGACGATGTTTCGCTCCAGCGTGCTCTGGTCGTACTCGAAGTCCTTGGCGTGGGCCTTGAACAGGCGGTTGAACCCGCTGTCGCCGCAGAGGGCGAAGATGTTGTTGCGCACGACGTTGTGCTGCCCCTTGAGGGTCACGCCGAAGCTGTCGATGTGGTGGACGAGGTTCTTCTCCACGAGATACTCGCTCGTGTTGCCGTCGAGGTAGATGCCGCGCGAGTCGTTGATGTAGGGGTAGTGGCGGATGTGGTGGATCACGTTGCCGCGGATCACGCTGCCGGGCGAGTAGCCGAGCACGTAAATCCCGCCGTTGTCGCTGAGGATGTGGCCCACGTTGTGATGGATGTGGTTGTATTCGATGAGATTCCCGCGCTGGAAAATGTCCGTCTGCCGCCCCCAGCACCAGCCGACCGAGATGCCCGTGTAGTCGAAGTCGGAGATCTCGTTGTGCCGGATGCGATTGAAGGAACTGGAGCCGACCCAGATGCCGATCGAGCCGCCCAGCAGGTGCGACGTGTGGTGGATGAAGTTGTTCTCGATCGCGTTGCGCTCGACCTTCAGGTCATCGCTGGGCGGCATGTGGCAGACCTGGGCGTCGGGGCCCACGTAGATTCCGCCCCCGCCGCAGTCGTGCACATGGCACTGGACGATGCGGTTGTCCTGGCAGCCCTCGTCGAGCCGGATCGCATGGGCGCCCACGTGGGCGATCTCGCACTGCTCGATCGACGAGTCGCGGAGCCCGAAGGCCGTGACGGCCGCGTTCCGCTGCCCGGCGTGCGCCTGGCCGTCCACCGTGGACTTGCGGTCGAACCGCCAGTCCTCGTGCTGGAAGGAGAGACCGACCAGACGGAGGTGGCGGACGAACCGGCCCTCGGCCGGCTTGCCCTCGAAGCGGACGAGGTCGGTCAGGCGCGGGGCGACGATCTCGGCGGCGTCCATGCTCTCGCCCGGCAGAGGCCAGTAGCTGAGCCTGCCTTTCGCGCGGTCGAGATACCACTCGCCGGGCGAGTCCAGGGCCTCGAAGTAGTTGTGGATCCGGTAGCGCTCGAACGTCTCCCAGTAGCCGACCGGCCACCCGGAGCGATTCGTGAACCGCACGACGCGCCGCTTCGGGTCCAGGTCCTCGATCCAGTGCAGCGAAGTGGTCCAGGAGTGGTAGAGCTCGATGAATACGTCGTCCAGGTTGTCCCACGCCTTGAGGTCGCCGGGGCGGTAGCGGAATCCCCGTTTGGTGGACGGGTCGCGCCGGGCCTTCATGCGGTCGCCCAGCGCCTTGACGGGCCCGGCGGTTCGCAGGTGGAAATCGTTGGGCGTCGAGGCAAGCCGCGCGCGGCGCCCGTTGACGAAGAGTTGATGGAAGTAGAGCTCGCCCTCCGCGACCTCGTCGATCTGCGCATGCCAGAGCTTGCCGTCCCGCTTCCAGCCCTGGATGGGCATGCCGCCGCTGAGGATCGCCTTGCCCGGCGCTGAGGCGCGATACGTGACCGGCGCCTTCGCGGTGCCCGAGTCGTCGGGCGTGAACACCAGGGGCGCTTCCAGCTGGTACGTGCCGGGGTGAACGACGACCGTCACCGGTTGGCCGGGTTTCTCTTTCAGGAGTACCCGGACGGCCTGCTGCGCCTTCGCCACGGAAGCGAAGGGCGCGTTCTCCGCGCCGGAGCCGTCGTCGCTCCCCCCGACGGCGACGTGACAGGTGACCTCGGCCCGGGCCATCGCGGCAGGCGACATCACCAGGCCGAGAAGCATCGCGAAGGCGAGAAGTCGGGGCGATCGGCGGCGCAAGGCCGCTTCCCAAGCGTTTCCGCGGCACGATGGCTTCATGAGGTTCCCCTCCAGCGGTTGGTTGCGCAAAGACCGTCAGTCCATCAATCGAGGATTGTACTGCCGCGGGCCGGCCACGTATCCCCGGTAGGCCGATTCGTCCAGCGGCTTGGGTGTGTAGATGTAAACGTGTCGTGCCGTGGGATCATAGAGCACCGCTTCCTCGCGGTCGTCGCCGCAGACGTTGGCGGAGATGGCATGGTAGAAGCCCATGCGGTGTGCCTTGCCGCCGCCCGGCGGAGGCAGATCGGGAAGCGGGCTCCCCCGCCTGGTCTTCAGGTCCCACATCCAGCCGCCGTTTACCAGCAGGGCGGTCTTGCCGCGGCCGCGCCAGTAGACCGGCTCCATGCCCACGTTGGTCGGCGAGGGATTGAGCCGCAAGCGATCGACGATCTTGCCTGTGGCGCTACTGACCAGGATCGCGTCGGGGCTGTGGCCGTTGTGGCGGAGGACCATCTCGGGGCCGGGCAGGTCGTCGCGGAACTCGGCCACGCGGACCTCCTGGCCATGCGGCACGTTTTCCTCCCCCAGCGCGAGGATCACCTCGCCGCTCGCGCTGACGACGTGGCCGAACCCCGAGCAGAGGGCGCGCTCGCGCCCGTCGTCCCACGGCGCGATGGCGACCGAGTCCATGTGCCGCCCCAGTTGCTTCTCCCACAGCGGCTCGCCGTCGTGGTCGAGGACGAAGTAGCCGCCGTTCACTTCGTCGCGCCCGTCGCCGTCGATGTCGCCCACCGCGGGGATGTAGGCCGGGCATTGGCTGTACTCGACCCATCGGCTGCGATAGGTCCATAGCACGCGGAGGCTCGCGTCCAGGGCCACGTAGGTATCGCCCAGCTTCACCACCACGTCGCGCGGCCGGTCGGTCCCGCGGAAGTTGGCCACCAGCAGGCGCTGGTGGACCCAGTTCGATCCCCCGCGCCCCTCACGGCGCCGCGAGGTGATCTCCCCGGGGGCCGACTCGCGCAGCACCTTGCCGGTGCGTCCGTCGCGGATCTGGACCACGACGTCGGCCAGCGACTGCCAGTCCGCCTCGACCTGGGGCGAGGGCCGGTGCCAGAAGCAGATCACGTCGGCCGCCCCGTCGCCCGTCATGTCGTGCACGGCCACGGACATGGGACGCGAAGGCTGGTTGCCGCCTTGGCCGGCGGACCACAGGGGCTTTCCATTCAGGTCGAACGCGCCGAGGAAGCAGGGCTTCATCCCACCCTGATGCGCCCCGCGCGGGGCCCCGTGATTGCACCGGTAAACGAGCAGGTCGCAGCGCCCGTCGCCGCTTAGATCACCGATGCGGACGTCGCCGCCGAAGGTGCGCCCGTCGTGCGAGGAGAGAAAGGCCTCCGGGAGAGGCACGCGACGGTACAGCACAGCATCCTCGCGCGGCGGCGGCTGCGTCGCGTCGGGCTTGGGCGACTGAGCCGCAACCGGGCCCGTAGGCAAGCTCCGCACAAGCAGGAGGGCCAAAACGGCGGCCATGGGTCGGCTGGGCATGACGGGTCCTCTGGTTGTGAGGCGCGGGTTCGGGAGCCTTCTTTCGACTGACGGTCACCACTTGTCCCGTGCCGTTTCGAGCAGAGACTCCCGAGGCCGTGCATTGAAACACAACATACCGACTCGCGTCGACCGCCGCCCCACAATGGCCGGATGCTTCCCCCGCCACAGCAAGGAGAACCTCCAATGGCGAGGTCACGCCATGGGCCGCTCGCGCGGCCCCTTCCTGCGGATTCTCGCGGGAAAGCGTTCGCATCAACCCGCAGCAGGGCGCGGGAGGGGGAATTGCGCGCCGGCCGCGCGAACCGTGAGCTATGAGTCTATAGCTCCCAAGGTCTTCGGCTCGCCCGCGGTCCGGCAAGCCAGGGAAGCAGTCGCGCGATCGGCCGAGGACCCGACGACGCTTGCCGACGTCCCCGCGCTGGCCGGCGTGCGAGCTTGCCTCCCCAAATCCCCCCTTCTCCAGGAGATCGTCGATGAGCGATTCCGCCGCGCTATTGGCGCCCGGTACCGGGAATGCCTTGGACACGGGCATCCTTCTCGAAGCCGGAACGAACGAGGCCGAAGTGCTCGTGTTCCGCATTCAAGGGCGACGATTCGGCGTGAACGTGGCCAAGGTCCGCGAGGTGCTTCCGATCGAGCGGGTGACCGAGATCCCCAAGAGCCACCCGGCCGTGGACGGGCTCGTGGAGATCCGCGAGACCGTGGTTCCCCTGGTGAATCTTGCCCGATACCTGTACGGCGATCGGACGGGGCAGAACGACGAGGGCGGATCCCACGACGGCGGCACGAGCCTCGTGCTACTGGAGTTCAACGCCGAGCAGATCGCTTTTCGAGTAGAGGGGATCGAGCGGATCTACCGCGTCTCCTGGAAGGACACCCTCCCGGCCCCCAAGCTGGGGGAGGACGGCTCCCCGGTGACCAGCGTGCTCCGCCAGGAGGCGGGCCTGGTGCCGCTTCTCGACTTCGAGTCGATCTGCGCCACCGCCGGCATCGGCAACGCCTCCGCGTCTCGAGACAACGTGCCCAAGGTCGAGTGCCCCGCGCGGGCGAAACTGCCGATCGTCTTCGCCGACGATTCGCAGTTGATCAGCGCCATGGTCAAGGACGCGCTGGTCGAGGCCGGCTACACGAACCTGAGGGGGTTCGCCGACGGGGAGGACGCGTGGCATTATCTGACGAGCCTGGTGGATGAGGCGTCGGACCCGGCCGGCTTCCGCCGGCAAGTCGCCTGCGTGATTACCGACGTCGAGATGCCGCGCATGGACGGGCTGAGCTTCATCAAGAGCATCCGCGCGCACCCGGTCATGGCCGAGACGCCCGTCGTGGTGTTCTCGTCGATCGCCTCAAAGGACAACGAGAAGAAAGGCCGGCAGGTCGGGGCCAGCGCGCAAGTGCCCAAGCCGCGCTACGACGAGCTGCTCAACACGGTCAACCAGCTTCTCGGTCAGCTTTCCGCCTGAGGACGCGCGCGAGCCGTGCCGGCACTGCCCCCGTCTGCTATACTCGTGACGAGGCTATCCCCTCGTCCCGCGTCGGTGTCCGCGATGCCAACCCCGAAGCCCGGCCGTTCTGCAGAGCGTCTCGTAGCGTCGGCGCGGCGAGTCTCCGATGCGAAGGCGATGCTGGCCAAGTGGGCCCGGCAAACCAGGGTGGGCACTCCCGCGGCCCGCTGTACCTGACCTCCAGCCGCCTTTGGAGACCCCCGTGGCCGAGCCTCCCATCCCGGATGCCGTGAAGGTCGCCAGGGAGCTCGCTTCGGGCTTGGGCGAATTGGGACAGGACTATGCCCTTGGGGGGGCGATCGCTCTGGCCTTCGGGGCGGTGCCGCGCGGGACAGGCGACGTGGATCTGACGTTCTTCCTGCCGCGCGAAAGCTCCTCCGACTGCGCGCAAATCCTGCAGCGGCTGGGTTGCCAAGTCCAGGGGTCAGCCGCCGTCGAATCACTTCTCGAACGTGGGTTCTGCTCCCTTGTCAACCGCGGTCGCCGCGTGGACGTGTTCGCTCCCACGGTCCCCTTCTATGAGGTCGCCAAGCGGCGGCGGCGCCGCGTCCAGCTCGACGACCGGCAGCTCATGATCTGGGACGCCGAGACGCTCTGCGTGTTCAAGATAAGGAGTCTTCCATGCCCCGGACCACCAACCGCCGTCGATTCCTCCAAACCACCGGCCTGACGGCCGCGGCGGCCTTCCTCGGACCTGCCCGGCACCTCGCGGCCGCGGCGCCCAAGGCCGAGGTCCTCGAAAAGACCGTCATCAGCCATCGCCCCGACCTGTATCACGGCTGGCCCACGCTCACGCGGCGGTCGAGCGGCCAGCTCCTGGTGGTCTGCTCGGGCGGGCGCGAGGCCCACGTGTGCCCGTTCGGCCGCGTGGAGATGATGCGCTCCGACGACCAGGGGCGCACGTGGGGCTGGCCCTGCGTGCTGAAGGACAGCGAGATCGACGACCGCGACGCCGGGGTGCTCGAGACGCCGCAGGGCACGCTCCTGGTCACGACCTTCACCTCGCTGGCCTACGAGCCGATCCTGGCCAAGGCCGAGAAGCTTGAGCCCGGGCAGCCCGGCGCGTGGTCCAAGGAGCGTCTGGCGCGCTGGAAGGCCGCGCACGGACGCCTGCCCAAGGAGCGGCGCGAGGATCTGTTGGGCGAGTGGATGCTCCGCAGCACCGACGGCGGCCTGACCTGGTCGGGGCCCTACCGTTGCCAGGTCAACAGCCCGCACGGACCGTTCGTCGTCTCCGATGGCCGCCTTCTCTACGCGGGCAAGGAGCTTTGGCACGGCGAGCGGCGGATCGGCGTCTGCGAGTCGACCAACGACGGGCTGGGTTGGAAATGGCTGGCCACCATTCCCACGCGCGAGGGCGACGACCATCGCAAGTACCACGAGCTGCACGGCGTCCAGACCGCCGAGGGCCGGCTCGTCGTGCAGCTCCGCAACCATAACAAGAGCAATTCGGGCGAGACGCTGCAAACGGAATCGTCCGATGGCGGGAAGACCTGGTCGGTGCCGCGCTCGATCGGCGTGTGGGGCCTGCCTTCCCACCTGATGCGCCTGGCCGATGGCCGTCTGCTGATGACCTACGGCCACCGGCGTCCCCCGTTCGGCAACCAGGCCCGGCTCAGCGAGGACGGCGGCCGCACCTGGTCCGAGCCGATCCTCGTCTCCGGCGACGGGGCCGGCGGCGACCTGGGCTACCCCAGCACGGTCGAGCTCTCGCCGGGCGCGCTGCTCACCGTGTGGTACGAGTTGACCAAGCAGGCGCCACGGGCCGTGCTCCGCCAGGCGCGGTGGAAGCTCGGGTGAAGGGAAGCGCGCCTCGTTCCCACGCTCTGACACCTCGTTCCCGCGCTTCGCGTGGGAACGGCGTGGCGGCCTCCTAAAGCGACCAGCCTTCCCGGTATTCCCGCCGGATGTACTGGTCGGCCGCGGGACAGTTGGTGGCCTCGAGCTTCTCCGCGTCCCACTGGAGCTTCTCGCCCACGCGGAAGGCGACCGTGCCCAACAGGTTGTGCTCGATCAAGGCGCCCGAGTAGTCGAAGTTGCACAGCGTGGGTGAGCCGGTCTTGCAGCCCAGCAGCCACTCCTGGTGGTGCCCCGGCGAGGGCGGAATCGTGGGCTCGGGCGGCTCGAAGTCCTTGTACTTGTCTTCCGGCAGCAGGATTCGCTTGCCGTAGTCGCACAGGATCATGCCGTCGTCGCCCTCGAAGAGAAGGCCGATGCCCCACTTGCTCAGGTCGTGGCCCGGCGGCGACTTGGGGCGCTGGATGCCGTCGTACCAGCAGACCTTCACCGGCGGCATGTCGCCCCGCGCCGGGTGCTCCCAGCGCACCTTGAGCCAGTGCGGGTAGGTCTCGGCCTTGAGCACGCTCCCTTCGGCCTCGCAGGTCACGGGGTGGCGGAGCTTCAGGGCCCAGAAGGCCAGGTCGATCAAGTGGCTCCCCATGTCGCCGATGCAGCCGTTGCCGAAGTCCCACCACTGCTCCCAGGTCATGCAGCCGGGAAGGTACGAGGAGTGATACGGCCGGTACGGCGCCGGTCCCAGCCACAGGTCCCAGTCGAGGTAATCCGGCACGGGCTGCTCGCCCTCCGGCCGATCCTTGGCGTGTCCACTGCGCCCGCACCAGACGTGGGCGGTGCGCACCGGCCCGATCGCCCCGCCTTGGATCAGCTCGACCACGCGGCGATAGTTGCCCCCCGCGTGGATCTGCGTGCCCATCTGCGTGGCCACGTTGGCCTTCTTCGACCACTCGCCCATCTGCCGGGCCTCATAGACCGAGTGGGCCAGCGGCTTCTCGCAATAGACGTGCTTCCCGCGCCTCATCGCGCCGACGCCGATCAGGGCGTGCGTGTGGTCCGTGGTACTGATCACCACGGCGTCGATCTCCTTCTGGTCGAGCATCCTCCGCCAGTCGGCGTAGGTCCTGGCCTTGGGGAACTGCTCGGCCGCCTTGGCCAGGTTGTCGGAGTTCACGTCGCACAGGGCGACGATGTTCTCGCCTTTGACGCTGCCCGTGTTCGCGCGCCCGCGACCGGCCACGCCGGCGATGGCGATGTGGAGCTTGGCGCTGGGGGCGTCCTCGCCGCGGAGGTGGCGGACGAAGAGAACCCCGGCTCCGGCGGCGGCGGTCGAGCGAAGAAACTGCCGGCGACTAGCGCGACGAGTCATGGCGGGCCTCCGTGGGGATCAAAGGGGCGGGGTCGGACTGATTTGCCGCTTGGCTGGGCGTGAACGTTAGCGCCAAGTTAGCCCACTTGCGGCCCGAAAGCAATCACCGCCGCGAGCGGCGAGTTGACTCTGCGGTCGCTCCCGGCGAGACTTGTCCGGGGGCGGCGACGGCCGCCCGACACGGCCGACAGCTTCCGTAACGAACGATCCGCAAGGGGGGGACCATGCGACAAGACCGCGCTGCAGTTCTCGCGTTGACGCTACTGGTGCTTGCGAGTTTGTGCCCGATCCTCCGGGCCGAAACGCGGCAGGAGATCCGCTTCCCGGACCTGCCCGGCCACGAGACGCTGGTCTGCGACCTGCACATGCACACGGTGTTCTCCGACGGCAACGTCTGGCCCACGGTGCGCGTCGAGGAGGCGTGGCGCCAGGGGCTCGACGTGATCGCCATCACCGACCACGTCGAGTACCAGCCGCACAAGGAGGACGTGCCCACCAACCACAACCGTCCCTACGAGCTGGCAGCCGGGTCGGCCAAGGCCCACGGACTCCTGCTCGTCCGCGGCGCGGAGATCACGCGCGACACGCCGCCGGGCCACTTCAACGCCGTGTTCCTCCGCGACGTTAACCCGCTCGACGCCAAGGACTTCCTGGAAGTGATCGAGGAAGTGAACGATCAAGGCGCTTTCCTGTTCTGGAACCACCAGGGCTGGAAGGGCGAGGAAAAAGGACGCTGGATGGACGTCCACACCACGATGCTCGATAGGGGCTGGCTGCACGGCATGGAGGTCTGCAACGGCGGCGCGTACTATCCCAGCGCCCATAAGTGGTGCCTGGAGAAGAACCTCACGATGATGGGCACCTCGGATATCCACGCCCCCGACCTCCGCAAGCGCAGCGCGCCCGACGACCACCGCACATTGACCCTGGTCTTCGCCAAAGAGCGAACGCTCGATTCCGTTCACGAGGCCCTCAAGCAGGGCCGCACTGTCGTGTGGTTCAGCGACCAGCTCATCGGACGCCAGGACTGGCTGGAAAAGCTGTTCCAGGGATGCGTGCGGGTCGAGGAGCCGCATCTGCGCACGGACCGCGCCGTGTACGTGCACGTGCGCAACTTGAGCGACGTGGACGTGCACCTCAAGCGCAGCGGCGAAGTGGGCCCGGCCGCGATCGAGCTTCCCGCCGGCTCGACGAGCCTCGTGAAGATCGGCACGGGCAAGCCGGACGATCGGCTGGAACTCCGCTACACGGTCACGAACTTCCTCATCGCCCCAGGAGAGGGCCTGCCCGTGAAGCTCGAAGTCCCTGGTCCGTGAGTCCTCCAACTCACTAATCCGGGATGGCGGCTCCATCCCCGGCCACCCTGTCACCCCGCCACCCCCTCACCCCGTCACCACATGCCCGACAAGAGCTGGACGCTACTAAGCAGCCGCCACTTCGCGGACTACCGCGTGCTGCGGCTCCGCGAAGACCGCTACCGGTTTGAGCCGACCCAGGCGGAGGCCGACTTCATCGTCTGCGATTCGGCCGACTGGTCGATCGTGATCCCGGTGACCGGGGACCGGCAGGTCGTGTTCATCCGACAGTTCCGGCAGGCCAGGGCCGAGGTCGTGCTGGAGATCCCCGGCGGCATCCTGGAGCCCGGCGAGCCTTCGCAAGCTGCCGCGGCGCGGGAGCTGGAGGAGGAGACGGGCTACGTCCCGGGCTCAATTCGCTTCTTGGGCTCCGTGCTCCCCAATCCGGCCCTGAACAACGCCAGGTGCCACGTGTTCCTGGCCGAGGGATGCCGACCCGTCGGCAGGCACGCGCCCGACCCCTTTGAGCAGATCGAGACCGTGCTCCGTCCGCTGGACGACGTGCCCGAGATGATCCGCTCCGGCGAACTCTGCCACGCCCAGGTGATCGCCGCCTTCGCGCTGATGCAGGTGCATGGGGGCGGGTGAGGGGTGAAACGAGGGGAAGAACAGCAACAGAGAGAAAGGGAAGAAGGGGGAAGAAGGGACGAGGGTAGTTGCAGCTACAGATCAAAGGCGATTGAGAGGCCCCACAGACTCGTCTTCCAACCCTATCTCACTTCGTCGCCCTTTCTCCCTTCCCCTGCTTCCCTTGGTCTCTGCCCTCATCCAGCCCCCAGCATTCTCCGGAGGGCCGGTTCCAGCTCGGGATCGCGGAACTCGAAGCCCGAGGCACGCAGCTTCTCGGGCGCCACGCGCGCTGATTGCAGCAGCAGCTCGTCGGCCATCTGGCCGAGGACCGCGCGCAGGGCGAACCTCGGGGCCGGGAGGATCGTGGGACGCCGCAGCACGCGCCCCAGGGCCTTGGTCATCTCCAAGTTGGTCACCGCCCTGGGCGAGGTGAGATTCACGGGCCCGGCGAGATCTCCGGTGACCAGGGTGTGAACGATCGCCCGGGCCACGTCGTCCCGCGTGATCCATCCGACCCACTGTCCTCCACCGCCGACCTTGCCTCCCAAGCCCAGCCGGAAGGCACGCAGCATCATCTTCAGCGCCCCGCCCAACGGTGAAAGCACTACGCCGATCCGCACGTTCACCACGCGGATGCCCGCCTCGGCCGCCGGCTGGGTGGCCTCCTCCCACTGGCGGCACACGTCGGCCAGGAAACCCTCGCCGGCCGGGCTCTCCTCGGTCAGCTCCTCCTCGCCCCGGTTGCCATAGAAGCCGATCGCCGAGGCCGCAGCAAGCACCCGCGGCTTGCGCTCCAGCCGGGCTAGCGTCTCGCACAGAAGTCGCGTTCCCTTCACGCGGCTGTCGAGGATGCGGGCCTTCTTGACTTCGGTCCAGCGCCCGCCCGCGATGCTCTCCCCGGCCAGGTGAACCACGGCGTCGAAGCCTTCGACGTCCGCCGCATCGAGTTGGCCCTCAGCCGGTCTCCAGCTCACGGCCGTCGGCGCATCTTCTCTTTGGTCCGCCTGACCATGCTTGCCGCGGGTGAGCGGCACAACCTCATGCCCCCCCGTCGAGAGCAGCGGCCCGAGGGCCCCGCCGATCAGTCCCGTGGAGCCGCTGACGAGGACGCGCATCGGTGTGGCTCTCCAACGAAGATGGTCGGCCACGTCAGCCGCCGTCACGCCGTGCCGGTAGCGGAACATGGCGTCGAGCTTCTTCCGAGTCATGGACCCGCCGAGCAGCCTCCCCAACGGCCCGCCGGGCAGGGCGTACTCGATCTCGTCTTCCAGCCAGCAGGCGTCGGGACCGTCGGGCACGACGCGATTCGTGTGGACCCAGCGGCGGAAGGGGCCCGAGACCTGCACGTCGCGGAACTGGCGCCCGGGCTCGAAGTCGCGGTGCTCGGCCACCCAGCGGACCCGCAACGGCCCGACCGGCACGCGGAGCACCACGCGTCCGCCGTCGTCGATGCCGCCCGTGCGCTCCTCGACGTCCACGGGGTCCCACGGCGGCATCAACCGCTCCAGGGCCCCGGGCCGAAGGTGCCACGCAAACACCTCCCCGGCAGGTGCCTCGATGCGCGAGCGGTGGAGGAATTGCTGGTCAGGCATGGCAGGGAATTATACGCACGAGGGTGAGATTGGGAGACGGCGGACGGGGGGAAGGGAGGGAGGGGACAGGAGTCCGGGATCGGGAAACCTCGCACGACGTACTGCGTACCCAGTACGAAGTACGAGAGCACGGGAGTACGAAGGTACGAAGAACACCGCCTCGCGCACGCGCTCACCACTCACGAACTTCCCTCACTCCGCCACCTCCGCCCAGGCCTTGTCCAGCCGCTTGCCCGAGATCGGGATGCCCGTACCGAGCTGCTGGGCAAAAAGGGAAACGCGGAACTCCTCGAGCATCCAGCGGTAGTTGGCCAGGGCCTGATCGTGGATGCCGGCCTCGCGGTGGGCGGCGGCCCGCTGGAAGTAACGCTCCAGGCGCGGCCGGAGCTCCTCCTCCCATGCCCGAAGGTCGCGCGCGGCCCCACCGGAGGACAGCTTCTCCAGGCGCGCGACCACGGCCTGGAAGTAGCGCGGATACTGCTGCAGCCACGGCCAGGGCGTGGCCGTGAGGAACTCGGGCGGGACCAGGGTGGCGATCTGCGCCCGGGCGTCGTCGGCCGCGTACTGCCACTGCGGGGCCTTGGTCTTTTCCACGGCCAGGCAGGCCTTGTGCAGGCCCTCGAACAGGCTGCCCGCCAACCCAGCCACCTCCTGCACGGCGCTCGGGATGCGGTTGCGGCCCGTACGGAGCCGGGCCTCGAACTCGATCTCCGAGCGGGCCAAGGGCAGCTCGGCCACGAACGCCCGGTCGGCGATCAGCTCCGTCAATCGTTTGCGCGCGTCAAAGCCCGCGATCCGCGTGGCGTGGAGCTGGATCTTGTCGAGCCCGGGGAGCCACTGCACCTGCGGCTTCAGCTCCCGCGCGGCGGCGATCGAGCACAGGCGCCGCAGTCCCCCGCGGACGAGCGTTTCCGCCCTGCGGGGCGATTCGGCCAGCGTCAGCGCGACGGAGTCGCCGCGGTCCTCGATCGCCGGATAGGCCTTGACCACCACGCCGCCGCAGCGGACCTCGGTCTCGCGGGGCAGCTCGCCGAAGTCCCACCGCTGGATCCCCTCGCGCGAGAACCGGGGATCCTCGATGGTCGCCAGCCGCTCCGACGCCTGCACGCCCAGCTCGCGTCGCAATTGGGCCAGGTCCCGGCCCGCGGCCAGCGTCTGGCCCTGGCTGTCGATCACGCGGACGTTCATGCGGAGCTGACCCGGGAGCTTCTCCTCGTCGAAGTCGCGGGGCGAGATCGGCTGGCCTGCCAGGCGCCCCAGTTCGGCGGCGGCCGCGCGGAGCAGGTCGCCCTGACCGAAGGGGAGGCGCGCGGCGACCTTGCGGGCGGTGTCGGGGGCCGGCACCAGGCTCCGCCGCAGCGGCTTGGGGAGCGACTTGATCAACGCGGCGATCTTCGCCTCCAGAAGGCCCGGCACGAGCCAGCCCAGGCGCTTGGGGTCGAGGCCGGCCACGCCTTCCAGCGGCACGGTGACCGTCACGCCGTCCTCTTCGGTGCCGGGCTCAAAGCGGTAGTCGAGCATCAGCTCCGCGCCGGGCGCGGAAAGGGAGTCGGGGAAACGCGCCTCGACGTCGGCCTCGGGCGGGTCGGACGTCAGGTCCGCCTCGGTCATGTAGAGCGCCCGCGGGTTGCGGCGGTGCTCCTGGAGAATCCACTTCTTCAGCCGGGCGGCGTCGTACACGTCGGGCGGAATCCGCAGGTCGTAGTACTCGAACCGGGCGGCCTCGCCGCGCAACAGGTCGTGACGCCGCAGCTTGGCCTGCGCCCGCTCCATCTGGGCCAGGAGCTTCTGGTTGTGCTCGAAGAAGCCCGCCTTCAGATCGATTTGCCCTTCGACCAGGCCGCACTGGATCAACAGCTCGCGCGCGTGCCCCGGGTTGATCGGCCCGTAGGCCACGCGGCGCTGGGCCACGACCGTGAGGCCGAAGAGGCTCACGCGCTCGTGGGCGACGGCCGAGCCGCTGGCGCGGTCCCAGTGCGGCTCGCTGTGGTGCCGCTTGACCAGGTGTCCGGCCAGCGCCTCGATCCACGCGGGGTCGATTCGCGCGCAGCCGCGGAGGTAGCGGCGGCTGGTCTCGACCACTTCGGCGGCCACGATCCACTTGGGCCGCTTCTGGAACAGTCCCGAGCCCGGCCACAGGTGTCCCTTGCCGCCGCCGGCCACGCTGTACTCGTAGGTCTCGCCCCGAAAGGCCACGCTCGAGAGCAGCCCCGTGAGCACGGCTCGGTGGATCGCCCCGTAGTCGTCGCGGCGGGCCCGCGGGCGCATGCCCAGCTCCTCAACGAGCTGGAGGAGCTGGAGGTGGATGTCGGTCCATTCGCGCAGGCGGTTGTAGGAGAGGTAGTTCTGCCGGCAGGCCTTGCGGAGCTGGCTGCGCGAGGTCTTTTCCTTCAGCGCGTGGTAGAAGTCCCAGAGCTTGAGGTAGCTTAGGAGATCGCTCTCCGCGTCAGCCAGTGGGGCGTGCTTGGCGTCGGCCTCCTCGGCCTTCTCGGCGGGGCGCTCGCGCGGATCGCGGACCTCCAGGGCCGAGGCGATGATCAGCACCTCGCTCAGGCAGTTCTCCTCGGCGGCGGCGAAGATCATCCGCCCGATCCGCGGATCGACCGGCAACCGGCTCAGCTTGCGACCGAGGTCCGTGAGCTGCTTGGCCTCGTCCAGCGCGCCGATCTCCGACAGCGTGCGATAGCCCTCGCGCACGGCCGCCGACTTGGGCGGCTCGAGGAAGGGAAAATGCTCCACCTCACCCAGGCGCAGGGCCTTGGTCTGGAGGATGACCGACGCCAGGTTGCTGCGGAGGATCTCCGGCGGGGTGTAGCGGTCGCGGCCGTGGTAGTCCTGCTCGCTGTAGAGGCGTACGCAGATGCCCGGCCCGATCCGCCCGCAGCGCCCGGCCCGCTGGTCGGCCGAGGCCCGGGAGACGGCCTCGATGGGCAGTCGCTGCGTCTTGGTCCGCGCCGAGTAGCGGCTGATCCGCGCCGTGCCCGGATCGATCACGTAGCGGATGCCCGGCACCGTGAGCGACGACTCGGCCACGTTCGTGGCAATCACGATCCGCCGGTGCGGATGGGGCTGAAACACCCGCTGCTGCTGTGCGGACGGGAGGCGGGCGTAGAGCGGCAGGATCTCCGTGGTCCGTCCCGGGGGGTCGCCCGGGATGGTAATCCCCCGCAGGGCCTTGGCCGTCTCGTGGATGTCGCGCTCGGTGGGCATGAAGACGAGCATGTCGCCGCGGTCGAGGCGCGCGAGCTCCCTGACGGCGGCGATTACCGCGTCCCCCAGGTCGGGCTCGTCGCCATCTTCGTCCGGCTCGATCGGCCGATAGCGTATCTCGACCGGGTAGGTGCGCCCGGAGACCTCGATGACCGGCGCTGGTTCGGCGGTCCTGCTGGAAGTCTGCGGAAAATGCCTCGCGAACCGAGCCGCGTCGATCGTGGCCGAGGTGATGATCAGCCTCAGCTCGGGCCGCTTGGGCAGCAGGCGCTTGAGGTAGCCGATGAGGAAGTCGATGTTCAGGGAGCGCTCGTGGGCCTCGTCGAGGATGATCGTGTCGTACTGGTTCAGGAACCGGTCCTGCTGCGTCTCGGCCAGCAGGATGCCGTCGGTCATCAGCTTGACGTAGGTCCGGGGGCTCGTCGTGTCGGTGAAACGGATCTTGAAGCCCACCTCGCGCCCCATCCCGACGCCCAGCTCCTCGGCCACGCGCGCAGCGATCGTGCGCGCGGCGATCCGCCTCGGCTGGGTGTGGCCCACCAGGCCGCCGATCCCGCGGCCCATCTCCAGGCAGATCTTGGGGAGCTGGGTCGATTTGCCCGAGCCCGTCTCGCCGCAGACGATCACGACCTGGTGGTCGCGGATGGCCTCGGCAATCTCCTGGCGCCGGGCGTGGATGGGGAGCGACTCGTCGAACGCGACGCACGGCACGCCCTCCGCCCGCGACCGGCGCACCGCCACGGAGCGCGACAGCTCCTCGGCCAGGCGGCGGAGGCGCCCCTCCAGCGGCTTGCCCTGGCGCTGCGCCTCTTCGATGGCGCGGACCTGCTGCCGGAGCCGATGCCGGTCGGCCAGCATGGCGCGGTCGGTCTCGAGCTGGGCCTCGCGGAGGTCGAGCATTTGCCAGGGGTCAGGGGTCAGGGGTC
>CAYSUS010000083.1:0-32424 GCA_964434165.1 uncultured Pirellulales bacterium
TTACGCCGCGATCGGCGGCGGGGCGATGCTTTGCGTGGTGCTGTTCGGGCTGCTGCTCAGTGTGCTCCTGCGCGGTCCCCAGGACTCCCCTCTGCCGCAAGCGGGCGAGGGGCCGGGGGTGAGGGCGGAAGCGGACGGCGGCAAGGAACAGCCCCCGCTGGCCGTCGCCCCGTTTAGCGACTACAAGGCCAAGTGGCTGCAAAAGGCCTGGGCCGCGCACCTGGGCCTGCCGGTCGAGTGGGACGTCGATCTGCCCGGCGGGGAAAAGCTGACGATGGTCCTCATCCCGCCGGGTGAGTTCTTGATGGGGTCGAGCGAGGAGGAGTTTGCGGCCCTTACGCGGCTTGCGGAAGAGCACAACGAGACGTCCGGCTATCGGGGGCGTCTTCCCTCGGAGACCCCGGCGCACGAGGTCGCGATCACGCGGCCCTTCTACATGTCCCGCACCGAAGTGACCAGGGGGCAGTTCCGGGCATTCGCGGAAGCGACCGGGCACAAGACCCTCGCGGAGCGGGCCGAGGGAGAGCGGGCGCCGGACGCGGTCGCCCCGTCGCCGATCGGCTGGGACTGGCGCGAACCCGGCTTCATGGCCTCCGACGAGCACCCCGTCGTCCACGTCTCATGGGACGACGCCGCGGCGTTCGCCGCGTGGGGTGCAGGGGCGAGCGGCCCACGGTGGCATCTTCCTACCGAGGCTCAGTGGGAGTACGCCTGCCGCGCAGGCAGCCAGACCCGCTGGTTCCACGGCGACGACGCGGCTGGCCTGGACCAGTACGCGTGGTTCGGTGTGTCTACCGACGTGGCCATTCAGCCGGTGGGCCGGAAAGAGCCCAACGCCTGGGGCCTTCATGACATGCTGGGGAACGTCGAGGAATGGTGCCGCGACTACTACCGGAAGGACTACTACGCGCAATCGCCCAAGAAAGACCCTCAAGGCCCGGAACGCAGTACGCAGCGGGTACACCGCGGAGGTACGTGGAGGAACAACAGTGAGCACAACCGCTGCGCCTGCCGCACGTGCCAGTCCCCCGAATCGTGGTTCGTGGGCCGGGGCTTCCGCGTGGTGTGCGAGATCCCCGACGACCCGGCGGAGCGGAAGCGCTTTGCCGCGGCGACCGGGGCGCCGTTCTTCTCCAAGGTCAAGTGGGAGACCGAGGGCGGCTAAAACCTGTGGGTCGTGGGCGGGGTGTCTTCGGGCCAGGCGAGATAGCGGCTGCGAGAAACGCCGCCCTCACCCCCGACCCCTCTCCCGCCAGCGGGAGAGGGGAGGCCAAGAACGGGTCGCAGCCCGGCCGTCAGCCTTGGGGTAGCCGACGGCCGGGCATGCTTCCCCCGTTGCTGCACGCCTTTGGGGTATTTTTATGAGGCGTTTTGGTATCAGGCGGACGGCACACGGAGTGCGCCTGCTACGGGGTGCCTGCTACGGGGTTAACGCTTGGGGCGCGGCTTGCGGCCCTCGCCGCGATTGCCGAATCGCTCGCGCATCGCCTTCTCCAGCTCTTCCAGGCTCACCGAGCCGTCGCCGTTGGCGTCGGCCTTGCCGATCCGCTCCCAGAGCTGCTCGGGCACTTCGTCCTTCTCCAGGGCGCCGTTGCCGTTCTTGTCCATGGCCTTGAGACGCTCGCCGAAGCGCCCCGCGCCGCCGCGCTGCCGGCCTTCCATCATCTTTTTGATGTGGGCCTCCAGCTCCTCCTGGCTCACCGCGCCGTCGCCGTTCGCGTCGGCCTTGCCGAGCCGCTCCCAGACCTGCTCGGGCAGCTCGTCCTTCTCCAGCTTCCCGTTGCCATTCTTGTCCATGGCCTTGAGGCGCTCGAGCATCGCGCCGGGGCCGCGCGCCCCGGGGCCCATCTGCTTCAGGGCGGCGGCGAACTCGTCCAGCGACACGACGCCGTCGCCGTCGGCATCGACCTTGGCAAAATGCTCGGCCAGCCGGCCCGGCGCCTCGTCTTTCGACAGGGCGCCGTCGCGGTTCTTGTCCAACTGGGCGAAGATCTGCGCGGGATCGGGACGCCCGCGGTCGGGCCGTTCCGCCCCGGGGCGACCCTTGCCGCGCGGGCCCTTGCGCTTGCCCTTGACGTCCTGGGCCTCGGCCAGGCCGCCCAGCCACGCCACCAATGCCAGCATCGCCAAGCCAATCAGACACCGCTTCACCATGATCGGGACTCCTTGGAGTGGGGAGGCGCGAGCCGGGCAGGTACGCGGAGGGGATGCCACGGGATTCGCGCCGGGGAACTCGTCGGCCAACACCGCACGTCCGTTCCACTAACTGCGAAGGGGACCCGGGCGGGGACAGGGTTACGCCCGATTCCCCGGATTTCGGCCCGCGTCGGGAGCCGGCCGGGATCGCGGTTTCCTGACGCGTCTGCCCAACGGGCCGCGCGCGGGCCGAGGAACAGCCTGCCACCCGGTCGCCCCAAGAAACGCAGGCGGCCGCCGGCGAGCGGGGCAGCCGGCGGCCTGGGTGGAACGTCCCTGCGTCGTCCATCGCGCCCCAGACAGGGGCGCTAGTCCTTTTCCCTTTCTTTCTCCGGCCGGCCGCGGCCGAAGCGCTTCTCGAAGGCCTTCTTCAGCTCGTCCGGGGTGACGGCCCCGTCGTCATCGGCGTCGGCCTTGCTCATCCGCGCCCAGATGGGCCCGGGCACCTCGTCCTCGGTCAGCTTGCCGTCGTCGTTCTTGTCCGCCCGCTTGAACATCTCGCGGGGATCGGGGCGTCGCATGCCCGGCGGGCCCGGACGGCGCGGGGGCCCCTGCTGGCGGCGCTCCATGAACTTCTCGCGCATCCTCTCCTGCATCTTCTCGCGGGCTTCGGCCATCTTCTTGTGGGCGGCGAGGAACTCCTTCTTGGAGATCGAGCCGTCGTCGTCGGCGTCCAGCTTGTCGAACACCTTCTCCGGATCGAGCTTCATCCCTGGACCGGGGCCGCGCATGCCGGGACCGCGCATGCCGGGGCCGCGCGGACCGAACATGGGCGGACGGCCCGGCCCGCGCATGTGGGGCGGGCCGCCGCGATGCCACGGCGGCGGGCCGTGACGATGGAAGCCGCCGTGGAACTGGCCGTAGAAGCGGCCCTCGACGCGGCCGTGGAATCCGCCCGGCCCGCGCCAGTGGCCGCGCCAGCCGAAGTGGGGCGGTCCGTGAGGCCCGCGTCCCCAACCCCCGTGCATCCCCGCGCCCGGCCGGCGCCAGGGCGGGCCGCCCCAGCGGTCCTCGTCGGGCTTGTTGTCGTCCGACCTGGCCGCTTTCTTATCCGGCTTCTTGTCGGACTTCTTGTCGTCGGCACGGGCGCTTCCCGGGCCGAGCACTCCGGCCAGCAGTCCCGCGACCGCCAGCCCCATGACCACGCGCTTGAGCATTTCAAGGGCTCCTTCACCAGATGCGCGCACCGCGAGCGAGACACCCCCGTCTGGCCCCCCGTCCGCAGAGCGCTGAGGAGAAACGGCTTTGAGCGGGCGCTTGCCCGCGCCCCCGGTACCAACTGCAAAACCGATCGACGGATGGACACGTTTAGGCCAGAATAGAGAAGTGCAGGACTTCCGAAGTCTTGGAGATCTCGGAAGTCTGGTGTCCTGCTACCGGCAAGACTTCCGAAGTCTCGACGAAGAATTCGGAAGTCGGGGAATTGCGCGGCGAGTCGATCCACCCAGCGTGGGGTTAGAAGGGATATGGCGGCGGAGAACCAGGCAAGCGACGGCGACGGCCGCGACCCGCTCGACGAGGTCCGCCACGGCGGCCAGGCCGCGCTGGCCGGGCTGTTCATGGAGCACCGCCCGCGCCTGAAGCGCATGATCCAGATGCGGATCGATCGCCGCGTGGCCGGGCGCGTCGATCCATCGGACGTGCTCCAGGAGGCCTTTCTCGATGCCTCGCGCCGGCTGGGTGAATACCTCAGCAAGCCCTCCATGCCGCTGTTCCTGTGGTTCCGCTTCCTCACCGGGCAGCGCCTGCTGGCCATCCACCGGCAGCACTTGGGCACGCAGAAGCGCGATCCGCGCCAGGAAGTGGCGATCCACCGCCGCGCGATGCCGCAGGCGGATTCGGCCTCGCTGTCCATGCAACTGCTGGGACACCTGACCACACCGAGCCTTGCGGCGATGCGCCAGGAAGTGCAGGATCAACTGGAGGAGCTCCTGGGCACCATGGAGCCGATGGACCGCGAGATCCTCTCGCTGCGGCACTTCGAGGAGCTGACCAACAACGAGGCGGCCGAGGAGCTGGGCATCACCCCGGCCGCCGCCAGCAAGCGCTACATCCGCGCCCTGGAGCGGCTTCGCCACGTGGTCAAGTCGATGCCGGAACTGGACAAGTGAAGATGAGAAGCCGGCGCACCGCGTCTTCGGCCCCCGCGGAGGCCCCCCGTGACCGATCCTGAGCTCCAGCGCGATCCGGTGGAGGAGCTCGCCGAGGAGTTCCTCGCGCGCCGCCGCCGCGGCGAGGAGCCGTCGATCGAGGACTACGCCGCGAAGTATCCCCAGCACGCGGAGCGGATCGGCGAGCTGTTCCCCGCGCTCTTGCTGATGGAGGATCTCAAGGCCCGGTCCGCGGAGTCGGGAGACGCGCTGCCCCCTGCCCCCGGGGCAGACGAGGTGCTTCCGCCCCTGGAGCGGCTGGGCGACTTCCGCATCATCCGCGAGATCGGGCGCGGCGGCATGGGCGTGGTGTACGAGGCGGAGCAGGAGTCGCTGGGGCGGCGCGTGGCCGTGAAGGTGCTGCCCGGCATGGCCCTCTCCTCGCCCAAGGGCCTGCGCCGCTTCCGCCGCGAGGCCAAGGCCGCCGCGCGGCTGCACCACACGAACATCATCCCCGTCTTCGGCGTGGGCCAGCAGGACGGCATCCACTACTTCGTGATGCAGTACATCCGCGGCCAGGGGCTCGACCGCGTGCTGGCCTCGCTGAGCCGCGCCCGCAAGACGGCCACCGACAAGCCCGGCTCGGACGCCACGCCGGCGTTTCACGCGTCGGACGGACCGGAGGCCGAGCGCGTCGCCCGGACCATGTGCTGGGGCGGCTTCGCCACCTCGCCGGAGCGGATCGCCGCGGCCGACTCGCCGTGCGCGGAGCCTTCGCCGGCCCCGAAGGACCGGGCGGACGAGGCCCCCGCGGCGGAGCCCTCGCTCGGCGCGCGGCCGGAGGCGCGTTCCGATCGATCGGAACGCACACCCGGCTCCCTCGACGTCTCCAGCAGCGGCGACTCGGTCGGCGAGTCGGGCGAAGACGTTTCCCTGCCGGCCCGGAGCGGCCCCGGCTACTGGCGGAGCGTGGCGGGGATCGGCATCCAGGTGGCCGACGCCCTGGAGTACGCCCACCACCAGGGCACCTTGCATCGCGACATCAAGCCGGCCAACCTGCTGCTCGACACGCGGGGCACGGTGTGGGTCGGCGACTTCGGCCTGGCCAAGCTCTCCGAGCAGGACGACCTGACCCGCTCCGGCGACGTGGTGGGCACGCTCCGCTACATGGCACCCGAGCAGTTCGACGGCCGCGCCGACCCGCGGACCGACGTGTACAGCCTGGGGTTGACGCTCTACGAGATGCTCGCGCTCCGGCCGGCCTTTGACGAGAGCGACCGGGGACGCCTGATCCGCCAGGTGGCCGAGGCCGACCCGCCCCGGCTGCGACGGCTCAGCCCGGGCGTGCCCCGCGACCTGGAAACGGTCGTTCAAAAGGCCATCGCGCGCCATCCCGACCACCGCTACCGGTCGGCCGGCGAGCTGGCCGAAGACCTGCAGCGGTTTCTCGACGACCGGCCGATCCGCGCGCGGCGCACCTCGCCCGTCCACCGGCTGTGGCGGTGGTGCCGGCGCAACAAGGCCATCGCCGCGCTCTCCGCGCTGGCCCTGGGGCTGTTGATCGCCGTGGCCGTGGTGGCCTCGATCGGCTACGCCGTCACCTCGCGGGCCCTGCGGCGCGAATCGCGGGCGCGGCGCGCCGCCGTCGAACAGAGGGCCGAGGCCGTCGAGCAGCGCAAGATCGCCGTGGCCGAGTACGGCCGGGCGGAGGAGAACCTCCGCCTGGCCATGCAGGCCTTCGAAGACATCTTCAAGCGGATCGCCGTGGAGCCCGTCTATCAGCCCCGCAAGGCCCTGAGCGAGGAGACGGACGACTCCGCCGCCGAGGCGGCCGACCCGCTCGGCGAGGACGCCTGGCAGTCGGGCGCGTGGACGAGCGTGGTCACCGACCGCGAGGCCGCCGTGCTCCAGACCATGCTGGCGTTCTACGACCGGTTCGCCGAGCAGAACGCGGGCAACGTGGGCCTCCAGCAGGAGACGGCGCAGGCCTACCGCCGCGTAGGAGAGATCCACCAGCGCCTGGGCGATTTCGAGAAGGCCGAGGCGGCCTACCAGCGGGCCCTGGAGACCTTCAAGCGCCTGCCCGAGGGGCCGGAGCGATCGGCCGCGGTGGCCGACGTGGCCGCGATCTGCAACCGGCTGGGCATGGTCTATCGCAGCACCGGCCGGCTGGCCGAGGCCTGGCGCGCCCACCGCCAGGCCCGCGACCTGTTGGCCGGTCAGTCCGACGCGATCGCCGCCCAGCCGCGATGCCGCTTCGAGCTGGCCCAGACCTACAACCACATGGCCTGGGGGTTCTTCCCGCGGGGTCTGATCCCCGGCATGCCCGGAGGTCCGAAGCGCCCGCACCGCGGCCCGGGGCGCGGACCGCCGTCCGATCCGGCCGACCATCACCGCGACGCCCTGGAGATCCTCCGGCCGCTGGTCGAAGAGAGCCCGGACCGGCCGGAATACCGCTTGGCGCTCGCGCGGACCTGTCGCGACCTGGCCACGGCCCTGGGGCACCGCGACGGGGAGGAGGCGGCGGCCGCGCGGGCCGAGGCGATCGACATCCTTCAGAAGCTCGTGGCCGATCATCCGGCCAATCCTGACTACCGCTTCGAGCTGGCCGAGACCTATGCCCTTGCGGCGAGGCATCCCTGGCGGGGCAAGCCGACGAAGGAGGACCTCGATCGGCTCCGCCGCGCCATGGAGATCGAGCGGGAGCTGGTCAAGCGCCACCCCAACGTGCCCGACTACCAGGCCGCGCTGGCCCGGCTGCACATGGAATCGGCACGGACGCTCAAGGGACTCGGCCGCGACGCCGAGGCGGGCAAGGAGTTCGTTGCGGGGATCGAGCTCCGCCGCGATCTGGCCGACCGGTTCCCCAGCGTGCCCCAGTACCAGGTCGAGGTGGTCCGGGACCTGTTCATGCTGGCCTTCGTGATGCGGGAGCAAAAGGACCAGGCCGGGCTGCGCGCAGTCCTGGAGGAGGCCATCCAGCGGGCCGAATCGATGGACCGCCACGGCAAGAACCCCATGGCGCGGATGATGCTCGGCCGGGCGTATCGCGCGATGGCCGACGTGCTCCGCCGGCTGGGCGAGGACGAGAAGGCCGACCAGGCCGAGCGCAAGGCCAAGGAGCTCGGCGGGTTCGAGCGGCCGTTCTCACGCGGGCGCGGACGCTTCGACCGGCGTCACGGCCCGCCCAAGCCGAAGCCGGAAGGCGAAGGGTAGCCCCAAAGACTTCCGAAGTCTCGAAGACTTCGGAAGTCTGGCTTGCGCCGCGCCGCCTACTCCAGCTCCCATCCCTTGCGATAGGGGCGGCGGATGAGTTCGTCGGCCTCGGGGGCGTTGGCGGCCTTCAGGGCCGGGCCGTCCCACTCGATCTTCCTGCCCAGCCGGACCGCCAGGTTCCCCAACAGCACGACCTCGGTGAACGGGCCGGACCGGGCGAAGTTCGACAGCGCCGGCGCGCCGCCGCGGCAGGCGTCGATCCACTCCTGGTCCTCATTGCTCACGCGGGGCAGCGTCTGCGGCGTGTCCTGCACCGCGTCGAGCAGCCCGTCCGGCGCGGTGACCCACTTCGTGTTGCCGCGGCTGAAGAAGAACTTGCCCTTCTCGCCGATCATCACCAGGTCGAACCGCTTGGCCTGCTTGGCGTCCACGCCGGCGCCCTCCAGGACGTCGCCCGAGGGCATGCGCCCGCCGTCGTACCAGCAGTACTTCAACTCGTCGCAGTACTTGCCGGCCGGGAAACGGTAGGTGACCACGGCCGACTTGGGCCCGGAGACCTCGGTGTTGCCCACCGACTCGGCCTCGACGCTCGTGGGGTGCTTCAGATCCAGGGCCCAGAAGGGCATGTCCATGATGTGGCAGCCCATGTCGCCCAGGGCCCCGGTGCCGTAGTCCCACCAGCCGCGCCACTTGAAGGGGCAGAAGGCCGGGTTGTACGGGTTCAGCGGGGCGGGGCCGGTCCACAGGTCCCAGTCGAGGGTGTCGGGCACGGGCTCCCTGGGCGGAAGCTCCTTCATCCCCTGCGGCCAGATGGGGCGATTGGTCCAGGCGTGCACCTCGCGGACCTTGCCGAGAAGCCCGGCGCGGACCAGCTCCACGGCGCGGCGGATCGGCTCGCCGGCGTGGGCCTGGTTGCCCATCTGCGTGGCGACCTTCATCTTGGCGGCCGTCTCGGCCATCAGCCGGGCCTCCCATACCGAGTGCGTCAGCGGCTTCTGGCAATAGACGTGCTTGCCCAGGCGCATGGCCATCACGGCGGCGTGGGCGTGGGTGTGGTCGGGCGTGGAGACCGTGACCGCGTCGAGCCCCTTCTCCTTCTCGAGCATCACGCGGAAGTCCTTGTAGAACTTGGCGCCTGGATACTGCTCCGTGACGTCCTTGCCGCGGCGCCGGCGGCGGTTCTCGTCCACGTCGCACAGGGCGGCGATCGTGCCGCCCGCCGCGGCGGCGCCCGACACGTCGCTGGCCCCCTTGCCTCCGACGCCCACGCAGCCGACCAGCAGCCGGTCGTTGGCGCCGAAGGCACGCAGCGGGACGTACGTGGCGGCGAAGGTCCCGGCGGAAAGCTGGACGAAGCGGCGGCGGCTGAAGCGGATCGCGGTCATTGGGGGCTGGCTCCGTGGCGGGGCAGAGGGAAGGGGCCGGGTAAGAAACGGAAGCGGCGACTGGCGGCAAGGCCGGCGAGGCGCCGCGTCGACAGCGCCCCCAGCATAATCAGTCGCCCAGGGCGTTGCCAGGGACGGCATGCAACGCGCCGGCCCCCGAGGGGGCGGCCGACCTCGCCGCGAGAGCGCTCGTGCCGCCGCGTCACTCGGCGACCGGATACAGGCGCAATAGCGCCACGCCGTGGCGGTTGACCGTCGTGGAGAACTGCCCCTCGAAGAAGCCCAGGTCCTTGTGCCGCCACACGTCGCGCACGCGGCGCTTGCCGCGCAGGGACAGGTCCTTCCAGGTGACGGCGATCGGCCTGGGCACCTCGCCCAGGTTGAAAAGGCCCACGGCCAGCGAGCCGTCCTCCATCGGCTTGGCCAGAACCAGCTCCCGGTCCGAATGGCGAAGCGGCCGCGCCTGCTTGCCCAGCGCGTCCTGGTTGACGTCGATCACCTCCGGGTTGCACAGCACGTTGAGCGTGAACGCGTCGAGCCGCGCCATGTCGCCGGAGAAGAACAGCGGCGCCGCCATCAGGCTCCACATGCTCATGTAGCTGTACTGTTCGTTGGGCGTGAGCCGGGTGGGCCTGGGCTCCTGGAAACCCGCGGCCGGCGGCACGCCCACGTAGCCCAGGAGGAGGTAGTCGGGGTCGTTCCACGCGCCGGGCCGGGCATGTCTGTAATGCTGCATGTTCGCCAGGCCGATCTTGTAGAAGCCCGGCAGGTGGTCGCCGCGCGTCAGGCCCAGGTCGCCGGTGGTCCGCCAGCAGTGCCCGCCGACCGACTCGCCCCAGGTCCACACGTCGTTCATGCCGTACTGGCAGAGATTGAGCACGATGTCGCGGTCGAGCGCGGCCAGGATGTCGCCCATCTGCTTGAAGGGGCGTTTCTTTTCCAGGAGGTCGTCGCCCGAGGCCTTCATCCGCTCGCGGTAGATACTCCCGTAGGTGCACCAGTCGTACTTGAGGAAGTCGAAGCCCCACTTGGCGAACAACTCGGCGTCCTGGCGCTCGTGCTGGTAGCTGGCCTCGAAATGCTGGCAGGTCCGCGGTCCCGGCGAGGTGTACAGGCCCGCCCGCAGTCCGTGGGCGTGGATGTGGTCGGTCATCGCCTTCATGTCGGGGAAGTTGGCGTTGGGGAGGAACCGGCCGTCGGGCCCGCGCGTCTTGCCGACCACCGCCTCGACGTCCAATCCCCGCAGCCGCGCCTTGCGGACTTCGTACCCTTCCGGCGACTGCATCATCCAGCAGTCGTCGATGTTGACGTACATGTAGCCGACGTCGGCCATGCCGCTGGCGACCATCTGGTCGGCCGCCTGGCGCATCTTCTTGTCGGTGATCGTGTGGTACCAGACGTACCAGCTATTCCAGCCCATCGGCGGCGTCAGGGCCAGCTTGTCGCCCACGACGAGGGTGAACTCCTTTTCGGCCGTGCCGTGCTCGTTCTCGGCGCGCAACGTGACGACGTGCTCGCCCCGCCCCTCCGGGGCCGTGCCGGTGATGATGCCTTTGGACGCGTCCAGGGTGAGTTTCTCAGGCAGGTGATCCACGGCGAACGCGATGGGCCGCTTGCCCGTGCAGGGGATGCGGTAAAGGAACGGACGCCCGGGGCGCACGCCGAACAGGCGCGGGCCGTTGATCCGCGGCTCGGGGCCGGGCTTGGGCGTAAGGAGGACCTTCTCCTCCCCCGGCGCGGCGACGGCCTCGGGGGCCTTGCCGGCGTAGATGATCCGGGCGTCGGCCCAGTTGGCGTGATCGAAATGGATGTCGTCGTCCGCCGAGGTGGCCGAGAGGACGAGCGCGGAGACACGCGCCAGCGGCACGTCCACTGCCTTGGCGCCGGCCCCGCCCTTCATCACGCCGCTGTCGAAGAGCAGCTCGCCGTCGCCGTGGACGAGGAACCGCACCGTGCCGCGGCCGTCGGTCTGATCGTCCACCCCCACCTTGGCCGTGAAGCGCACGGCCCGGCCGTCGAGTTTCAGGTGCATGGTGGAATTGGCGTGCGTGCCCACGCCGTGCTCGAAGGCCTCACCTCCGAGCTTGATCGGCTCGCCCGTGCAGTTGCGGTCCTTCCGCGGCTCGCCCCAGCCGGCCGTCATCTTGCCCAGGTCGAGGGCGGAGAGGGCGACGGTCTCCTCGGCGACGGCCGGAGTCGCGACGATCGCCAGCAAAAGGAAGCAGGCAAGACAGCGGTTTGCGGCGTGATGGTCGTGCATGGCGGTTCCCCGTCGTAGTTCAACAGGCCCGATGTGACGCTTCCCAGGCAAAACTCCTGACCGATTTCTCGCGGCTTTCAGGCTACCGACGGACGGTGCCCGCGTCCAGGCGCGGCCCCCGGCCCCCTGGGGTCGCCGCGGTCAACGCGCAAAGGCCTCGCGCATTCGCTGGATGAATTCCGGGCATGCCTTGCGCGGATCGTCGGCCTCTTCGTACTCCAGGCAGATCCAGCCGCGATAGCCGACGCTTCCGAGAATTCTCGCCAGCCGGTCGAAATCGGTCGGCTGCTTGCCCTGGCCAGGCGAGGAGGTGACCACCTTGACCTGAACGTGGATCGTGTAGGGGGCGATCCGCTCAAGCTCCCCGTAAATGTCGTCGCCGTGGAAGTTGCCCGTGTCCATCCAGGCCCCGAACCAGGGGCTCTTCACCGCGCGGATGATCTGGAGCATGCCCTCGGCCGTGCTGGTCAGGCCGCCGTGGTTCTCCAGTCCCAGGAAGATGCCGCGCCGTCCGGCGTGATCGCAGCACTCCTCGATCGCCGCGACGGCCTGCCCGAGCGCCTCTTCCGTGGTCTGCTTCCCCGCCCTGCCGGAGAAGATGCGAATCACCGGCGCCCCGAGGACCGCGGCATAATCGATCCACTGTTTGACGGCGGCGATCTGCTTGTCCCGCGCCTCGCCGGGCGGCAGGCAGAAGTTGTTGCCCACCGCCGTGCTCGAAATGCTCAAGCCGAGGCGGAAGGCCAGGGCCTTCAGCTTGGCGAGATAACCGTCGGTGACCGGCCGCGGGAAGTAGTACGACGTGGGCTCGGTCCCCTCCAGGCCAAACCGGGCGCAGTCGGTGATGAAGTCCTCCAGCGTGCACTCGGGCTTGTCGCCGGTGAGGAGCTTTCGGTAGCTGTAGCCCGCCAGCGTGAACTTGTACTTGGGTTCGGCCACGCTGCGCCGGACAGGCTCGATCGCCCTGGCGCGGCGCGCGCCCGCGCCTTCCACGAGGCCGACCGCCGCCGCGGCCCCGGCGAGCCCTGCCCGGCGAAGGAACGTGCGTCGGCTGGTCGGTTCGCTCATGTCGGTTCTCCTCTCTCGTGAGGGTTTTCGATGGAGTGGGGGGAGGTGCTGCCAAAGCGCGATCGCAGACCAAGGACAGGTCGCGGCCCGGCTGGCCGCTCGGCGGAAACCGCCTGCACGGAGGTATTCACAATACACCGTAACAGGGCGCTCTCGGAGATGCCGAGGAATCGCCCGCGCTGGCGTGCTACCCCACCGATCGTCTTGTCGAAGACCGCGGTGAGCCGCGCCGTCGCTGTGGGGGCCGAGTCCGGTATCCTTCCTCGCTCAACCCCGGGCCCGCCGAGTACCGCCGGCTGCACGATCCTCACCCCCCGCGCAACCCCGTCAAGACGGCTCCCACGCCACACCGGATCGGCGAGAGGGCAGGCACTCGGTCGCGGCGGCCTGCAACATCGTTGCTCAACGCCGCCTTCCCGTCCTTTCTGGCCCAGCAACTGAGCGATCACGACAACGCGACACGAGGGGAGTACGACCAGCGGTTCCGTGGGGCAAGACCCGAGGTGGATGTTCGGCAGTATCTGATCCGATTCCATTCTCACCTCTTCGCCAGGCCGGCACCTGGCTCATTGCCAGCACTGCACCGTGCCGTCGGTGAGCGATACGAACAGGCACCCGCCGGCCGCGGCCATGCCGTCCCAGCGCGGCGCGGCGCGGAGCTGGTGGACGGCCAGCTTGCTGCCGTCGGAGGCCGACGCGGCCCAGAGGACGCCGCCCAGCCTGCCCTCGTAGCCGGCCTCGTACTTCTCGACCGGATGCTCCGGGGCGAAGTGGGCCGGCGTGCCCGCCACGAAGACCACCTCGCCGGCCAGCACCATGGCCCTGCCCGTGATCGGGATATCGACGGCCCACCGCGCCTCGGCCTTGGGCGCCGCGGCTCGGCGGCGGCGTTTGCCCTTTCCCTTGGCTTGCGCTTCAACGGCCTTCCTGGCCGAGACCGTGCCCGCCACCAGCTTATAGCCGGCGAGCCGGGGGTCGAAGTAGGAGTGCCGATGCACGGGAAAGCCCCGCACCTCGTAGAAGTCCATCCCGTCGGCCACGAGGATGTCGCCCGACGGCCCGCCCACCGTGGTCGTCCCCGCGAATCCCGGGCTGATCGTCCAGTAGGTCCGATGGTGCGGGCGCCGGTCGAGAAACCCGGCCGAGGCGATCACGTGGGGCCGGGCGGCGTCGGCGTCGCTGAGGTCCGGCTTCAGCGCCTTGTGCCGCATGTAGAGCAGGCTCCCGTCGGTGACGAGGATGTCGGTCTTCGAGCCCGCGTTGCGCGTGGCCGGGAAGCCCGTCTTCTCGTCAAAGGGGCCGTAGATCTGCCGGGTGTGGAGCACCTCGCCCGTCTTGGGATCCAGGCCGTAGAGGAAGATCCCGCCGTCGAGGAACGAGCTCCTGCCCGCCGCGAAGTAGGCCACGCCATCGAGCGCGAGCACGCTGCCGCACACGGGCCAGGCCGACTCGAGCTGGCCGAAGGCCCCGATCAGCCGGTCGGGCAGGTCGTGGAGCTTCCACACCAGGGCCCCGTCCGCGGCCCGCAGGCAGTGGACCCACCCGTCGCGCGAGCCGAACAGCAGCCGTCCCTCGTGGAAGGTCGGCGGCGAATCGACCCGGGCGCCGGCCACGTAGTCCCACTGGAGGCTGCCGTCCGCGGCATTCAGGGCGCAGACCGTGTGGGCGTCGACGTCCGCGACGAAGACCAGACCGCCGGCCACGACCGGGGCGCTGGGCGTGGTGGTGACCTTCGCCTGCCAGCGTGGCGCGAGTTCCACCGGCACTTCGGCCTCCGTGGCGCCGCCACGGGTGCCGTCGTGCCGATAGGTGGGCCACGGAGCCGCGCCTTCGGTTTCCGCCGCCTGCGGCAGGGTCTTTCCGTAGGCCGGGCCGCGGACCAGGCGGACCTTCCTCTCCACGTCGATCGGCTGGTCCGGCCTCGTGAGGCCCTTCTCCGTGGCCAGGGCGTTCATGTCCTTGATCATCGCCCCGATCGAGCACTGGCAGGAATACGGCGGCACGTACAGCAGGCCGTTGCAGGGCAGCACGCCCATCCCGCACGTGCCCCGGAGCCAGTGGTTGGGGAACTCCTTCTTCGACGAGAGATGCACGAAATCCGCGCCGCCGGTCTTGCTGTTGATGTAGAACCGCTCGGTGATGAAGTTGCGGTAGCAGCGGTCGTGCCCCATGGGGCCGGTCATCTGCTGGGGGATGGTGTCAAGCTCCTTGCCGGTCTCGGGGTCGTAGCAGGTGGGCTGCTGGCTGCCGCCGGTCCACACGGCCCCCGCGGCGAAGTACAGATCGGCCGCCTTTTCGTAGTTCTGCGCGATCGGGGCTTTCCATTTCTCCACGCCGTCTTCAAGCGAGTAGGCACGGAAGAGCTTGCCCTCCTGGGCGTACACCATCGAGTCGGTGAGGATCACCGTGTTGGCCTCGGTGCCGTCGCTGCTCTGGACGGGCTTCTCCACGCCCCAGATCTTCTCGCCCGTCTTGGGATCGACGCAGAACAGTCCGCCGGCCGTCTGGTACACCGCGCCAGGTCCGCGCACGGCCAGCGAGCAGGCCGTATAGCCGTGGAGGTCCCCGGAGCGCCACAGCTCCTCGCCCGACTCGGCGTCGAGCGCCACGATGACGCACACGGGGTCGGGCTTGTCCGGGGACTCAGGGACGTACGCCCCGCGGAAGCCGGTGCCGCCGAAGGGCGCCTCGGGATCGGAGCCGCCGAGGTTCCTGCCCCGCCACGCCTCGGCCTTGACGATGTTGTAGCGCGCGGCGTTCATGCGGTCGCCGATGACCGCGTAGAGCACTTTGTCGTGCCAGGCGAGCTCCTGGGTCCGCTCGGTGCCCCGGTAGGTCTTGAGGATCTCGCCGGTCGCCGCGTCGAAGGCCGTGATCGGGGCCTCCAGGCCGGGCGTGCAGTAGAGCTTCGCGCCGATGGCCGCCTGGCGCCGCTGCAACTGGATGGCGATGTCCTTGACGTAGCGCGTGATCGGCTCCCAGTCGGCGAAGGGATGCGTCCACAGCACGACGCCGCTAAAGGCGTCGCGCGCGACGAGGCGCCACCGGCCCGGGAGGAACGGGTGTTCCGGGGTCGCCCGGTCCTCGATGGTGAACAGCCGGCCCCGGGCGGAGACCATGCTCACCACCGTGGGGATGCCCATGTGCGATCGGCTCCAGGCCGGCTCGTCGGTCCACTGAAGACGCCGCGGCGGACCGACCGCGGCGTCGCGGGCTACGGCGTTGTTGTCCGCGTCGTGGAGGTATTGGCGCCACTCGTCGATCTCCCCGGGCCAGGGCTTGACGGTCATCTCCCCGCCCACCATCGCCACCCCCAGGGGCGCCAGCACGCGCATGACCTCGTCCATCGGAACCTGGCCGAGGTCGTCGCACACGACAAGTCGCACCAGGTTGTCGGTGTAGGGCAAACGCTTCCCGTCGAAGGTGGCGGCGGAGACCGGTCCGTAAAGGCCGAGCGCGCGGATATGCGCCCGGGCCTTGGCCACGCGGGCGGGCTCGGCGTCCAGCCCGTGGACGAGGTAACCCTCCCCGGCGCGGAGCGCGGCCGTGAGCCGCCCCTCGCCGCAGCCAAGATGGACCACCAGCCCTCCGCGCACGCCGCTCGCCTTGAGGATCGCTTCGGCGCGATCCGCCGCCGAAGCGTCGGCCGCGTCGGCCGCGTCGGCCGCACTCGGTCCGCAGGCGGCCAGGAGGAACGTCCCGGCTGCGATCCAGGCGATGGTCTTGCGCATGCGTCGTTTCCTTGGCTTCCGCGGGTCGATGTTCAGGGAAGGCGCTCGCGAAGCTGCTCCAGCAGCTTCGCGGCCGTGGCCGGGTCGCTCTCGGCGAGGTTCCGGGTCTCGCCCTGGGGCGTGCGGTGATCGTAGAGCTCCAGGTGCCCGCCCCGGTGCGCGATGAGCCGGTGGGTGGCGGTGCGGATGGTGCGGGCGCTGCCCGTGTAGGAGCAGGCCGTGCGCCCTGCGGCCGCGGGGTCTTTCAGGATCGGCACCAGCGTCGCGCCGTCGAGCCCTTCGGGCGTGCGCAGCCCGGCCAGATCGCAGAGCGTGGGGAAGACGTCGATCGTTTCCACCACGCAGTCCGAGGCCTTCCCGGCGTGGGCGATGCCGGGGTGAGAGACGATCAGCGGCGAGCGCAGCGACTCCTCGAACAGGGTGTGCTTGCCCCATACGGCGTGCTCGCCGAGGTGCCAGCCGTGATCGCCCCAGAGCACGACGATCGTGTCGTCGCGCAGCCCCAGCTCGTCGAGCCGGGCGAGGATGCGCCCCACCAGCGCGTCGGCGTAGGAGACGCACGCGGCGTAGTGCTTGCGGACCTCGATCGCGAACGGGGCGTCCTCGTTCGGGTTGCGCCCCCAGCGGTTGTACTTCATGAACTCGCCCGACCCGTGCCACGTGGTCTTGCCGTCGGGCTTCTCCGGGTGCGGCGTGGGCGGGAGCCGGGCGTCGCGATAGGGCTCGATGTACCTGGCCGGGGCGCCGAACGGCAAATGCGGCCGGATGATCCCCACGGCCAGGAAGAACGGCTTTGCGGGCGCGTCCTCGGCCAACTGGTCCAACTGCTCGATCGCCGCGTCGGTGGTGAGGCCGTCGGGGTAGATCGTGTCCGGGCCCTCGGCCGACTGGAAGACGTCCATGTCGCCGGCCTTCTTGCGGATTTCCCCGCGAGCCAGGCCGTGCATGGCGCCGCGCGGATGTTGCCAGGGGCCGGTCGGCATCAGGTGGCGGTCCCAGGACCGCGGCATTTCGGGTTGCGAAGGATCGTCCCAGTTCGCTCCGCCCCGGCCGCCCGGATGGTGCGAGACCTTGCCCAGCGAGACGGTCGTGTATCCGTTCCGGCGGAACCAGGCGGGAAGGCTCGGCGGAACGGAGTCGGGGTCCTTCGCCAGCCGCCTGGCCCTCTGAAACAGCGCGCCGTTGCCGTACGGCCCGTAGGTGCCGGTGAGCAGCGCGAAGCGCGAGGCCCCGCACGTGGGCGCCTGCACGTAATGCCGGCGAAACACGCGCCCGCGCGCGGCCAGCTTGTCGATCTGCGGCGATCGGATATAGTCCACGCCGAAGCAGTTCAGCTCGGGCCGCAGGTCGTCGATGCACAGGAGCAGGACGTTCGGTCGCTGGGCCGCCGTGGCCCGTCCCGCCAGCGCGCCGAGGAGGCCGGCAACGAGTATACCCAAGACAGGTGCGATACGTTTCATCTCGATCCCTCGGGGTATCGGTATTCGCCCCCTCGCCGCTCTAGCGGCCGAGTGACCCTACGGCTTCTCGCGCCCCAACCAGCTCGATGCGGCGGAGCTGTGACCCGCCGGCCATGTACACCTCGCCCCCGGCGAAGGCGATCTGCGCCGGCCCTGCGCCGTCGGGCAGCCGGCCGATCGCCTCCACCCGGGCGTCGCGCGGATCGATCCGCACCAGCGCATCTCCGAAGAAGCTCCAGACATGGCCGTCCGGTCCGCGCCGGAAGGCGCAGGCCTGCCGGCGCACGCGTGAAAAGGCCGTGACGGGCGGGCTGGGCACGGGCTTGGTCCAGAGCAGCTTGCCCGATGCCGGATCGAAGCCGTACAGCAGGGGAGCCTCCTGCGAGTCCACCGTGTGTCCCATCACCAGCCCGGGAAGCGCCTCGACGACCGGCCCCGGGCGCGTGGCGCCCTGGGGCGGATCGACGCGGTGAAGGAAGTCGTGCGTCCGCGTGTCCCACACGAAGAGCTGGCCCTGGCCGCTGCACTTGCTGGAAAGCACGACATACCGGGCGCCGGCCGCGCCGGTCATCCAGAAGATGCGGTGCTCGTCCATCGGCAGTCCGCCCATCTTCCTGGTCTTGGTATCGTACCAGCCCAGCCCGCCGCCGATGCGCCGGCGCCCCACCGTGGTTCCCGCGTTGTAAACGCGGGCGTCCGCGCCGCCCACGGTGCCGCCGAGCGGGGTATGCGTGTCGCTCGCGGGGTGGCCGAGCCGCTTGGGGTTCGGGTTCTCCTGGTTCAGGCCCAGGGTGCGCGAGAGATCGTACTCGACGATCTGGGAGCCGGGGTAGCCCGAGACGTAGAGCCGCCCTCCGAGCAGTCCCAGCGAGTAGGGGCTGATCGTGCCGCCGATCCGCCGCAGCTCGCGCGTGGCAAGATCGTAGAACACGTGCTCGCCGTAGCCCTCGTCGGTGGCGAAGAGGACGTGGTCGTTGACTTCGGTGAGGAGCCGCACCTTGCCCGGATACATGGCCACTTGGTACTCCAGGCGCTGCCACCCTTTCTCGCCGCCCGGCCGGTAGCGGAGCGCGACGCGTCCGCCGGCGCCCGGCTTGCCCGAGTCCTGCTCGATGAAGGGAGGCGGCGAGGGCGGCTCGAAACCCGTGGGCCATACCTGGAACTCGCGCTGCCAGTCGAAGCGCGGGGCGTGCACGCGCTGCGCCGGCTTGTCCGACCAGGGCGGGACGTCGCCGTTGCGCGCGACGATCTCTCCCTCGTGCAGCCAGAACGGGAGCTCCTCCGGATCGACCTTGTCGATCCCGGCGACCGAGGCGGCGCTGCGGATGTGTCCGGCGAAGCCGCCCTCGATCGGCTCGATGCGGATCGTGTTGTAGTCGCCGATGATCGGCTCGGTCGTGGCCAGGAGGCGGCCCTGGCCGGTTTTGAAGTTGAACGCCACGAGGTGCCAGGGCCGGCTGCCGACCGCGCCGTAGAGCCAGTCGCCGCGCATCCGCACCTCGCGGTACAGCTCCCTGCGATGCTCGTTGGCCGGGCCGAACGTCTCGAAGCGTTTCGCCCGGCCGGTGCGGGGATCGAACCGGTACGCCACGAAGCCGCTCTTGTCCTGGGGCCAGCCGAGGCCGTAGATCATCCCGTCCTCGCCGAGCACGCACCGGCCGTCGATCACCTCGTCGCCGAACGGCTTGACCCCGCGCACGAAGGCGTCCTCGGCCGGATCGTAGATCACGAACAGGACCCGCCCGACCATCTCGAAGACCAGCTTGCCGCCGATGTAGAACGACGGCTGCATGTGGAAGTCGATCCGCTCGCGCGTGAGGGGCGAGTCACCCGTCTTGGTGCTGAGCACCTGCTTGCGCGTGTGGCCCGTGCCGAAGTCGTGGATCACCACCTCCTGCTCGCCGCCGTAGGTGTTGTAGTATGGGTACACCATGTCCCACGACCGGCCGTCGGGATTGGGGACGAGGTACGGCCGGTGGCCGACCCAGCACCGCTCCGGCGCCGGCGCGACGTCGGTCAGCTTCAGCCGCGGGGCGGATTCGAGCTTCTCGGCCAGCTCCGGCTGCGCGACGGGCTTCCACGAGCCGGGATCGACATTCCCGTCAACCGCCCAGCCGCACTGCGGCCGGACCTCGCCGACGCGGAAGTCCTCGCCCGCCTGCTGCCAGGCGGCACCGTGCGCGGCGCTTCGCCCGATCCCGGCGGACGACATCGACAGGCAGAGCACGAGGCTCGCCAGGGCGTTTGGCTTCATGGCGATCGCTCCCAGGATTCAGAGCCCATAGTCCAGACCTTTCCGCTAAGCCTGCCCCGGCCCCGCCGTCTCCGCGCTACGGGGTGCCTTCCAGGCACACCACCTTGTGATCGACCGACGAGAGGAACAGCCGGTCGCCGGCCGCAGCCATGCCGTCGAACACCGGCGGGGAGTCGAGATCCAGTCCCGCGATCCGCTCGCCGCTCTCCGCCTCGTAGGCCGCCAGCACCGCGGGGCCGGCGGCGCCGAGGGCCGGCTCCTCGCCCGACCCATCGTACCCCGGGCCCGCCGCCCACAGCACGTCGCCGGCGAGCACCATGGCGCGAACCACCAGCGGCACCTCGCGGCTCCAGTGGACGTTCACCTTGGCCGGCTTCTGCAAGCGCATCAGGGCCGCGTTGTTGTTCCTGATCGCCTTGTCGATCGTCTCGACCTTCTTGTCGGCGCGGAACAGGTGGCAGTCGGCCAGGCTGCGGCTGCGGCTGACGTTCTTGCGCCCGTAGCCGAACACGGTCTTCTCGTCGGCCACCAGCAGCCGGCCGCTGGGACGGATTCGCGCCATGACGGCCCAGCCGCTCGCCCGGCCCCACGCCCGCTCTGCCCATTGCCAGTACGTGCGATGCCACCAGGTATCGTCGAGCAGGCCGGCGGAGCAGTAGAGGTGCGGACGGAACGTCTTCTGATCGACCCCGTCGAGGCTCAGCACCAGGTCGCGCAGGTAGATGAACCGGCCGTCGCATACGAGCACGTCGGGCAGGGCGCCGGGGAGCTCGGTGTCTTCGATCAGCTCCTCCGGCTGGTGCCCCGTCTGGGGATCGCGGCTGTCGAAGCGGGTCTGGCCGAGGAGGGCCCCCGTCGCCGCGTCGAGCCGGTAGAGCGTCATGCCGCCATCGAGATACGAGGACCGCCCGGCCGTGCAATAGACCACGCCGTCGCGCACCAGCACGCTGCCGGTCACCGGCCACACCGATTCGACCTGCCCGAACGCCACCAGGCGGCGATCGACCGGGGCGGCGCGGAAACGCCACACGAGCCGGCCGTCGTGCAGGCGGAGGCAATACACGCAGCCGTCGGCCGAACCGAAGATGGCCAGCTCGCCGTGGATGGTCGGCGGGGAGTCGATCCGCCCTCCCGTGGTGTATTCCCACGCCGGCTTGCCGTCGCTCGCGCCGAGGGCGTGAACCGTGTGCTGATCCACGGCCGCCACGAGCAGCACGCCGCGCGCGACCACCGGCGCGGTGAGCCGACCGCCCAGCTCGGTCTCCCAGGCGGGCGCGAGCTTCGCCGGCACGGCCGCCGCCGTGCAGCCGCTCCTTGCCGCGTCGTGGCGAAACGTGGGCCAGTCGTTCGACGGGGCGTCCGCCGCGGCGGACATCTCCTTCTCGGACCCCGCGCCGAACGCCGGCCCGCGCTCCAGGCGCGGGGCCTTGCCGGGCCCCGTCGCCTCGGGGGCCGGGCCGGGCCGCTTCGGCGCCAGGGCCCAGAAGCCGCTCAGCTTGCTCTGGATGTAGCAGGCGCAGGCATGGGGCGGCACGTAGAGCAGCCCGTTGGCCGGCATGACCCCGTACTGGCAGGCCCCCCGCACCCAGCAGTGCCGCTCGGTCGCGTTGCGGTCCAGGTCGATCAGCTCGATCCCCGTGCGGCCCAGCAGGAGGAAGCGGTCGGTGGCCTTGTTGCGGTAGCAGCGGTGGTGGTGCGTTTCGGTGAAGGCGCCCGCGGTGTCCAGCCGCCGCTGGACCTCGCCCGTACGCAGATCGCGGCCCTCGGCCAGATCGGGCGTGTTTCGCCCCGGCGCGTAGCTGGCCCAGACCAGCCCGTCGGCCACGAAGACGTCGGCCGCCGCGTTGTAGCCCTGGGCGGTCGGGCAGCGCCACAGCTCGCGGCCGTCGGTCGCGGAGAAGGCGATCAGCTCGCCCTGGGAAGCCGCCCCGTTCTCCGGCCGGGCGGTGACCTTCCACTGGACTTGGGCGTCGCCGTGCGCCCCGCCGCCGTTCCCGGCGCGCCCGCCCCCGGCCACGGCGCAATCGGCCGAGAGGACCACGTCCTCGTGCACCACGAGCGTGGGGACCGACCAGGAGAGCCGGTTGACGCTCACCGGCCGGTCCGCCTTCCAGCGGACGTTGCCGTCGGCGGCGTCGAGGCACACCAGGTGCAAGGGGCCCTGGAAAAAGACCTTGCCTCCGCTGACCGCCAGCGTGCTCGGCAGCAGCTCCGAGGTCTCCGCGTCGGACCTCTCCCAAAGCCGTTTGCCGGTGGCCGCTTCGATGGCGGAAATCCGCTTGTTGCGGGGCGGCGGACTCGCCGCGCCGCGGCGCCGCGACTCGGCATACGGACCCTCGGCAATGTCGCCGCCCACCAGATACAGGACTTCCCCGTCCAAGAGCACCTCGACCGTGTCCTCCGTGTCGGCGTAGGTCCGCACGGTCTCGCCCGTGGCCGCGTCCAGCGCCACCAGCGGCTGGCGGTAGCCGAGCGTCGCATAAATCCGATCGCCCGCGGCCACCAGGCGGCGGTTGAGTTCCGACGGGCCGCTGCGGAACGGCCGCAGGATGCCTTCCCACGGGGCGACCTCCCGCTTCCAGAGGACCACGCCGCTGAACGCGTCGCGCGCCACCAGGCGCCACTGGGGTGGCTGGGCCAGGGACGCGATCGGCCCCTCGTCGAGGACCGCGAACAGGCGGCCGCCGCTAGTGACCAGCGCGCTGGTGGAAGAGAGATGGTTGTGATGCCGCGCCCACTTGGGGGCCGCGATCCATTGGGCATGGTACGGGGCTGCCACGCGCCGGTCGCGGCTGACGGCGTTGTTGTCGGGTGCGTGGAGATAGTGCGTCCACTCGTCGATGTCCGCGGGCCACGGCCTGGCGATCCTGGTCCAGGCGCCCGCTTCGACCGCGCCGGGCCGCGTTGCGACATCGGCGTCCAGGTCTCGGCTCGCGGCGATCAGCGCCACCCCGCCCGGGCAGAGCACGCGCACCATCTCCTCGACCGGGACCTTGTGCGGGTCGTCGGCCACCAGCAGGTTGACGCAGCCGTCGATGTACGGCAGGTGCGCCCCGTCGAAGCGAACGGCCGTCGCCCGGCCGTAGAGGCCCCGCTGCCGAAGGTGCTGCCGCGCCCGAGAGACCTGGTCGGGATCGACGGCCAGGCCCTGGACCAGGAACGCGGGTTCGGCGGCAAGCTCGGCCGTCAGATGTCCGTTGCCGCAGCCGACGTGGACGAGCAGCCCGCCGCGCACGCCGCTGGCCTGGAGGACCGCCTCGGCCCCCTCGGCAGCCGCCCCCCGGGGGACACCCGCGAGAGCCATCATCAGCACGAAGGGAAGGGATGCACGCATGAGGGGGCACTCCTGGGACGTGGCGTCGGGCGGCCGCGGAGCGTGGCGGGACATCCGCGGCGGACCGCCTCGACGCGCCTGGGGCGGGCGGCGAAATCCTCTCCAGCGCCCCCGTATTGTAGTCGCGGCACCGCGGCGTGGCGAGGCACCGCGCGTCGCGTGTCTGGCCGGGTGTCCCGGCGGCGTTCGCCCCACGCGCGGGCTCACGTCCACGGCTTGACGCGGTGGCCGCTTCGCGGCCGCATCATCCACGCGCGTCGGACGCGGCGGGCCGTCTGTGCGGACTATGCCGGGAGATGCCGCCGGCGAGGATTGCAGCAACGCCCGGCGTCTCCAGCCGCGGAGAAAGCCGCGCCGCGGTTCGGAACCGACTCGCATTCCGGGCTATTGCTTGAGTAGCACCGGTTGCCCCACGGCCGACCGGTGCGCTCGCAGGGACAACCACGAGACGCGATAGGACAGCAACAGGCCGCACCATGGACCGTGTCGTCGACCGAGGCAGCCGCAGGGCGGCTTGGGCCGACCGAATGTCGTATCTGGGCTTCCTGGCCGGGTTGTCTTTCTTGCTGTTCGTCCTGGGGGCGCTGGCCGCGTACAGGGACTGGCCCGCGGCCCGTTACGTCCGCCACGCCTCGCTGGCCGCGCAGGCCCTCGTCGCCCAGGGCGAGCTCAGCGCCGATCGCTATCCCAAGTACCTGTGGTTTCCCGCCGTCCACTCCGAGCGCGGCCTGACGCGCCGCGACGCCGCAAGGTCGCAGCCCGGCTACACGCTCTATTCGTCGGGGCACAAGGCCCAGGTGACGCTCCTCGACGAGACCGGCAACGTCGTGCACTGCTGGGAAGCACCCTTCAGCCGGGTGTGGCCCGACGCGAGGCACGTGCGCGGGTGGGTCCCGGACCGATCGGTCGCCATCCGCCGGGCGCACGTCTTTCCCAACGGCGACCTGCTCGCCCTGTACGAGTCGCCCCTGCACACCCCCAGCGGCTGCGGACTGGCCCGGCTCGACCGCCACGGCGACGTGAAGTGGCGGCTGGACGAGAATGCCCATCACGACTTCTCGCTGGGCCCGGGAGGACGCATCGTCGTCCTCACGCACGAGGTCAGCGGGCACGCGCCCGCGAACTGGGAGCAACTCGTCACGCCGTTCGTGGAGGAGTTCGTCACGGTCCTCACGCCCGACGGCGAGGTGGTTCAGCGGCTCTCGCTGTTCGAGATGCTCGGGCGGTCTCCCTTCCATCGACCCCTGGTGACCCACGCCGACCAGATGGGCGACGTGCTGCACAGCAACACGGTGCGCGTGATCGGTCCCGGGTTCGCGTCGCGGCACGAGGGCGTCGCGCCGGGCGACGTCATGGTCTGCCTGCGCAACGTGAACCTGGTGGTCGTCGTCGATCTGCGGCGCGAATCGATCGGCTGGGCGATGACCGGTCCGTGGCGGCTCCCCCACGACTCCGACCCGCTGCCGGACGGAAGCATGCTGATCTTCGACAACTGCTTCGCCCGGGGCACCGAACACGGGTCGCGGGTGATCCGGTTCGACCCGCGGACGGGCGCCGTGCGGTGGCAGTATGCCGGCGGCGAGGCCGGGACGCTGCGCAGCGACATCCGCTCGTGCCAGCAGTTGCTCCCCAACGCGAACGTGCTGATCACCGAGTCGGACCGCGGCCGGCTGATCGAAGTGAGTCCGGCCGGCCGGGTGGTCTGGGAATACGTCAACCCGGTCCGCGGCGGCGACCACGACGAGCTGATCCCCATCGTCACCGGAGCGCGGCGCTACCGCGCCGAGGAGGTGCCGTTCGTCGAGCATCGCGGCGTGGCGAGCGGCTCCTCGCGCCGGGCCCTCCACCTGGCCCGGGCTTCGACGTCCGATCCCCCCGCTCCCCTTGCACGAGAGAGCGAGAATGATCTGTGACCTGCTGCTTGGATATGTCGGCCCCGGCGCGGGGCTGGGATTGATCGGGGCGCTGGTGGGCCTGATCCTGGCGGTGACGAGCGCGCTGGGGTTCGTGCTGCTCTGGCCGCTGCGCCGGCTCCTTCGCAAGTTGAGGAATCATGACCGGAGCTGAGGGGGCGCTGGCCGGGCGCATGCTGATCGTCGCCGGGGCGGCCCTCGCCGGCGTCGCGTCGATGCTGCTCTACAAGGTCGCCTCGCCTCAGCGGCGCCTGGAGCAGCTCGCCGCCGCGACCTCCGCACGGTGGGACTGGATCGAGCACGACGGGTCGTTCCGCGATGCGTGGCCCCTGATCCGCCGCGACCTGGGGCTTGCGCTTGCGCGCGTGAGGCTCTCGCTGGGACCTTCCCTGCTTGCGGGGCTGCCGGTGCTGCTGGGCGCGTACCTGATGGAAGACGCGCTGTCCGCGGTGCGCGTGCTGCCGCTGGGTCCGGCATGGCTGCGGTCGGGCTGGTCCGCGTTCTTCCTCGCCGCCGCCCTGGCGGCGCTGGCCGTCAAACTCCTCCTGAGAATCAAGTAGAAGCCTCAAGGCCCCAAGGCCGTGTCCCGCGACGAGTCCAAGGAGTTCGATTCCTTCCGCGTGCCGCCGGGCCGGCACCTGCTCGAAGGCATGGTGCATCGGCGCACGCGACTGTGGGTCCGCCTGGGCCGCCTGGAGACGTGGTGCCTGGGCTCGGCGCTCGACGGAGTGGAGATCGACCGCCCGGTGTTCGTGGCCGGCCTGGCGCGGTCGGGCACGACGATCCTGCTGCACGTGCTGGCCGATCACCCGCACGTGGCCACGCACCGCCATCGCGATTTCCCGCTGGTCTTCACGCCCTACTGGTGGAACGAGATCGTGCGCCGCGCGCCCTGCCGGCCGGCGGCGGCCACGGAGCGGGCCCATCGCGACGGAATCATGATCACGCCCGACAGCCCCGAAGCGATGGAGGAGCCGCTGTGGATGGCCTTCTTCCCCGACGCCCACGACCCGGCCGTCTCTCAGGTCCTCGACGCGTCGGTCGAGCGGCCCGACTTCGAGCGGTTCTTCCGCGATCATCTCCGCAAGCTGCTCCTCGTGCGCGGCGGACGCCGTTACGCGGCGAAGGGCAACTACCATCTCACCCGGCTCCAATACCTGTTGAAGGTGCTGCCCGACGCCCGATTCGTCTTGCCGGTCCGGCGGCCCGCGTCGCACGTGGCCTCGCTGATGAGGCAGCAGCGGAGGTTCAGCGAGGGTCAGAGCCGCCACCGGCGCGCGCTCGATCACATGCGGTGGGCGGGGCACTTCGAGTTCGGCCTCGACCGCCGCCCCCTCAACGTGGGCGACTGGCGCGTCGCGCGCGAGATCCTGGACCTCTGGGAGCAGGGCGAGGAAGTGCGGGGGTGGGCCCGCTACTGGGCCCGGGTTTACGGCTGGCTCGCGGACCGCATGGCCGACGACGCGCGCCTCCGTCGCGCCGCCCGCCTGGTCCGGTTCGAAGACCTGTGCCGCGACCCCGGCCGGGTGCTCCGCGAGGTCCTTTCTCACGCCGATCTGCACGAGGAGCGGTTGATCGCCCGATCCCGCGCGTTGATTCGCGCTCCCGGCGGCGACCGACAGCGGCTCTCGCCGCGGGAGGAGGCGATCGTCGCCGAGGAGACCGCCGAGGTGGCGAAGCGGCTCGGCTACAAGGCCGCGGAGCCGCAGCCGGCGGCCGCCTGCGACTGACCAGCAAGGGAGGAAGGGATCGCTTCAGGACGGTCGCGATGCTCTTGGGAACGAGCCAAGAACAACTTCGCCATTCTGGGTAGTCCGGCGGATAAGGAGAACAGGAGAAAGCGAAGGCGACGAAGTGGGAGACCTCCGTTGCCTCCGACTCCTCTGCGGTCTCAATCCCGGTTGGCTGCCAATCGCTTCGCCCAAGGCACGCCGTCGCGAGGTCGCGTCGCCGCAGCTCCGGCGCCGAAGCCAGCCATTTCGGCGAAGCGCTTTCGGAGTGGAATGAACCGGTCGGCGTGCGGGCAGGGATCGGCGCGTGCGCCGCTGATGCACCCGACGGAGATAGGTCTCGATGTCCGTGGTTTCCGCCCAGGCCGTAAGCCGCGTGTTGCTGACCGGCGTGTCCTGGTCCACCTATGAAGCGCTGGTGACCGAGTCCGATCGCCGCGGCTCGCGCTTCACCTACCTCCGCGGAGTGCTGGAGATCCTGTCCCCCTCGCGCGAGCACGAACAGGTGAAGACCTTGCTCGGGCGGATGATCGAGATGGTTACCCTGGAAGGGCGGATCGCGATCGCCAGCGGCGGCTCCACAACGCTCAGGAGCCACAGGAAGCAGGCCGGCGTGGAGCCGGACGAGTGTTACTTCGTAGCCAACGAGGCGAAGGTCCGCGCCCGCGATTCCTTCGACGCGGCCCGCGATCCGCCGCCCGACCTGGCGATCGAGATGGACATCACGTCGAGCTTCCTGGATCAACTCGAGATCTACTCCGCGCTCGGGGTGCCTGAGGTCTGGCTCTGTGATGGGCGGCGCGTTCGCGTGTTCGTTCTCGGTGACGAAGGCTCCTACTCCGAAACCGCGCGGGGCTTTTCCTTCCCCTTCCTCCCCCTCTCCGCGATGGAGGCCGTGCTGGCCGGACGCGGTGAGGTGGACGAGACCACGCCCATCCACTCCTTCCGGGAGTCGCTTGCGGGCCTGAAGTGACACCCGTCGCGGTCACGCGGTGCGTGCCCGATCCGAAAAACCCGCGTGTCCGACCGCTTCGCGGGTGTTCGGGCCTGCGTTTCGGGCTATCATGGGCGGCCGTGCGCTACGGATCGGAGATGCGTCACTCGATCACCCACCTGAGAGCCCGAATCATGCGATACTTCCTTCTGCCGGTGCTTCTGTCTTCCTGCCTCACGGCGGCCGCGCTCGGCAGCGAGCCGTTGGACCTCATCGACCCCGACGAGCCCGCCGGCGGATGGGAGTTCGGCAACGGCCCGGAGTTTCCCGGCGCCACGGGCAAGCTGGAGCTGGCGCGAGAGCCGTTCCGCGATAAGCCCGTGCTCAGCCTGCATGGCGATTTCACCGCGGGAGGCAACTACGTGCAGGCCTGGCGCGGGCTGCCGAAGACCGAGCCGGGCACGCTGTCGCTGTGGGTCAACTCGCCGGCCGGGTCCGAGCGCCTTCCCCTCCGGTTCATCGACGCGGCCGACACGTGCCACCAGATCAACCTCCGCCTCAACGCGAAGGGCGGCTGGCAGCACCTGGTCCTGCCGCTGGGTCCGTTCTTCAGGAAGATGGGCACGCCCGACGCCCTGGACATCGTGGTCCGCTACCAGTCCTGGGGCGCGGCCGAAGACAGCAAGAAGCACGGCAAGGCCGCCAAGCCGAATCCCAGCATCGCGATCCTCGCCTCCCGGGCGATGGGAGGCGAGAAGGGGACGCTGCTGTTGAGCGACATCCGCTATGAAGTCCCCACGCCGTCGCTGGCGGTCGAGAAGACGATTCGCCTGGACGAGATGCTCGCGGCCGGCGAGCTTGACTGGGGCTTCAACCTGGGGCAGGAGTTCCCCGGCGCGAAGGGCGGCCTTGAACTGGTCAAGGACCAGCCCGAAGCGGGCAGCAATGCCATGCGCCTGCACGCCGACTTCACCGGCGGCGGGGCCTACGTGGGGGTCCGGCGCGGGTTCGGGCAGTTGAACGTCGAAGCGATCAAGGTCCTGCGCATGAAGATGCGCTCCGACACGGCGGCGAGATTCTCGATCCGCATGGTGGACGGAAGCGGGCAGTGCCACCAGCGCAAGGACATCTCCTTCGAGGCCGACGGCAAGTGGCACGTGGTCGAGCTGGTGCCCGAGAAGATCGCCGGCGGCGAGCACTGGGGCGGGGCCAACGACGGGACCTGGCACGATTCGCTCCGCCTGGTCGAGCTGATGCTCAACCAGCGATCCTCCGAAGGAAACAAGGTCGATCTGTGCATCGCCGAGATCACGGCCGACGTGATCGTCGAGGCCCGCGCCCAGCCCGCCGCGGCCAGGGAGGACTTCGAGTCGGACGACGCCGCGGCCCGCTGGCAGACGGCCGGCGCGGTCCGCGTCGCCGGTCCCGGTCACGACGGCTCGACAAAAGCGTTGTGCATGGAGAGGACGCTTGAAGCCCTTCAAACCGAGACCCGGGCGACCGGCCCGCGATTCGCCGTCCGGCCGGGCCCGTGGCAGGTGCAGTACGCGGCCATGGCCAGCCTGCACTCGCCCGACAACTCCTACCACGCCTCCGTCGCGCTGGAAGCCCTCGACGCATCGGGCAAGGTCATCGAGACCGTCCCCGTGGGCATCGTCCACGGCAAGCCGGACTGGCGGGAGGTCGCCAAGACCGTCGCGCTGCCGCGCGGCGCGAAGGCGGCGCGGTTCCGCGTCGAGCTGAAGAAGACGTACGGCACGTTCTGGCTCGACGGGCTCTCGGCCGCGCCGTTGAGCACGGGGCCGGTCGAGCGGCGGATCGAACGAATCCTCCTGGCCACCGACGCGGTGGGCAACCTGTTCCTGCCCGGCGACGAGGTCGTCTTCCACGCGACGGTCGAGGCGATCAAGCCCCTGCCCGAGGCCGAGCGCGTGCTTCGCTACTCGCTCCGCGACTACGGGGGCGCCGAGCAGTTTGCGCCGGGCGAGATCGCTCTGGAGCAGGCCCCGCGCGGGAAGGCGCCGTTCGCCTATGCGGCCGAGCTTCGGCTGCCCAGGGAGCGCCTCGCCGTCGGCAAGTTCTACGAGCTGCACGTGGCGGTCCCGCAGGAAGGGGGCGAGTCGGTGCGGGAGTTTTCCGGGCTGGCCGTCCTGCCCAAGGCGCCTTCCAGGCAGTTCGAGCCCGAGCAGATCCCGTTCACGATTCGCAACTGGGACAGCCGCGTGCCCGCCTACTTCGACCTGGCCGACCGGCTGGGCCTGAGGCTCATCGGCGTGTGGGGCGGCTGGAAGTCCAAGCCCCCGTACAAGCCGCACTGCCCGGGCATCGAGCGGTGCGAGGAGCTCGGCGCCAAGTGGATCACCGGCACGCCGGCCTCGCGGGTCGAGCGCGAGGGCTTCAAGGAGTACACCGAGGAGGCGCTCCGCCAGGGGATGAAGAACTTCCTCGAGCAATACGCCGACCGCGGCATGGCCATGATCGCCCTGGGCAACGAGCCCCACGGCACGGGCGAGAAGGTCCTGGAGAACGTGCGGGCCTACAAGGCGATCTACGAGACCGTCAAGGCGTTCGATCCCGAGATCCACGTCATCGGCACGTCGGTCGAGCCCAACGAGGAGTACTTCCGGGCCGGCTACCAGGACTACCTCGACTCCTACGACTTCCACATCTACGAGCACTACACCAAGGTGCGCCGGACGATGCGCGAGTACCGGGCGCTGATGAAGAAGCACGAGGCGGTCAAGCCGATCCACTCCACGGAGCTCGGGCTGAACAGCCAGGGGCAGACGCGCCGCGCGGTCGCCCTGGAGATGATCAAGAAGTTCACCGTGTTCTTCGCCGAAGGGGGCGCCACGGCGAGCTGGTTCACCATCCAGTACCCCGACCCGAAGGGCAAGGCCCGGGGCCAGTTCGGCGACGCGCACTGCGTGTTCGACTGCAAGTACAACCTGTACAACCCCCGGCTCGACGCGATCGTCCACTACCACGTGATCAACGGCCTCTGCGACAAGCGGTTCGTCGAGGAGAGGCAGTACGACGACGGGACGCAAGCCTTCTTGTTCCGGGATGCCCGAGGCGGATGCCTGCAAGTGATCTGGCGCGACGAGGGACGCCGCGACGTGCGGATTCCCCTGCCGGGGCAGCAGGACGTTCGGCTCGTCCACCTCGACGGAACGTGCACGGACCTCCGCAGCACGTCCGAGGGGATCAGCGCCACCGTGTCGGAAGAGCCGCTGCTGCTCCTCTACGCGGGCGAAGAGCACCGGCTCGCCAGCGAGCTGGGCGAGCCCTCGCTGCGACTGGAAGCGCCTCCCGCGGCGATCCGCGCCGGCGGGCGCTGCGAGCTCGTCGTGGCGGGCGACGGCCTCGCCGTCCCGTCGCTCCGCGTGGAGTGTCCGCCCCTCTGGAAGGCCGCGCTCGAGCAGGCGGGCGAGGGACGCGTTGCGATGACGGTCGAGGCCCCGGCCGCCACGCCGGCGCGCGAGGCGCGTCTCTACGTGCGGAGGCTCGCCGGCGCCAAGCCCCGCGGCGTGCTGACCGTGCCGCTGCAAGTCGATCGCGACGGCCGCGGCGCCGGTGGGCGCTGAGCGCCGCCCAGGGCGAGCCGGCGGAAGGCCGCCGAGGCGATCGGGGCGGCACTCACGGCTGGCTGCCGACCTGCGGGCCCCGGTCGGCCTGGGGTGTCCGCATCCGGGCTTCACGGACGCACCGGGCGATGGTCGGCAGGAATCGCCGCCGGTCGATCGGCTTGCTCAGGTATCCGTCGCACCCGGCCTGGAGGCATTCCTGCTCCACCCCTTGCATGGCGTGGGCCGAGAGCGCGAGAATCGGTCCCGCGTAGCCGGCCTCACGCAGCCGCCGCGTGGCCGTGTAGCCGTCCAGCAACGGCATTTGGATGTCCATCAGCACGACGTCGAACGGCTCGCCGCGGTCGCGCGCGCCCAGGGCCGTCTCGCAGGCCGCCACACCGTTCGCCACGACGGTCACCTCCGCCCCGGCTTTGCGCAACAGGAGGGACAGCAGACGCTGGTTATCCGGGCCGTCCTCGGCCAGCAGGACGCGGCAGTCGAGGCGCACGTCGAGGGCAGGCTCGCGGTCGGCGGGCGGCCGGCTTTCGACCTCGGTCTCTCCGGGGTTCTCCAGGAGGGGGACGCCTTCCAGGGAGCCCGTCCTGACGGAGAGGCGGAACGTGCTGCCCTCTCCCGGGGCGCTCGTCACCTCGATGTCCCCGCCGAGCGTCTCGGCGAGCCGCTTGCTGATGGAGAGGCCCAGGCCGGTGCCACCGAACCGCCTCGTCATGGACGAGTCGGCCTGGGTGAACGGCTGGAAGAGCTTCCGGAGTTGTTCGGGCGTCAGCCCGATTCCCGTGTCGATCACTTCGAGCTCCAGACGCGGGCCCTCCTCGTCCGATTGCCGCAACCGGACGACGATACGCACGCCGCCCGTCTCGGTGAACTTGATCGCGTTGCCCACCAGGTTGATCAGGATCTGCCGCAGCCGCACCGGGTCGCTCTCGATCGAGCGGGGGATCGGTCCCTGGTACTCGACCTCCAGCCGGAGCCGTTTCGCCTCGGCCCGGCCCCGCATCAGCGCGATCACGTCGCCGAGCAATCTGGCGGGCGAGCAGGTGGTCCGCTCGACCTCGAGCCGGCCGGCCTCGATCTTCGAGAGGTCGAGGATGTCGTTGATCAGTTGCAGCAGGTACTCGCCGTTCCGCTGGATCGTCTCCACGGCCTGGCGACGCTCTGGGGCCTGCTGCATGAGCTGCCGGTCCTCCAGCAGCAGCTCGGCATATCCGAGGATGGCCGTCATGGGCGTGCGGATCTCGTGGCTCATGTTGGCCAGGAACTCGC
>CAYSUS010000084.1:0-32224 GCA_964434165.1 uncultured Pirellulales bacterium
CTCGCCCAGCAGCACCGGGTTGTTCTTGGTGCGGCGGCTGAGGATCTGCATGGTCCGCTCGATCTCACGCTCGCGCCCGATCACCGGGTCGAGCTTGCCTTGCCGGGCGAGCTCGGTCAGGTCGCGGCCGAAACTGTCCAGGGCCGGGGTCTTCGACTTGCGGCTGCTCTGCGACTCGCTGCCGCCGCCCATGCCGCCGGACCGCTCCGGGCCCTCGCCCCCCTCGATGCCCCCGTGGCCGAGCAGGTTAAGGACCTCCTCGCGGACGTCCTCGAGCTTCAGGCCCAGATTCATCAGCACCTGCGCCGCCACGCCCTCCTGCTCGCGCAGCAGGCCGAGAAGGATGTGCTCGGTGCCCACGTAGTTGTGGTTGAGATTGCGGGCCTCCTCCATCGAATACTCGATGACCTTTTTGGCCCGCGGCGTCTGCGGCAGCTTGCCCATGGTGACCATGTCCGGGCCGCTCTGAACCAGCTTCTCGACCTCCAGGCGGATCTTCCGCAGGTCGATATCGAGGTTCTTCAGCACGTTGGCGGCCACGCCGCTACCCTCCTTGATCAGGCCGAGCAGGATATGCTCCGTGCCGATGTATTCGTGATTGAATCGCTGCGCCTCCTGATTGGCCAGTTGCATGACCTTCCGGGCGCGGTCGGTGAATCGCTCGTACATTCAAATCTCCGACGCTATCTGCTTGCTGAGTCTCGTTCCAGTCATGCCGCTCCAGGCCAGCGAGCCTCGCCGACCACAACCACACCATTCTACAGCCGGCGTGAGTGTCCGCGCGCCGGCGATTCGGGGGCAACCGCACCCACGAATCGGGATTCGTTCCGACATCGCGGGCAGTCCGGCCGCTCCTGTCCACTCGCGCTCGTTACAAATGTAGGTCGTCCGTGCTATGCTGCTTGCCCCAATTCGGAGGGCGGAGAGCCGGCCCCGGATGGGGTGGTCTCCGAATCCTCTGCCGCACCACGCGCGGCTTCAGCCTCGGCCAGCAGCCCTCGCTCCCGGCTGATCTCCAACTCCCATTTCCGCGACAGCTCAAGGCGCTGAAGCTGGTCGAGCTGCCGGGCGGCCTCGTCCAGACGTCGCGTGCGCCGCAGCAGGGTGGCGATCAGCAGCCTCGCGTCCACGTCCTTCGGATTATGCTGCAAAACGGCGACCAGCCGGTTCTCCGCCTCGTACCAGTTGCCCTGAAGGTAGTATTCCAGCGCCTCTCCATATGCCGACTCTTCGGCGACCGACCCGCCGGGCGCGGCCCGCCGTCGCTCACCCCGCCAGCCGAAAGCCGCTGAACCGCACGACATAAGCGCCAGCAGCGTAACCAGGGCCGGGAGGGTGCCGCCGGGCAAAAGCTCGGGGTAAACCAGCGTCCCCAGAAGCGCCACATCCAAGGCCAGCGCAAAGCCCAGTGCGAACCCCAGCCCCCGCCAACTGCCCTGACTCCACAGCAGGGGCAGACCTGGCCAAAAGTGGGCAGCCCAATGCATCCTGCTCACGGCCATGCTCCCTTCCTGGGGGCTCCGGACATCCGACCCATCTTCAGCGCCGGAATTCTAACGCCCCCTTTCGGACGGATCAAGGCAAGCAAAAGCCAGCCACTGGGTTAGGGTTGTGAAGGCGCTTTCGTCGTGGGAGATTGGGGACTATGGAGTACGAGTTCACAGAAGGCGTGCAGCGGGTCCTCGACTATGCGCGTCGGTGGTCGCCGCGCGGGGCTGACCCGGCCATCATCGCACCCTCGGTGCTTCTCGGGCTGCTGGCGGAGGCGGAGTGCCGTGCCGCGGCGATCCTTGCCCGCTGCGGCATCGACGAGGCCGCGATCCGATTGCGATGGCCGGATCTGCCCGACCGTCCGGCGGACGGAAGTGACCAGGTGCGTCTTGCGCCGGCGATGGATGATGCCCTGGCTGCCGCGGCCCATCGGCTGCGCGACTACCCCCGGCCGCTGACCCTGGCGACCGAGCACGTGCTGTTGGGGATCGCGGCGCACGAAGACGGGACCGGCGCCTGGCTCCGCGCGCAGGGCCTGGATCCCGACGAGCTGGAACAGCAGATCCATCGAGTTTACGGGTACCAGCCGGGCCCCCTGCCGCTGGAGGACGATGCCGTTGGCACGGGGCATCCCGCGAGGACCGGGCCCCAGCAGGTTCCACCGGAATCGAGCGTCCGGAATACCCGCCGTGGCGCTGACCTGGAACGCGCGGCGCCGCGGGATGGCGACCGTCCGGCGCAGGGCCCCGCCCTGGACCTCGGCGTGGTTCGCGTCCTCGACGCGGCGGCCAACCGGGCGCGCGAAGGGCTGCGCGTGGTGGAGGACTACGTTCGCTTCGTGCTCGACGATCGGCACCTCACCGCGCAGTTGAAGGAGCTGCGGCACGCGCTGGCGGACGCGCTGGCGGGCCTGCCCGTCGGCTACCGCCTTGGCGCGAGGGAAACCCTCGCCGACGTGGGCACGGCGCTCTCCACCGAGAACGAGCAGACCCGGCACAGCGCCGCCGAGGTCTTAACGGCCAACTTCCTCCGCGCTCAGGAAGGGCTTCGCACGCTGGAAGAGCTGGGCAAGCTCCGCGATCCGCAGCTCGCCGCCGCCGCCAAGCAGCTCCGCTATCGAGCCTACTCGCTCCAGCGCGCGGTGCACTACACGGCTTCAGGCCGCCAGCGGCTCGCCGAAGCCCGGCTCTATGTGCTGATCGAGGGGTGCGAATCGGTCGAGCAGTTCGACCGGCTCGTCGCCGCCCTCGTCGCGGCCGGCGCGCACCTGATCCAACTCCGCGACAAGCAACTGGAGGACCGGCAGCTTCTGGACCGCGCGCGGCGGATTCGCGCGCGCACGGAGGGGACGGGCACGCTTTTCATCATGAATGACCGGCCGGACCTGGCGGCCCTCGCCCGGGCCGATGGCGTCCACGTCGGCCAGGAGGAGGTCGCCGTGAAGGACGCGCGGGCCATCGTCGGCCCCGAGGCGCTGGTCGGCGTATCGACGCATTCGATGGAGCAGGCGCGCCAGGCCGTGCTCGATGGGGCCGACTACATCGGCGTCGGCCCGACGTTTCCCTCGGACACCAAGCGGTTCGACGCGTTTCCCGGCCTGGACCTGCTGCGCCAGGTCGCGGCGGAGATCCGCATTCCGGCGTTCGCGATCGGCGGGATCGGTACGGAGAACCTCGCCGAGGTGGTCGCCACCGGCGTGCGCCGCGCCGCCGTGAGCGGGGCCGTCGCCCGCGCGGCCGATCCGGGCGCCGCGGTGAGGGAGCTCGTGGCTATTCTTCATCGCTGAGGCTTTCGCCCCCGGGCTCCTTCTCCGGATCGAAGAAGCACATCACGAGCCCCACGGCGAGGATGCCGATCGACCAGACAGCCTCGTAGGTGGCGTTGTCCCACGCGTATTTCAAGCTCGCGTGGACCATGAACAGGCTCGACAGGCAGAACAGAACCGGAATCACAGGATAAAGCGGCACGCGGTACGGCCGCTCGACGTCCGGCTCGCGCCAACGCAGTACGAACAGCGTCAGCCCGATGAGGAAGAAGAATATCCAGAACACGGGCGTGGTGAAGTAGACGAGGCTGTCGAAACCGCCCTCGTACCACCCGAAGCCCACGGTGAGGGCCAGCGTGATCACGGCCTGGATGGCGAGCGAGGGGAGCGGGGTCCCTTTGCGCTCGTCCCACCTGCCCAGCCACGCGTAGAGCCGGTGCTCGGTACCCATGGCGTAGTAGATTCTTGCGCCCGTGAAGACCATCCCGTTGATCGCGCCCAGGGCGGAGATGCAGATCAGCGCGCTGATAACACGTCCACCCCAATCTCCAACGGTCCCGAGCACGTCGGTGGCCACGGCCTGGGAATTGCAGAACCCCTCGAACCCGAGCGCGTGAATGAAGGCCAGGTTGCCCACCGCGTAGATCGCGGTCACGGCCAAGGTCCCCAGCACCAGGGATCGAAAGATGTTCTTCCGGGGGTTCCGAACCTCGGCCCCCACGTAGGCCATTTCGTTCCAGCCGCCGTAGGTGTAGAGGATGAGGATCATCGCCAGGCGGAAGTCGAGGAAGTCCGGCACCGCGGCAGGCAGCCCCCCGGCCGCGTCGGGCGACTGCCAGAAGAGCCCGACGACGAACACGGCCGCCAGTCCCACGACCTTGACGGTCGTGAGGAGATTCTGGGTCCACTTGCCCTGGCGCACGCCGGCCATGTTGACCAGCGTCAGGACGACGATCGAGCCCACGGCGTAGATCATCAGAGGATCGACCCCGAGGACCGTCCCCGCCGCCTTGCCTTCGGCCGCGTCGGCGGCCTCTTTCACCCCGGCCAGCGGGACCAGCTCGTTGGCGTAGCGGCCGAACACGAACGCCAGCGCTCCAATCGACCCGGGGCGCACCACCCAAAGCTGCGCCCAGGCGAACAGAAACCCCACCCAGCGCCCGAACGCCCGCGTGAGATAGACGTAGTCGCCGCCTTGCTTGGGGTAGGCCGTGGCCAACTCCGCGTAGCACAAGGCGCCGATCAGCGAGATCAGCCCGCCAAGCACCCACACGCCAATCAGCAGAACCGGAGCCGAAAGGAGCCAGCCAACGACCGCATTGCCGGCGGCCAGATTGGCCAGCCAAGGGGCGGTGTCGTCCAATCGTTGCACGACGCCGGTGATGCATTTGGCGATGTTCGGTGTCGTCTCGTAGAAGAGAGCCCCGATAATAATCCCCACGATGATGCACGTGGAGTCGAACAGGGTGAGCTGGCGTTTGGGGGCGGCCTGGGACGGGGGCGGGGCATGGGTGTCGGGCTGGCTCATAGGGCCCAGCATAGCCGAAAGGTCTCCTGGAGGAAGAGGCCGGCATGACATGCCCTCCCAACGGGTGGCGACCTCCCTGGACGGGACCGGTCCAAATGCTACATTGAGAGTTCGGCTTGTCCGCGCCGCGCGGGCCGGTCTTCCCACGGGGCCCCCTGGAGCTGCTTATGGCGAAAAAAGAAGAACCCCTCGAAGTTGAAGGAATCGTGACCGAAGCCCTGGCCAACACGCGGTTTCGCGTCCAGTTGGAGGGCGGTCACAAGATCATCGCCCACGTGGCGGGCAAGATGCGGAAGAACTTCATCCGCATCGTGCCGGGCGACAAGGTCCGCGTCGAACTCTCCCCTTACGATTTGACCAAGGGCCGGATCACCTACCGCGAACGTTGACCTCATGCCCGCTTTCTCCCGAGGCGGGCGACGGCAGCCGGCTTGCTCCTCGGCGTCATTGCAGCCGAGGCGGTCGCGGTCGGCTGTGTCCGGGCCGACGCGGCCCGGCTCTGATCGGATAGCTCGCGGTCAAGGCCGCCCGGCTCCGTTGCGGGCGCGGCCCAGGCCCCTCGCGAAGTCGCGAAATTCGCCACCCCGCTTCAAGATTCTCCTCCGGTCGGCGAATAATGCTGGGGCAAGGTCCGCGCGTCTCGCTGCCCGTCCCCCTAACCCCGTGCGACTGGCTGTCGGGGCAAGTGTTGCGGGCCCCCTTCGCCTGGACCTGTTCATCGCACCGACGTCGCTCCCCCGGCACTGTGCCGGGACCCGTTTCGCGCCTTGTCATGCTTTAGAGGAGGAGTCCCCATGAGAGGTCCCCTGTGTTGGCTTCTGGCAGTCGGGCTGGTGCTCGGCTCGGCCGGCCTGGCGCCGGCCGTGGCCGCGCCGCCCAAACCCGTGGCCGTGGTCTCGCTGGCCGGCTACGACGAGATGATCGGCGACCTGAATTTCATTGGCGGCCTGGCCGACCGGCCGCAGATCGCGGCCATGCTCGAGGGCATGGTCAGCCTGGCCACCGGAGGTCGCGGCCTGGACGGGCTGGACAAGGGCCGCCCCCTCGGCGCCGTCATCCAGCTCGATGGTGATGAGCTCTCCGGCTACGGCTTCCTGCCGGTGACCGACCTGAAGAAGCTCATGGCGGTCGTGGAGCCGCTGGTGCCCAAAGTCACCGATCTGGGCGAAGGAATCTACGAGGTTCGCACCGACCAGGGCAAGGACCTCTACGTCACCGAGAAGCCGGACGGCTGGGCCGTGGTCTGCGACAAGAAGGAGAGCCTCGCCGCCGCGGGCGACCCCTCGGACGTGATCGGCCGGCTGGGAAAGAAGTACGATCTGGCCGTCACCTTCTTCGTGCAGAACATCCCGCAGCAGTACCGAGAGCAGTTTCTGGACCAGATCCGCCGCGAGGCCGAACAGGAACTGGAGAAGAAGCCCGACGAATCGGACGCGGAGTACGCCGTCCGGAAGAAGCTCCAGCCGCGGCTGTTCGACGCGGTTGTGGCGATGGTCAACGAGACGGAGGTGGTTTCGCTCGGCTGGTCGCTGGACCACATCAGCGGCGGGGCGTTTCTCGACGCCTCGATCAAGGCCCTGCCCGGCACGGCCTGCGCCAGCGCCATGGCTGCCGCGGCCGAAACGAAGAGCCGATTCGCCGGGCTGATCCTGCCCGACGCGGCAGTTGCCTCGAATACGACGATTCGCTTCTCCAAGGAGCTCGGGGCCGACCTGGTCGCCCTGATCGAGTTGATCGAGCCCGAGCTGATGAAAGACATCGAACACAACGCGGACTCGGACGACGCAGCCGCCGTCCAGAAGCAGATGGTCGGCGACCTGCTGGACGCGACGAAAAAGACGGTCGGCGAGGGTGTCTACGACACGGCCGGGTCCATCCTCTTCGGACCGCGCAGCATGACCATGATCGGCGGCGTGTACGTGGCCGACGGTGAGGCCGTGGAGAAGGTGTTCAAGCAGCTCGTCGAGATTGCCCGCAAGGAGCCCGGGCTCCCCGTCGAGTCGGTCCAACTCGACGCGGCCGAGGTTCGGGGCGTGAAGATCCATCGGCTCGCCATCCCGGACCAGGGCCCGAATGGGGAAGAGATGGCCGAACTGATCGGTGATCCGGCGGAGGTGGCCATCGGCATCGGCGCCAAGAGCGTCTACTTCTCGTTTGGCCGCAACGCCACGGAGGTTCTGAAGACGGCGCTGAAGGACTCCAGCGACCAGCCGCAGAAGGTAGCCCCGTGGAAGATCTCGTTCTCCGTGGCCCCCTTTGCCCAGCTCATGTCCGCGGCCGGCGATTCGGAGGCGGAGCGCGAGCAGGCCGCCCGCATGGTGGAGGTCCTGGAGAAGCTCTCCGGCAAGGACCACGTCATGCTGCTCGTGGAGCCGATTGAGCGGGGCCTCCAGCTCCGCCTGGAGGTCGAGCCGGACGTGCTCAAGCTGATCGGGGCCATGGCCAAGGAGGAAATCGAGAAAAACCAGAATTAGCCGCAGGCACTCCCCGGCCGGGAGCCGGTCCTCGCGCCGGCTCCCGGCCCGGGCCGAGGGAAAGCGGTGGCCGAGCCGGCAAATGCGGTGCTCCCCACCGGACCGGTTATTCCCTGGGCGCTTGTTCGGCCATTTGCAGCGCGCCGGCCGCATCGTCGCTTCGCGACGGCATCCCCGGCTACTGGCCCTATGGCAAGTTTGTCGCTAGACTTGTTCGTTCCGCCGGATTGGGGAAAACGAGCGGGAGAGCCGATGGTCGCAGGATGTGCAGCCCTCCAGATCGCCTTGCGCGATTCCGGGAAGAAGGGTCAGGACCCTTTCGAGGCAGCCTGAGGGATGCTTCGCACAAGAAGGTCCCGATCCCTTCTCCCTTCCAGGATCGTGCACGGCTGTTTGGGAACCGGCACGGTACGTGGCATGCACGCCGGCGGGATTCCCTCCATACCACCTTGTTGAAAAGGAGACCGAATCGTGAAGCGAACGTGGTTATCGATGCTGGCCACGGCCATTCTGCTGGGGGCCTCCGGACTTGCGCCGGCCCAGGAGAGCAAGCCGGTCATGGTCGTCTCGTTCTCCGGCTACGACGCCTTGATGGCCGACCTGGGCATGGTCGGCGCGTTGGGCGGGGCGCCCGACACGCCCAAGATGCTCGAGGGCATGATGGCCCTGGCGACCGGCGGCAAGGGGCTCGCCGGAGTCGACAAGTCCAAGCCCATGGGCGCGGTCGTGTTTGCCGATGGCGAGGAGTTCCCGGTCATCGCCTTCGTGCCCGTGACCGACTTCAAGGAGTTGCTCAGCGTGCTTGAGGGCCCGCTGGGCCAGGCGGGCGACGTCGGCGACGGGGTTTACGAACTCTCGGCTGGCGAGGAGTCGGTGTTCATCACCGAGAAGGGTGGTTGGGCCTTCGTCTCCAACAGCGCCGCGAACCTGGCCAAGGCTCCGGCGGCGCCCGTCGAGTTGCTGGGCGGGCTGGAGGCGAAGTATGACCTGGCCGCGAAGATCATGATGAAGAACGTGCCGGAGTCGATCCGCACGATGGTCACCGGGTTCCTTCAGATGGGCGCGCAGGCGGCGATGGAGCGCCAGCCCGGAGAGACCGACGAGCAATACGCGCTGCGCACGCGCCTGGCCCAGCAGTCGGTTGAGCAGACGGTCCGCGCGATCAACGATCTTGACACCATCCTGGTCGGATTCGCCATCGACGGCACCGCCAAGACCGCCTACCTCGATTTCACAGTGACCGCGGTCGAGGGGTCGCAAACGGCCCAGGAGATGGACGAGCTCGGCGATGCCAAGACCGACTTCGCGGGCATGGTCCTGCCCGGGGCGGCCATCACCCTGCGGACCACGGGGAAGCTCTCCGACTCGGACGCGACCCAGATGAAGAGCACGATCACTTCGGTCCGGGCCTCGGCGATGAAGGAACTGGCCGACCAGGGGCTGCCGGAGGAGCAGGAGCAGAAGGCCGCCCAGTTGCTCGAGGATATGCTCAGCGTGGTGGAGTCCACCATCGACAGCCGTCGCATGGATAGCGGCGCCTCGTTGATCCTGAAGCCCGACGCCGCCACCCTCGTGGTCGGCGCGTACCTGGCCGACGGGGCGAAACTCGAGAAGATCCTCAAGGACATCGTGGAGATCGCCAAGCAGGAGCAGCCGCAAGTCGCGCAGCTCATTACTCTCGACGCGGAGACCCACGAGGGCGTCAACCTCCACGTGGCCAAGGTTCCCTTGCCTGCCGACTCGGGCGATGAAGAGGCCGAGAAGATGATCGGCCTGGTGGGCAATCCGCTGGAGGTGGTCGTGGGCACCGCGGCCCAGAGCGCCTACGTGGCCATTGGCCGTGGCGCGCTGCAGACGCTGAAGGACGCCGTCGCGAAGAGCAAGGCCGAGGCCGGCAAGGACGTGATTCCGATGGAGATGAAGGTCTCGGCGGGGGCGATCGCGCAATTCGTGGCCGAAGTGGCCGACGACGAGCCCCAGGCCAAGCAGATGGCCGGGATGATTGCCGGCAAGCTCGCCCAGAGCGGTGGCAAGGACCACCTGGTGATCACCAGCCAGGCCGTGCCCAACGGCGCGACCGTGCGGATCGAGCTCCAGGAAGGCATCCTTGCCGTGCTGGGGGGTGCCGGTCAGATGAGTATGATGATGGGCAGCGGCAACGCCGGCGGCCCCGGTTTCTGAGCCTGCGGTCGGGACCGCGCCTCGTTTTCAGATTCAGGCGGCGCCCCCCACTGAGGTGGGCGCCGCCTTCGTTCTTTGCCCCCCGTTTGCCGACTTCGGAGAAAGCTGACATAATGCCTCGTGGGGCAGGGGCTAATTCCCGGCGTCGCCCTCTCATCCAAAACGAAGGCCGGGGATGCATGAACTCCCGGGGGGACGCCATGCAAGCGAATCGCAAGGCGGGTTTTACGCTCGTCGAGCTGCTGGTCGTGATCACGATCATCGGGATCCTTATCTCGCTGCTGCTTCCGGCCGTTCAGGGCGCCCGCGAGTCCGCACGCCGCGTGACCTGCGCGAACAACCTCAAGCAGTTGAGCCTCGCCTGCCTGCAGCATATGGAAGCCCAGGGGCATCTGCCCACCGGCGGCTGGGGCTGGGCGGGCGACGCGGATCGCGGCTTCACCAAGAAGCAGCCTGGCGGGTGGCATTACAACATCCTGCCCTGGATCGAGCAGCAGGCCCTGCACGATCTGGGCAAGACCGGCGGCACGTCCGGGACCGATCCGAACGCGGAACCCGAGGCCGAGCGGGCCCAGTGCCTCGAGACGCCCCTGGCCATGTTCCACTGCCCCACGCGCCGCGCCGCAGTGGCCTATCCCTTCACGCACGGAAGCGACTTCGTCAATGCCGACCGGCCCGACGTGATCGGGCGGAGCGACTACGCCGCCAACGCGGGCGACGGCACCTCGGCCGTCAACCCCCGCGGCCCCAACAGCCTTCAGGCCGGCGACAGTTGGACCGACGAGGAGTGGAATCAGAACACCCCCGGCACGGCCGACGACGCCACGGGCGTGATCTTCCGCCGCAGCGAGGTGCAGAGCGGGCACATCCGCGACGGGCAAAGCAACACCTACCTGGTCGGCGAACGCTACCTCGATCCCGACCACTATCTGGACGGAGACGCCTGCGACAACGACCAGGGATGGAACCTGGGCTACGACTACGACGTGAACCGCTGGACCGGCCTGGGCGACTACCCCGCCCAGGACCGCCCGGGCTGGACGGGCTGCCAGACCCGGTTCGGCAGCGCGCATGTCTCTGGCTTCCACATGGCCTTCTGCGACGGGTCGGTCCGCTCGATCAGCTTCGCCATCGACCGCGAGACGCACCGCCGTCTGGGCAACCGCAAGGACGGCCTGGCCATCGATCAGAGCGAGCTCCAGTAGAGATCCCTTTCCTTCTCCCGCCAACGGGAGAGGGGAGCCGCGCATCGGCCGGGCGAGGGCGGCGAGCCTCTTGTGACTGCATCCCCTCCTGGGGATACTGAAGGGTCTGCCGATCCACGCGCGCTACCCTCCACGGGGCCATCCGCCCATGCCCTCGACACCGCCGTTCCCTTCGCTTCGAACCGAGATCGCCGGCCTTCCCGTGGTGGAACTGGCCGAGGAGTTCGGCACGCCGCTGTTCGTTTACGACGCGGCCATGATCCTCCGCCGCCTGGACGACCTGAAGGCCTTCGACCACGTCCGCTACGCCCAGAAGGCCTGCTCCAACCTGGCCGTGGTCGATCTCCTGCGGCGGCACGCGGCGCTGGTCGATGCCGTCAGCGCGGGCGAGGTCCGCCGGGCGATCGCGGCGGGGTATTCGACCCAGGGCGATCCGCCGCCGGTCGTGTACACGGCCGACATCTTCGACCGCGAGTCGCTGGAGCTGGTCCTGGAGCACGGGGTCCACGTCAACTGCGGCTCGCCCGACATGATCGACCAGTACGGCTGCCGCGCCCCGGGCAGCGGCATCACGCTGAGGATCAACCCGGGCTTCGGCCACGGCCACAGCGAGAAGACCAACACCGGGGGCGAGCGCTCCAAGCACGGCATCTGGCACGAGCAACTGCACGACTGCCTGGTGGACGCCGAGCACCACGGGCTGACCGTCACTGGGCTGCACATGCACATCGGGTCGGGCACGGACCTTGTGCACCTGGCGCAGCTCTGCGAGGTGATGGAGAAGTCGGCTTTGGAAGTCGGGCGCAGCGTGAAGAGCATCTCCTGCGGCGGCGGCCTGCCCATCCCCTACCGGCCCGGGGAGGAATACGTCGATCTCGATGAGTACTTCCGCCTCTGGGACGCGACGCGCAAGCGTTTGGAAGAGGAGTTCGGCCATGCCGTCTCGCTGGAGATCGAGCCGGGCCGCTACCTGGCGGCCGAGGCGGGCCTCCTGGTCACCGAGATCCGCGCGGTCAAGCGCCAGGGCGATAACACCTTCTACCTCGTGGACGCGGGCTTCAACAACCTCGCCCGGCCCATCCTCTATGGCGCGCACCACCCCATCTCCGTGTGCCCCTCGGACAACGAGACCGACCGGCCGCTGATGGAGGTCGTGGTGGGGGGGCCGCTGTGCGAGTCGGGCGACATCTTCACCCAGAGGGAAGGGGGCTACGTCGCTGCCCGAAACCTGCCCGTGGCCGGCGTCGGCGACTATCTGGTGATCGAGCGGGCCGGGGCCTACGGCGCGGTGATGGGCTCGAACTACAACAGCAAGCCCATGGCCGCCGAAGTGCTCGTTCAGAACGGCCGCGCCGACCTCGTGCGCCGACGCCAAAGCTTCGAGGAGATGGTCTCGGGCGAGTTCATCCCGCGGTGAGCCCCGCCGTCTCGTTCCTACGCCCCACGTGGGGACGAATGGCATGCGACGCTCTGCGTCGCCAGACCCGATGCAGAGCGTCGGGACGACCGGGGTTCCCAGCAGGTTCCCACGCAGAGCGTAGGAACCAAAATGCAGAGCGTCGGAATCCGGGAGACGGCTCTGGTTGGGTTGATTGGACCGCATCATCGGACCCCACCCCGAGAGCCCGCACAAGAGGGGTGCGGCTGGCCAAGGCGTGTCGCCAAGCCGACAACGCCCCCTCACAATGGCCCCATCCAACCCTTTCCTTAAGGAAATCCCAAAGAATCAGTGCGACCGCTACAGCTTGCCAGCCGATATGTCGTGTGAGCATGCGCCACGTGCGCCATTCGGGCCGGGCTGCCGGCGCCTACGGGCCGGCCTGCGGCTGCTGGTTTGGAAGTTCAGGAGCCCTACGATGCAAGTCAAAGTCTATTGTCCCAGGATGATCGAGATCCCCAGCGAGTATCTGCCCGCGCTGGCCAAGCGTGCGGCCGACAGCCTGGGCGAGCGGGCCAGCGAGGTGTCGGCCACGCGCGGCCACCTGGTCCGCCAGGCCGTACAGGACGGGCTGCTCCGCGAGTTCGACGAGTTGATCGCCGAAGACGGAACGGTCGACATGGTCTGCGACCCGGGCATGGAGATCCCCTTGGAGCTGGAGAACAAGACGCTCACGCTGACCGAGCTCTTGGAAGCCCTCCAGTACAAGCGATCGTGGACCGAGGTCAAAGCCCCGTCCGAGGCCGCCTAGCCGGCCGCCGCGCCTGAAGCCCCGGCCGGCGCGGCGGGGCCACGGCGCTTCGGCAGCAAGGCATTGCTCCTTGATGGGGGCTCGGCGAGGGCCTCGGACCGCATCGCCCGGCGGGCGGCCATCGGCTCGCGCCGGCACGCGGCGTTAGAGGGGGGTTCGCTGCGCAGGACCGGGCGGCACCAGCGCGGCCGGCGGTCGTTGCGCGTTGGCGCGGTGGACCAAGAGATCAGGAGAAGGCCTTCCATGACGCCGAAGCCGGAACAAGCCAACTGGGAATGGGCGGCCCGAGAACTGGCCGCCGCCTCCCAGGCAGCGCCCTCGCGGGGCAGGCTCCCCAAAGCCCGGGCCGCCGGAGGTTGGAGAATCATCTCTGCCGATGGGTCGGCGCGCTCCGCGCGACAGACCCAACCCAGCCCCTCCGTCCCCCGCGCCACCGCCGAGCCGGCCGATGCCCGGCCGACCGTCGCCCCGGCGGCGTCCGAGCCTGCTGTCGAGGCCCCGATCCACCGCGCGCCGGTCGAGGATGAGGAGATCCCCTCGGTGAACATGACTGGGCTGCTCGCTCCGGTCGTGGTTCGCGGGGCGCTGTTCCCCGAGCGGTCGGCCCATCGCGCTTCGGACGCCGGGTTCCGGCCCAACATCGCCATGCCCTCGGCGGCCCCAAGCCTCGATGATCCGCCCGGTTCGCAGCCGCCGCCCGATCCAGCCGATTTGGAGGAGGGGGCCTCGCCTGCGCCGGGCCGTCAGCCGGGCGTCGATGGCCGGCGCTCCACGGCAAGGCTGCCGATCGACCTGCCCAAGCAGCAGATGCGGCCTTGCATCCCCCCCAATGCCGTCACCACGGCCTTGAGCGCCAAGCAGGCCCTCGGATCGGTGGCGATGAGTCGCGGTCGGCTCGATCCGCAGTTGAGCCGGGTGATGGACGCCTGGCCGTCGCTGTCGATGCGGACTCGCGACGCGATCCTGGCCATGATCGACGTGGCCCTGGGTAAGCGATAGCCCGCCCTCGACGAGCGAAGAGGCTTCTTCTTACGTCTCTTCCCTTCGCGTCACGTCTTCTCGCGGGGTGCGGCCGCCGCGGATGCCTTCTTGAGAGGCTGGAGCATCCCCCACTTTCTGGTCGGGCTGGCCGGCATTTCTTGCCGTGGCGGTTCGGTCGTGGGCCTTATCCGAGTTGTACGGGATATTCCGGCTGTAGCGGAGGTTCTCGATTTCCGACTGATGCCGTTTCCTTTGTCCGATCCCTGGTTGTAGGCCCGTAGCGGGTATGCGGCCCTTGAGGGAAGCGCCACCTCAGGACGGCTGGGCGGAACCACGGGGCAGGACCTCCTCCAGGCCCGGCCGAAGGAAGACACTTCATGGATCGACGACCGATCAGGCGGCTGAAGCCGCTGGGCATCGTGCGGCCCGAACCGGAGCCGGAACCGCCGAAGCCGCTTCCCGTGCGTTGCCCGCTCTGTAGCGCTCGGACCGAGGCGGATCCGCGCGAGCCCAAGGACATCCTGTGCGCCAACTGCGGGATGAGCTTCCCTTTCCGGCCGCCTCCGCCGCCGCCGAAGCCCGTCGAGAAGGAGATCGACCTGGCGCCCAAGCCGCGGCGGGAGACGGAGAAAGAGAAGGAAGTCGAGAAGCTCCAGAGCTGGCTCGCCGGCGAGCCCATCGCGGTTCGCGAGGTCAATGAGACCGAGCAGGTCCTGCGGTGGTTCCAGAAGCGGCCCACGATTACCGCCGCGGCGATCGCCATCGCCGCGATCCTGGTGCTCACGGCCACGGCCGCGACGCTGGGTTGGTGGCACAGCGCGATGAGCGTGGCGGGTATGCGGTCGCAGCTCAGCGACGCCGTTCAGGCCCGGTCGCAAGCCGAGGAGGCCGCCGCCGAGATGGCCCGCGACGCCAGCGCGCTGAGGCGCCGGGTCGCCGACGCGCTGGCCGCCAGGCGCGACGCCGAGGTCCGCTTGACCGAGGCCGAGGCCCGCTGTCGCGAGGCGGAGATCCAGATGGCGGCGGCCGAGCAGAAGCGGATGGCCGCGGAGCACGAGGCGCGTGTCGCCACGGCTCAGAAGATGGCCAAGGAGTCCCAGGAACTGCTCGTCCTCGACCCGCGGCAGAGCCTGCGCCTGGCCTGCGAGGCCCTGGAGACCATGATCCGCGAGGGCCGGCCGGCCGATGCGGCTACCGAGCAGACCCTGCGCGACGCCCTGGCCCGGCTCGGGGCTCAGACCATGAGCGGCCATCGCGCCGGCATTCAGGCAATGGCCTTGAGCCCGGACGGCCGATGGCTCGTCACTGGCAGTGACGACAAGTCGGCCCGCCTCTGGGACCTGCACGCGAGCGACCCTGCGGCCTCGTCGGTGGTGCTGGCCGGGCACACGCGGGCGATCAGCGCCGTGGCCATCAGCCCCGACGGCCGATGGCTGGCCACGGCCTCCTTCGACGGCGTGGCGATGCTATGGGACCTCTCCGCCCGCGACCCCACCGCGTCGCCGACCGCCTTGCGCGGCCACCAGGGACCGATCCACTCGGCGGCGATCAGCAGCGACAGCCGCTGGCTGGTCACCGGGGGGGGTGGACCGGGGTCCGAGGAAAACCATGCGCGCCTCTGGGATCTAACCGCGGCCGATCCGGCCGACTCGGCCACCGTGCTCCGCGGGCACGAGCGTCCGATCCGCGTGGTGGCCATCTCGCCCGACCTGCGCTGGGTGGCCACGGCCGGCGAGGACAAGACGATCCGCCTTTATAATCTGCGCGCGCGCTACCCGGCCGCCGAGCAACTCGTGCTCACCGGCCACGAGGGAACCATCGGCGCGATGGCGATCAGTGCCAGCGGGCGCACGCTCGTCTCGGGCAGCTATGACGGCACAGCGCGGCTGTGGGACCTCCACGCGAACAACCCCGGAGCCAGGCCGACGGTCCTCAGGGGGCACCAGGGATGGGTCGATGCCGTGGCGGTCAGCCCCGACGAGCGCTGGGTGGCGACCGGCAGCTACGACCGCACGACCCGGCTTTGGGACCTGGCGGCCTCCAACCCGGCCGCGGCGTCGATCGTCTTGGCCGGCCACGACGGGCGGATCAGGGCGGTGGCCTTCACGCCCGATTCGTCGCATCTGATTACGGGCAGTTTCGACCACACGGCGCGGATGTGGAGCCTTTCGGCCGAAGATCCCGCGGCCAGCCCGATCGTGCTCCGCGGACATCGCGGCCCGATCAGCGCGCTGGCCATCAGCGACGACGGCCGGCTGCTGGCCACCGCCAGCGGCGACATGCCGACCAGCGTGGACAACTCGGTCCGCGTCTGGGACCTCCGCCTGGAAGGACTTCTGGAGACCGCGCGCAAGACCGCCACGCGCCTCGTCGGGCCCGAGGAGCCTCAGCAGTTGACCGTGGAAGTCGGGCGCCGGGAGCGACCGCTCCGATAGCCCGCGCCATCGTACGCAGCCATCGACCGGCAAGCCGCAGGGCTTGTCCCTCCGCCGGCGTCGCGCCGCCGGGCCGTGCTTGCCGCCGTCGGGCGCAGATCGGCCGTCGCGGGGATGAACCCCACGGCTTGCCATCCATGTGGCGTCGGGGCGCGAGGCGCGCCTCGAGGGATGCTGCGAAGTCTTCGCGCCGGACCGCTACGGCCGCTTCTCGTGGATCAGGATGTCTCCGATCACCATCCAGACGACCACGAAGGTCGTGGCCGTGGCCACGTAGATCGTCTCAAAGGACATGCTCGTACCTTGGGGAGGACAGGACTCTCGCGCAGGATTCGCGATTGCCTGTCTCATCGGCGCCCGCCGGCGCGGCTCTGCAACCTCCTCCCCGCCGCCTCTTCAGAGCCCGCGATCCCCCGACTGGCCGCAGGCGGCAAGGTACGCGCCGATCGTCATGACCGGCGCGGGCGGCCGCGTCAAGACGGGGCCGTAGGAGGCAGGGCCCGTCGCAAGGAAGCCCCCCACGCGCCGCTCCGCGGCGTGCGGCGCCTGCCCCCTTCGCGGCATCCATGCGGCGTCAGCTCCGCCGCCACTGGAGCCATTCCGCGCCGGCCTGGCGCAGCAGGCGTCCCGAATTGACCGCCTGGTGCCAGAGCCGCCGCCAGAAGTCCTCGTCGCGGTGCTGGCGCAGGCAGCGCACGTACTTCGTCCTTTCCGCGGCGGGCACCACCTGGAGGACGGCCGGGGCCAGGCCCTCCGCGACGTTGTACGGCCTGTCTGGGTGCAAACATACCGGGACCAGCGGCTCGCTCAAGCCGAGCGCCAGGTCCTCGCGCACCGCGTCGAGGGCCTCGCGGATGTGCCGCGCCTTGTCCCCCTGGGGCCGCACCACGTCGTAGGGCGGATCCCACTCGGTGAACGGGCGCAACCGGTCCACGTGGGTCACGGCCACGACGCGCGGCGGCATGATCCGGTCGGGCCGCTCCGCGAAGAACTCCCGGATGCGGTCGAGCAGCCGGCGGTCCGACTCCCGCGAGGCCGACACGGCCGCGCACACCAGGATCACCAGGTCGCAGGTGAGAATCACCTTCTCCAGCGGCCGGAAGGCCTCCTCGCTCGAGGTCGCCGCCTCGTAGCCGGCCGTGTCAATGAGGATCGCCGCGGGCATGCCGTCGCGGGCCAGCACGTACGGCTCGATGCCTGCCGTCCGCGGGATGACGTCGACCGCCGCCCGGGCCTCGCCGAACAGGGCATTGACCAGGCTCGATTTGCCGGACTTCACCTGGCCCACGATGAGAACCCTCAGCGGCTCGGCACGGAGCCGCTCGTCGCGCCGGTCCGCCTGGATCTCGTCGTCGCGCGAGCGCCGCGTGGCCTCGCCGCCGGGTAGCTTGTCGTCCAGGAGCAGGCGCCCCCCGTAAAGCTGGATAGCGTAAAAACCCGCCTTGCGCACGCAGAAGCCGATGGCGAATCGCCGCAGCTCGCCGGTCGAGGCGCCCACGGCCTGCTGGTTGAATGCGTCGCGCACTTCACGGACCACGGCCGCCACGGGATTGATGCCCATCTGCACCACCCGATAGAGCAGGTAGAACTGACGATAGAGCGCCTGGAACCGCCCCAGGCGCGTGAAGTCGCGGAGCGTGAGCATGTGGCTGGCCGGGACGCGCTCGGCGAGCATCTCGCGAAGATCGCCGGCCACCAGCTCGACGATCCGCGCCACGTGCGGAAGCGGCGTCTCCAGCTCGGCCATCTGCGACCGGGGATAATACACCGCTGCCACTTCGTGCAGGATCGCGTGCAGCGCCGTCCACAGCGCCTCGGGGCTCTCCAGGTCGAGGTCGCTGTCCTGCATGTCCCGCGCGAGCCGCTCGACGCGCTCCCAGGCCTGCTGGTCGAGCGGCGTCCAGGTTCCCTCGGGCTGGACCGTCCCCGCGGAGGAGTCGCCGTGCCGGCGGCGGAGCCACTTCGAAAGCCACCAGGAGAGAAGGACCGACACGCCGGTCAGTGCCAGCCAGAACCACAGCAGCCTCTCCCGAAACAACCACCACGACCCGCCGCCCAGGAGCACCAGGGTCGGCAGCGCCATCAGCAGCACCACGGTGAACCAGCCGACCCGGAGAAGGCGAGGAGACATGGAGGGCGATCGTTGCGATGGGAAATGCGTCAGCGGAGCGGCGGATTCCGACGGCCGGTCTCGGCGGGGCCCCGGGCGGGGTCCGCGGGGCAAGCCGATCTCCACACCAAACCTATCCCACGGGACGGCGCCGCGCAGGTCAGCCGGCATCATACCGAAACGGCTCCGCTTCGACAGGGGCTAGGAGCGGTCGCGGCCCCTCGGACGCGGCCCCCGCCTTTCATTCCCCCGATGCATCCCTAGAATGGTCTTGCGCCGGTCGCAAGGCGGTTCCGACCCCCGCGCCCGCTCGGAGTCCTTCCCGCCAGACCTCCGCCGAGAGCACTGCCCCCCATGAACCGAGAAGCCGCTCCGATCGCGACCGACGCCCTGGCCCGCGCCTTGCACGACCCGGATACCCGACTGGTGGACCTGCGCCCTGTGGAGGCCTTCAACGGCTGGCCGCTTGCCGGCGAGCCGCGGGGCGGGCACGTCGCCGGCGCCGTGAGCTTTCCGTTCGAGTGGACCCGCTACCGCTTGGAGGTGCACGAGCTGCTCCGCCAGAAGGATATCACGCCCTCGCGCCAGGTGATCCTGTACGGGTACGATTCGGACGAGATGCAGGGGATGGCCGGCCTGCTGGCCGCCGCGGGGCACCGGCGCGTGCGCCGCTATTCGGGGTTCGTTGGTGAATGGTCGGCCGACGGCAGCCGGCCCATGGCCCGCCTGCCGCGCTACGATCGCCTGGTCGGTCCGTCGTGGGTTCACCGCTGGACCCAGGGCGAGCGGCCGCCGGGCCACGAGGGCGGGCGGCTGGTGGTCTGCCATTGCCACTACGACATCTACGAGGACTACGCCCGGGGACACATTCCCGGGGCCGTCGCCCTGAGCACGCTCGCCTTGGAGTCGCCCGACACGTGGAATCGCCGGTCGCACGAGGAGCTCGGCGAGGCCCTCGCGGCCCACGGCATCGATCACGAGACCACCGTGGTCGTGTACGGGCGGTTCTCGTTTCCCGACAACGACGATCCGCACCCGGGGCGCGCGGCCGGGCACCTCGGGGCCATGCGCTGTGCGGCGATCCTGATGTATGCCGGGGTGCAGGACGTGCGCGTGCTCAACGGCGGGATGACGCGATGGGAGGACGCGGGCCTGCCCGTCAGCACCGAGCCGGCCGAGCCGACCCCGGTGGCGGATTTCGGCGCGCCGATACCCGGCCACCCGGAGTATTTCGTCGACCTGCCAGAAGCCAGGAGGCTGCTGGCCTCCGACGACGGCGAGCTGGCCAGCGTGCGGAGCTGGGACGAGTTCGTCGGACGGGTCAGCGGATACCACTACATCGAGAAGAAGGGGCGGATCCCCGGCGCGGTGTTCGCCAACTGCGGCAGCGACGCGTATCACATGGAGAACTACCGCAACCTCGATTACACCACGCGCGACTTCCGCGAGATCGAGGCCGCCTGGTCCCGGGTGGGGATCACGCGCGACAAGCACGTCGCCTTCTACTGCGGGACCGGGTGGCGGGGCAGCGAGGCGTTCTTCAACGCCTACCTGATGGGCTGGCCGCGCGTGGCCGTGTATGACGGCGGCTGGATGGAGTGGAGCGGCGATCCGGACAACCCGATCGCCACCGGCGCGCCCGAGTAGCCCAGCGAGGCGCCGCCCCCGTCGGGGCGCGGGCCGTGCGCGGGGCCGAGGACCGAGAACCCGTCTGACGCGACCTTCCCGATGCCGACACTCGACGGCCTTACGCCCGAGGAGCTGATCGCGAGCTTCACGCGCCTGGACGACTGGGAGGCGCGGTTCGAGTATCTTCTCGACCTGGCCGATCAGGTGCCCCCCCTGCCTGAGACGGATCTCGTGGACGAGAACCGGATCTTCGGCTGCGTGAGCGAGGTGTGGCTGAAATCGTGGATCACGCCGGACGAGCCGCCCCGGCTGGAGTTCCTCGCCAACAGCGACGCGCAACTCGTGACCGGGCTGATCGCGGTCCTGATGGTGGTCTTCAACGGGCGCACGCTCGACGAGGTGGTCGGCACCGACGCCGTCGAGGTGCTGCGGCGCATGGACCTCCAGGCGAACTTGAGTCCCACCCGACGCAACGGGCTCCACGCCATGGTCCAGCGCATTCAAAGTCACGCCCGCCAGGCGCAGACGGTGAGGGCGGCGAGAAACACAAGAAGGCACTAAGCGCGGAAGGCCGCTGCCTTTCGTGGCTTCTTCTCGCCGGGTGCCACGGGCTGCTTGTCAGCCCGTGCCGTCTGCATGAGGCCGGGGACTGGTGGCAAGGCCCCCGCCGTCGATTTGCTGCAGGGTCGTGCGAGGTCCCTCTCTCGTGCCCCGCAGCCTGCGAACGCGGGCTGACAAGCAGCCCGGCATACGGCGCTTGCGACCCGCCACTCGCCACGTCACTCCTTGGCCGCGGCGATCACGCCCTCGGTGGGGCTGCTGGCCGTGGCGTAAAGCCGCTTGGGGATCCGCCCGGAGAGGAACGCCAGCCGGCCCGACTCCGCGGCCAGGCGCATGGCCCGGGCCATGGCCAGCGGGTCCTTCGCGTGCGCGATGCCGGTGTTCAACAGCACGCCGTCCACGCCCAGCTCCATGGCCACGGTCACGTCGCTGGCCGTGCCCACGCCGGCATCGACGATCACCGGGTAATCCGGATCGTCCTCCTTGAGGTATTCCAGGCAGATGCGGATGGCGTTGGGGTTGAGCACGCCCTGGCCCGAGCCGATCGGGCTGCCGGCCGGCATCACGCTCGTCGCGCCCGCCTCCTTCAGGCGCTTGGCCGTGACCGGGTCATCGCCCGTGTAAACGAGCACCTGGAAACCGTCTTCGACGAGCTGGCGCGTGGCCTCGAGCGTGGCCACCGGGTCGGGCAGAAGCGTGCGCTTGTCGCCGAGGACCTCGAGCTTGACCCAGTCGGCGCCGGGGTTGCCCATCTGGGAGAGGATCTCGCGGCCCAGGCGCGCCACGCGCACCGCATCCTCCGCCGTGAAACAGCCGGCCGTGTTCGGAAGGATGGTGTAGCGCTTCGTGTCGATGTAGTCCAACAGGTTACGGCCCTCGGCGTCGATAAGCCGCTCGCGGCGCACGGCCACGGTGATGCACTCGGTCCCCGCGCGGTCGAGGGCCTGCTGCATGGTCTCGAAGTCCGCGTACTTGCCCGTCCCCACGATCAACCGGCTGACGAACGTGTGGGAGCCGATCCGGAGCGGCGCATCGGCCGCCGTGCCCGAGGGCATGGTGCTTAACCTCCTCCGACGAGGGTGACGATTTCGAGCCGGTCGCCGGGCTGGAGCACGTGCGCGGCGTAGGACCCGTGGGGGACGACGTGGAGATTGACCTCCACGGCCACGAACCGCCCAGAGAGCTTCAGCGCGTCGAGCAACGCGGCGACGGTCGAGCCGTCGGGCACGTCGCGGGGCTCGTCGTTGACCACGATCTGCATGGGGCGGGGGCTACTCGGTGGGGCGCACGGCGGCCGTGCGGAACTTGGCCGCGTCGAGCGGCATGAGGTTGGCCTTGACGATCTGGCCCGTGGACCAGCTGTTGCTGGACCAGGGGATGGCATAGGCGGCCACGTTGCCCGAGTTGATCTCGGCCACGTACACGACCGAGCGGCTGGGGCGGATGCGGGCGACGCCCTGGCGGATGTCGTTGATGCCGGTGACCATCAGGTAGCGCGGGTTCTTGCTTTGCTCGACGCCCAGGTCGGCGGCGATGTTGTACTCGTAGAAGGCGGTGAATTTGCCGTATTGATTGAGCACGGCCGCGCGGAGGTCGCCGGTGAGAAAGTCGAGGAAATAGACCGCCTCCGCCTTCTCGTCCACCGGTCCGGTGGCGATGGCGAAGGTGTCATACCGGTCGGTGGCCACGGCATGGAGCGAGGCGGCCGGCCACTGCCCGCCCAGCACCAGGCCCAGGATCAGGCCGCCGAAGAGCCAAACCAGCCGGCTTCGCCGGAGCATCGTCGCCATGATCGTCCTCCTGCTAACAGACATCCTTGACAAAAACCGGCGGGCCCCGGGCGCGAATGCCCGTGACGTGCCGTGCTTCCCCATCGTACCGCTTCCTTGCCGTGGATTCCAGGCGGACTGCGCGGGCTCCGCCGGCCCGCGCGGGGCAGGCCCCGGGGACCGTCCGCCGGGAGGCCCTTGAAATGCTGGTCAGATCGGCTATAACCGCCATGCTATCACGAGTACGTCGTCTCGGGAGGTCCTCTCCAAGGAGTCCACAATGGCAAGCATCCATGTCGCGCTGGTCGGACAGGGTTTCATGGGCCGTTCGCATTCGAACGCCTGGGGCCAGGTGAACAAGTTCTTCGATCCGCCGCTGTCGGCCGTGATGCACACGGTCTATGGCCAGCCGGAAGAGAAGCCGGAGGTGTTCGCCGAGAACTGGGGCTGGCAGAACGCCTCGACCGACTGGCAGGCATTGGTCAAGTCGCCCGACATCGGGCTGGTCGACGTGGTCACGCCGAACTACATGCATGCCCCCGTGGCCAAGGCGGCGATCGAGGCCGGCAAGCACGTCTCGTGCGAGAAGCCCATCGCCGGCACCCTCAGCGACGCCCGGGAAATGGTCGAGGCCGCCAAGAAGGCGGGGGTGAAGACCTTCGTGTGGTTCAACTACCGCCGCTGCCCGGCCGTGGCCCTCGCCCACCAATTGGTCAAGCAGGGAAAGATAGGCGAGATTCGCCACGTGCGCGCGGCCTATCTCCAGGACTGGGCCGACGAGAACGTGCCCCTGCTGTGGCGGTTCGACAAGAGCCTGGCCGGCTCCGGGGCCCACGGCGACCTGAACGCGCACATCATCGACATGACGCGGTTCGTGACCGGACAGGAGATCATCGAGATCGTCGGGGCGATCGCTGAAACGTTCATCAAGGAGCGGAAGCTGGCCGGCGGCGTGGCCGGGGGCGGCATCGCCGACGGCGGGACGGCGGCCTCGGGCTTGGGCCCGGTCACCGTGGACGACACCGTGCTGTTCCTCGCCCGCTTCTCCGGCGGCGCGGTGGCCAGCTTTGAGGCCGCGCGCCAGGCGACCGGCAACCAGAACCGGAACCAGTTCGAGATCAATGGCACCAAGGGTGCACTGAAGTTCGACTTCGAGCGGATGAACGAGCTTCAGTTCTACGACGCCACGCTTCCCCGGGCCGTGCAGGGCTGGAGCACGCTGATGGTCACCCACGGAGGCGATCACCCCTACGTGGCCAACTGGTGGCCCGACGCCCACATCATCGGCTACGAGCACGGGTTCACCAATCAGGCGTACGACATACTGCGGGCGATCGCCGGCCAGGAGCCGACCGTGCCGATCCCCGACTTCGAGGACGCCTATCAGACTCAGCGCGTGCTGGAGGCCTCGCTGCTTTCAGCGCAACAGCGTCGGCCCGTCCCCCTCGACGAAGTCAAGTAGAGCCACCCTGGCGTCGCCGCCGCATTCCCGCATTGGCTCTTCCCTGGGGGGCGGCCGCGACGCGCGTTGAGAACGTCGCGACGTTTGGGCGTCGCGGGCATACGGAGGCTGCCCGCGTCGCCCGCCTTTTTTCCTGGGGCTCGCAAGGAACCGACCCCGCGACCACGGCTCGGATCGCGGGATCGGCAGGCGGCGGGGCGGCGCTGATTCAGTCCCGGCTGCCACCGAAGCGGAGCACGAGGTAAAGCAGCGTGAGCAGGGCCTGCAGCGTGGCCGCCACGTAGGTCATGGCCGCCGCGTTGAGCACCTTGTTCACGTAGCTCATCTGCTGCGCGGGGACGATCCCCATCTCGACGAGCTGGGTCTTCGCCCGGGCGCTGGCGTTGAACTCCACGGGCAGGTTCACGAGTTGGAAGAACACCACGCCGCTGAACAGGGCGATGCCCGTCCAGATGATCATCCTGCCCAGGTCGAAAGCCGGATCGCCGGTCGAGAAGACCGCGCCCAGGATGACCATGAGGATGCCCAGGTTGCTGCCGAATCCGGCCACGGGCACGGCCGCGTTGCGAATCACCAGCGGCGCGTACGCCCGGGCGTCCTGGATGGCGTGTCCGGCCTCGTGCGCGGCGATGCCCACCGCGGCCAGTGACCGGGACTGATACACCTCGGGGCTCAGACGAAGGACCTTGTCGCGCGGGTCGTAGTGGTCGCTCAAGTGGCCGGGGACCTGCTCGATCTCCACGCCGCGCAGGCCGGCCGAGTCGAGGATGTGACGCGCCGCGGCCGCCCCGCTCAGCGGGGCCGGCTGCTGCTGGGCCTCGGCGTATGTCATCTTGATCCGCAACTGGGCGAACATGGCCAGCAGGAAGGCCGGCGCGATGACAATGAAATAGAAGGGATCGAACCAGATCATCTTTCTGCTCCTGTTGAATCCGCATACGGGCCGTTTCGAGAGGCCCGCGTGATCGCTGTTTGGCGGTCTCGGCCGAATCTACTTTGCGACGGCAAAATATCGTTGCCCGAACGACGCGGGTGTTGCTTCGAAATTATACGGAACCCGAGCGCTCGGGAGTTCGGATTGCGCGGCGTCGGAACCGCCGCGCCAAACCAACCGATGTCCCGACCCGCTCGACGGTTACGGAAGACGTCGCGGTCTGCACGAACCCCCCTGCGACGGGGCAGGCTATTCCGGCCGTGAGAAGCGGCGGACCCGCCAAGAGGAAGTTCGTCTTGCGCGGCTCGGAATTACGCGCGGGGTCTCGGGAGCCGTCGCCCCCGAGCTGCCCTGTCCTTTCGACGCAATCGAACTCCATGGGGTTGACATGCGTACATATATCGGTACAATTGAACACCACTGGAGGTGACCTATGGACAATCGAATCGTCACGGCTGATCACTCGGGTCGCATGGCGGGCGACCGCGGCGACGGGCCCCAGCCGGTCGGGCAGATCCTCGCGGAGCTGCTGGCCCAGTACCAGGCGCGGTTTCCGGATGCACGGATCGAGATCGTCCACACGTCCGCCGCTTGAGAAGGACTGCCCTCAATCGGGGAGGAGGAGAACGGATGCTCGTGTTGTCGCGGCAGGAAGGCCAGCAGATCGTGATTGCCGGCCGGATCACGGTGACGGTGCTCACGGTGCGGGGCAATCAGATTCGTTTGGGGATTGAGGCCCCGCGCGAGATGTCGATACGCCGCACCGAACTGGGGGACGCGCCCCCGCCGCGCGCGGTTTCGGCGGCGTAACGCTTCTCAATTCCGCGAGAGACGCCTTGCTCGGGGACCGTCTTGTCGCTAAGGGCCGTCCTGGGACGGAGAAGGCGTCGCGCGAGCTGCGCGGCGTACGCCAACTCCCCGAGCTGTCTGCAAAGCAATGGCACTGAGACACGCTTGACCCCGCGCGTCCGGCATACTATATAGAGCCATTCCAAGTCCTAGCGCACCGCGCCGGGCCGCACTCTCGCGTGAGCTGACAGGGAGCCCACGAAGATGGCGGTGGGGGGCGTTTTTTTGAGCGTCCATTGCCCACCGTCGTTCAATGCGCCTCGTGCGGCAGCCGTTTTGCCGCGTTGGATCATCTGGCCGGCCAATCGGTCCCGTGCCTGAAATGCGGGCAGCCGATCGACATCCCGGATGGGGCCGTCGGTCCCCCCCGTCACGAAGACGCGGCGGCAGCTCCTGGGGCCGCGACCGTAACCATTCGCTGCCCGAGGTGCGCTGCGCGCTACGCCGCCCCAGAGGAGCTGTTCGGCAGCCAGACGCCTTGCCTCCGCTGCGGCACCTGGATTCGGGTGCCTCCGGCCCAGTTGGCGGTTCGCTGCCGCGCGTGCGGCCGGGGCTTCGCGGCCCAGCGGCACCTGTTCGGCACGCACGTACCCTGCCCGGTCTGCGGCTGCGCAATCGACGTGCCGGATCCGACCCGTCCCGAGCTCTTCGCCACAAGCGGCTCGCCCGCCCCCGATCCAGGGTCGGCCACGAACTTCACCCGGTTCGTGGCCGAAGAGATCGACGCCGAGGCTGCTCGGGCCGCGGCGGCGGCCGCAGCCGCTGAGGCCCCCGAGCCAGAGCCGTACTTCCCGCGTTATCTGCGCCGCAGCCGGCTGCTGGAGGAGCCGCGTCGCGCGGACTTCAGCCACACGTTCGCCGAGTTTCTTATGGTGATCGTCGCGACGGCGGCCGCCGCGGTCCTGACCACGGTCCTCCCCAACGTCCCCGAACTGAACATCGTGCTGGTGGCGACCTGCTGGCTCGTCTCCGCGCTGGGGCGTCTATTCCTGCTGATCGTGGCCTTCCAGGCCGGCATCCTGCACGGGTTCGGGATGCTCTTCGTTCCCTTCTACGAGACCATCTTCACGCTGCTGAACTGGGAGGAGGCGAAGACGCCCTACACGATGCACCTCGGCGGGGGCGTGGTCTTCTGGGCCATCCTGATCCAGCACTGGGAGCCGATTGCCGAACGGTTCTTCGCGTGAGCCGCGGCCGCACGATTCGAGCCGCGACCTGGAAGAGCAATCCCGGCGCGCGGCTGGATCAACTGGCCTCCGGGGGGCGCAATTTCGCCCCCTGCGACTCCAGTTTGTACCGCAACGAGACCAGAAATCCGTCGGCCTCTTCGTCCTCGTCGGCGATGGCATAACCCACCACCCCGTTCCGCGTCTGGATGACGATCTTGCGGCCGTGAATCAACAGCACGGCGAAGGCCGCGATCCCGAAGCAGATGATCGCGCCCGTCCAGGCCAATCCGGCGACGGGCACGTACAGCTTACACACTACGGCCAACGAGACGAGCACGCCGATGATCACCAGGGGCAAGCCGTATTGCGCAGTCCGCTCAACGCGCACGTCCGTGACGTCCGCCAACGGCAGCTCGGCAAGAACGGCATCCTCCTTGCCGATCTTCGTCAGCGTGCCGTCGCGGACCACCAGTCCTGTCTTGGGGAGTCTCAGGCTCATGTTCCTCTGCCAACTCAACCAACGAGGCCCACCCTCGCCCGAGGGGCACGCTCTTCCCTGGTGGGAGATCGTAACGCACCGATCGTGATTGGGCAATGGACGGGCCGCCGCTTTGCGGCTCACCAACCCCGTTCGACCGGCCGGCCGCCCGGCGGCAGCGTGTGAACCGGCTGGCCGCCGACGTCCGGCGCGAGCGGCGCAGCACCGGGCGGGGCGAGCGTCGGTCCGGGCGCGGTGGGCATGGGCCGAGAGGAGGGGGCCGAGAGGTCGCCGCGTCGGAGGCGCTCCGCCCGATCGACGAGCTGCTCGGTCGGCACGACGATCTGCGGCTGGAGCTGGAAGTCGAGCGTGCGCTGGTCGCGGAGCTCGCCTGGCACCAGGTTCTCGGAGAAGAAGTCCAGCGGCGGCCACTGGTACCAGGGCGGCGAGAGGTTCTGCTTGACCGTGAGCGTCTCGAACCCGTCCTTGACCAGCCGGATCTCGCGCATGCCGTAGTAGATGAAATCCGTGGAGACCGGCGTGGTGCCGACCTCGTCGTTGTCCACATACACCAGCGCGCCTGGCGGATTGCTGCGAATCGTCAGGCGCCGCTGCACGCAGCCGGGGGCGACGGCCAGAAGCATCGCGACCGCCACAAGCGTGGCGCCTGGGCGTTGAGGCCAGCAGATGCGAGCGTGTCGGGGCACGGTGCGGATCGCGGGAGACTGCGGCTTGCCAGAGGTGGATCCCCGGCCGGGTCGGAAACGGGGAGCGGGAGTATAGTGCAATCTCTCGGCCCCTGGCCAGATCGATTCCCGCCTCCGCATTGGGGCCGCAGCGGGGCCCGGGACGCCCCCTCCCACGGGCCGGGCGGCGGGCTGGTTCGCCCACTTCGGGCGAGCTACAATACCATGGCGGGACCCTCGACGAGTCGGCGCAGCGGGGCGCGCCAATCCCCCCCTTGAGGAATACGCCGAAACGATGGATTCGGACGCGGAACTCTGGGCGCATTGCCTCGACTACGACTCGGCCAGCGAGCTTGGGCTGCGCCGCGCCAACAACCAGGATGCCAAGGCCGTGGTCCTGGCCGGCAGCCAGGACGAGTTCGCCCGACGCGGCCACTTGTTTCTCGTCGCCGACGGCATGGGCGCCCACGCTGCCGGCGAGCTGGCCAGCAAGATCGCGGCCGACGTGGTCCCCCTGACGTACCACAAGCTCCGCGACCGCTCGCCGACCGAGGCCCTGGTGGCGGCGATCCAGGACGCCAACGGGCAGATCCACACGCGCGGCCAGGCCAGCGAGGACTTTCGGGGGATGGGTACGACGGTCAGCGTGCTGGCCCTTTTGCCCGAGGGAGCCGTGCTGGCCCATGCCGGAGACAGCCGCGTCTATCGACTCCGCGGCACCCGCTTCGAACAGCTCACTTTCGATCACAGCCTGACGTGGGAGATCCAGCGGGCCGGGCAGGGTAAGCTCGACGAGACGGCGGCCAACGTCCCCAAGAACATCATCACCCGGTCGCTCGGTCCCAAGCCGGCCGTCGAAGTCGATCTGGAAGGCCCGTTCCGGGTCGAGGTTGGCGACACGTTCCTGTTGTGCAGCGACGGCCTTTCCGGGCAGGTCTCCAACGAGGAAATGGGCGCCATCCTCCACTGCCTTTCGCCCAAGGAGGCGATTCGCGTCCTGGTCGATCTGGCCAACCTCCGCGGCGGCCCGGACAACATCACGGTGATCGTGGTGCGCGTGACCGGCCCGCTGGCGATCTCGGGCGGAGAGGCCCCGCATCCGGAGACCGACGCTTCGCGTCCCCAGCCGGTGCATCCCCTGGTCTGGACGCTTTTGGGGGTTTTTGCGCTGGGTGCCCTGATGCTGTTCGCCCTGGATTACTCCCCGGCGGCGCTCGTGAGCCTGGGGGGCGCCATAATCGCGGGGGTGATCGCGCTGGTGCAGCGGTATGCCGACACGTCGTCGGGTTACCGGCTGGACGGCCGGCCTTTGGGGCGTGGGCCCTACGTCGCGGTCGATTGCCCGCCCAATGCCGACATTGTCGGCCGGCTGGGCGAAGTGGCGCAGAAGCTGCGCGACGCGGCCGCCAACGGGCACTGGACGGTCGGCTGGGACCCGTTCAACGCCCTGGAGCAACAGGCGCAGGACGCGGCGCGGCGGGGCGATTTCGACCGCGCCGTGCGGGAATACGGCCAGGCGATCTGGTACATGATGGACCAGCTCCGCGGCCAGCGCGAGCGCAGGGGCCAGGGGTCCACGAGCGGGCTGTTCTGATTCCCGCGACTCATCGAAACGAGTCCAGGAGCCGTTTCCGCTGCTCCTCCAGGGAGATGGGGAGCGGGACGTACGTCGTCAGGGCCGTTGAGCGCCGCCGCTGGCCGCGCACTCCGGCCGTGTTGCCGGAGACGGCCTGGGCCTCGGCGCGGCCCTGGACGCTTTCCAGACGGTCGAGGCTCGACCGCATGGTCTGAAGCGTGTCGAACTGGCGTCCGTAGCGGGCCTCGGCCTCCCGCTGCTGGCGGAGCAGATTCGCATGCTGCACGGCCAGCCCCGCCGCCTGCGACTCGGCCGCGGCCAGGCGCCTGAGCGGGATGCCTCGCTCCAATTGCCACCGGGCGGCCTGGTTCATCAGGCGCTGCTTGCGATCCGGGTCCTCCTCGCGGTCCGCGGCCAGCACCAGATCGGCGATCCGGTTGTCGATCACGCGAAGCTCCCGGCTCGCCGCGGCGGCCTGAAACTCCACCCGGCGCATGGCCGCGGCGATCTGCTGCTCCTCGCCGCGGATGCGTGCAATCTCGTAGGCCAGCCGTTCGCGGGCTTCGGCCTCGCGCGCCTCCGCGTCGGCCACGTCCTCGGCCGTTTCCTGCTGGCGCCGCTGGAGCTCGTCGAGCATGGCCCGCTTCTTCGTCTCGGCCTCGGCCAGGGCCTCTTCGGCCGCGCGCACCGAATGGCGCACGCGCCCGTCGAACTCGGCCAGCACCGACCCGCGGGCCTGCTCCAGAGCCCTCTGACCTTCGCCGCCCAGACGGGCGAGCACCTCGCGTCGGCACTGGGCCACGCGGGGCTGATCCACGGCTTCCCTGACTGGCCCCTCCAGGAAACCGAAGATCCGGCCCAGCAGCTCGGCCAGATCGCGCTGCGGGGAATCCGGATCGCCCGGCGTGGCCTTCTCCGGCGGGATGACCTCGCCTGCTTCGCCCATCCGGGCCAGGGCCGCGTCGTACTCCTTCATCAGGACCAGGAGCCACAGCCGGGTCTTCCACGCGGCGAGGTCCCGCGTGTCGGCGGCGAGTACGCGGTCGAGCAGCTCGGCGGCCTGCGCGTAGCGCAACTGCCGGAGCTGGACCAAGGCGTAAGCGTACGTCACGCGGTGATCGGACGGTGCCGCGGTGCGGACCCGCTCGTACAGGCGTTCCGCCTCGGCGCGGGCGCGGTGCGATCGCTCCCAGCCCGTCTCCATCAACTCGGCCACGTCCTGCCTGCGCGACGGGCCCCCCTCGGCCCGCCCGGCCTTGGCGCCCAGCCCCAAGGCGGCGACCAGAATCGGAAGGACGACCGATCGGCGGATCATGGCGGATCTCCTCGCGTCGAGGTCGGCCGGCGGCGCGGCGGTCACTTGGTGACTTCGCTTTCCGGCAGGTAGAGCAGTCTTCCGCACGCCTTGCAGAAGACCGGCTGGTTCAGGCGGATCTTGTTGCAGTTGTTCAGGGGGACGTGCTGGTTGCACCCGCCGCAGTACTCTCCCTCCAGCGGGGCCAGCGCGTCTTCGCCCTTCTGGCGCACGAGCCGGGTGTAGAGGTCGCGAAACTCCCCGGTCAGGGCGGCCTCATGCTCGCGGAGCTCTCTTTCCAGGCGGTCGATGTCGGCGCGGAGCGCCGGCTCCTGGCTCTCGACCTGCGCGACGGACTTCTCCGCCTCGGCCTTGGCCACGCCGAAGTCGGCCTCCGCCTGGTCCAGCTTGAGCTTGAACTGATCGACCTTGTCCATGGCCTCGAGGATCTCGTCCTCCAAGACGCTGTTGGCCATCTCCACGGCGGCGATCTGCTCGCGCAGGGCCTGGTACTCGGCGTTGCTCTTGGCCTCGTTGAGCTGCCGCTGGTACTTGCGGATCTTCTCCTCGCCCTCCTTGAGCTGAAGCTGTTTCTCGTCGGCAGCCATGCGAAGGGCCTTGGACTGGACGTGGAGCTCGCCCAGCTCCTTCTCCAGACGCTGCACGTTCGCCCGGCGAGCCTGGGCGATGCGGGGAATCCGGGCGAGCCGGTCCGTCAGGTCGGTCAGTTGCCGGTGGATGCGGTGCAGCGTCCGCAGCAGGTCGATCGAGACATTGGCATCAGTGGACATGATCAGGCTTGGGGTTGACGGGCATGGAATGATGAGAACGCGCCGCAGACGGCCCGCGGGGCGGCCGGCCCGGTCGGAGCGTGCAGAGCGCTAGGCGCGCGGCGAGGCCGTTCCACGGCGCGCCCCCGCGCGCAAGAAGCAAAAAAGCCGCTGGCCTGGTGACCAGCGGCTTGACCTGGTGCGTCAGCCGGCCATCCGTTCGAGGAAGCCCGCCAACTGCTCACTCCGCACCGGATGCTGGAGCTTGCGAACGGCCTTGGCCTCGATTTGCCGCACCCGCTCGCGCGTGACCTTGAAGATGCGGCCCACCTCCTCCAGGGTATAGGTGTAACCGTCTCCCAGCCCGTACCGCAGCCGAATAATCTCCCGCTCGCGGTAGGTGAGGGTCTTGAGGAGGGCTTCGATTTTCTCGCGTAAAAGGCCATTGTTAGCGGATCGATCCGGCCGCACCGTGCCGGCATCCTCGATGAACTCGCCGAAGGCGCTGTCTTCGCTCTCGCCCACCGGCCGGTCGAGGCTCACCGGGTGCCGGCCGATGCTCAGCACCCGCTTGGTCTCGTCGAAACTCAGGTCGGCCGCCCGGGCCGTCTCTTCTGTTGTCGGCTCTCGGCCCAACTCTTGCAAGAGCCTCTTTGAGGTATTTTTCAGTTTACTCAACACGTCGATC
>CAYSUS010000085.1:0-32003 GCA_964434165.1 uncultured Pirellulales bacterium
AGGGGGGGGTGGGGGGAGGGGGGAGGGGCCGGGGGGGGGGGGCGGGGGGCAGGGGGCAGGGGTTGAGATGAACTGTCTGACAGTATTCATCCGTACTTCGTACTCACGTACCGCTTACGGGAGTACGAAGTAAGCATCCAAGAACTCACCACTCACCTACTCACCACTCGCCCCTCGCGCATACGTCGGCAGGTAGTCGCTCTTCAGGTTGTGCGTGTGCACCGACTCGCCCGGCCCGATGTCGCGCGTGGCCGAGCCGATCGGGGCGCCGTACTTGAGGACCTTCGATCCGGCGGCGATGGGCGCGGCGGCCATCTTGTGGCCGGTGAGGATGCGGTCGCGGGCGGTCAGCGGGACCCCGTCGAGCAAGACCGTCTCGCCCGACTCGAGGGTCCGCATGGCCACGCACACGTTGTCCTCGGGGGCCAGACGCATCACCGCCGCGGCCGACTGCTGGCATTCACCATTGATCATTCGTCCTTCGCCCTTCCCACTATCCGTATCCCAGCTCCCGCAGCTCGTCCTCGTCCAGGCCGTGGTGATGGCCCAGCTCGTGGAGGAGCGTGACGCGGATCTCCTCCTTCAGGTCCGCCGTGCGCACGCGTCCGAAAAGGGCCCCCGCGGCGGCCAGCACGCCTTCGCGGTAAACGGTCACCACGTCGGGCAGGGCCCCGGAATGCCACACGCTCTTCTGGCCGATGGGGATGCCCGTGTAGCGCCCGCAGAGCTGGTCGCGATATCGCACGCCATGCTGGCGCATGACGTCGCGCGGAGGATAGTCCTCCACGTGCAGCGGGACCTGCTCGATCAGCTCGTGGACCAGCGGCGGCATGTCCGCGAGCACCTGCTCGAGCAGCTCGTCGAAGCGTCGTCGGGTCTTCTCGTCCAAGCGGGCGGGTCTCCGTGGCGGCGGGTCCGTCTGGGAGGGGCAGCCCCGATCTCGCTGCGCTCCGCTTCACCAAAGCACGGCGATCCCGCCGGCGGCTCCCCCTGGTATGATAGGGGCCAGGCCGTGCGCCGGATAGGGTGGCCCGGCCCCGAGCGGGTCCGGCAGTGCCGGGCATCGCCCGCGGCGAAACGACCTTCGCTACAGCCGCATCAGGGCGGAGGCCCAGACGAACCCCGAGCCGAACGCCACGAGCAGGGCCAGTTGCCCGGGCCGGATCATGCCGGACCGCCGGGCCTGGTCCAGGGCGATGGGAAGGCACGCCGAGGCCATGTTGCCGTACTCCTCGACGTTGGAGAAGACCTTCTCGGGCGCGATTCCCACGCGCTGGACGATCGCCTCGAGCATCCGCAGGTTGGCCTGGTGCGGCACGAGCACGTCGAGGTCGTCGAGCGAAATCCCATTCGCCTCGAGCGACTCGAATACGGCCGCGGACATCTTCTCCACGCCGTTCTCGAAGATGGTCCTGCCGTGCATGCGGAAGTGGACCCGGCCCGCCTCGATGTCCTCGGCGGTGACGTGCTCGACGCGGCCCAGGGCGCTGCCCGGCGCGGCGGTGAAAAGGGCCTTGGCCCCGCGCCCGTCGGCGTGGAGGATGGTCGAGAGGATGCCGCGGTCGGTCCGGCCGTCGGCCGGACCGACCACCGCGGCCCCGGCCCCGTCGCCGAACAGGATCGAGATGTTGCGCCCGTCGTACGAGCCGTCGATCCGCTTGGAGAGCACCTCGGAGCAGGCGATCAGGACGTGGCGATACGTGCCCGCCCGGACGAAGTGGTCGGCGATGGAAAGCCCGTAGAGCAGCCCCGCGCACTGCTGGCGGATGTCGATCACCGGCACGCCGGCCAGGCCGAGCTTCTCCTGGAGGAAGAACGCGCAGCCGGGATCGGCGTGGTCGGGCGTGATCGTGTTCATGATCACCAGGTCCACGTCCTCCATGCGCAGCCCGGCGTCGCGCACCGCGCCCTGGCAGGCGGGCAGGGCCAGGTCCGTGGCGCTCTGGTCCGGCTCCGCGTGGCGCCGGCGTCGCACGCCCGTGCGTTCGACGATGAACTCGTCGGAGGTGTCCATCATCTCCATGAGGTCGAAGTTGGTGACCACGCGCGGCGGGAGATGATGGCCGGTGCCCAGGATGCGGGAATGGGGCATGGGATGGTCCGCTTTGGAGTCTTCCGTGCAGAGACTTCGGAAGTCTGATTTGCCGAAGGCTTCGGGGTCCGATGCGACCTACTTCGGCTCCTCGATCCCCTCGTGCTGGAACGAGAGCTTCGCCATCAGGCCGCAGTTCTTCTGGAAGAAGTCGAGCGGCAGGACCTGGGTCTTCTCGTGGACCTCGGCCCCGAGCTCCTCGCCGATCTGCCGGCCGGTCTTGCCGGACTTCGCCTGGCCGACGATCCGCCGGTGGTACTGCTCCGTGGCGGCGAGGCAGTCGTCGAAGAACATCGCCACGGCGTCGGCCCCGCGCACCGCGCACTGGTGTCCCGTGCACAGCACTTCGGCCCCGAGGGCCTTCAATCGCTGCATCGATTCCAGGTACTGGCGATACCCGGCGAAGTAGTTCGGCCAGAAGTACTCGTGGTCGACGAAGTAGTAGGGCACGGCGTCGGAGACGAGGAGGACCCCAGCGTCGGCATCGTGGAAGCTGAGGCTGCAGTCGCTGTGGCCCGGCGTGGCCAGCACGTGCAGGGATCGCCCGTCCACGGTCAGCGTGTCGCCGTCGGCGAGCGTCTGGTCCACGGCGATCTTCATCTCGGCCAGCGGCCCCGGGCGGTGCTCCTCGCCAATCACGCCGTCGCGCACGAGCGACTCGGTGATCGCGCCGTCCATCTTCGAGAAGAAGCCCACGGCCTTCTCATTGGCCAGCGTGGCCGCGGCCGCCTCGGAGGCCAATACCTTGGCCCCAGGCAACAGGTCCTTCAGGCGCGGCACGGCCATCACGTGGTCGGGATGGGCGTGGGGGATGACGATCTGCCGGATCGTGTCGCGGGCCGCGCCGGCCCCGTCAAGCTGCTGCGCCACCAGCGACCCCATCGCGCCGACGCCCCCTTCCAGCAGCGCCGCGCCGGTCTCGCCCTGGAGTAGATAGATCGGATACGGATTGGTGCCGAGCATCATCAGCGAGTCGGAAATCTCGACGGGCGGGTTGCGAATCAGCATGCGGGCTCTCCTTGGCTTGTGTTCTCGGGCGACTTCCCCAGGGTCCTCTCCAGCGCCAGCAGGGCCGCTCCCAGGGCCCCGATGAACTGCGGCTCCGGCGGCACCAGGGGCCGCGTGCCGAACGACTCCTCGATCAGGTCGACGAGGATCGGATTGTTGGCCACGACTCCGCCGGTGAGCACGAGGTCCTCGCTCACGGCGTCCATCTCATAGACCCGCCTGGCCACCGAGCGGAAGGCCCCCTTGACGATGTCCTCGACGCGGCGCCCCGCGCGGATCTTCTCCAGGATCTCCGTGGCGGCGAACACGGTGCAGAAGCTGCCCAGGGTGATCTCCTCGGTGGCCGCCTCGGCCAGGCCGTTCATCTGCCCCACCCCGATATCCAGGCGGAGGGCGATCTCCTCGAGAAACGCGCCCGTCCCGGCCGCGCACTTGCGGTTCATCTTGAAGTTCGTGCGCCGCCCGCGATCGTCGAGGTGGATGACCTTGTTGTCCTGGGCGCCGATGTCGATGACCGTGATCGCGCGGGGGAAGTGATGGAAGGCCCCCTTGCCGTGGCAGGCGATCTCGGTCATCGTGCCATCGACCCAGGCGACGTTCTCCCGCCCGTAGCCCGTGGCGATGCCGGCGGCCAGGTCGGACCCCGCCAGGCCGGCGCCCTGGAGGGCCTCGTCGAGGCAGGTCTCCGCGGTTCTGCCGTAGTCGATGCCCGATCGCCGGAGCGCCCGGCTGACCATGTTGCGCTGCGCATCGATGAGGACCAGCTTGGCCGCCGAGGCGCCGATGTCGATGCCACAGAAGACGTCCATCTACACTTCCGCCAGCTGCTCGACAAAGGCCTCGATGTTCGTCCGGGTCTGCTCGTCGGAGAACAGGCGGAGGTCGTTCAGGTCTCCGTTGACGATCAGGTAGGGCCGGCCCAGCTTCTTCTCCAGGCGCTGCGGCATCTCGTAGCGGCAGTTCGAGTTGTTCGGGCAGGTCTTGGCGTCGTGGTACAGGATGCCGTCGATCCTGTAACGGGCCACCATCTCGTCGATGTACCGCTCCTTCCAGTCGTCGCTGCGGCAGATGAAGATGGTGGAGTACGCCCGGGCCATGCTGCGGAACGGGTCGGCCGGGTCGAGGGCCTCGAAAACCCAGCTATTGCAGTAGGTTGAGGCCGCCACGCACGACCTCAGACCGAGGAACAACTGCGAGAGGTCCTTGAGCTTGCCCCAGATCGGCATCCCCTCCCAATAGACCCGGAAACGCTCGCCCTCGACGGCCGCCTCGCCGTCGGCCACGCGCTGCCTCAGCTCCGGGAGCAGCACGTTGTAGTAGTCGATGGCCGCCTGGTCGCCGCGGAGCACCACGGCCGGGCCCATGTGGATGCAGGCGTCGAAGAAGGTGATGGGCGAGGGGACGTTGGCCGCCGTGTCGAGCACGCCTTTCCACAACTCCGTGCACTGCTTCGACAGGCCGACCACCTCGCGGAGCCGGTCGAAGTCGAGCTTCTGCCCGGCCACCGCCTCAAGCGGCTCGACCAAGGCTTCAGTCTGCCGGGCGACGTCGTCGAGGATCGAGTCGCTGATCTCCCCCATCGCACGCGGCGTGTGGATGCCCACGCACGGCACGTTCCACTCCCGGGCGTAGAACTGGAACCAGTCCTTCACGTCGCGGCACTGGTTCGTGTTGAACACGAGCACGTCGGCCTTGGGCGGGCCGGGCAGCTTCATCTTGTGCAGCGGGCTCTGGTCCTTCAGATACGAGCCCACGTCGGCGGTGAGGTAGGAGCAGATGTCGGGCGAGAAGCCGCGGGCGTTGGCCGCGGGGATGAGGTCGGTGGCCATGCGCGTGGCCCCCAGCATGGCCCCGTGATTCTCGGGGAAATACACGTTGAAGCCCAGCGCCCGCAGCAGCTCGGCCGGGCCGACGCTCGTGCACCAGGCCGTCTTCTTGCCCTGCTCGGGGCCCTGGGCCAGCTCCATGAAGTACTTGCCCATTACGGACTTCATGGTCTTGGTCGCTTCGAAGTCTTTTCGCTCGGGGGCGGAGGCCATCTATCCGGTTCCTTTCTCGATCAACTCTTGAAGTCGCGGGGAGGGAGCAAAACGCGGCCCGCACGTGGTGGTCAGCGACTGCAGGCGCGCGAGCACGTCGCCCAGGCCGCGGTCACGCGCATATCGTACCACACCGCCGCGGAAGTCGGGAAACCCCAGCCCCAGCACCGTGGCCACGTCGAGGTCCGACTCCCGCTCGGCGATCCCCTCTTGGAGCACCCAAAACGCCTCGCCGGCCATGCGGAGCAGAAGACGGTCGGCGATCTCGGCCTCGGGGACTTCGCGCGGGCGGATGTCCCTCTCTCTACGCACGGCGTGGAGGACCTGCTCGGTGGGCTCGCTCGGATGGGGAGTATAGTCGCCCGGCGTGTAACTGTAAATTCCGCCGCCGCTCTTCTGGCCGAGCCGGCCCTCATCGACCAGCCGAACGGCTACATCGGACACGGCGCCATGCCGGGGAAACGCCTCGCGCATCACGCGGTCGGCGAGCACCAGCACGTCCAGTCCCGCCATGTCGATCAAGGTGAGCGGCCCCATCGGCATTCCAAACGCGACCATGGCGCGGTCGAGGGCCTCGGGCCTCGCCCCCTCTTCCAAGAGCAGGAAGGCCTCCTTCAAGTAGGGCAGGAACAGGCGGTTGACCAGGAAGCCCTCCCGGTTGCGCACGACCACCGGCGTCTTGCGCAGATCGCGCACGAGCCGGACCGCCGTGGCCAGCACGGCCCGATCGACCCGCTCGTGCCGGATGACCTCGACCAGCGGCATGCGGTGGGCCGGGTTGAAGAAGTGCAGGCCGACGAGGCGCTCGGGCCTGTGCATGCCAGCGGCCAGGTCCTCCAACGAGATCGTGGACGTGTTGGTCGCCAGGATCGTCTCGGCTGGGCAAGCGGCCTCCAGTTCGGACAGGACTCCTCGCTTGACGTCAAAGTCCTCGAACACCGCCTCGATCACGACGTCGGCCTCGGCCACGCCTTCCAGGGAGGCCGCGACCCCGAACCGTCCGAGCATCTCCGCCATCTTCTCGGGCGCGAGCTTGCCGGCGCTTGCTCGCCGGCCCAGCGATTGCTCGATCTTCGCCCGAGCCTTGAGCGGCATCTCGGGATCGCGGTCGCAGGCCAGCACGGGCAGGCCCGAGCTGAGGAGGGCCTGGGCAATGCCGCTACCCATTGAGCCCAGCCCCACCACGGCGACCGTCTGGATCGGCCGCGGCTCGAGGTCCGCGAGCTCGGGCACCTTGCCGGCCTGGCGCGTGGCGAAGAACAGGTAGATCCTGCTGCGAGTTGCCCTGGAGGCCATGCACTCGCGAAAGCCCTCCTGCTCCGCGCGAAGCCCGGCTTCGAAGGACTTGCCGAGGCCCGTGCGCACCGCGTGGATGATCTTACGCGGGGCGGCGATCTCCGGGTGGAACGAGGCAATCTGCCCCTCGGCCTTTGCCAACGCGGCCTCCCATGCTGGTTGCGGAATGCCACGGCCACTGGCAGGCAAGCTGCCAGTGGCACCCAGCGCACCCGAGGGACTGCCTTCCCCGGCAAGCCGCCGCGCCGTCGAGAGCAGCTCCTCGGCCGCGCACACCGCATCGACCAGCCCCGCTTCGAGGGCCTCCCTCGCGCCAACCGTGCTCGCCGTGAGCATCATCCGCAGTGCCAGTTCCGGTCCCGCCAGGCGCGGCAGGCGCTGCGTGCCGCCGGCGCCGGGCAGGATGCCGAGATTGACCTCGGGCATCTGGAACCGGGCGTCCTTGGCACACACCCGCGCGTGGCACGCGGCCGCAAGCTCCAGCGCCCCGCCGAGGACCTTGCCGGCCAGCGCGGCGACCACCGGCTTGGGCGAGTCCTCGATCTCCTGAAACGCCTCCTGGAACACGCCCGACAGCTCGACCGCGTCCTTGCTCGTGGCGATCTGCTCGAACAGGCCGATGTCGGCGCCGGCGCTGAAGTGCTTCTCGTCGCCCGCGACGACGAGTCCCCGAACCGACTCGTCCTCCGCCGCCCGACGCACCGCCTCGCGCAGGGCCTGGAGCATCTCCAGGGAGATGGCGTTCAGCGGCGGGGCATCCAGGCGCACCAGCGCGACGCCGTCGGTCACTTCGTAGTGGACCATGCTTGGGCCAGACTTCCAGACTTCCGAAGTCTTGAGGACTTCGGCCGTCTCGGTTACGGGTCGAGGGCCATGCTTCCAGACTTCCGAAGTCTTGAGGACCGCGGAAGTCTCTTTGCAGGAGCGATCAGAACACGAGCGTCAGCTTCAGCGAGTCCTCGTGCTCGGCCGGGTTGGCGTACATCTCGAAGGCCTCCGGCGCCTTGTCCCAAGGCATGCGCGGCGTGACCATGTCGGTCAGATCGACGCGACCCTCGACGATCATGTCCACGGCGGTCTGGAAGAACTCCATGCACTCCGGACCCATGCGCGTGAGGATCTTCGTCTCGTTGCACACCGAGTGCCACCAGGGGAACGCCTGCGTGTCGTGGTGCGGCACGCCGAACACGAACAGCGTGCCCAGGCGCTTGGGCAGCATGGCCGCGGTCATCAGGGCGTCGGGGTGGCCGACCGCCTCGACGCTCAGATCGACCAGCTCGCCGCCGGTCAGCTCCTTGACCGCCGCGATCGGATCGACCTGGCTTGAATCAACCACGTCGGTGGCCCCGAATCGCTTGGCCCAGCGGAGGCGCCAGCCGACCTCGTCCACGGCGATCACCTGCTTCGCGCCCATGCGCCCGAGCAGGTGGGTGAAGATCAGCCCCATCGGCCCCTGGCCCACCACGGCGCAGCGGCGGTTGATGACCGTGTCCATCCGCTCCATCGCCCTGAGCACCGTGGCCAGCGGCTGGGCCACGATCATCGCGGCCGGATCGGCAAGGCCGTCGGGCAGCCGGGCGAGCCCTTCCGGCTTCGAGACGATCAGCTCCGCGAACCCGTTGTAGTCGTCCGGGTGCGCGAGCACCGGCGTGCCCTCGGGCCACTGCTCGCACCGCGACTGGACGATCGTGCCGATGTTCTCGTGCCCCAGCCACCCGGCCGGCGGCGGCCACTCGACCTGGCCCCAGCGACCATCGCCCAGGTAGGGGCCCATGTTCGTCCCGCACAGGGCCACGTGGCTGCACCGCACGAGCATCTCGCCCTCCCTGGACTCGGGGGCCCGGGCATCGTCGATCAGTCGAATCTGGCGGGGCTTCTCAAACAGGATGGCGCGCATCGACTGGGGCACTCCAAGCAAAGCGACCTGGTGGGCGAAAGACGCTTACGATAGCTCTGCGGGCCGGGCCGGTCAAGCTTCCCGGGGCAGCGGCGCGCGGCCGGAACGCATAGCGACGAGGCAAGGCGTTGATGGATGGCGCAGGCATGCGACCACGGGTCGGAAGCCTCTGCCGCGAATGCGGGACTTCCGAAGTCTCGCAGACTTCGGGAGTTCGCGGTCCTTCACAGCCGGTGGCTGATCGGGGCGAGCGCGGGATAGAGGTCGCGATACACCGCGAATCGCTCCTGGTAGAGCGCGTGGCGCTCGGCGTCCGGCTCGTAGGTCGCGCTCGGCCGGCGCATGCGCTCCACGGCGTCCTCGGCGTCGCGGTACAGCCCGGCCCCGATCCCGGCCAGGATCGCCGCGCCGAGCGGCGAGGCCTCCTCGACCTCGGGCACCCGGACCGTGCGCCCGGTCACGTCGGCCTTGTTCTGCATCCAGAACCGGTTGCGCGTGGCCCCGCCCACCGCGACAAGCCGGTCGAGCTCGACGCCGAGCGTGCTTTCCAGGGCGGTGACCACGTCAAGAAGCTGGTAGTTGAGCCCCTCGAAGACCGCACGGGCCAGGTCGCCCCGCGTGGCCAGGTTGCCAAGGCCCACGAAGGCCCCCAGGCTGCGGTCGTCGACCACGGGGCAGGCGGCCCCGGACATATGGGGCAGAAACATGACCCGGCGCGCGCCCGGCGGCGAGGCCTCGGCCGCGGCGATCAGGTCGTCCCAGTCCGGCGTGCCCGCGCCGCACTGCGCGCGGAACCACTCGATCATCTCGCCCGCCACGCAGCCGCCCCACACGGCGTGCACGCCCCGGGCGACGTGGGCCTGCACGGTCATGCCGGACTGGCGGAGCTCGGGCCGCAGCTCCGGACGCTCCACGGCCGCCTGCACGCTCTCCCAGGTGCCGGTCACGTCGAGCACCACGCCGGGCCGTGCCGCCCCGACCGGGAGCGCGCCGCACAGGTGGTCGTGCCCGCCGAGCACGACGGGCGTTCCTTCGGCGAGACCGGTCGCCTCGGCCGCCGCGGCGTGCACGTGCCCCAGCGGGGTGCCGCTGGGGTGCGGGTCGCAGAGCAAGCGCCGCTCGATGCCCGAGGCCGCCAGGAGCTCGTCGGACCACGCGAGCGAACGCTGGTCGAAGAGCATCGTGCACGAGGCCATGCTGTAGTCCGTCGCGCGCGCGCCGCAGAGCATGAAGTTGACGAAGTCCTCGATCAGGAGCCACTTGTCGGTGCGGGCGAAGACGTCGGGCTCGTTCTCCTTGACCCAGAGGATGCGCAGAGCCGAGTTGATCGGCCAGACCGGATTGCCGCCGACGGAGAACGTCCGCTCCACGCCCACGTGCTCGCGCCACCACGCAAGCTGCGGGCCGGTGCGCGGGTCGTGCCAGCTGATAAAGGGGTAAAGCCACTTGCCCTGTTCGTCCACGGGCAGACCGTCCATGCCCATCCCCGTGACCGCGACCGCGCGGATTCGCCCGGGGTCGGCCAGCGCGCCGACCGCCTCGCGCACGGCCCCGCACACGCCGCCCCAGATCTGATCGGGCTGCCACACGGTCCAGTCGGGGTGCGCGGCGTGCGCGTGGCACTTCTCGGTGGGGCGGCTGGCGCGGGCGACGGCGGTGCCCGAAGTGTCGTAGATCACGGCCTTCAGGCTCGTCGAGCCCAGGTCGATTCCCAGCAGCAAGTCCATGGCGTTCCTCCCTCGGTTTGCGGTCGCGACGGCGAGCCCGTAGGATAGCCGATGACCGCGAGGCGGCGTAGGCCGCCGGCGGCTTGTGTCGATGCGCTTTCCGGAGGTCTGCCATGCGCATGCTGCCCAGATGCCTGCTCGTCGTCGCGATCCCGCTGACCTCGTCCGCGCGCGGCGCGGATGCGGGCAACCTGCCTGCCGAGGCGGGGATGAACGCCAAGAGCGAGGCGCTCGTCGCGGAGGTCGCCTCGGGCAAGCGCGCCGTGGCCAACGCGGCGTGGTGGGGCTTCGACGGGAAGGACTCGACCGAGGCGCTCCAGGCGGCGATCCGGTCCGGGGCCAGGACGCTGTTCGTGCCCGACCTGGGCAGGCCCTGGATCGTGGCGCGGACCATCGCGCTGGCCAGCGACCAGGAGATCGTGCTGCTGCCCGGCGTGGTGGTGGAGGCCATGCGCGGCCGATTCCGCGGCCGAGGAGACGCCCTGCTGGCCGCGGCCGACAGGAAGAACCTCGTCCTCCGCGGCCCCGGGGCCACGCTCCGCATGCACAAGGCCGACTACCACAAGCCGCCGTACGAGAAGGCCGAGTGGCGCCACGCGCTGTCGATCCGCGGATGCACGGGAGTTGAAGTCGTCGGGCTGACCCTCCGCGACAGCGGCGGCGACGGGGTGTACATCGGCTCGACCAGCAAGCAGGACTGCTGCAAGGACGTGGTCCTCCGCGGGCTCACCTGCGACGGCAACAACCGGCAGGGCCTCAGCGTCATCTCGGCCGAGAACCTGCTGGTCGAGGATTGCCGTTTTCTCAATACCGCGGGCACGGCGCCCCAGGCGGGAATCGACCTGGAGCCCAACCGGCCCGGCGAGCGCCTGGTCCAGTGCGTGATCCGCAACTGCCACGTCGAGGGCAACGCGGGGCCGGGCATGTACCTCTACCTCCGCCACCTCGATCGCAAGTCCCGCGACCTCTCCGTGCTGTTCGACCGCTGCACGGTCAAGGGGTGCGGCCGGTTCGGCATCGGCGGCGGCCGGGTGAAGGAGGACGGGCCGGGCGGATCGATCGAATTCCGCGACGTGGTGGTCGAGGACACCGATAGCGCCGGCTGCTACGTGTACGACATGGCGCCCGGGCGGGCCCGCATGCGCTTCGTGCGCTGCACCTTCAAGCACACGGCGCGCAAGCACGGCAGCCCGGTTGTGCTCGCCCTGCGCGATCCAGAGATGGTCGGGACATTCGGCGGCGTCGAGCTTGCCGACTGCGTGGTCGAGGACGACCAGGACCGGCCGCTCCTGACCGCCGCGATCAAGTCGCCCGGGCGCGGCCCGGTGGACGTTGCGGGCAAGATCACCTATCGCGGGCCCGGAGCGCCCCGCGTGGAGCTGGGCGCGCGAGGCGCGGAGGTCAACCTCGAGGTGGTTCCCGCCCCGTAGGAAGGAGTGCTACGGCGTCCTGGCCAACCACAGACGGACGCCGGTCTCTCCCACGGCCGGAGTCCACCTGGCGACGGAATGCCACTTTGCGCGGCTGATCATATTGCTGACCCCGCCGAGCCGCAATCCGAAACGGTTAACGGCGTAGAGCGGCGCTCCGTCCTGCGGCCCTGGCAGCGCAAACCTCCGTGGGGCGGCCAGACGGCGCGGCAGTCCGCCTGTCGACCCCTGCCCTGAGTGGCATGGCACCCCCTGCGCGGCGCGCCTTTTGTTTGATCGGGCCGCATCGCGATTTATGATAAGAAGCTGGCGAAAGCGAAGCCGCATTCCCAGGCTTCTCGGGCCTCGATCGTCCAGCAAGCGCACTCGTTCTCACAAGGGGGATATCATGGCTCGTCTCATGGTCCGGGCCGCGCTGGCCAGCGCGGCGGTTCTGGTGGCAGGCGTGGGCTCGTCGGCTCTCGCGGTCACCTTGCAGCCGGACGGCTCACCCACGCCCGGCGACGCGAATCTGCGGCTGTGGCTCGATGCCAGCGATTCGGGGACGCTGTTCCAGGACACGGCCGGCGTGTCGCCGATCCAGTTCAGCGGCCAGCCGGTCGCCCGGTGGGAGGACAAGAGCGGCAATAACCTGCACGTGACCGAGGGCTCGGCCAACCGGCCGGACTACGTCGGTTCGTCACCCTCGCTCAACGGCCGGCCGGCGCTGTACTTCGACGGCGACGTGTTGCAGCGGGCCAACGACACGGGCGTCTCGGGCAACGCCGACCGCACGGTGATCACGGTCTGGTCCGATGCCGTGGACTACGACGCCAACTACCAGCACAGCTTGCACATGGGCTCGACCAGCGCCAACCAGGCGTACGGCATCTCCGTGTACCGCGGCGGCGGCAACGCGCGGATCGGCAACCACTACTGGGGCGGGGGCTTCGACACGACCAGAAACGGCTCCAGCGCCGCGCGCATGGCCATGGCCATGTGGGACGGCGACGGGGGCACGGCCGGCAACGGCCTCGATCGCTGGTACGTGGACGGCCTGGACGCCGGGGCCAGCGACCGGGCGCCCCTGGACACGGGAACGAGCCAGTTGACGATCGGCTCGCGCCTGGCTCCGCCCACCGAGGGCATCCGCGGCAACATCGCCGAGGTGATCGTCTTCGACCAGGTACTCAACTGGGAGGAGCAGCAGGCCATCGGCGGCTACCTGACCGGGAAATACGGGCTGACCGCGCGGTACGGGCCGCAGACCATGCGGTTCAGCACGATCGCCGACTTCGACATCACGGGACCTGCGCGAACCGGTTACACGAAGCGGCCTTCGGGCTACACGCCGACGGTCCAGGAGACCGGCGGTCCGACGGGCAACTTCATGCGGATCGCGCAAGGGATCCAGGGCAACACAAACCCGGGGATCGCGTTTGACCAGACGGCGGACCTCTCCGACAGCGTGTTCTTCAAGGGCGAGCCGAGCGTGTTGATCGACTTCGACTTCCGTTTCACGCCCGGCAACGGCCAGGCCGACGGAATGGGGTTGGCCTTGCTGCGGACCGAGGACTACGGGGAGAGTGGGGCCGGGCCGGCCTTCAGCGAGGAGCCGAATCTCACCAGCGCCGGCGGGGCCAACTTCGGCGTGGGCCTGGACATCCATCAAGGCGGCGAGTCGAACAACAACCACGCGTCGCTGCACTTCGGCAGCCTGCTCACCACGGCCAACCCGGGGTTCGACTTCTCCGACGGCAACTTCCACCACGCCTCGATCGCGCTGGACTACGCGCCGGGCGGGGCGTACGTGACGATGACGCTTCAGCAGGACAGCCTGGGCATGACCGGACTGACCGGCACGCCCGTGACCGTGTTCGACCGCTACTTCGTGCCGGGCCTGGACCCGTACGCCTACCGGATGGCCCTCTCGGCGCGTACCGGAGGGCAGACGGCGGACCACGACATCGACAACGTCAACGTGAAGAGCGGCCTCTCGGCGTTCAGCTTCGCCAGCGACTTCCGCGGCCGGGAGTCGGAGTTGAACCTGGTGGGCAGCGCCGCCTTCGCCGACGTGGGCAACATGCAGCGGCTGCGGATCACGCCGGCCGCGGGCAGCCAGGAGGGCTCGGCCTGGCACGTCGAGAAGCAGCCTGTGGCCAGCGGGTTCCTCACCGACTTCCAGTTCCAGTTCAGCGAGGGCTCTGGCGGCGGCGCGGACGGGCTGTCGTTCATCGTCCAGAACACGGCCGCGGGACCTTCGCTGAGCGTGGGTGAGGGCGGCCCCGACTCCGACGCCCTGACGATCGCCTTCGACAGCTATCAGAACGGCGGTGAGCCGAGCGCCGCGAGCATCGCCATTCGCGCCGGCGGAGGCGACCTGTTCCGCTACAACCTGGCCCAGGACCCGATGAGCATATCGGACCTGAGTGATTCCGGGGTCCACGACGTGCGCATCGAGTACCTGATGGGCAAGCTCGACGTGTATTTCGACGGCCTGCTGCTGATCGACGACGTGGCGGTGGACCTGCGATCGCTCGGCGCCGTCGATCCGTTCGGGCTGGCATGGGTCGGTTTCGGAGCCCGCACGGGCGGGGCGTGGGAGAACCACGACGTGCTCAACTGGCACTTCGCCACGCTCTCCGTGCCCGAGCCGTCGACCTGGGTCCTGTTGGGCCTGGGCGGCGTCGGGCTGTTGATCGCAGCACGCCGCCGTCGCCGCGGCGAGAACAGTTCCCGGGCGGAGTAAGGTAGCACAAGGGCACGCGCGGCCCTAGACCGCGGCCGTGCCGTGCAGTCGCTCGAGCAGATGGCGGACCACCCTCTCGCGTTCGCGGAGCTCCGCGCGAAGGGACGAGGTCCGCGTGTGGCGGATTTCGGAAGGGAGCTCCGACTGCTCCCGTTCGAGAAGCTCGACGACAAGGCCCCACTCGGCCTCGCTGAGAACCGGCTGCGCGTCCATCGTCCACCCCCTTGGCTCGCAAGCCAAATGACGCACGGGACAGAGAACCGGCCGGATGGTGTCGCCTCTGGGGGTACGATCGGCTCCAGCGACCCACCGCTCAGTCTAGCCACAGGCGACGAGCCGTGCAACGCTTGAGCAGGGCAGCAGGGCGTGCCGCCCAGCGGGGTCTGGAATCGCAGGCGCCACGCGCGGCAGATCTAGTGCCGCGAGGCGAAGGCGATGCCCTCGATCTCCACGAGCAGGTCGGGCCGGCACACGTCGGCCACGGCGTAGATCGTGGGCAGCTCGCCGAGCCGGGCCTCGCAGGCGGCGCGGACCCGGGCGTAGTCCTCCTGGCGCTTGATATAGACCCGCACCAGGGCCAGCCCGTCGAGCGTGGTGCCCAGCCCCGGAAGGCCGTGGGCCGTGAGGTTCGCGTCGGAGATCAGGGCGGCGATGTTGTCCAGCGTCTCGTGGGTCTGGGCCTCGGCGTCGTCGATGTGCCGGGTCTCGGAGTCGGTGATGCTGGCCGTGCCGGAGACCATGATCGAGGAGTACGGCCCGCAGGAGAGGGCCATCGCGCGGCAGAACTTGGGGCTCTTGGGGCTGTAGCACGTCGCGTAGTCGAAGGCCGAGGTCTGGCGCGGGTTCTCCAGCGGCATGGCGATGATGTCGTTGCGGTCGGTGGCGAACGCGATGCAGCTCATGATCACGTCGCGGTTGTCCGCGCCGATCCCCGTGCTCGCCGGATACACGGTGCCCTGGTAGCCGGGGGCGACGATGTCGGAGGCGAAGCGGTAGGGCTGGAAGAAGTCGGTTCGCGCCCGGTTGAGCTCCTTGTAGCGCTGCGTGTCGGCTTCGGGCCCGACGATGTCGCCCAGGTAGAGCCAGGTGCGGATGATCTGATCGAAGCGCACGCCCTCCTCGGCCAAGAGGTCGCGCATCCGGCCGAAGGCGTCGATCGACCGGTCGTAGGTTCCCAACTCGGCGGTCTGGGGCACGATGTGCCCGCAGTGGATCCAGGAGATTCCATTGTGCCGGGTGACGACCATGCGCTCGCTGCGGCGCTCGATCTCGACCTCGCCGAAGCCGCGGCCCACCCCCAGGGCCTCCACGGAGAGGAGCTTGCCCTGGCAGGGCTGCTGCGGCACGTAGGTCGTGGCGGGCAGTTCCGGGCCGTAGAAGTCCTTCATGATCTTGCGGCAGCACTCGATCTGCCGGAAGTCGCTCATGAACACGGCCTGGTGGACGATCGAGCCCTTGGTGCCCTCTTCCTGGATCACGGCCTCGATGGTCCGCAGGGCGTCCTCGGCCTGCTCTTCCAGCGTGGTGCCGTTGCGGGGGACGGCGGCCGCGTACACGTGCCGCACGTCGTTCAACTCGACCACGGAATACCCGACGCCGTCGTCGGAGACCTTGCGAACCATGGCGGGAACCTCTTGCGGTTCCGTCCGCAGATGGAGGTGGGCACGGCCGGTCGATGTGGACATGGCGGGATTCCAAGGCGGGTTGGGTAGGAGGGGGGTAGGCACTTAGCAGTCTAATTGGAGGGGCGGGTCCGGGTCAACCACTGCGACAAAAAACCACAGGGCCGGGGTGGGTTGGGGGACCTCCCGAAGGCCGCCCTGACAGGTGTGGCGATCGGGCCGGCCGCTTTCCGTCCCTCCCGTTCTTTCCCCGTCCACCACAACGGCCCTACCCGCAGGCACGCCATCCACGGCGAACGAGGGCGTTTGCAGGTGTCGGGGCCGTGCGGCGCATGTGCCGCTTGTGGGTAATTCGGCAGCTGAGGCAAAATCTTCTCTCTTCGCCCCGTGAACCGCGATATTGCAGACGGGGCACCGGTCCACCAATAATGGCTGGCAGTCACGGCAAGGCGTCAGGGGCCCGATTCGCGCGGCCTCCGCGCGAAGCTCCCACCTGTATCCGCGCCAGGAGGCCGATTCTTACCTCCACGCCCCAGCGATCTCCAGAGAACCCAAAGGACTTCCCCATGCGACGCATGAGCCGATTACCCTTCGCCCTGTTCTGGGCCTCGGCAACGTGGATTGGACTCGTCTTCGCGACGGCCGTGGGCGAGACGCCCGACGACCGCGGCGAACTGGCCTGGACCACCTTCCCCGAGGCAGACGACCTGGAGCGGTTTCACGACACGCCCTATCTCTGGCTGGGGCGCGTGACGATCCACCTCTCGATCGACGTGGAGCCCCAGGCCCACCATGTTCTTGAACTGCTTTTCGGCTCCAAGAATGACCGGCGCGAGGCTGTCGTGAGCGTCAACGGCCACGACTTGCCCGTCAGCGGTGGCGGTTATGACGGATTCCGCTGGCTCCAGGTCCCCGTGCCCAAGGAGGTCCAGGGGGAGAAATACGAAGTCGTGCTGCGCCGCGGCCACGGCAAGGCGGCGTTCCTGGCCGGGGTCCGCATGACCACGAACAAGGAGGCCGACCCGCTGGTCGTCCCGGCCCGCGAAAACCGGCCGGCGCTGAGGATGCGCGTGAAGACCTCGCCGCCCTCGCGCCCGGACGCCTTTCCCGAGATGCGCGCCGTGTGGGACCGCGAGCCCCCCCCGCCCCGGACGCCTTTGGACGACGCACAGGTCGAGGCCGCTTTCCGCCAGGCCGAGCGCCACGGGCGCCGCGCTGCCGAGGCTTTCTACCGCTGCCGCAAGTTCGTCGAGGGCTGGCTCGCGCACTCCGATCCCGAGACCGGCCTCATCCCGCGCAACCTCAGCTCGGGGCGCGACTACTGGAACGCCAAGGACGCGGCCGCCGACAACTACCCCTTCATGGTCCTCACCGCGGCCATGACCGACCGCGACCTCTACGAGGGCCGCATGCGCCAGATGCTCGAGACCGAGATTCGGCTGACCAGCCGCATCGACCGCCTGCCTGACACGTACTCGTTCTCCAAACAAGGCTTCCTCGACGAGAAGCCCAAGCTCGCGGGGATCCTCTTCGGCGGATCGGAGTACGTCAAGGACGGGCTGCTTCCGCTTACCGAGTGGCTGGGCCCCAGCCCGTGGTCGGAGCGGATGGTCGGCATCGTCGACGACATCTGGAAGCACGCCGAGGTCGACACGCCCTTTGGCAAGATTCCTTCCACCAATGTCGAGGTCAACGGCGAGCTGCTCCAGGCGTGCTCGCGCCTGTACTGGTTCACCGGCGACGAGAAGTATCTGGGGTGGGCCCAGCGCCTCGGCGACGATTTCCTGCTTGGCGAGAATCACCCCACCAGGGACTTCAAGAGCCTGCGTCTCCGCGACCACGGCTGCGAAGTGGTCTCCGGTCTCTCCGAGCTGTACACGGCCGTGAGCTTCGCCGATCCGGAGAAGAAGAAGGCCTACGAGAAACCGATCCACGAGATGTTCGATCGCATCCTCGAGGTCGGGCGCGATGAGCGCGGCATGCTCTACAACAGCGTCAACCCCACCACCGGCCAGCACCATGCGGGCATCTGCGACACCTGGGGCTACAACTACAACGGCGTCTACACCGTCTATCTGATCGACAAGAACCCGGCCTATCGCCAGGCCGTGCGCCACGTGCTCTCGAACCTCAAGGAGCACCTCACCGACTATGACTGGGGGAGCGCCGACGAATACGCCGACTCGATCGAAGGGGCCATCAACCTCCTCAACCGCGAGCCCGACCCCTCGGCCACCGAGTGGATCGATAGCGAGATCCGCGACATGTGGGCGAAGCAGCGGCCCGACGGCGTGATCGAGGGCTGGCACGGCGACGGCAACTCGGCGCGGACCTCCATCATGTACGCGCTATGGAAGACCCAGGGGCTCTCGGTCCAGCCCTGGCGGGCCGACGTCCGCGTCGGCGCCGTGCGCCACGGTGACGCCCTCTGCGTGAGCCTGATGGCCGACAAGCCTTGGTCGGGGGTGCTCCTGTTCGACAAGCCGCGACACAAGGTGAACTTGCACCTGCCGCTCGACTACCCGCGGATCAACCAGTTCCCCGAATGGTTCACGGCCGAGGCGGACCAGGAGTATGGGATCGAGGACCTCGCCACCGGCAAGACGTCGAGCCACCTGGGTAAGGAATTGTGGAAGGGGATGGCCGTGGAACTCGAGCCCGGCGTGGAGACGCGGCTGAAGGTATGCGCACGCGAACCGTAGCAGCCACACTCCGCAGTGCCGTCCGCCGCCCGTAGCAGCCACACTCCGCAGTGCCGTCCGCATTACTGGCGAATGCGTCTCCTGCCAGGCCACGGGAAACGCAGCGGACGGCGCGCGGATCGTGCCTGCTACCGTGGGTTCCGTGCTCTTTGCCCCGACGGCTCCGGGCTGATGGGCCGGGCCACCCCCTCGTGATCGAACAAAGTCGGGCCGACTTGAGTAATGAAGGATACGGTCGGCAGCACTCAGGAGATCTCCATGCCCGAAGAAGCTAACCGCCCCCTGGACTTCTTCCGCACCATGGCCGCCCTCGCGCTGTTCGGCGTGTCGTTCGGCTATGTCGAGGCCGCGGTGGTCGTGTACCTCCGCGAGCTGGTCGATCCGATCCGCGCCGAGGTGCTCGGGGGACGGTTCGAGGATGCGGTGTTTCCGTTGCTCACGGTCTCGCAGGTGGAGGCCGCCGACCCGGACTACATGCGCCTGGTGTGGACCGAGCTGGGCCGCGAGCTGGCCACGCTCGTGATGCTCGCCGGGGCGGGGCTCACCTTTGCCCGGAACTTCCGCCAGTGGCTGGCCGGGTTCATGATCGCCTTTGGCGTGTGGGACATCTTCTACTACGTGTTTCTCAAGCTGCTTCTCGACTGGCCGGCCTCGCTGTGGACGTGGGACATCCTCTTCCTTCTGCCCGTGCCCTGGGTGGGGCCGGTGATCTCGCCCGTGCTCATCGCCCTGGCCATGATCACGGCGGGCAAGATCATCCTCTGGCGCGAGCGGAACGGGCGGCCCATCGACTTCCGCTGGTACCACTGGACGCCCTTCTTCGGCGGCGGGGCGATCGCCGTGGCGGCCTTCTGCTGGGACTGGCGCAACGCCGCGGCCGGCGGCATGCCCAACCCCTTCAACTGGCCGCTCTACTGGACGGGCGTGGCCCTGGGCGCGGCGGGGTTCTTCCATGCGGTACTGTTCTCGCCGGCGGTCGTGGAGCCCGAGTTGGCGGCCGACGGCGCGGTTTGACGCGCGCGGACCGGCGGGGCAGAATAGGCGATATGGACTTCCGAAGTCTGCAGGACTTCGGAAGTCTGGTCTGCGCCCTCCCGAACAAAGGACCCTGCCATGCGAGTCGCCCTCCTCTCTGTCTTGCTCACCGCCTTCGGTATCCCTGCCGCAGGCCAGACCGTGATGGTCGAGGCCGAGTCGTTCGCCGACCGCGGCGGATGGGTCGTCGATCAGCAGTCCATGCCCGTGATGGGCACGGCATACCTGCTGGCGCACGGGCTGGGCGTGCCCGTGGCCGACGCAGTCACCACGGTCGAGCTCCCCAAGCCCGGCGAGTATCGCGTGTTCGTGCGGACCAAGGACTGGGTCGCGCGGTGGAACGCCCCCGGGACGCCGGGCAGGTTCCAGGTGCTCATCGACGGCAAGCCCCTGGACGAGACCTTCGGCACCCGGGGCAAGGAGTGGTCGTGGCACGACGGCGGCACGGTCAAGCTCGACAGGGCCGAGGTAACGCTCACGCTGCACGACCTGACGGGCTTTGAAGGCCGATGCGACGCGATCGTGCTCTCGGCCGAGCGGGGATTCACGCCGCCCAACGAGGTCAAGGAGCTCACTGCGTTCCGCCAGAAGACCCAGGGGCTGCCCAAGGAGCCGGACGAGAAGGGCGAGTTCGACCTGGTCGTGATCGGCGGCGGCGTGCCCGGCTGCTGCACGGCGGTGTCGGCGGCCCGCCTGGGTCTGAAGGTGGCCTTCATCCAGGACCGGCCCGTGCTGGGCGGCAACTCGTCGAGCGAGGTCCGCGTGTGGATCGGCGGCGGCTTCTGCCTGCCCCCCTATCCGGCCATCGGCGAGATCCTGGCCGAGTTCTTCACGCGGCCGAAGGTCTGCCCCGACGAGGCCGAGGCCTACGGCGACGACCTGAAGATGAAGGTCGTGGCGGCCGAGGAGAACATCACGCTGTTCCTCTGGGAGCACGCCAACGGCGTGGAGCTGGAGGGCAAGCGGATCGCGGCGGTGGTCTCCACCCACGTGCTCACCGGGCGGCGGTCGCGGTTCGAGGGCCGCTGGTTCGTCGATTGCACGGGCGACGGCACGATCGGCTACCTGGCCAAGGCCGACTACGAGACGACCGAGAAGGGCCACCTGGGGGCGAGCAACCTCTGGTACCCCGTCGATACGGGAAAGCCCCAGCCGTTCCCGCGGTGCGCGTGGGCCCTGGACCTGACCGACAAGCCGTTCCCCACGGAGCTGAGCCGGCTGGGCAAGTGGTTCTGGGAGAGCGGCTTCGACCTGGACACGATCCGGGACGCCGAGGCGATCCGCGACCACAACCTCCGCGCCATGTACGGGGCCTGGGACAACCTGAAGAACGAGAAGCAGCTCTATCCCAACCACAAGCTCCAGTGGGCGGCCTACATCTCGGGCAAGCGCGAGTCGCGGCGCCTGTTGGGCGACGTCGTGCTCACCGACACGGACGTGCTGGAAGGCAAGAAGTACGACGACGGCTGCGTGGCCTGCACGTGGTCGATCGACCTGCACTATCCCGACGCCCGCTACGCCAAGAGCTCGCCGGGCAACGAGTTCATCTCCCGGGCCAAGTTCCAGGGCTTCAAGAAGCCCTACCTGGCCCCGTACCGATGCCTCTACTCGCGGAGCGTGCCGAACCTGTTCATGGCCGGGCGCAACATCAGCGTCACGCACGAGGCGTTGGGCACGATCCGCGTGATGGCGACGGGCGGGCTGATGGGCGAGGTCGTGGGCCGGGCTGCCGCCATCTGCAAGAAGCACGACTGCGACCCCCGCGACGTGTACGAGGACCATCTGGAGGAGTTCATCCAACTCCTGCGCACGCCCACACGCGCGCACAAGCTGACCCCGCCCAAGTTCGCCGCGGCCGTGGGCGAGAACGCGGCCGCAGGCGCCAAGGTGACCACCTCGGGCAACTACAACGCCGAGGGGTCGCACCCGGAGTTCGTCAACGACGGCCAGGCCGACACCCGGCAGAACGCCCTCAGGTGGCTGAGCAAGGCCGGGGTGCCCAACTGGGTCGAGCTGAGCTGGCCCGAGGAGAAGACGATCACGGCCGGGCGGGTCATCTCGGGCTACTTCTCGGGCGGCAAGGTGGGCGACCCGATCGCCGACTTCGTGCTCCAGTACCACGACGGTGAGACCTGGCAGGACGTGCCCGGCACCTCCACCCAGGGCAACACGGCCGTGGACTGGCAGCGGACCTTCAAGCCCGTCACGGCCAAGCGCGTGCGGCTCTACGTGACGGCCACGCAGATCGACGTCTCGCGGATCTGGGAGGTCGAGCTGTACGAGGCGAAGTAGCCGTCCGCCACAGGTTGTTGCCACAGACTTCCGAAGTCTCGGAGACTTCGGAAGTCCCGATGGTGGCGAGGGTCACTGCATCGGCATCGACCCGTTGGCCTCCTGGTACCGCTCGATGTCGGGCTGGTACTCCAGCCGGTCCATGAGCGTCAGCGAGACGAACAGGGCCACGAAGGCCAGCCCCACCAGGAAGATCACCGCGTTGAAGCGGTTGTCGTAGAGCAGGTGCATGAAGAACAGGGCGACCAGCGTGGCCTTGACCGTGGCGATGGCCATGGCGATCCACAGGTTCCACGCCCCCAGATCCACCCACGTGGCGGCCACCGTCAGGAAGGTCAACAGCATCAAGGCCGCGAACACGGCCAGGAGCACGCGTGCGGGCATGACGTGGGCGATCGCGCCGTGATCGTCGCCGGCGACGTGCTTGACCGCGTGCTCGCCGGGCTGGTCCGTGGTAAGGTCCGCGGTTGGATCCTGCATGTTCACCATCCCCGCGCCGGAGTGCGGCGCGCCGTCGTCAGTGGATCAGGTAGAGAAGCGGGAACAGGTAAATCCACACCAGATCGACGAAGTGCCAGTAGAGGCCCGTGCCGTCCACGGGGCCGAAGAACTCGCTGTTGAAATCGCCGCGGACGGCGCGCCACAGGATCCAGGCGATGACCACGATGCCGGCGATGACGTGCAGCCCGTGCAGCCCGGTCATGCCGAAATAGACGGCGAAGAACGTCCCCAGACGCTGCTTGCGCAGGGCCTCGTCGCGCTGGGCCGCCTGGGCCGCGGCCGGATCGGTCGGGGCGGTCTCCGCGGGCCCGGCTTTCACCTGTTCGTCGTCCTGCCCGTGCCCGTCGCCGCCGTGGTGGCCGTCGTCCTTCGGATCGAAGAACCCGCTCCAGAGCAAGCCGTGCTCCCACTTGGCCTTGTACTCCACGTACTTCACGCCGAGGAACACGAAAGCGCAGGCCAGCGTGATCGACAGGCACGCGATCAGCCTCCGCCGCTGGTTGAGCTGCGCGGAGCGCACGGCCCAGGCCATGGTGAGGCTGCTGAAGATGAGCACGACCGTGTTCAGGGCCCCGAGGTTGGTGTCGAGGTAGCGGGCGGCGTCGCGGAAGACCTCGGGATAGGTCGCCCGATAGACCGCGTAGGCGCAGAACATGCCGCTGAAGAACAGCAGCTCGGTGATCAGAAACAGCCACAGCCCCAGCTTCCCTGCGTCGAACTGCTGCCTGTGCGATTCGAAATGGTGGGCCAGCGAAGCGTCGTGCCCGTGCGCTTCGGCCTCCTCGGCGGGCGAGTGCGGGGTGTCGTGCATGGGGGTCGATCCTCCTTAGCAGGCACGCTCCGCGTGCCGTCCGCATTTTCTGACTAGCGGCCTCTCTTGCGTCTTGAAGCGTGCATGGTTCTTCGCCCCCGGCTCACTCCGCAACAGAGCCAAAGGGCGCGGCCCACGGAGTGTGCGTGCGACTCACGCCGGGGCCGATTCCTGCTTGGCGACGCGGATCCAGCCTTCCTGGGCCGGGTCGTACTCCAGGCCCGAGTAGTCGTAGGGGTCGCCCACCACGGGAGGTTTGGGGAAGTTATCGTGAGGCGGCGGCGAGGCGCACTGCCATTCGAGCGTGGCCCCGCCCCAGGGGTTCGGCGGGGCGCGGCGCCCGGTAAGCAGGGACTGGATGAACGTGTACAGGGCCACAAACAGCCCGGCCGTGAGCAGCACGGAGCCCAGTGACGAGAGCTGGTGGAGAAACAGGAAGTCGGGATGGAATTCCAAGAGGCCCTCGTAGTCGGCATACCGCCGCGGCATGCCGCGCGTGCCGAGCACGAACTGGGGGAAGAACGTCAGGTTGAAGCCCATGAACACCAGCAGGCACCCGATCCGCCCCCACAGCTCGCTGTACATCTTGCCGGTCATCTTGGGCCACCAGTAGTAGAGGCCTCCCAGGAAGGCCACCAGCGTCCCGCCCATCATCACGTAATGGAAGTGGGCCACCACGAAGTACGTGTCGTGCAGTTGGACGTCGGTCGCCAGGGCGCCGAGGAACAGGCCCGTCAGCCCGCCGATGCCGAACAGGAAGATGAACGAGAGGGCATAACACATGGGCGTGGCCAGCCAGATCGAGCCCTTGTACATCGTGGCGAGCCAGTTGAAGACCTTGATCGCCGAGGGGATCGAGACGCTGAAGGTCAGGGCGCTGAAGATCGTGGCCAGAAGCGGCGACATGCCGCTGGTGAACATATGGTGCCCCCACACCAGGAATCCGAACAGGGCGATGGCGATGCTCGAATAGGCGACGAAGCGGTAGCCGAAGATGTGCTTGTGGCTGAAGACCGAGATCAGCTCGCTGATGATGCCCATCGCCGGCAGGATCATGATGTACACCGCCGGGTGGGAATAGAACCAGAAGAAGTGCTGGAAGAGGATCGGGTCCTCCTGGAACACCTTCAGGCCGAAGGCGGCGTCCACGGCCAATAGCAGCAGCGTCACCGCCAGGACGGGCGTGGCCAGGAGCTGGATGATCGCCGTGGCATACAGGGCCCACAGGAAGAGCGGCATGCGGAACCAGGTCATGCCCGGCGGGCGCATCATGTGGATCGTGGTGATGAAGTTGATGCCCGTGAAGATCGAGCTGAACCCCAGGATGAGGGCCCCGACCATCGGGAGCACGAGCCGGGGGCCGATCTCCACGCTGTAGGGTGTGTAGAACGTCCAGCCGGTATCGAGCCGGCCCACGAGCATCGTGGCCAGGAAGAACAGCGCGCCGATGAACCAGAAGTGCAGGCTGGCCAGGTTCAGCCGCGGGAAGGCCACGTCCTTGGCGCCGAGCATCAAGGGCAGGGCGAAATTGCCCATCACCGCCGGGACCCCCGGGATGATGACCAGGAAGATCATGATCGCCCCGTGCAGCGTGAAGAACTCGTTGTAGCGGTCGGGGTCGATGAGCTGCCCCGGGAACAGAAGCTCCAGCCGGACCAGGAGGGCGAACACGCCGCCGAGGATCAGCGAGCCCACGATGCCCACCAGGTACATCATCCCGATCCGCTTGTGATCGAGAGTGAACACCCAGGAGAGCACGCCCGTGGTGTGGTTGAGGTAGTTGTCGCCGGCCGGCGCAGGGGGGGCCAGGGCACCGGACCGGTCGTCGGTGAGCGATTGAGCCATGCGCTGCGTTCTTCTCGGAGGCACCGCGCCAGGGCGCGCGACGCGGGTCTATTTCAGGGTCTTGAGGTATTCGATGATCGCGCCGATCTCCTCGTCCTTGAGCGAGCCCTGGTAGGTGGGCATGACCGGCTGGTATCCTTCGACGATCTTCGCCCGCGGGTTGAGGATCGACTCGCGGATGTAGTTCTCTTCGGCCGTCACGGGATCGGCGTTGGTGAAGCGGCGCTCGGACTGCCACAGGCCCTTGAAGGTGGGGCCGGCGAGGCGCGTGCCGTCGATCGAGTGACACTGCTTGCAGCCCTTCTTGTCGTAGAGCAGCTCGCCGGCCTCGACCGGGGTCATGCGGTCCATGAAGTTGGCCGCCTCCTCGAGCCACTGCTCGAACTCGCCCCGCTCGTGCACGACCACCTTGGAGAGCATCTGCGAGTGCTTGGTGCCGCAGTACTCGGTGCAGTAGAGGCCGAACGTGCCGGGCTCCGTGGCCTGGAACCAGGTGCTCGTGTAGCGTCCCGGGACGAGGTCCGACTTGATGCGGAACGGGGGGATAAACAGGCTGTGGATCACGTCCTTCGATTCCATCACCAGGCGGACGGGCTCGCCGACGGGCACGTGCAACTCCGCGTCGCTCGCCCCGTTCCTGTAGAAGAACTCCCAGTTCCACTTCTTCGCCACAACGCGGATCTCAAGGGCGTTGCGCGGGGCGTTGCGCATGTCGAGGTAGCTCGTAAATCCCTCATAGAAAATGTAAACCACAATCAGCAGCGGGATGGCGGTCCAGAACAGCTCGAGGGCCGTGCTGTGGCTGGGCGACTCTTGCGGAGCGACCCCGGGGCGCCGCCGGTACGCGATGACGAAATACACCATCAGGCCGACGATCAGCACGAAGAAGAACGCCGACACGTAGAGGATGAAGTAAAACAGGTGGTCGACGCCGTCGATCGTCGAGGCCTTCGGGGGCAGCCAGAACGAGGCCGGCGACTCGGCCCACAGGACCAGGCCCTGCGCCGCGAAGTTTGTCACCGCGCTTCCTGCAGGATTGGTCATGGGCCACCGCCCCCGTCGCGCGGGCCGACCTCGTCGGGGGGCGCGGATTCGGGCTCGGAGATATCCTGCTTCGTGCTTCGGGCGCGGCGCACGAGCACCAGTCCGCCCACCAGCCCGGCCAGCCCCACGAGGATCACCACCCCGGCCGCCCGCATCACGACCCACACGGCCGGCACGTAGCTGCCCGACTCCGGATCGTACTGGAAGCAGTAGAGGAGGATCTTCTCGGAGAAGCCGCCCACCTTCCCTTCGCCGGCCTCCAAGAGCGCAAGACGGACCGTGTCGGGCACGAACTTCACCCCGTAGAGATAACGCGACACGCGCCCGTCAGGCGTGCACACCATGAACACCGCGGTGTGGACGTACTCCTTGCGCTCGGGCACGAACCGGTAGCCGAAGCCCACCGTGTTGGCCAGGTTCTTGATGTTCTGCTCCTCGCCCGTGAGGAAGTGCCACCCGGCCGCCGCGCCGGGCCGGCCGTACACCTTGAGGTACTTCTCCTTGGTGGCCTTGGCCCTGGGGGGTTTCTCGTTCGGGTCGATGCTCACGGTGACCATCTGGAACTGCTCGCCGAGGTTCCATTTGGTCTCTCCCAGGGCCTCGAACAGGCCGTTGAGCTGCAGGCTGCACAGCATGGGGCAATCGGAGTAGTTGAGCGTGAGGATCACGGGGCGCTCGCCGTCGAAGCAGTCGGCCAGCGTCACCTCGCGACCCTCGGTATCCACAAACGGCAGGTCGAGCGGGATCTGCACGTCGGGCACCTCGTTGACGCCCACGTCTTCCAGCTCGTCCGGGGCGGAGTCGGGCGGGGGAACGGCGGAGACGCGGCCGGGCGCGACGACCACGGCCAGGGCGAGTGCGGCAAACCGCACGATGCTAGGGAACCTCTTCATCGCTGCCTCCTTCCCGGTTCGGGGCAGACGGGGCGGGCGGGGCAGCCGTCTCGGGCGGCGGAAGGGCCTTGCCGCCCTCAGCGTACTCCGCGACCACCCGCTTCATCGCCCGGTCGATGGGGATGGCATAGACGTCCCTGGTCCTGCCATCCTCCTCCACTTGCTTGATCCACTGGTAATTATTGAGCTTCGCCTCCTGGTCGGCCACCATGTCGTACAGCTCGAGCGGCGGCTGGTCGATTCTCTTGACCAGGTCCTGCCGCTGCTGGGCCCCCTGATAAAGCACCATCAAGAGGAGGATGATGACGAAGGTCCCGATCGCCCCGATCAACCCGATGATGGCGACCATCTGCGTCTTGACGTCGTTATAGCGGGCCATCACGTCCTCCACATCGGTGGGACGAACTGCCCAGTCCGTCCCGCGATCGTCGCATCATACGTTCTCGAAAGCCGCGGCCTCACCGAGGCGCGGATCGCGCAGGGGCACGAGCGACCGCTGGCCGGCCACCCGTATCGATCCCGCGAGGAAGGCTGCTCCCACCCCCCCCCACAGGCAGAGATCGCCGGCCACACACAGGGCCGCCTGGCTCGGGGCCATCGCGTGGTCGGTGTGGGCGTGCGCCCAGTACTCGGGCATCACGATCCAGTACAGATCGAGCCAGTGAAACCACAGCAACCAGGCGGCCCAAAACGCGAGGGACACCTTGCGCCGCTTGGCCACCCGGGGCAGAAGCCCCAGGAACGGAATCAGCAGATGCCCGAACAACAGGGCCAGGGCCACGTACATCCACGGCCCCTCCTGACGCTTGAGGTACCAGACCGTCTCCTCGGGGATATTGGCGTACCAGATGAGCATGTACTGGCTGAAGGCGATGTAGCCCCAGAAGAACACGAAGCCGAACAGCAGCTTGCCCAGGTCGTGGTAGTGCTCGACGGTGATCCAGTCGGTCAGCCGGCCGGTCGCCTGGAGCCCGATCGCCGCCAGGATCAGCACGGCGAGGAACCCGACCACCGCCCCGGAGAAGTAGTAGATGCCGAAGATCGTGCTGAACCAGTGCGGCTCCAGGGACATCAGCAAGTCAAACGCGGCGAAGGTGACCGTCACGGCGTAGAGAATCAGGGCCACCGGGCTCGCCCGCTCCATGCGGAGGGTCTCCTCCACGTCGCCCGTGGTATCCTGCTCGGTGGACCGCGCGAGGAAGAACCTCGCCAGGGCCCACCAGACCAGAAAGTACGCCACGCAACGCAGGCCGAAGAACGGCACGTTCAGGTACGGGGCCTTGTGCTCCAGCAGCGGGTCGTGCGCCACGGCCGCCGGGTTGGTCCACTCGTAGAGGTCCCCGACGCCGAACACGACGGGAACGAACACGGGCAGAAAGAGCACGGTCAGGAGCGTCATGTTCGACGCGACGATCTCCGAGAGCCGGCGGACCGTGACGCTCCACCCGGCCCGCGTGACGTGTTGCACCGCCACGAAGAACAGGCCGCCCAGCGAGATGCTCAACCAGAACGCATAGCTGACCAGGTAGGAGTGCAACAGGTACGAGGGATCGCCCGACCCGGCCAGGGCCAGACCCACCCCCACCGGCATCAGGGCACTGCCGGCGAGCACGGCCGCGCGGAACGCGGCGGCGCCGAGGTCGCCGAGGGACTCTCGCCTGGTCTCCTGCGAGGCTTGCGCGGGGTGGTGCATGGTTCTTTCCAGACTTCCGAAGTCTTCGAGACTTCGGAAGTCTCGCTACTTGAGGGTCGGAAGCACGTCGGCCGGCACGTCGTCGGCCGAGGCGTTCTGGCTTCGCTGCAGCGCGCGCACGTAGAGCACGATGGCCCAACGGTCCTCGGGATCGATTTGCGCGTCGTAGGCGGGCATGGACTGCGTTCCGGCCCGCTGCACGCCGTGGGTGATCACGTGGAAGATCTGCCCCTCGGGCATCTGGAGAATCCTCGGGTCCTGCAAGGCCGTGGGCGGGATCCACTGCGAGTCGTCGCGCTCCATGGCCCGCCTGGAGGTCATGCCCGAATTGCCCCCTTCGCCCACCAGCCCGTGACAGGTCGCGCAGAAGATCTCGTACCGCTCCCGCCCGCGGCGCATGGTGCGGTCGGTGATCTCCCATTGATCGGGGAAGCCTCGCGGCCAGGTCGCCTCCTCGCCGCTGCGGTCGGGCACGGGCAGGAGGGCCTCGCGCTGGAGCTGGCCCAGGGCTACCGTGCCGGGCACGGGGGGGCGGATCGCCCGGCCGTCGGCAAACAGCGGGCTGGCCGACTGCGACAGGTACTTCGGCTGGAAGTCCATGTCCTGGACGATGTGAATCCGGGGGTTCTCCGACCTGGCGCCCCGCGCCTGGGCGATCAACAAGGGCGGAACGCATGCCAGGAGCACCAGGATCACCCCGGCCCAGTTGAGCATGCCCGGCCACTGGCGCCCCGCGGTGGGCAGCCGGCAGACCTCGACCGAGGTGGCCCCCAGCGACTGGAGCAGGTCGGCCGTGGCCGACTCGTCGAACTGCCCGTCGCGGGCCTCGACGGACACGAAGAACCCGTCGCTGGTCGCGCGGCGGAACGCGGAGCTGGCGAACACGCCGTGGGTGAACTGCGGCAACTGGTTCAGCGCCAGCGAGCCGAGGAAGGCCGCGAAGGCGCTCAGCAGCACGACCAGCTCGAACGCCACCGCGATGTTGGCCGGCAGGCTGAAGTACGGCTTCCCACTGATGAGGAAAGGATAGCCGCGCAGGGAGTTGGGCAGGAAGGTGTCGAAGCTGGTGGCGTTGGTCCACCACTGCATGAAGATGGCGATCGCCAGTCCCGTCAGGCCCGCCCCGAACACCAGCCAGGGGAGGACGGTGGGCCGGATGCCCATCGCCCGCTCCATCCCGTGGATGGGGTAGGGGCTGTGCGTGTCCCACCGCTTGTAGCCGGAGGCACGGACCTCGCGCGCGGCTTCCAAGAGCGCATCGGGGCCCTCGAACTGGGCCACCACGCCCACGACCTCGTCGGGCGTGTCAGGCACTTCGCTTGCTTCGTCGTGTTCGGTCATCGGCATGCGCGGGCGCGCTTCGGCGCGCCTTTCACTCGTGGTGCTCTCCGTGGGCGCCGGGCAGCACGGCCTTCAGCTCGGCCATGGCCACCATGGGCAGGAACCGGCAGAACAGAAGGAACAGCGTCAGGAACAGCCCGAAGCTGCCCAGCAGCATCAGCAGATCGACCCACGTGGGCGTGAACGTGTGCCAGCTCGAGGGGAGGAAGTCGCGGCTCAAGGACGTGACGATGATCACGAACCGCTCGAACCACATGCCCACGTTCACGAGCACGGCGGGGATGACCATCATCCACGGGGTGGTGCGGACCTTCTTCAGCCAGAACACCTGCGGCACCACCACGTTGCAGAAGACCATGGTCCAGTACGCCCACCAGTACGGGCCCAGGGCCCGGTTGATGAAGGCGAACTGCTCGTACAGGTTGCCGCTGTACCAGGCGGTGAAGAACTCGACCGCGTAGGCGTATCCGACCATGCATCCCGTGGCCAGGATCACCTTGTTCATGTTGTCCAGGTGGCGGAGGGTGATCAGGTTCCGGAGGCCGAAATACGCCCGGGCCGGGACCATTAGCGTCACGACCATGGCAAATCCGCTGAAGATCGCCCCGGCCACGAAGTAGGGCGGGAAGATCGTCGTGTGCCAGCCGGGCAGGATGGAAACGGCGAAGTCGAAGCTCACCACCGAATGGACGCTCAGCACCAGGGGCGTGGCCAGCGCGGCCAACAGGAGGTACGCCCGCTCGTACCGGTGCCACTGCCGGGCCGAGCCCCGCCATCCCAAAGCGAAGATTCCGTAAGCGAGCTGGCGCGCGCGCGTCCCGGCCCGGTCGCGGAGCGTGGCCAGGTCGGGGATCATGCCCATGTACCAGAACAGGGCCGAGACCGTAGCGTAGGTGCTCACCGCGAACACGTCCCACACCAGCGGGCTGCGGAAGTTGGGCCACATGGCCATCTGGTTGGGATACGGCGCCAGCCAGTACACGAGCCACACGCGCCCCACGTGGATCGCCGGGAAGATGCCGGCGCAGGTGACGGCGAAGATGGTCATCGCCTCCGCCGCCCGGTTGATGCTCGTGCGCCACTTCTGGCGGAACAGGAAGAGGATGGCCGAGATCAGCGTCCCGGCGTGGCCGATGCCCACCCAGAACACGAAGTTCGTGATGTCGAAGGCCCAGAAGACCGGGCTGTTGTTCCCCCACACGCCGATGCCCGTCAGGATCAGGTAGCCGATCAACAGGAACAGCATCGCCGTCAGCCCGGAACAGACGAGGAAAGCCGCAAGCCAGGTCTTGCGGGTCTCCAGCAGCGGCTGCTCGGCGATGCGGCAGACCGAGTCGGTGATCGTGCGCGCGTCCTGGCCGCCCGTGGTCAGCGGCGCCCGCTGGCGCGGGTCGTCGGAGGTCACGTCTTCGGGAGTCGCGGCGAGGGTGCTCATGCTTCGTCCAAGGGGATTGTCGCGGTTTCGTGAAGCGAAGCGGCACGAAACCGGGACTGTCCCCTTCCGGGGTTCTCGATTCCTCAGGCCTTCGCGGCGCTTGGTTCTTTCGTGGTCTGCGCGAGAAGCGGATTCGGATTCCTCACCCTCGCCAGGTACGCCAGCCGCGGCCGGAAGTTCAGCTCGGCCAACAGCCCGTAGGCCCGGATCGCCGCGTGGGCCTGGGCGACACGGCTGTCCTTGGCGTTCAGATCGCCGAACACGATGGCCTGGGCCGGGCAGGCCTGCTGGCAGGCGGTCTTGATCTCGCCGTCCTCGATCGGCCGGCGCGCGTTCTTGGCCTCGATCTTCACCGCCTGGATCCGCTGCACGCAGAACGTGCACTTCTCCATCACGCCCCGGCTGCGGATCGTGACCTCGGGGTTGAAGGCCATCTTCTTCACTTCGCGGCCCGGGCCGTTCAGGTCCGGGTGGTAGTCGAAGTAGTTGAAGCGGCGGACCTTGTAGGGGCAGTTGTTCGCGCAGTAGCGCGTGCCGATGCAGCGGTTATAGACCATGTCGTTCAGGCCTTC
>CAYSUS010000086.1:0-31873 GCA_964434165.1 uncultured Pirellulales bacterium
GCCCCCCCCCCCCGATCCCACCGACTCCCTGGAGTAGCCTCATGAACGGCCGAACGCGAATCCACGCCCTGGCCCTCTTGCCCGCCGTCGCTCTGGCAGCCTTTGCTGGGCTGTGGGCACAAGGCCGAGTTCATTCCGCCGAACGGCGGTCGCGTCAACCTGCCGTCTGTACGGACCTCGACCGCGGGCTGGTCGTCATGCCCGGCGGCGAGGGCAAGGTGTACCTGAGCTGGCGCCTGCTGGCCTCGGACCCCAAGGGTGCAGCGTTCAACGTGTATCGACGCAGCTCCGACGGCGAGCCCGAGAAGCTCAACGACAAGCCGATCGCGAAGACGACCGACTTCGTCGCCGCGGCCCCGGACAACAAGGGCGACTGGCTGTGTCACGTGCGCCTGGTCGTTGACGGCAAGGAGCGGGAATGCTCGACCGAGACGGCCGGCCCCGCCCAGGGCGAGAAGCGACCCTACCTGGCGATCAAGCTCCAGGGCGATTACACCTTTCAGAAGGTGGGCATCGCCGATCTCGACGGCGACGGGCGCCTGGATTACGTAATCAAGCAGCCCCGCGACAACATCGACCCCTACGAGAAGTACTGGAAGCCGAGTCCCGACACATACAAACTCGAGGCCTACGACGCCGACGGCAAGTTCCTCTGGCGGTTCGACCTCGGCTGGGCGATCGAGCGGGGCATCTGGTATTCGCCCTACCTGGTCGCCGATCTCGACGGCGACGGCCGCGCCGAGGTGGCCGTCAAGACGGGCGAGGGCGATCCCCGCGAGGCCGACGGCCGCGTCAAGAAGGGGCCCGAGTATCTCACCGTCCTCGACGGCCGCACCGGCAAGCCCATGACCCGGGTGGACTGGCCCTCGCGCGAGGGCTTCGACGGCGAGCGGGGCTACAACTACGCCTCGCGCAACCAGCTCGCCGTGGCACGGCTCGATGGCAAAACCGCGAGCCTGATCGCTTTGCGCGGCACGTACAACGTGATGATGGCCGAGGCCTATCAGCTCTCGGGCGGCAAGCTCCGTCGCCAGTGGAAGTGGGACAATCGCGACCTGGAGCGCAAGTGGTGGGGCCAGGGCGCCCACTGGACCCACTGCGCGGACATCGACGGAGACGGTCGCGACGAGATCCTCCTCGGCTCCAGCGTGCTGGACGGCGACGGCAAGCCGCTGTGGACCACGGGCCTGGGGCATCCCGACCATTTCTACCTCGGCGACATCGACCCCGAGCGTCCGGGGCTGGAGATCTACTACGGTATGGAGACCCGGCAGAAAGAGCGCAACGGCATGTGCCTGGTCGAGGCGGCTACCGGCAAGATCCTCTGGGGCCACGAGGGATACACTCGACATGTGCACGGGCAGGGGATGTGCAGCGACATCGACGGGCGCTACCCCGGCTGGGAGTGCTACAGCGCCGACACGGACGAGAAGAAGCACTTCAAGTACGCCCGGCTGCGAACCTGCAAGGGGAAGGTGCTCAGCGACGAGAACCTCGGTGGCTTCAGCCCGAAGTGCGCTTACTGGGACGCGGATCTCCAGCGGGAGTTCGTGCGCGGCGGCCGAATCGAGAAGCACCAGGGGCCGGTGCTGCTTAAGCCCATCGAGGGCAAGCACATCGCGGCCATCGCCGACGTCTTGGGCGACTGGCGCGAGGAGCTGATCGTCTCCGATCCCGGCGAGCTGCGGATCTACGTCACGACCATCCCGGCGGCCGACCGCAGGGTGTGCCTGATGCAGGATCCGATCTACCGCGCCGACGTCGTCCACGCCGCGATGGGCTACTACCAGTGCCCGATGCTCAGCTACGACCCGGCATCCACGGGCGAGCGCTAGCGCCTGCGGCCCCAGCGTCGGCCGGCCACAACCAACCCCAGGGCTCCAAGTCCCAGCAGCGCGAGGCTGGACGGCTCGGGCACCACGCTCAGCAGCGTGGGGCCGAGCAGCAAGTCGGGCAGGGCGCCGTTGCGGAGCACGAAGAAGTCCGTCGAGTTGAACGCGCTGAAGTCGCCCTGGGCGATGGCCACCTCCCACAGGTCGCCGCTGCCCCGCTCGAAGAACAGCCCTTGGAACTCCAGGTAAGAGACGTCATCCAGTGTGAACACTCCTAGGGTCCAGGCCGGCCCGCGCGCGGCGTTGTAGAGAATCGTGTCGTCGAGCACGCCATCGCCGTTCGTGTTGTACTCGGCGTCGAACTGGATCGGGTCGCCGTGCGTGTTGATCAGGCGGATCAGCCCGCCGTCGTCGCTGTGGAAGCCGATCGTGTAGGTCCCGGGCTTGATCCGCATGAAGGTCTGGGCCCCGACGAGGAAGTCCTCGCCCGGGTCGGTCCGCCCGTCGGGATAGCGGAGCGTGGGCTCGTTGAAGGCCCCGCCCCCGCCGCCGAAGTCGAGGTACGGCGACCGCGTCTCCACGAACGTCGTCACTCGATAGTCCTGCCCCCCGATCGAGAAGTCGCCGGTCCCGTCCACGCCCAATGCGAGTCCGGCCGCCTCCAGGGCCGTGTCGATGGTGTTCTTGAATCCCGAGGGGTTGGTCGGGTCGATCTGCACCATGCGGACGTTGATCGGATCACGCGGGTCCTGGGGCGCAAGCCGCCAGCCGAACTGCTGGTCGGCCAGCACGCCGAACGCCTGGGAGTTCAGACTCGGCCAGTGGCCCGGCGCGATGCTGATCTCGAAGTAGTCGCCCCCAGCCCGCTCGAAGAACAGGGCGTCCAGCTCCGTGGTCATCCCGCCGGCAGGCACGGTGAAGTGCCCCAGCGTGCCGGTATGGCTGGCCGCGGCGTCGTAGAGGATGGTTCCGTCATTCGCCTTGGAATCGCCGCTGGTGTTGAACTGGGCGAGGAAGCGGACGCCGTCGATGTGGACGTAGCCCCCGTCATCGCCGGAAAACGCGATCGACCAGTCCCCCTCCGGAATGAAGACCTTGGCCGTGGCCCGCACGGCGAAATCGTCGCCGGGATCGCGGGGGTCGGCCCCGGTGCGGTCGGGATACGGGTTGTCAAAGGGAAGCGCCCCGCCCGTGCCCGCGAAGTCCGCCTCGTACTCGTCTCGCGTCGCGTCGGTGGTCACCTCGTACACTGTGCCCACGCCGAAGCCCAGCGCCACGCTGAGCGACTGGCCCGCCGTGTCGAGCGAATTGAATGTCGCGGTGTCGGCGGGGTTGAGCTGCACCATGCGTGCGCGAAGCGCCGTCTGGGCCGGGCCAAGATCGTACTCCACCGCGTAGCTTCGCGTGGAGGAGTTGGGCAGATCGTTCCAGCCTGGATTCATCTCGGCGTAGTGTTCGTTGTCGCCGGCGTTGTTCGGCTCGCCCGTGTTCCAGTTGGTGTACGAGACGGCCTCGCCGGTGACCCACTGGAAGTTGCCCTCGTTGGCCCCCGGGGCCTGGGCCGGGTCGTCGGTCATGCCGATCCAGCCGTTGCCCAGGGTCTGGGCGAACGCCTGTTCCTCGGCGGAGGTGATCGTGATCAGGTGCCCCGCGACGCCCTGGAAATGGCGGCTGGCCGCATCGGCCTTGGCCGCGGTCCAGCTCGACGGACTCATCACGAACTCGTAGGCGCTGCGGTTGCCGTCAGCATCGCGAGGGCCGAGCTTCGGCAGCAGTCGCGGCCCGCCCGGCTCGGACGACTCGACCTCGTACTCGATGACATACGAGCCCAGCGCATAGTCCCCCTGGCCCAGCGTGCTTCCGGCCGGCAGGTTGTTCCACAACCCGTCGCCGCGGAAGTTCGCCGCGTCCTCGGTCGCGTCCAGGTTCGGCTCGCCGCCGGCCCAGTTGGTGTAGGTCACCGGCTCGCTGGTCACCCAGCGGAACTGCTGCCCTTGGAGGCCGGGCATCTGCTGCCCGTCGATCGCGCTGACCGCATCGCTGTCGGTGAACCCCATCCAACGGTCGCCGCCGCCGAATCCCGTGGCGAAGGCGTTCTCCATCGCGCTTTGGACCGTCACCAGGTGGCCCTGGACCCCCTGGTACGAGTGGCCGGCGGCGTCCACCCGGGCCTGGTCCCAGGTCATCCCGTCCGGCGCATTGACCAACTGGTAGGCGTTCCGCTTGCCGTTGGGGAGCACGGGTCCGAGGAGGACCGGACCGGAAGGCGTGCCGGGCGGAAACACCGAGACGTCCACGGCGGGCAGGTTTGTCGGATCGCCTCCGGAAGCGAGGTGCTGCACCTGGTTCAGCGACAGGCCCTGATCGTAGATCGCCACGTCATCTAGCTGGACCCGCGAGAAGGCACTGACCCCTCCCCCGTCGTCCAGCCGCGCCCCGAACGCGAGGTCGGCCACGGTGGGGGCGATGCTGCCCGTGTCGCCGATCGTGCTGTCCAGGGCCCCGTCCACGTACAGGCGGCGCCGCGCGCCGTCGTAGGTGCCCACCACGTGCTTCCAATTGGCGTTGTTCAGGTTGACGGCCCCCTGGGGGGTCGTCGGCGCCGCCGGTTCCGCGAAGCGTCAGCGTGGCGTTGCTCGAGCCGCCATGGCGGCGAATCTGCCAGCCCTGGCCGGCCTCGCCGTACTTGGCGACGAAGGGCTCCCAGTCGTTGTCCGGCCACCCCTTGACCCACACCGAGACGGTCATCGCGCTGGTGAAGTTGAAGTCCGCCTGGGTGGCCGCGCCGGTGAAGTTGTTGATCACCGCGTAGTCGTCGCCGCCGGTCAGGTCAAGAGACCGTCCCCCGGCCAGTTGAGCGGGCGTGTCGTCGGAGTATCCTGCCGTCCCTGAGTTGTTGACCAGGGTCCCATGATGGGCCCCCAGCGCAAAACCGGCGGTGTCGTTGATACTGTCGCCGTTGAAGTCCCAGTAGCCGACCAGGGCGGCCTGGGCGTTCACTCCCGACGTCAGCGCGAGCGCCGCAGCGCCCAGCGCGATGGCAACCATTCGACGCGTGATCATGATTTCCCCCTCAAGAGCGTTTCCAGCGACGTTGGCGCACCGGAAGGCGCAAGCAGAGCATGGACCGATGGGCGGCCCCGCAGAGACCAAGCCTCGCTCCGTCGCGGCAAGCAAATGCCGCGCGCGAGGGACCTGACGGACCGCCCCGCGCGCAACGTCGCCCCGCCTCAACGGCGCCGCTTGGCGGCTTCAGCGACGCGGGTCACGGACCCTCGCCGTCCACCGGGAAGTCCCGACGGTCCAGCGCCGTGCCCATCGAGCAGAACACCCCCCCCAAGCAACCCTCCAATGAGTAGCGCAATGCAATCTGGAAGAGTCGGTTTCCCCCTATGAGAGAACCGCGTCTCTAAGCGTTAGCCTAAACCGGTTCTGCCGGTCCTGCAAGAAATAAGCCAGCGGAATCGCAGCGGGCCGGCAATCCATACAAGCCAGTCGCGACTACCGCGACACGGTACCTGGAGGGGGCGGCCGCGACTTTTCGGTCGCCATGAGTTCACCTCGGGGAACGAAACGGAAGAGGTGAACTGATTGTCCGACCGGATGAGCGTCAAACGTCAGGGGGGTGACAAACTCCTCCTCTCCGACCAGATCGTAGCGGGACTTCATGCGGCCTAGCCAAAGCGCGAGACGATCGCCCTCCTGCTGGCAGCCGGGCGAGCGGTGCTGGACGCAACAGAGGGGGCGGCCCTGGCTGATGCGATCCCACTGCGGCGGCTCGCCCGCGGCGATCCGCGCGGAGTAGATCCGCTGATTGCAGAGATACAGGGCCCGCGCGGCAGGGACCTCCTTTCTCGAGAAGTCGTCGCCCAGGTCGGTCCAGAGGCAGACGACCTCCTCGTCCACCGCCCGGTCTTGCCACAAGGACCGGGCGACCTGCCGGATTCGGAGGACCTCGCGGTTCTTGTAGGGCTTCATCAAGTCGCGGACGATCGAGCCGGCGGCCAGCGCCATCAGCAAAGGCACCAGGATGAGCATACGGATCTTCATGTGCCACCGTTGCGGCCTGAAGCCCGGCAGCATGGCCGCCGCACCCAGCCCGGCCACAAGGCAGACCAGCGGGGCCGCGTAGATCGAGAACCGCACGGGACCGCCGTAGGGATAACGCTTCAGGCAGGCGGCCGCGAAGTTCACGGCCAGAGGGGAAAGCAACAGCAGGGCCAGATCCAGCCTGCCGCGGCGATAGAGCACCAGCAGACCCGCGACGCAACACAGGAACGTGAGCGTGCCGCCGCCGCGTGCGCCGCCGATCGGGTAGGAGACCATGTCGCTGGTGTGCGTCACGAAGAACCATCCCACCAGGCGCAACGGCTCCGAAAGGGGCGGGAACGTCTCCGGCCAGAGCTTGACGAGGAACTCCCGGGAGGCGCTGCTCTGGCTGCCGGCCGACAGCGCCATCAGGGCCCAGAAGCCGGCGGCCAGAACCACGCCGTAGCAGAGCCACGCCAGCCATGCCTGGGGCGTGCCACGGCGGATGAGCATGGCCCCCACGGCCAGGCCGATCCCGCCGGCCGTGAACAGGGCCGGGTAGGAAAAGCCCACAGCCAGCGGGACGGCGGCCGCCAGGGCCCAGAGCCATCGGACCTGCTCGGGTCGCCGCCACCACTCCACGGCCAGGGCGAGGACGACCAGAGAGGCCAGCACGTCGCTGCTGTACTGCTTGGCCTCCACCGAGTAGCGGATCGCGGGGTACGCGACCGCGAAGAATCCCACGGCCAGCACCAGGGCCGTCCCGCGGAGCAGGCGGCCCGCCACGTGTCGCAGGAGCAGCAGGCTGCCGATTCCCGAGATCAGCGGCACAAGGCGGAGCGTGTACTCGCTGAATCCGAGCAGCCGCAGCACGGACCATTGCGCCCAAAGGAACAGCAGCGGCGCTACCTGCCGGTTTTCCAGCGGCCCCATCAGACCGACGAAATCGCGGTCGAGGAAGCTCGCCGCCAGGTAAGCCTCGTCCTGCCAGAGCGGGAATCGCAGCGCGTACCGGACCAGGCGCGCGGCAATGCCCAGCGCGATCAGGGCCCAGGTCAGTTGGTGCACGCGGCGGTCGCTCAGCGATTCAAACGCCGGTCCGAGCAGCCGGGCGCTGCGCGGGGGCGAAGCGTCCTGGGGCGTTGCGGCAGTACCAAGGTGGGACATGCGAGGAGTGCCTGGGGAGGAGCGCGAGTCTTCGGGAGCAGATGGTTGTCCGTCCCATCGGTCGCGCCGACGGCTGGATTGCCCCGTCGTGGGGGCTGCCGGCGCGGGGGCCGAGAGTAGCACCGCAGACCGTGGCCGGTCAACGGCAAAGTGGGGATCCGACGGACGCCGGACTTCGGAAGGATCATCCCCTCGCAGAGGCTCCGCCCTCTTGGCAGCCCGAGCTAATCCCCTGCCGCACTCCAGCGGAGCGCTCGCAGCTCGGGCGGGGCCACCGGCAAGTCGCGGCGTCCGTCGCCGTTGAAGTCACCCCGCTGGTAGGCCCCCACGTCGATCCGCGAGCCGACCGGCTCGCCGCCGGAGGCCAGCTTCGCGCCGGGGCTACCCTCGCGCAGGCGCAGGTCGAGACGGAAATCCCCACACTCGCCCCAGTTGGCCACAAGCCAGCCCTTCAGGGGCAGCTCGTCCAGGCCCGGACTGACCGCGATCGTCTCTTCCTCGACCTCGTTGACCCGGCGGACCACCCCGTCGAAGTTCACCTCGACGTGATCGCCCTTGCGGAACAGCGCGGTCCCGCCGCGCATGTACCACTTCTCGCGCGTCGAGTCATGCAGCCGACGCGTGTCGAGCACGCCGAATGCGATCGGGGCGTTGCGGAGCCGCGGGTTGGCGTAGACCGAGTGGGCGTCCTGCCCGGTGGACTCCTGCACCGCGGCGAGATCCTTCAGCCATCCGGCGTCCGCGGCCAGGATCGTCGGCTGCTCCGCTCGATCGGAGTTCCAGAACAGGTTCCGGTCGGCCCGGTAGCCCGGTATGCCGCGTACGCCGTAGAGGGCCGATCCGTGACCGGAGAAGAACACGTTCTCGTTGACCTCGTAGTCCTCCCACGTGAGGTTCATGCAACCGTAGCCGGACATGGCGAACGTGTTCCCGGCGATCCGGTAATGCCCGGCGTTCTCGTGGCCCAGGATCAGCATCACGGCCCCGGAGCCGACCAGCATATTGCCCTCGACGACGCCGTCGCGGGTCTGCTCCATCATGATCGACTGCCCGCCGGCCAGGAGCAGGTTCTCCTGGAACCTGACGCGGCGCACGTCGCGATAGACCTGGATGTTGTCGGGGTGGCCCCAGAGCAGGTGGTGGTGGACGTAGTTGCGTCGCACGGTCACATCGCTCGACTTCCACGTGACGAGCACGCCATCCACGCGGTTGTGCCCCACGTCGTTCTCCTCGACCGTCACGCGCTGTGAGTAGCTGACCGAGACCCCGTGCTCGTTTCGGGCAACGACGTTCTGCCGTACGGAGCCGTGGCGCACGTCGCGCATCGAGATGCCGACGTAACCGTGATCGTGGACCACGCATCGGAGGACGTCGACGCGAACGCCGCCGTGGACCTCGATGCCCATCCGGCGCCCGGCCGCCACTTCCAACCCCTCGATGCGCACGTGGCTGGCGTTGCGGACCCGAAGCACCGCCCCGCTGCGGCGCGGGGCCTCCACGGCATCCAGATCGCCCGGTTCGGCCGGCTTGAGCGTGAGCACGAACCGGTCGCCCTCCGGCTCGACCGCCCAGTCGCCCGCGCGTCGGACCCAGTCCGCACGATTCCTGAGGTAGAACTTGTCGCTGTCCGAGAGGCGGCCCTTCTTGACGCCCTCCATCCAGACGACTCCTTTGTCGGCATCGAGCTTGCGCAGGGGGAACGTCCCGAACACGTTGCCCTTCTGGAGCCAGACGCGGACCTCGCCCAGCGGATGGGAAAGAGAAAGGCGCTTGAGGGACTCGGGCGCCCTGAGCCAGTCGTCGCCGGCCTCGGTCGAGGCGAGCCAGCCTTGCTCCGGATCGCGGGCCATCGCCTGTGGTCTGCCGCGGACAAACAGGCGGTCGGGTCGCCAGTCGAGCACGGCGGTGTATCGTCCGTCGCCGGCCGGCTTCCAACCCTCGATCTTCTCCGCGCCGGTGACGACGACCCGCTGGCCGTCGGCCGCGCGGAGCGTGACCGGCTTGCCGGGTCTGCCCGAAGGCACGCGGAGCGATTCGCGATACACGCCCTCGTGGATCACGACCGTGTCGCCCGGGCGCACCGCGCTCAGCGCGGCCGCGATGGTCTTGAACGGGGCCGCGGGCGAGCCGTCCTCCTCCTCGGCGGTTGAGCTGCCGTCAACGCGGATCGTTCGCGCGTCGCCGACGCTTGCAGCGGCCAGGCTGAATACCACGACGCCCAGCACCAACCCCGCCTGCCGTGTCGCTCGACGCATCGCTGGCTCCTCAAGAGGTCTTCAAGGTCGCATATCCTCCCGCACCGGATGAAACACGTCCACGGCCCTGAGCCCTTCGGGCCCGGCGATCACCTTGTGGGGCACGCCGCCGGGCAGGCGCCACATCTGGCCCTCGCCCACCTGGCAGGACTTGCCCGCGATGATGAACTCGCCGCCGCCGCGGACCATGTAGCCGACCTGTTCGTGCGGATGGCTGTGCTCGTCGATCACCGCATGCGGCTCCATGTCGACGATCGAGACCGTCATCGCCCGGCCCTCGAACGCGTGCATCGCCACGCCGGGAAATGGTCGTCGGGGGTGACAATCGGTCAACTGAAGGACAGGTTGCTCGGGCATGCCTTCGGTCCTGCCACTGGGAAAGCGGCGAGCGGGGATCGCCCCGCGGGTCTGGGGAGGAATCGCCGCGTGAGCAAGCGGACGGCACGCGGAGCGGGCCTGCTACGGGTCGGGACTCAAAAGGTGCAACCGCCGGAGCCCGCCGCTCACCCGTCCACCCGCACCTCCAAATACCGCGCGAGCTGGTGAAAATCCTCGTTGGGGTCGATGGGCCGGGCGTGGGCGCGGAGCTTCTCCATGTTGATCAGCTTCTCGAACGGCTCGTACAGAAGCGACAACTGCCCGCTGACCGAGATCATCACCGCGTCCAGCCCCTGTTCGGCAAGCGCCCGGTAAGCCCCCACGCCGAGTTCGCTGCCGAGGATCACGTCGAAGGCCGTGGGCGGGTGGCAGCGGACCTCGTAGCCGAACTGCAGGCCGTTGACCTTCTTCTTCTTGCCGGTCCGCCGCTGGTATTCCTCGTTGGCTAGCCGGGCAAGGCGGCTGCTGTACTTCAGCTGCGAGACCGGGAAGTGGCCGAACTCGTCGGGGGCCAGGGCGCGGAACTCGTCCTCGGCCAACCCGTGGTGAATCTCGCTCAGCGGGAGGTACTCGGCCAGCCCCTCGGCCATGGCGATCACGCCGTACGGCTTGCCCACCTTGTCCCGGGCGACCATCGTGTCCACGATGCGGTTGACCACGGCCGTAACGTCGAACACCTTGCGCGGCAGAGGCTCGCCCTGCCCGTCCACGATCTTCTCGCCGGTCTTGGGATCGACGGTGTCCTCGGTGAGCCACCACTCCGCTTTGATGTCCTCCAGGCCGATGACCAGGCTGGCCTCGCCGGCGATGGCCGCCCCGTAGGCCAGCCAGCCGGCCGCGCGGCCCATGAGCTGCGCGAAGTAGTAGGCCCCCGTGGACCTGGCGTCGGCCAGCAGGTTGCGCAGCTCCGTGGCGAACAACTCCACGGCCGTGAAGTAGCCGAAGGTGAAGTCGATGCCCCGATAGTCGTTGTCGATCGTCTTGGGGAGATGGATCACGCGGATCCGCTTCTCCCCGGCGGGCAGTGTGTCCTGCCACATGCGGAACTTGGCCGCCGTGGTCAGCGTGTCGTCGCCGCCGATCGAGATCAGGGCATCGACCTCCAGCGACCGCAGGGCGTCGTACACGGTCTTCAGGGGCGCGGTGGACTCGGGGCAGTTGAGATCCGCGGGCCTCTTGAGCTTCTTGCCGGGGTTCGCCCGGGCCGTGCCGATCAGGATCCCGCCCGTGGTCCGCACCCCCTCCATGTCCTCGTGGTCGAGCCTGACGTAGGCCGTGCCCTCCTCCAGGGGTTGGCCCGGCTCGTAGGACATTAGGTGCGTGTAGCCGTTGCGGAAACCCAGGACCTCAATTCCATACATCGAAAAGGCAGTGGCGGCGCTTCCGATCACCGCGTTGGCGGCCGGGGCCGGCCCGCCGGAAAACAGGATCGCGACGCGGCGGAGGTCGGTCTTGGGGGCGGGGGGGCTGGAAAGAGGGCTCGACATGGACGACTCCGAGACTGTTTGGATCGCGTTAGCTTGGGGCCATTGGGGACCTGAAAACCTGAATGGCCTTGCACGATGCTGGGAGGGAAAAGGGGTCCCAACCCTTTTGCCGGAACGGCCCGAAGGGGGCTTCGCACATAAGGATCCTGACCCCTTTCCCCAGGATGACCCCTTTCCCCAGGATCACGCAAGGCGACTCAGCATTTTACCCCGCCCGCGGTATTTCGCAAACGCGGCGGCGCCCCTCGGATCGCGGCGTTCAGCGCCAGGCTGGAACGCGCGCTAGGCTCCACCATACTCGGCGAAGTTGCGCAGCATGAGCAGGCCATGATCCTGGCTCTTCTCCGGGTGGAACTGGGTGGCCATGAGGTTGTCGCGCCACACCATCGAGCAGAACAGGTCGGGGTAGTCGGTCTCCGTGGCGATCACTTCCTGATCCCGCGGCACCACGTAGTAGGAGTGGACGAAATACGCCCGGGTGCGATCGGGGATTCCTTCCAGCAACGGAGCCCGTCGGCGGATGTGCAGCTCGTTCCAGCCCATGTGAGGCACGGAGTACTGCCGCGGCAGGTCGAAGCGGACCACGTCGCCGGCCACGATGCCCAGGCCAGCGTGTTCGCCGTTCTCGTCGCTTCGCTCGAACAGCAGTTGCAGGCCCAGGCAGATACCCAGAAACGGCTTGCCCGACGCGATCGAGTCGTGGACCACCTCGATCATGGCGCGGCGGCGCAGCTCGGCGATCGCGTCCTCAAAGGCGCCGACCCCCGGCAACACGACCTTCGACGCGGCCGCGACTTGATCGGGGTCGCTGGTGACGATCGCCTCGTGACCGACCTTCTCGAATCCCTTCTGTACGCTGCGAAGGTTGCCCATTCCGTAGTCGATGATCGCGATCATGGGGCGGCGGGTGTCTTGGCGAGGCTCGCACCGAATACGCGTCTTGGGCAGCGAAACGGGAAGTCCTCCAGTATCCCCGGGCCGAAACCCCGGGGCAAGACGCCCGGTACGGTCGGCGTCGGACCTGCCGCCGCCGGAGACCGCCGGGTCCTAACGGGTGGGGCCGATCGCGGCCACCTTGTCGGGATAGACGACCAGCTCCACGCGATGATTTCGCCGGCGCCCCTCCGGCGAGCCGTTGGAGACCACCGGGTAGTTGGACCCGTGGCCGGTAACGGACAATTGCCCGGCCTTCAGGGTCGATCGGGCCTTGAGCAGATCGAAGACCGCCATGGCCTCGGCGTACGAGAGATGGTGGTGAGAAAGCCACAACTTGTTGGGAAGCGGGTCCGTGCTCGTGTGTCCCTCGACTCCGATGCGGTGCCCGGCGAAATCCCGCGAGACGACCGACGCGACGGCCAGGACAACGCGCTGTCCCTCGGGACTGAGACGTCCCGAGGGGTCAGGGAAGAGGGTCTCACCCGGCAGTTCCACTCGAATCACGTCGCCGTCGGGCCGCACGTGGACGCCCGGCAGGTCGATCGTGGGGAGGCCGGCGTGGAGGCTGTTGTTCGGCTGGATCCTGACGCCCCCGCGACTCCGCATCGAGGCATGGAGGGCCTGGGCGCGGCTCTCGGTTTCTTCTTTCGCCGCCCGGACCTTGGCGAGCTGCTTGGTGACACTGGCCAACTGCTCCTTGATCGCGGCCACTTGCTGCTCCGCGGCCTCGGCCTGCTGCCGGAACTGCGCGACCTGCACCTCCTTTGCCTGATTAAGCTGGTCCAGGTCATTGGCCCGCGCCTGAAGCTCCTGTGCCTGGCGCGAAAGAGCCAGATTCTGCTGCTGAAGGTGCTGGACCTGGCCCTTAAGGACCATGGCGTTGTCGGCGCAACCGCTCGCGAGAAGCGCGAGCGACACCGCGACGCCGGGAAGAGATAGAGGCCGGGACATGGACGAGCACTCCGCTAGCGCCTGACGCGGTGAAAGCAGGGACGCACCGCTTCCGGCGACTGGGGGCCGGATCGTAACAGGGCCCTGGGGGGGTGGCAAGGGCAATTGGGCGGGCCCAATAGCCCGACCGGCCAGGATCTCGCGATGACGGAGTCGGGGGTCTCTCGCCGACGGAGCCCCCCACTCGGAGTCGCGCTGTTCGACATCGGCGGGGCCAGCCTTCATGCGCCGCCATGACGCCCCTAGAATACACGTGTTTCGCCCCTGAAACTCCCCCGGTCGGAGACTGCACGTCGCATGAACGCGGGCCGCAACCGCCGAGCCATCGGCATCCTGTTCAGCGGGGGTCTGGATAGCGCCGTCCTTGTGGCCCACCTTCTCGCCAAAGGGCATCGCGTCCACCCCTTCTACATCCGCTCCGGCCTCGTCTGGGAGCGGGCCGAATTGGCCGCTGCGCAGCAGTTTCTCTGCGCTTTGCGCGGCCCTCGACTCAACGACCTGGTCGTGCTCGATCTGCCTCTGAGCGACGTGTACGGGACGCACTGGAGTGTGACCGGCACGGCGCCCCCAGGGGCGGACACGTCGGATGAGGCCGTTTATCTGCCGGGGCGCAATCTCCTGCTGATCGTCAAGGCGGCATTGTGGTGCCAGCGCCACGGCGTCGAGGCGCTGGCGCTGGGCGTGCTTCGATCCAATCCGTTCGAGGACGCGACCGAAGGTTTCTTCGCCGACCTGCAGTCGCTATTGAACCGATCGCCGGACGGCCCCATCCGCATTACGCGACCGCTCTGCGAGCTGTCCAAGACGCACGTGCTGGGGCTGGGGCGCGAGCTTCCCCTTGAGCTGACGTTCTCCTGCCTGGCGCCCGTGGAGGGCCGACACTGCGGCCAATGCAACAAGTGCGCCGAGCGCCAGGCCGCCTTCCAAGCGGCGGGGATCGAGGATCGCACCGTGTACTCGCTCCCAGCCATCGCCCACCGGTAGATGGACGTTGGAAGTGCATCTGCCCCCTGCTCACCACTCCCCACTCGCCACTCACGTCACCATGTTCCGCGTCACCCGAGAGATCGACTTCTGCTACGGCCACCGGCTGTTGGACTACGAAGGCAAATGCCGCCACTTGCACGGGCACAACGGGCGCGTGGTGATCACGCTGGCGGCCCCCGGACTCGACGAGCGCGGCATGGTGCTCGACTTCTCCGACATCAAGCGTGTCGTGAGCCAGTGGATCGACGACACCCTCGATCACCGCATGATCCTCCACCGCGACGACCCGGTCGCGCCGGTGCTGGCGGAGATGGGCGAGCCGATGATCCTCTTAAGCGATAACCCCACGGCCGAGAATATCGCCCGGCTGATTCACCAGCACGCGGCGGACCAGGGGCTGCCCGTGGTGGAAGTCGGACTCTGGGAAACGCCCCACTGTAGCGCGACTTACGCGCCGGCCCCGGCGATGGGCCAGCGGATCGACGCCCGGTTCGTCAACGAAGACCGACAGAGCGGAGCGGTCCGCGCCCGTTCGGCCGGGGCGTGATTGCGGGGCCGCAGGCCGGGAGCCTTTGCGAGGCCGCGGGCTGGCCTGCCGGCTGAGCTTGTTCAAGGCCTCAATCGCCGTCGCGCCAAGAAAAAATTACAGTCCGGACGGCCCACATGGGGCGCTGTCCGGACTGTTTCCCCCCCTGGGAACGTGCGATCGTCGTCCCCGCCTACGGCCGCCGCATGGGGCTCAAGCGGCGGGGACGTTGGAAATCATCGGCAGTTTCGGAGCCTTTCCTTTCGGCAATCTTTGCCGGTTGCTCCTGGCATTCGGTCTGCCGCGTTGGCGCCGCAGATCGGGCTTTGCGCGATGGCTGCGCGCGGCTACAAGGGGCCCGAGGCGTACCGCCGACGTCAGAGGCCTCGTTCGGCACCTCCCGACACGCCGCACGAGTCGTCCCAGTCGCCCCATCATGCCCGGTTGCACGCTTCAGGCGGATCCGGCGGGTTTCCGCTCATCAACTTTGTGGATTGGGCCGATTCTGAGGAAACCGCGGTCGCGCGTTGAGCCGGCGGTGCGCTCCGTTCCAGACTTTCCCGGCCTCCGGAAGGATCGCTCGCCTCCAGCCCGTTCGTTGCACAAATCGAGGGATTCCTCACGTGAACAAGCTCAACCGAGTTGCCCAGGCCTTGATCCAGTCTCCGCTCGTGTGGGGGGGCCTGGTATGCGGCGCCTTCTATGGGGCGATGAACTCGTTCGGGCCGCAGGGCCCTCTTCGCCAGCTCTTCCACGACTACTTCACCGCCCACCCGGTGAACTACGCCGAGTCCGCGATGTTCTTCGTGGGCATCGCGGCCCTCGTCGTCAAAGCCATCCACGTGGTCGCGCAGAACCGGCGGCTGGAAGAACCGCTGCTGGGGCCGCGGTTGAGCGGCGACGCGGCCGCCGATTGCGATTCGCTGCTGGCGCGGCTCGACCGCCGCGCCGCGGCCGGCGAGCACTACCTCGTGCGCCGAGTGCGCGAGGCCCTGGAGCACGTCCGCCGCCGCGGCTCCGCGGAGTCGCTCCCCGACGAGCTGAAGTACCTCTCCGACCTCGACGTAGCCCGCGCCCAGGACAGTTACTCCCTGGTCAAGGTCATCCTCTGGGCGATCCCCATCCTCGGATTCCTGGGTACGGTGATCGGCATCACCATGGCCGTGGCCAAGCTGGAGCCCGAGGCGTTGGAGCAGTCGCTCCCGGAGGTCGTGGCGGGGCTGAGTGTCGCCTTCAATACGACGGCCCAGGGCCTGACGCTGACCATGATCCTGATGTTCGCCTACTTCTTCGTGGAGCGGTCCGAAACGCGGCTCCTGAGCCGAGTGGACGATCGCGCGGAGGAGGAGCTCCTCGGACGCTTCGAATTGGTGGCCGACACGCCGGACGGCCAGCTTGCCGCGGTGCGCCGCATGACCGAGACGCTTGTGGCCAGCTCCGAGCAGCTCGTGCGCCGCCAGGCCGAGCTCTGGCAGGCCTCCATGGAGGCGGCCGGCCAGCGTTGGACCGCCATGAGCGACGCCGCGGAGACGCGGCTCCGGTCCTCGCTTGGCGGAGCGCTGGCCGAAAGCCTCAAGGCCCACGCCCGCGAGCTGGCCGCCGTGGAGCAGGCAGCCGCCGAAGAGAACCGCCGGCACTGGGATCGCGTGCAGCAAGCCCTGGTTCAGCATACCGAGGCATTGAGCGCGCTTGAGCAGGGGCTGGTGCGCCAGGCGGAGACCGCGTCGCGCGCGGTCGAGGCCAGCGGGCAGATCGCCCGGCTCGAGGAAGCCCTGAACCGCAACCTGGCCGCCCTGGCAGGCTCCGGGAACTTCGAGCAAACGGTCAACAGCCTGGCCGCCGCGATCCACCTGCTCAACGGCCGACTGGGGCAGGTGCCCGGCGAACGTACGAGGGTCCAGCTCGACTCCGCCAAGCGAACGGGTCATGCCGCATGAGACGCCTGCGCCGCGCCGGCAAGCCGGCCGTCGCCGGCGGCCTGTCGCTGTTCCCGTTCCTGGCCGTGCTCATTTGCGTGATGGGCTCGCTGATCGTCCTGCTTGTGGTGCTTGCCCGCAATGCCCGCCTCCAGGCCACCGAAGCTGCGGCCCGGGCCGCCGCGGAGCGGGACGCGGATATCGGACAGATCGGGCTGCGACGGGAAACGCTCCAGTGGCGCGCGGAGCAGGTCCTTGCGGCGCGCGACGCGGCCGAGGAGCGTCTCGCCGACGCCCGACTGCGGCTCGGTGGGGCCGAAGACCACATTCGGTCTCTCAAGAAGGACCTCGAGCGGCTCAGGATTGCCTTCGAGGAAATGGAGCGCACGGCGTCGGGCCAGTCCACGCAGCGCGACCAGTTGGAGAAGAGTCTCGCGCTATCCAAAGCGAGGCTCGACGCGGCGGAGAAGCGCCTGGCCGACGAACGGGAGAAGGCCCGCACGCGGCGCCGCTCCTACGCGATCGTCCCGTACGAGGGTCCGCACGGGACGCACCGCCGCCCGATCTACATCGAGTGCCGCAGAAACGTCGTGGTGCTCCAGCCCGAAGGCATCCATCTGGGCCGGCGCGACTTCCACGGCCCACTGGGCTCAGGCAACCCCCTGGCCTCCGCGCTCCGGGCCGCGCGCGAGCACCTGGCCCGACGCGCCGGCGGCTTCGCCGATGAGGACGACGAGCCCTATCCCCTTTTGTTGGTGCGGCCGGACGGGATCGACGCATACTACGCGGCTCGCGAGGCCATGGAATCGTGGGGGGCGGATTTCGGCTATGAGCTCATCGGCGAGGACTGGAATCTCGAGTTCCCCCCGGCCGATCCGAACCTCAGTCACGTGATGGCCCAGGCCGTCGATTCCGCGCGGAAGCGCCAGGAGATGCTGGCCGAGATCGCTCCCCGCTACGCCCGGTCGCGCAGCAAGCCGGTATTCCGCGCCGGCCCCCGGGGCATCGTGCGCGAGCGCGGCCCGGAAGTCGCCGACGATGTGCCGCCCGGACCGAGGATATTCGCCTTTGGCGGCGGCGGTGAGGGGCGCGAGGGGCTTCCCGGGCATGCTGGCCGGGCGATGCCGGGCACTGCCCTGGCGGAAGACGGTCCCAGCGGCAGCGGCTCGCAAGGTGGACGGGGCGGCTGGCAGGATACTCCGGGGCGCGGCGGCGCGGAGTCCCCGGCCGCGTCCCGCGATGCCGGCGCGGGCGCGGTGTCCGGAAACCTCCAAGGCGGCTTCGCGTCGCACATGGTCGGACCGCGCGACTCCGACCCGATAGACGCCGCCCGGGCGCGTCAGGAGACTCAAGCCGATCGGACGGGCCCTTACGGTCGCCGCGTTGACGGTCGGCCCGAGGCTCGCCCGGCCGGCCCGGCCCGGTCGGCGGCCGGCGACCCACGGACACGTGCCGGCACGCCGCTGCGCCCCGGCGAATGGTACGAGCCGCCGCCGCAATCCGCAAGCCGCTCGGGCGAAGGGCAGGCCTCGGACCACGATGTCCGCGCGCGTCGGTCGGGCGGCAGTCTCGCCGAGCTGCGGGGCCGAGACTGGGGGCTTCCCGAGACCGGACATGGGGCTGTCCCCATCACCCGTCCGATTCGAGTGGACTGCCATGCCGATCGGTTGGTGATCGATCCGCAGGGCGCCGCGTCGTCCGCCGTGGTGCCCTTGCGTCCGCGAACCCGGGACAGCATCGACGACTTCGTGTCCAAGATATGGGACCACATGGATGGCTGGGGCATCGCCGGGCGCGGCATGTACTGGCGGCCCGTGCTTAGCGTGCGCGTAGCCCCCGGCGGTGAGAGTCGCTACCAGGACCTTTCGCAACTGCTGGAAGGCAGCGGACTGCAAGTCGAGTTGAAGGCCGGTCGGTAGGCGACAGCGAAGCTCCACAAGACAAAGTCCGAATCTCGAAGCACCCCATGCGTCGTCCCGTTCGCAACCCGGAGAGCTCGGCTCCCGGCCAGGACTCGTTTCTCGACATCCTCGCCAACATCGTGGGGATTCTCATCATCCTCGTGATGTTCGTAGGGGTGCGGGCGCGCAACGCCCCCGTCGAGGTGGAAGGCCCGGACGAAGCCACCCAGGCCGCGATGGCGGGCCTGGAGCGGGACGCGGCCCACCTGGCCAGCCTCGAGGGCGACGCGCGCAAGCTCGCGGTCCAACTAGCGGAGGTCCAGCGCGAGACGCTGCTGCGCAACCAGGAGCGCGTGGCGCTGGCCACGGCGATCGCGGCCGCCGAGCACGAGCTCAAGGACCGGCGCGAGAAGCTCTCGGCCGAAGCCCGGAAGGACTTCGACCTCCGCCGCGCCCTGGCCGAATCGCAGGCGGAACTGGAGCGCCTGAAGCGCGAGACCGAGGAGGCGCAGTCCTCCGACGCCGGACCGATCGTCGTGCAGAGCCTGCCCACGCCGCTGAGCCGAACGGTCGACGGCAGCGAGGCGCACTTCCTTCTACGCGACGGCCGGATCGCTTTCGTCCCGATGCAGAAGCTGATTGAGGAATTCAAGGCCGACGCCCGGGCCAAGGCCGACGCCCTCGAGAGACTGCCCGAGATTACCGAGACCATCGGTCCGATCCGTGGATTCCGCGTGAAGTACACGCTGGTCCGCAAGAAGATATCCTTGGAAGTCCGCCGGCATGGCGGGGTGATGGGTACGGTGGCCGCACTGGATCATCTCGAGGTCCTTCCGGTGAACCCAGGCGGCGGCGAGACGGTCGAGGAGGCCCTGGCCCACTCCTCCGCGTTCCGCGCGGCCCTGAAGCTATTCCCTGCGAACCGATCGACGGTGACGATCTGGACCTACCCGGACAGCTTCGAGCAGTTCCGCCGCCTGAAGAAGGAGCTGTTCCATTGGGGCTACGGCACGGCGGGCCGACCGCTTCCCTCCGGTCAGCCCATCAGCGCCTCGCCCGAGGGAAGCAAGTCGGCCGCCGAGTAGCTCGCCGCACCGAGCCACCTCGACCGGCGCGCCCACTCGCCGCCCACCACTCCAACGTTACAAACCCGTTACACCGCGCAGTGCGAAGACCTGCTATCCTGAATGCCGCGGCAAGTCCCAGACTGCGGCAGCTTCACGCGAAAGGAGCAGGTCATGAGGTCGAGCAAGCTGAGTGTGGTTCTCTGCGGGACGCTGGCTGCCTCGCTGGTGGCCGGCACCGCCTGGGGCAACGGCGGGCCGTTTGTGATCAAGTACCCCGGCGGCGATCCGGCGGCCAGGGGCGTGCTGGCCCGGATCGACCCCAATCTCAAGCCGGCCCGCGAGACGCGCCTCCGCGTGGTCAAAGAGGATCTGACGATCACGTTCGGCGGGGACGAGGACCGGGTGTTGCGAGGCATCCAGGGGACCTCCCCGCTGGCCTTGGTCACGGCGGCGTACCAGATCGAGAACCCGACGGACGAGCCGGTCACGGTCGATTTCGGCTTTCCGATCCTTCGCGGGATCTACATGAGCCCGCGCGCGATGACGCCGCGGCCGGACGTCCACGTGACGGTGGACGGCAAGCCGGTGACCAGCCAGGTGATCAGCAACTCGATCATCTACGGGGTGATCCGGATGCGGGCCCGAAAGGTGATCGACGCGGCCATTGCCGCCGACGAGAAGCTCGCGGAACTGGTCGAGGCCGTGCCGAAGATCCCCGGCCCCGCGGCCAACGCGCCCGCGCAGGCCCCCGCGCCGCAGGCTCGGCAGAAGGACGGTATCCCCGGCGGAGCCGCGCGCAAGGCCCTGCTGGCGCATCTGACCGGGCCCATGAAATGGAACCCCCGCGACGCGCAACTGCTGGTCGAGTACGCGAGCCTCGACCTGGGCCCGAAGGAGGGCCGGTCGGACGGGGCCTCCGTCCTTTGGACGTCGAGCGCCCCCTTCATACGAGGTTACCGCCAGAACCTGGGCACGCTGGCGTACATCGGCGAACAGCGGCCCACGCAGATGCTGGCCCACCTGGCCGCGCAATTCGACCCCACGGTCAAGGGCGACTACGAGGCGATCTTCACCGCGTGGGGCGGCGACGTGCGCGAGCGCTCGATCGACCCGGCAACCGGGGCCGTGCGGCCGCGGGAGATCGAGCTGCCCGACACGAAGGACGCGCTTCGCAAGATCCCCTACGGCAGCGATCCGACCGTGTACGCCCGCGTGGACTATCTTGACGACAATCCCCAGGTCGGCCCGGCGCTGAAGTCGTCGCTCCGCAACGTGCTGAAAAACCTGCCCGTCGTGTTCACCTTCGCGCCGATGAACCTTCTACACTACCAGGCCACGTTCCCGCCCAAGACGACGCGCGAGGTGACCGTGAACTACGGGCAGTACGCGTACCTCGACACCCGCGATCCGGCGACGTACCAGCTCTCGTACGTGATCCACCCGGCCAGCCTGTGGGACTCCTTCGGCCCCATCCACCTCCGCGTGCAGGTGCGGGAGGGGATCCAGGTCGTGGCCTCCGTGCCGCTCACGAAGGGACCGGTCGTCGCGCTGACGGACCAGGAAGCCCGCGGCGAGCGGATCCCGCTGCGCGCTGCGGCCCGGACGGCCACCGCATCGCCCCAGCCGGTGGCCCAGTCGCTAGTGCTTCCGTCCGGTGCCTCCCTGCCCACCACGCCCCGCTTCGCGTCCTACGAGGCCACGATCGACGACGCCAGAAGCAAGCGCGGCGAGTGGTTCTTCGCCATCGACAAGGCCACGTGGGACCAGGGCTTCGAGCCCAGGCAACCCGTGCCCGAGCCGCCCGCGTCCCTTTCGGACTGAGGGCAAGCAGACCTGAGCGCCCCGGGCCGTGTCGGCCCTGGAAGGTCGAGTACGAACCTGCGAAGAAACCCATGCCCACGCTCCGCGAGGGCATGCCACGCTGTCCAAGAGGCAGCTTGCGACGAAACCCGTGCCCACGCTGTCCCCCCCGGCGACGATGACCGCCACTCCCATCCCCCGACGTGACTTCCTCCGCGGCGCCGCGGCCTGGGCCGCCGCGGCCGCGGGGGGAGCCCCGGCGAATTGCGCTCGGGGAAAAGGAGAGCCCGGCCCCGGCGCAACTCCGCCGCCGCCCGGGGAGCGACGACTGGTGATCGTGCTCTTCGGCGGCGGCACGCGCTCGAGCGAGACGATCGACGATCCGGAGCACCGCTACATCCCCAGGCTTTGGAAGGAGATGGTCCCGCGCGGCGCGCTCCTGACGAACATGCGCGTGGAACACCTGGTGGTTCACCCCAACGCCAACGCGTCGATCAAGACCGGGCACTGGGAGTACGACGACATCGACTGGTCGCGCCCGCCCGAGCACCCCACGGTATTCGAGATCGTGCGCGAGGCCCGCAAGCTCCCGGATACGGCGGCATGGTCGATGGTCTATGCATCCATCCTTGCCCACACGGGCCGGAGCCGCGCGCCGGGATACGGGGCGGATTACGCGGCCAACGTGGTCGAGCCGCCGACGATCCCGCGTTCCACTGCCGACCAGATGGACCGGCTGCTGCGCGAGGCCGCCGCCTCGGGCTCCAAGAAGGCCGAGGTCGCGGCCACGGCCCGATGCGCCGAACTGGCGCGCTCGACCAGCCGCATCGCGACCCGCGGGCTGCTTTCCGAGGCGGCCCGCAAGTGGCTCGACCGCCGCTTCGCCGCGTGGCGCTCCTCGGGCGGCACGACCAGCCACGACGCCTTCCTGGCCGAATCGGCGATCGACTGCATGACGGCGTTTTCACCCCGCGTGATGAGCGTGGACTTCGGCGAGATCGACTGCGCGCACTACGGCTCCTGGTCGCGGTACGTGGACGCCATCCGCCGCACCGACGCGCTGACGTGGCGCCTGTGGCGGTCGATCGAGAGGCTGCCCGCCTATCGCGGGCGCACGCTGATGCTGATCCTGCCCGACCACGGACGCCAGCTCGACACCCCCGACGGGCCGGGCTTCATCCATCACAGCGACTTCTACACGGGCGAGGGCGCCGACGAGGGATGCCGCCGGGTGTGGATGCTCGCGATCGGGACCGGCATCCGCGCCGGCCACCGCATCAAGAAGCCCACGCCCATCACGACCGCGGCGGCGACGGGCCTGGAGTACCTGGGGCTTTCTGCCTCCCGAGATGCGGCCCGGTCGGTCTTGCCATTCGTCATGCTTAAGCACTAGCCTCGGGATCGTTCGTAGCCTGGCTGGACCTCACAGCCAGGCCACAGCGGGGAGCGTGCGAGCACGGAAGCGCGTGCTGCCTGGCACGAACATACCATCGCACTGCGCGCACCGTTCGCCACGCTCCGCTCCCCCATCCGGCGGTGCCAGTCGCGCAGCATCCCGGGGTTCTTTGGAGGAGAGCAGACGCGATTCCGCGGGAGGCCCCTCGCTCACCGGATCATGCCCCCTCCCGCGGCCGGAGCGAGCTAGTCTTGTTGTACGGTGCATGGGTCGTCCCTCGATCCGCGCCTCCGTTGCATCACCGCGCGAGTCGAGTTCCTGAGCCTCGATAACGCCCGCATGTACACGCTTGCCACCACCGTCGCTGACGCCTGCCGCCGCGCCGGGCGTCGAGGTCTGGAAGCCATGGCCCGTCTCCGCGGGAAGCGGTTTTCGTGCCGGGCCCTGTCCGGCCGCTCGGGCCTGAACCTCTGCATCAACTCCGACCTCACCGTCTCGTGCAGTTCCCACGACATCGACGGGACGGGCAAGATCGGCGACCTGAAGCAACAGTCGTTCCACGAAGTGTACACCGGCCCCGCGGCCGACCGGTTCCGCCGCACGCTGGCCGCCGGCCGGCTGCCCCTGGCCCACTGCGCGCGGTGCCCGGACCTCCAGGTCGCGGGCCGCGGCGCCGCGGAGGCGGCCGTCGAGAGCTACGCTTCTCCCCGCTTCGTGATGCTCGAGAATACGAGCAGGTGCAACCTGAGGTGCCTGGCCTGTCCGCGCGACCAGATCCGAGGCCTCAGGTCCGCGGCCACGGTTGGTCTTGACGACCTGGAGCGGGTGGTCGGCGAGCTCCGCGAGGCGGGCATCGAGCACATCGGCTACCTGAACCTGGGCGAGCCGTTCCTCCCGCGGACGATCCTCCAGGAGGTGCAGACGATTCGCCGCGTGCACCCGGAGGTGTACCTCACCACCTCGACCAACGGGACCCCGATCAAGACGGACGAGAAGCGCGAGGCGGCGATGCACTTCGATCGCGTCGAGATCTCGGTCGACGGGATCGACCACAAGATGCTCGCCCGCTACCGGCGCGGGGCCAGGTTCGACGTGATCTATCGAAACATGCGCGAGCTGGTGCGCTACCGCGACGCGCTCGGCCGCCGCGTCCCGGAGCTGGTGTGGAAGTATCTCCTGTTCCGCTGGACCGAGCACCGCAGCGCGGTCCGCCGCGCGATCGAGCTGGCCCGGGAGGCGGGCGTTGACGCCATCGCCTTCGAGAAGACCGTCAGCCCGTTCTACGGCATCCCCATCCGCTCCTACCTCGGCCTGCACGGTCGCCTGGGGGAGGAGGTCTGCGGCGCGCGCGTGGTGCGATTGCGGCAAGAGGCCCCGGACCAAGCGACTCCGGGCTCCAAGACTTCCGAAGTCTTCGAGGCTTCGGAAGTATGATCGTCCATCGACACGCCCACAGCCCAAGACTTCCGAAATCCTCGAGACTTCGGAAGTCTACGGAAAGTCACCCGATGCCGAGAGCATCTTGGCCACGCGCCGGCCCTGCTCCGGGTCGTTCCAGCCGCGAATGGACCACTCGGCCGGGATCGGCCCGTCGAGCTTGTGCAGGGCCACGACCCGGCCATCCAGCAGGATCGCCAGACGGCTTTCTTTAAACCGCTCGTTCGCCGTGCGCAACCGCTGCGCCCCTGCCTCGTTCAGGGCGACGAGAAGCTCGCAGGCCGTGTCGTCGTCTTCACTTCGCTCAAGCCACTCGGCCTTTTCGATCTTCCACGCGCGCGGACCTTCGTCCTCGGCCAACATCGCGGTCTGCTGCCCGTCGGCGAGGAGGATGTAGCACCGCCTCTGGACCGTCTCCGTGATCAATTCCTCCCCGGCCTTCACGCCCAAGGGGCAGGCGGTGGAGCACGCGAGACTTGGCCGTGTACACCGCCGGGACCGACATGCCTAGGTCGGCCGCCACGTCCGCGGCACGACGTCCTCCGACGGCCGTCTGCCAGAACGCCTCCCAGGTGCGGCCCTCAAACTCGGCTCGCAGCAGCTCCAGGGCTCGCTGCGGCAGCCTGGAGTCGGTCGACGCCAGGTCGGTCTCCTCGGACCCTCCGGACCGATCGGGGACCTGCTGAAGCCGCTCGTGGGCATCCGTACCGCCGGCCGCCAGAACGGGGCGCGCGCGGCGGAAGTGGTCGGCCACCTTGTGCCGCGTGATGCCCGCCAGCCATCGCCGAAAGCCTTGGTCCGGCCGCTCGCGCTTGAGGCCGTCGAGGTCGGCCAGCCGCTGCCAGGCGTCGGGCCGACGGGCCCGTACCCGAGCCAGGAGCGTCGACGAGACGGAGCCGGGGTTGCTGGCCGCGCTGCGATGACCTGCTGCGGGACTGCTCACACACAACTCCCCGGCTCCCGACTTCCGGTCTCCAGACTTCTACGGCTGCCCCTTGAGCTTCTGGCGGACCTTGTCATGGTGCCGCGACATGTAGTAGAAAGACTCGGTCTCGGTGAGCTCGCCGAGGCAGAATTGAAACTCGATCCGGTAGCCGCCCCGCGGCCACTCGGGCCCTTCCAGGGCAAGCGCGTTGACCACGCCGCTGGCGCTCTCGCCCGGATCGAGCTTCGTGACGGCGACGTCCTTCACGCCGGTGTCGAAGCCCGGGCAGACGTAGGCCTTGCCCTGGCACAGAATCACCACACTGTTCGCCCAGAGGACCTTGCCGCCGCTGGAGAGCAGGGCAGGAATCTCGATCGGCTTGTCCGTCTCGTTGGTCACGGTGACCTTGTACGCGCCGTCGCCGTCGGGGTTGGTCCACTTGATCTCTCTGGAGGGCGGGACCGGCTCGACCGTCAGCTTCACGCCGCCGGCCAACAGCGCCGGCCGGCCCGTCACGCTGCAGACCAACTCGGCCTTGAGGCCCGAGCCCTCCGGCCAGGCCTCTTCGCCAAGCGGGGCCCAGGGCGAGACCGGCTTGCCGTCCTTCATGCGCCAACCCAGCGGCAGATTGCACGATGCCTCGGCCGCGGCCACGCGTTTCGGATCGGCCTTCTCGACCAGCGTCGCCTGGAGCCGTCCCCGGGCCTGCTTGGCCGCCACCAGGCACAACTCGCCTACAGGGAAGACGGGCCTCTGCGCCTGGCGCGCGGCGTGGCTGCAAGCGATCTGTGCGCCCGGCTCCAGAACGCCGCGCAGCACGCGGCTGACCGTAAAGTGAAGCGTGTGGGTGTAGAGGGGGGGCTCGGAGAACCCCACCGGCCCGGCGTCCACGCGGTCGAGCTTGCCGATCAGCACAATCGGGGCCTCGTTCCACTGTGGTTTGACGTTGCCGGGTTTGGCGGCCGGAGGTACCGCCGGACCCACGGAGGGCTCACCGACGGCCGGCATGGCGGGCCGGATCGAGGGCCGCGGCTTGCCCTTGGCGGCCTTGGGCGCGGGCTGACTGCCCGCCGCGGGTCGCACCGCGGCCGGCCAGATCTCTTTGAGGGCCTGCCCCTCGAGGTTCATGTCCACGGGCTTGCCGCGGATTTCGACGGCCTTGCCGACCAGTCGCTCGAGGGCCTCGACCTTCTTGGCCCCGGTGTAGATCGTGCGCTCGCCGAGCCGATAGTAGGAGGTCCGCTGCAGCGCGCTGGGTCCGCCCGCGTTCGGCACGGCCTCGAGCGTCCCGCGGAAGATCTGCTCGTTGCCCCGCTCCTGGCGATACCAGTTTTCGTCGGCGCAGAGCCTGGTCCACGCCCCCTCGGCCCCGGCCGACACCGAGAACGCCCCAATTCCCCATATGCCGAGGAAGACCATCGAGTAACCAAAGCCGCTCAACCAAGTGCATCTCATGACACGGTCCTTTCAGCAGCTACCCGCTATCTCCACTCACCCACCGACCACTAAACACTAAACACTGACCACTACCCCGCTACCCGGCCGAAGCTCGCCAGGCACATGTCGTCGGTCTGCGCTTGACTGCCCACGAAGCGCTGCACGTCGTCCAGAACGCGCCGGGTGATCTGCTCGACGCCAGGGCCGTTCGCGGCGATTCGGGCGACGAGGCGCTCTGTGCCGTAGAGCTGGCCGGAGACGTTCATGGCGTCCGTGACGCCGTCGGTGTACATGGTGAGGCTTTCACCCGGTCCCAACTTCATGCTGTGCTGGCCGTACTCCCATCCCGCTTCGACACCCAGCGGCAGGCCGGTCGCCTCGTCGCCTACGGGGAGGACTTCGCCCGACGGCCTGAGCAACAAGGGCGCCATGTGGCCGGCGTTGAGGATCGTCACCTGGTGCGAGCGCGGGTCGAGGATCGCCAGCACGCAGGTCACGAACCGGCCCTCCCAGCGATTCTCGCAGAACACGCGGTTCACCCGCGCCATGGCCGCAGCCGGATCGGGCTCGCTGGCCAGGCAGTAGGCGAGCTCCGCCGAGAGCCTCGCCACCAGCAGGGCCGCGGAGATCCCTTTGCCCGACACGTCGGCCAGCACCACGGCCAAACGTGCTCCGGAGAGCGGAATGTAGTCGAAGTAGTCGCCGCCGAGTTGATTGGCCGGGTCGTAGTAGTCGTAGAACTCGTAGCCGGGCACCTCGGGCGGGGCCGCCGGCAGGAAGCCCTGCTGCACCTCGTGGGCGACGGCGAGCTCCCGGGCAAATACCCGCTCCTGCACGGCGATCTCGTGGAGCTGGGCATTCTCCACCATTACCGCCGCCTGGCAGGCGACGCTCGCCAGGACCTCCAGGTCCTCGGCGTTGAAGCGGTGCCGGGGATCGAGCGTGTCGATTTGGATCACGCCCAGGGCGTTGCCGCCCGAATCGACCAGCGGCGCGCACATGATGGAGTGGATCTGGAAATCGACGATGCTCTCGGCCATGTCGAACCGCGCGTCGGTGGCCGCGTCGGCCGAGAGGATCGCCTCCTTCGAGGCCATCACGCTGTTGACGATCGTCCGGCTGATGCGGGCCGGGCCCTCGGTGTGCTCGCGGCGGTGGCGCACCGCCTTGGGGACGAGCCGGCCCGACTGCCGATCGCGAAGCACGACGAACCCGCGGTCGGCCTGAACGAAGATCGAGAACAGGCTGTCCAGGAGCTTGGGGAGCACTTCGTTCAGCCCCAGGGCCTTGCCCGCCTGCTGCCCGATCTCGATCAGGGCCTTCAGCTTCGCCTCGGCATTGACCGCCAGGCGAAGTCCGCTGGTGCCGGTGGAGATGTCCACCTTGGACATCACGGTCGAGCCGCCCGGCGCGTAGGTGTCGTCCACCAGCAGGGCGGTGGCCTCCACGCCCTGATCCCGTTCCCAGGCCGAGACCGCGGCCTCCGGCGGGCCCTCGTGAAAGACGAACACCAGATCGCAGATCCGCAATTGATCGCCGTCGGAAAGGGCGCGGCGGCCCTCGATGAGGTCCTCGTTAACGTACGTCCCGTTGCGGCTCCGCAGGTCCTCGACGTGGTAGGCGCCGTCGATCCTCAGGATGCGGGCGTGCTGCCGGCTGACCGCCTTCACGTCGAGCACGATGTCGCAGTCGGGGTGGCGGCCGAGGACCGCGGTCGCGTGCTCCAAAGGAAAGATCTGTCCGGGGTTGAGCCCCTTGATCGCGCGAAGGACAGCCATTCGACACCCCCCACCAAAGGTGGCGCAGCACCCCGAACCGGGCACACCCCGCTGCGGTGCTTCGTCCGTCCTGTGGGTCGTTTTGGTGGCCAGCAGTGCCCTCGATTCTAGGGTGGGCTCGGCCAGGGCGTCAACTCCCGTCGCGGCCTCCCTTGACACGTAAGCGATAACCCCCTATACGTTTAGGGTAGAAGGTACGATGGCGAACCCGGCCCCGCCGGTTGTTGTCTTCCACCTTGGACGACTTTGGGGAATAGTGTAACGGCAGCACGACTGACTCTGGATCAGTTAGTCTAGGTTCAAATCCTAGTTCCCCAGCTTCAATAAGCCGCGACCCTGCAACGGGTTGCGGCTTTCTTTCTCTTCGGCGCGTCGCTGCGGAATCACTTCATCGCCCGGTTTGAGACGTGCTTGCGCGGTTTTCCGGTGGACTTGGCGCAGGCTCCGTCCCCGCCGTCTCGTGGCGAGATCGTATCCTCAACGCCCCGAGCAGACGCATTGCGCCCGACTCTCCCCCCAAACGTCCATTCCTGGCGGATAGAATGCGGTCCAGTCGCGGCTGGCCGCTGACTACCCACGACGCTCTCCCCCCCAATCCCCGCCTGCACACCATGAGGTGCCCCCATGAGCGACGTCCTCCAGTTCGGCGCCGTCGGCGACGGCAAGCACGACGACACCAAGGCCATCCAGCACCTGATCGACCAGGGAGAAGGGGTGCTCCACTTCCCGCGCGGCGACTACCTGATCACGAAGACCATCGAGATCGACACCACGAAGGTCGGTCGCCTGGGCGTTTCGGGTAGCCTCGGCACGGCGAAGATCATCATGGCCGGGGCCGGGCCGGCCCTGCGCCTGGCAGGAAGCCACGGCGGAACCGCCGCTCCCCAGACGATCCAGCCCGAGGTCTGGCGACACGAGCGCATGCCGCTGGTCGCCGAGATCGAGATCGAAGGCCGCCACGCCGAGGCCGACGGGATCCAGTTCACGGGCACGATTCAGGCCGTGATCCGCAACGTCGGACTCCACCAACTGCGCCACGGCGTCCATCTCACCCAGCGCAACCGCAACGTGATCGTCGAGGGCTGCCAGATCTACCACAACTCGGGCGTGGGCGTGCTGATGGACCAGCTCAACCTGCACCAGGTCAACGTCATCGGCAACCACATCAGCTACAACCGGCTGGGCGGGATCCGCATCCAGAGAAGCGAGATCCGCAACCTCCAGATCACCGGAAACGACATCGAGTACAACAACGACCGCACGCACGGCATCGCCGAGGACCCCACCGCCGAAATCTTCATCGACACCACCGCGGACGGTGCCACGGTCAACGAGGTGACGATCGCCTCGAACACGATCCAGGCGACGCCGTCCGCGCGCGGGGCGAACCTGCGGATCCTCGAGGACGGCGCGGCCAAGGGCCGGCCGCCGGGCCTGTTCGCGATCACCGGCAACGTCATCGGCAGCCAGACCGACAACGTCTACCTCACCGGCTGCTATGGAATCACCCTCACCGGCAACTGCATCTACTCGGCCAAGCGCTACAACCTGCTCCTGGAGAACTGCCGGCAGATCGTGGTCGGCTCCAACCAGTTCCGCCGCCACACGGAGGCCTACGGCACGGGCGTCCGCCTCGAGGGGTCCAGCGACTGCGTCCTCTCCGGCGGCCACGTGCTCGACGAGACCGAGACGGGCCAGGAGTCCGGCGTGTCGCTCCTGGAGCTTGCCCGATGCCGACGGATTACCGTCAGCGGATGGCAGTTGCTCGGCGCCGCCCCCCACTGCCTGTTGGTCGAGGACTCCAGCGACGTGCTCGTCTCGGGCTGCACCATGGTTAGCGGCAGCGGCGCGCCGCAGGGCAAGGCCGCGGTCCGCTGGACCGGCGCCGGCTCGGGAAACCTGCTCACGGGGTGCCGCATCGCCCGGGGATCGGCCGGCCCGCTCCACGTGGCCGATGCGTCGGGGGTGAAGCAGGACGGCAACCTGGTCAGCGACTGAGCACTCCCCTCTCCCGCAAGCGGGAGAGGGGCCGGGGGTGAGGGCGGATCGCGCAAGCGGTGTCTTGACTGAGCGGTGTCTGTTGGCCGCGCCCTCCCCGAACGGGCTGCGCTCGACGCGGACCATCCCAGGCCGCGGCGCCCACGCGGAGCGCGGGAACGAGCACACGAGCAGCAAGCCGCCCTCACCCGCCCGCTCCGCGGCCACCCTCTCCCGCAGGCGGGAGAGGGGAGAACCCGGCTACTTCGCTTCACCGAAGCAGATCAAGCGGCCGTCGGTGCACGACATGTACAGCCGCCCGCGCGCGGCGGCCATCCCGTCGAAGATCGGCAGCGTGTCGAGGCGCAGCTCGGAGAGCTTCTCCCCGTCGTCGGCCGAGACGGCCCACAGCAGCCCGCCCTCGGCGCCCCGATAGGCCGCCTTCTGCCGATCGACGACCTGCTGGACCTCGGGATCGGCCAGGCGCCGGACGGCGTCGTTCTCGTCCATCAAGTCGGGCGGTCCGGCAAGGAACAGCTTTCCGTCGGCAAGCAGCAACGCCCGGACGAACATCGGGATGTCCTGGGCCCAGTAGCGGAACACGCCGTCCTTACTACGCGGCTTGCCTTTCGGGCCCTTGGGCTTGGGCTTCAGGCGGTCCTCGGCTCGCACGGCCGACGGATCCTTGGCCGCGGCGAAGAGCTGGTGCTCAATCGGCGTGGTCCATCGGTAGTATTGCGGCTTGCGTCCGAAGCCGTAAACCTTGTCCGCGTCGAAGACCAGGATCTTGGCGCCCGGCGTGACCTTGCCGGCCTGGGAGTATCCGGCCCAGCCGCCCAGAAACCGGCTGCCGTAGACCCAGTAAGTGCGATGCCACCATGAGTCGTCGAGGAAGCCGGTGGGGCTGAACAGGTGGGCCAGCTCCGGCTGCTGCGTCGGCGGGATCGAGTATCGCTCCGGGTTGCCCGCGTAGGGCAGGGCCTCCAGCGGGAGGCGGGTCCCGTCCAGCTCGAAGGCCTGGCTCCGCATGTACACGCGCCGCCCGTCGCAGGAGAGGATGTCTGGCAGGCCGACCGGCATGTTCTGCTGCCGGGCGTACTCCTGCACCATCTTTTCGGCCGCCTCGTCGCGGCTGTCCATAGCGGTCTCGGAGAGGACGCGGCCCGTGGCCGGATCGAGCCGATAGAGGCACAGTCCCCCGTCGAGGAAGATCGATCGCCCCGCCACGAAGTACAGCACGCCGTCGTGGATCAGCACGCTCCCGTGCACCGGCCAGACCGACTCGATCTGCTCGAAGGCCATCAGGCGGCGGTCCTGCGGCGCGGCTCGGAACCGCCACGTCAGGCCGCCATCACTCGCCCGGAGGCAATAGACGCAGCCGTCGGCCGAGCCGAACAACACGCGGCCCTTCCACACGGTAGGCGGCGAGTCCACGCGCCCGCTTGCGGTGAACTGCCACAGCTTCTCGCCGCTCTGGGCGTCGAGGGCGTGGACCGTGTGCGCGTCGATGGCCGCGAGGAACAAGCGTCCGCCGGCGATCACCGGGCTGGAGATCCGCCCGCCGATTTCGACGGACCACGTCCTGGCCAGGTCGGCCGGCACGTCGGTCGTCGCCCGGCCGCTGCGGGCGGCGTCGTGGCGATAGGTGGGCCAGTCCTCGGTATCCGTGGAACCGGACGAGGTGTCGGGTT
>CAYSUS010000087.1:0-31561 GCA_964434165.1 uncultured Pirellulales bacterium
GACTGGCCGAATACGTACGGTTACAATCTCTTCCTGTATCCGCCCCAGAGCTGGCTCCGCGAGTTCAACGACCTGTTTCTCGAGCACAGCCACCGGCTGATCGGCGCGGCGGTGGGGCTCATCTCCATCGCGCTGGCCGGGCTGCTTTGGTGGAAGGACCATCGCCGGTGGGTCAAGTGGCTCGGCGTGGCGGCCGTCGCTGGCGTGAGCCTGCAGGGCACGCTGGGCGGACTCCGCGTGATCCAGGACGAGATCCTGCTGGCCAAGGTCCACGGCTGCACCGCCCCGCTGGTCTTCGCCCTGGCCGCCGCGCTGGTCGCGCTGACCTCGCCGCGCTGGATCGAGGGCGGAGCGCCCGCCGAACATTCCAGCGCCAGGGCCATGCGGTGGGGGGCAATCGCCGCCCTTTCGGCGATCTACGTGCAGATCGTGCTGGGCGCCCAGCTCCGGCACCTTGCGGCCTCCGGGGGGCCTGGGTGGTTCACCCTGTGGGTCTGGCTCCACCTGATCGTCGGCGGTCTGGTGCTGGCCAACCTGGTCTGGGCCTGCGTCTTCTCGCGACGCCGATTGTCCGAATTCAACTCGATCGTCGTCCGGGCGGCGATCCTCGCCGGACTGGGGACGTTCCAGTTCCTCCTGGGCCTGTTGACTTGGATCGTCAACTTCGGCTTCCCGCTCTGGTTCCGCGACTACTTCTGGGCGGTACCCTACACGGTCACGCGCGAGAGCTGGCAGCAGAGCGTCACGACCACGGCCCACGTGGCCTTCGGGTCGCTGACGCTGGTGGCCGCCGTGTCGCTGGCCCTGTGGTCGGCAAGGCTCCTCGAATCTCCCGCACGTGCAAACTCCAACGGAAGGACTATGATAGGCCGATGACATTCCAGGCAACCCCCGAGATCGACACGCTTCGCGCAGGCCGGACCCCCATGCTTCAAGCCTACTGGGAGCTGATCCGGCCGCGGATCGTAGGTCTGGTGCTGTTCACGCTGGCGGTCTCGGCCGCGGTGGCCGGGCCGGAGCTCCCGGACTGGCGCACGCTGGTGCATGCCTTGATCGGAAGCGGCCTGGTCGTGGCCGGGGCGATCGTGATGAACCAGCGCCTGGAGCGGTCGAGCGACGCCCGCATGACGCGGACCTCGCGGCGGCCGATCCCCGCGGGCAGGATCTCCGCGACCGAGGCGGGATGGATCGCCGCCGCCGCATCCGTGGGCGGACTGATCCACCTGGCCGGGCTGGTCAACTGGCCGACCGTGGTCCTGGCGGCGGTGAGCTGGCTGATTTACGTCTGGGTCTATACGCCCCTGAAGGCGATGACCGCCTGGCAGACTCCCATCGGCGCGATCGCCGGGGCCATGCCGGCGCTTCTCGGGGCGGCCGCGGCCGGAGCCCTTTTCACCCCAACGGCCTGGGCCCTGTTCGGCATCGTCTGTCTCTGGCAGTTCCCGCACGCCATGGCCATCGCCTGGCTCTACCGCCGCGACTACGCCGCGGCCGAGCTGCGCCTGATCACGGTCGCCGACCCCTCCGGGCGGACCGCCGGCTGGTGGGCCGTCTCCGGCGCGATCGCGCTGATTCCGGTCAGCCTCGTACCGTGGGCGGCCGGCAGCGCCGGCTGGGGCTTCGGGGTAGTCGGCCTCCTTCTGGGCGCAGGCTACCTTGCCGCCTCGCTTCACTTCTTCCACCAGCCCGACGACCGCGCCGCGCGCCGCCTGTTGCTGACCTCGGTCGCCCACCTGCCCCTGCTGCTGCTGGCCCTCCTGGCGGCAACGCTTGTGTAGCAGGCACACTCCGTGTGCCTGCCACCCAAGCGGACGGCACCGGGGCCGTTCGGGCCTGCCGTGCTGCTGGGCTATCCGGCACATCGGGGCTGGGCCGCACGCCTGGACTGCCCGGCCTGCGGCCGGCCGACCCCTCGCGACCGCGACGCGTGCATCGAGTGCGGCGCGTCGTTCCCGCAGCCGGCCCCGAAGGGGATCGAGGTCTTCGCGGCGTAGCGGATCGGCGGCGATCGCGATATACTTGCGATCATGACCGATCCCCAGTGGCAGACCCTCTGCGACGTGCTCCGCGGCGCGCGGCTCGATCCGCTCCCCGTGGGGCTGATCATCGACAGCCCCTGGCTGGCCGGCTGGCACGGTGTCTCGGTGATGGACTACTTCTCGGACGACGAGGCGTGGCTGGCCGCCAATCTTGAGGCCCAGCGGCGGTTCCCGGAGATGCTCTTCATCCCGGGCTTCTGGGCGGAATACGGGATGTGTACCGAGCCGTCGGCCTTCGGCTGCCGCTGCGTCTTCCCGGAGAACGAACTGCCCTTTGCCGAGAAGATCCTCTTCGACTACGGCGAGGTGGAGCGGATCAGCAAGCCCAACGCGACCCGGGACGGCCTGTGCCCGTTCGCCATCAAGCGCCTGCACAGGACCCTGGCGAGGATCGAGGTCGAGGGCCACCGCGTGCGCATGGCTACCTCGCGCGGGCCGTTCAATATCGCCACCTACCTGATGGGCCACACGGAATTGCTCATCGGCGTGAAGACCGATCCCGAGCCGGTCCACAAGCTGCTGGAGGTCGTCACCGATTTCGTCATCGACTGGCTCCGGCACCAGGCCGCCTCGTTTCCGTCGATCGACGGCATCCTCGTGCTCGACGACCTGATCGGCTTCTTGGGGGAGGGCGACTTCCGCGAGTTCGCCCTGCCGTACTTCCGCCGCATCGCAGAATCGATGGACGTGACGGTCAAGGCGCTGCACAACGACTGCCACGGACTGATCACCGCGCGCCTGCTGGGCGAGATGGGCTTCAACCTGTTCAACTTCTCCTTCGAGCACTCGCTTGAGGAGATCCGCGAGCTGGCCGGGCCGGACGTCATCCTGCTGGGCAACGTCCCGCCCCGCGACGTGCTGGCCCAGGGAACGCCGGACCAGGTCCGACAGGCGGCCGCCGCGGCCCTGGCGCCCATGACCGACCGCCGCCGGATCATCCTCTCGGCCGGCGGCGGCACCCCGCCGGGCGTCCCCGACGCGAACGTCCAGGCGCTCTGTGAGGCGGCCCGGGGCTGAACGGTGAGACTTCCGAAGTCTTCAAGACTTCGGAAGTCTCCTCCGAGCTCCCGAGTCCATCCTTTTTCCAACCCCCCGTCTCACTTATACTTGGGGTAAGGAATACTCCACGTCGCCGGCCCCGAGCCCTCGGTTGGAGGGCCGCAGCGACGCGCGGAACAGGCCCCGATCCCCTCTTTCTGGGAGCGAGAACGCCCTTGCCGCCGCACGGTGTGAGGACCTGCCTTGGGATCCTGCTCTTCGCCGCCGTGGCGACGACGGGCTCGCGGTCCGCTCCGGGGCAGGTCCGCGTGCCCCTGCGAGGCTTCCTGCCCAGCGCGGACTTCGAGCTGTCTGAGAGCATCCAGCTCGACCGGGCCGATAGCGCCGTCCGCGCCGAGCTGGAGCGAGCCGACGCCCAGTTGGCCGACGGCCAGTGGGACGAGGGAGTCAGAACGCTCCGCGAGGTCATGGAGAACTCCGGGGATAAGCTGATGGAGATCACCCAGCACCGCCACATCAGCTTGCGGAGCTACTGCCAGTTGAAGATCGCCGCCCTGCCGCCCGAGGCCCTGGCCCTCTATCGCCGCCGCGTCGATGCCGTGGCCGAGACGTGGTATGCGCGGGGCGTGGCCCGCCGCGACCGCGGCTTGCTTCTGAACGTGGTGGAGCAGGCCTTGGCCAGCAGTTGGGGTGACGACGCCCTGTTGGCCTTGGGTGAGCTTTCCCTCCAGGCGGGGCAGTACGCGTCGGCCCGCGACGCGTGGGAGCGCATCATCCCTCGCAGCGCCCTGCGCGATGCGCCCTCCGACTGGCTCGGCTATCCGGACACGGAGCTCGATCTGGCCGGCGTCCGCGCCCGCCTGGTCCTGGTCTCGATCCTGGAGGGCTCGCTGGGGCGGGCCCACGGGGAGCTCGACCGTTTCGTCGAGTTGCACGCGGAGGCCGAGGGACGCTTCGGCGGGCGCGAGGTGAACTACGCAACTGCCCTGAAGGAGCTGCTTGCCGAGGCGCCGACGTGGCCCGAGCGCGAGCCGTCGGGCGACTGGCCCACCTTCGCCGGCGCCCCGTCGCGGCATCGCGTCGCCGCACCCGGACCCCAGGTCGGCCGCGTGGCGTGGCGCATGGAGCTGCCGTCCACGGCGCGCCCGGACGCCGGGCGCGACAACGGCAGGACGGCCGGGCCGGCGGCTGCCGACGATCCGGGATCGCCGCTGAGCTACCACCCCGTGGTCGCCGGCGACCTGGTGCTGGTCAACACGCAGTCGGAGATCCGTGCTTTCGACCGGCGGACGCGCCAGGCCGCCTGGGGACTCGGCGCGATCTTCCGCGATCCGCTCGATCCTTCGGTCCGCGAGTCGTTCGTCCCGCCCGACACGCTCGGTGTGCCCCGCTTCACGCTGACGGTGTTCGGCGACCGGGTGTACGCGAAAATGGGCTCCGCTGTGACCTCGCGCCCCCAGGAATCGGCCTACGCGGTGCCGTCCGGGTATCTCGTCTGCCTGGACCTTGCGGCCCAGGGCCGCCTGGCGTGGAAGGCCCTGCCGGAGGACAAGCAATGGGCTTTTGAGGGGTCGCCGGTGTGCGACGGGCGCGGCGTGTACGTGGCCATGCGTCACAGCGAGCTCGGTCCCCAGGCGCACGCGTACGTCGCCTGCTTCGACCCGGAGACGGGCCGGCTTCTGTGGCGGACGTTCGTCTGCGGGGCCGAGACCCGGGCGCGGGGCCTCCTCCACCAGGCGACCCACAACCTCCTTGCGCTCGAGGGCGATACGCTCTACTACAACACGAATCTCGGCGCGGTGGCGGCCCTGTCGACGCACGACGGGCGCATCCGCTGGGTGAGCCTTTACCCTCGCGCCCAGAAAGGGAGTTTGCTCAGCCCGGCCCCGCACTGGAGCCGCGACCTGACGCCGTGCCTGTACGACCGCGGCACGCTCCTGGTGGCCCCGAGCGACAGCCCGAGCCTCTTCGCCTTCGACGCGGCCACGGGACGCCTGCTCTGGCAGAGCGGCCCGGAGTTGGAGGACGTGGTTCACCTGCTCGGCGTGGCCGGGGATCGGCTCATCGCTTCGGGCGAGAGGCTGTATTGGATCGCGCTTTCCGGACCCAAGCGGGGAAGCGTCGAGCGGATGTGGCCGCAGGGGACCGAGAAGCTCGGCCACGGCCGGGGTACCCTCGCCGGCGACCTGGTTTACTGGCCCACGCGACACCGCGTGCTCCTCTTCGATCAGGCGAGCGGGCGCCAAGTCCGCGCCATCGACCTGGGGCCTCTCGGCCTGGGCGGCGGCAACCTGATCGTCTCCGCGGGCGAGCTGCTCATCGCCGACGGGGACTCCGTGACGGCGCTGGCGCCCGGCGCGCCCGGCGAGCCGGAGCGGGGGGAGCTGACCGATCGCGCGGCCCGGTCTGGAGACGGTATCGAGAAGGCCGCCCGCCTTCTCCGAGGGTCCTAGGAGAAACCCCATGCTGCAAGAAGACGACGTCGGGGCGGTCGAGAAGCTCACCGAGGCCTACGGCTCGATCAGCAGGCAGCTCGCCCGCGCCATCGTGGGTCAGCACCAGGTGATTGAGGAACTCTGCGTGGCCATGTTCGCCCGGGGCCACTGCCTCCTGGTGGGCGTGCCCGGGCTGGCCAAGACGCTGATGATCCGCACGCTGGCCGACGCGCTGAGCCTGAAGTTCAGCCGCATCCAGTTCACGCCCGACCTGATGCCCTCGGACATCACCGGCACGGAGGTGATCCAGGAGGACAAGCTGTCGGGCGCCCGGGAGCTGCGGTTTCTCCCCGGCCCCGTCTTCGCCAACGTGGTCCTGGCCGACGAGATCAACCGCACGCCTCCGAAGACCCAGGCGGCCCTGCTCGAGGCGATGCAGGAGCACCAGATCACCATCGGCGGCCAGCCTCACCGGCTGGAGGAGCCGTTCTTCGTCCTGGCCACGCAGAACCCGATCGAGCAGGAGGGGACCTACCCCCTGCCCGAGGCCCAGCTCGACCGGTTCATGTTCAACACGTTCGTCGATTACCCGGAGGAGGACGAGGAGCTGGAGATCATCAAGCGGACCACCGCCGACCTGGAGGTCCGCATCGCCCCGGTGCTCTCCGGCGAGGAGATCGTGCGCTTGCAGCGGATCGTGCGCCGGGTGCCCGTGGCCGAGCACGTGATGCGCTACGCCATGCGCCTGGCGCGGCTGACGCGCCCGGCCGACGACGGCGTCCCCGACTTCGTGCGCGAGTTCGTCAGTTGGGGCGCCGGCCCGCGCGCCAGCCAGTACCTCGTGCTGGGGGCCAAAGCCCGGGCCGTGCTCCACGGGCGCCACCACGCGGGGTGCGACGACGTGAAGGCCGTGGCCTATCCCGTGCTGCGCCACCGCATCGTCACCAACTTCAACGCCGAGGCCGAGGGCCTGAAGACCGACGACATCATCCGCCGCTTGATCGAGCGCGTGGACCGCGAGTCCGACGGAAACGCCCATGGTGGACGACTACCAGAAGTATTTGGATCCGCGGATTCTGGCCCGGCTTGAAGGGCTCCAGCTCCGCGCGCGGCGGATCGTGGAGGGCTACGTGTCGGGTTTGCACCGCAGCCCGTACCACGGGTTCTCCATCGAGTTCGCCGAGCACCGCGAGTACTCGCCCGGCGACGATCTCCGCTACCTCGACTGGAAGGTCTTCGGGCGCACCGACAAGTTCTACCTCAAGCAGTTCGAGGAGGAGACGAACCTCGTGTGCCACCTGCTCCTGGACACTTCGGAGAGCATGCGCTACCGCAGCGAGCCGGCGCCGATGAGCAAGCTGGAGTACGCGCAGTGCGCGGCGGCCGCGTTGGCCTACCTCGTGCTCCAGCAGCAGGACAGCGTGGGCGCGGTCACGTTCGACCACGAGATCCGCTACCTGGTCCGCCCCAGCGGAAACCCCTCGCACCTGAAACAGCTCCTGCACGTGATGGAGCAGTCGCTTCCCGAGCGCAAGACCGCCACCGGGGCCGTGTTCCACGACCTGGCCGAGCGGTTCAAGCGCCGCGGGATCGTCGTGGTCCTCAGCGACCTGTTCGACGACGTGGACTCGATGATGGCCGGGCTGAAGCATTTTCGCCACCGCCGCCATGACGTGGTGTTGATGCACGTGCTCGACCCGGCCGAGCTGGACTTCCCCTTCAGCGGCATGACGCTGTTCGAGGGCCTCGAGCAGCTCCCCAAGGTCGCCGCCGAGCCCCGCGCCCTGCGCAAGGCCTACCTGCGGCAGTTCGGCCTTTACGTCCGTAGGATCCAGCACGGCTGCCGTGAGCACGGCATCGACTACGTGCAGCTCCGCACCGATCAGCCGCTCGACGTGGCCCTGTCCGGTTACCTGGCCTCCAGGGCGTGATCGCCGCCGGGGGCGGGGGGAAGAGAAAGGGGGAAGGGGAATGAAGAAGGAGGAGTGACGAACGGCGAATCACGAATGGCGAGTGCTGAACCGTCATTCGCCGTGATTGTTAAGCACTATCGATCGAGGACCCCTCACCCATTCCGGCGGTTTCCACCTTAGCTCATTCGGTCTTCCTCCCCTTTTTCCCTTGTTCCAATTCCCCTCTCCCCAATCCCCTCCCGAGCTCCAATCTCCCTCTTCCCTTCCATGTCCCCGGCGCCCTTTCCATTGTTCGCCTTCGGCTTCGGCAACCTGGCCATGCTGGGTTGGTTGGCGGCGGCGGCGGCGCCGGTCATCATTCACCTACTGAGCCGCCGACGCCAGCGCCGCATGCCCTGGGCCGCCATGGAACACCTCCTGGCGGCCATCCGGCAGAGCAGCCGGCGGCTCCGGCTCGAGCAGTTCCTGCTGCTGGCCGTGCGCACGTTGTTGATCGTGAGCGTGATCCTCGCCATGGCCGAGCCGTATCTGCGTCCAAGCGCGCTGGCCGTGATGTCCGGTCGGCGGACCCACCACCTGATCGTGCTCGACGCCTCGTACTCGATGGGCTACACGCCGACCGACAAGACCCGCCTGGAGCACGCCAAGGAGGTGGCCGCGCAGATCGTCAAGCAGAGCCCGCAGGGAGACGGCTTCACCCTGATCCTCATGGCCTCGCCGCCGCGCGTGGTGGTCGGCACGCCGGCCCTGGATCGCAACGACTTCCTCCGCCAGATCGACGCGGCGCCGCTTCTGCACACGGCGGCCGATCTGCCCGCCACGCTGGGCCGCGTCGAGGAGGTCCTCCGCGCGGCGCGGCGCGAGCAGCCGCGCCTCACTGGCCAGGAGGTCTGCTTCCTGACCGACCTGGGCCGCGTGGGGTGGGTGCCCGCGTTCCGCAACGCCACGGCCATGACGTCCTTCCGGCAACGGGCCGAGCGGATCGCCCGGGAGGCGAGCGTGGTGGTGATCGACTTCGGGCAGTCGGGCGTGGACAATCTGGCCGTGACCGACGTGCGGACCCTGGAGCCGGTGGCCACGACCTCGCGCAACGTCGTGGTGCAGGCCGACGTGAGGAGCTTCGGCCGCCAGGCGCAGCCGCGCCAGGCGGTCGAGCTGTTGGCCGACGGCCGCCAGGTCAAGCAGGAGACGGTCGAGATCGCCCCGGGCGGCCAGGCCTCGGTGACGTTCTCGCATCGCTTTGAATCCCCCGGCGATCATACCCTGGAAGTCCGCGCCCCGGGCGACGCCTTGGACGTGGACAACCGGCGCTTCCTCGCCCTGGAGGTCAAGCAGGCGATCCAGGTGCTCTGCATCGACGGGGACCCGTCGGGCGGCAGCTTCGAAGGGGCGGCCGACTACCTGGCTTTTGCCCTGGAGCCGCTGGCCGGTTCAACCCGCGCCACGGTCCGCGCGGAGATCGCCCTGGAAAGCGCTCTTTCGGAGCGGGACCTCCGCGCCTTCGACGGCATCTTCCTGTGCAACGTGGCCCAGTTCACCGCCGGCGAGGCCCAGCGCCTGGACGATTACCTCCGCACGGGCGGAGGTCTGGTCTTTTTCCTCGGCGACCGCGTCCAGCCCGACCGCTACAACGCCGAGTTGGCCGGCGACGGGCCATCCGGCGTCCGGATTCTGCCGGCCCGCCTGGGGCCGCTGGTGGCGCAGATGCAGACGCGTCTGGACCCGCTGGGCTACGGGCACCCCATCGTCCAGCCTTTCGAGGACCGGGAGCGCGCCGGCCTTCTTACCACCCCGGTGTATGCCTACTACCGCCTTGAGCCTGGGGAAGGCTCCAAGGCCAAGGTCGCCCTGGCCGTGGCGGGCGGCGATCCGCTGATCGTCGAGGAGCCGATCCGCCGTGGGCGCGTCGTGCTGGTGGCGACCTCGGCCGACCGGAGCTGGACGCCCATGCCGCTGCTTCCCAGCTACCTGCCGATCGTGCAGGAGATTCTCGCCTTCGCGATCGGCGGGCGCAATCAGCAGCGGAACGTCGAGGTGGGCCGGCCGCTGGGCGGCGTGCTGCCTGCCGCGGCCGGCGAATCCCCGATCGCCCTGCGCACGCCCGACGGGCGCAACCTGAGGATTCGCCCTCGCATCGACGGCGATCAGGTCGCCTGGGAGTATGCCGACACCATGCTCAGCGGCCTCTACGCCGCGGAGATCGTTTCGCCGACCCCGCGCCGGGCGAGCTACGCCGTGAACCTCGACACGGTCGAGAGCGACCTGACCAAGGTCGCGGCCGAGGAGTTGCGCGGCGAGATCTGGCCGGACGTCCCCTTCGTTTACCAGACCACCTGGGAAGACACGCAGAGCGCGCCCGCCGCCCCGATCGCGCGCAGAAGCCCGCTGCCCGGCACCCTGCTCGTGGCCGCGCTGGCCTTGCTTCTGACCGACACCCTTCTCGCCTGGCGGTTCGGATACCACACCGCATGACCGGTCGCCTGCCCAACTGGATCGAGCGTCTTCTCGGCATCGAAGCCGGGCCTGGGGAGGGTACGGTCTGGAGCCTCGATCACTCGTGGGGCTGGCCGCCCTGGGCGACGCTGCTCCTCGTCGCGGTGATCGTCGGCCTGATCGTGGCCGTGTACCTGCGCGAGAGCGCCACGGCCAGCCTCGCCTACCGCCTCTCGCTGGCGGCGGTCCGAGTGCTTCTGGCCGTGCTCCTGTTGGGGATGATCGCGCAGTACGCCTTGCTGCTTCACCGCACGGGGCTTCCGTACCTCGCCGTGCTGGTGGACGACTCGGCAAGCATGGCCACCGTCGATCGCTACGACGAGAAGGAGGCCGAAGCGCTGAGCCGGCGCCTGCGCCAGGCCGGGATCGAGGGGGGCCTTACGCGGCTGAACCTCGCCCGGCTGTTGCTGCTGGAGCGCGACGAGGCCCTGCTCAGGGCGATGGGCGAGGATTACAAGCTCCGCGTGTACTACCTGGAGGATTCCACGGCCGGGGCCCGCGCCAGCGCGGCGGAGGATCGCCGGGCTCTCGCCGACGGCCTGCGCGCCCTGGAGCCCGACGGCGCCTCGACGCGACTGGGAAGTGCGGTCCGCTCGATCCTCGGCGACCTGCGGGGGACCGCGCCCGCGGCGATCGTCCTTCTCACCGACGGCATCACCACCGAGGGCCCGTCGCTGGCCGAGGCCGCGGCCCACGCCCGTCGCAGCGGAGTTCCGCTGTATGCGGTGGGCATCGGCGATCAGCGTCCCGCGCGGAACGTCAAGCTGGCCGACCTGCTCGTCGATGACGTGGTGTTCGTCGATGACGTGGTCAACTTCGAGTTCAAGCTCTCCGGCGAGGGGTTCGAGGGACGCACCGTGACCGTCACGCTTCGCGAGGAGGACGATCCGCGGGTCCTCGCCCAGCGCGACGTGACGATCGAGGCGCCAGGCGGCCCGCAACAGGTCCGGCTTCCCTACCGGCCCACCGAGGAGGGCGATCGCCGTTACGTGCTCGAGGCCGCGCCCCTGGAGGGCGAAGTGCAGACGGAAGACAACCGCGTGGAGCAGTTGGTCCACGTGCGCAAGGAGCAGATTGGCGTGCTCCTCGTGGAAGGCTACCCGAACTACGAGTTCCGCTACCTGCGAAACATGCTCGACCGCGACCCGACGGTCCGGCTTCACACGGTGCTCCAGGAGGCCGACCCCGAGTACGCCGGCCAGGACGAGACCGCGCTGCGCGTGTTCCCGGTCCGGCGCGAGGAGCTTTTCGACTACGACGTCATCATCCTCGGCGACGTGAATCCCTCGCGTCTGGGGGCGGCGAGCCTCCAGAACCTGGCCGACTTCGTCGATCAGCCAAGCAAGGGCGGGGCGCTGGTGTTCATCGCCGGGCCGCGCCAGTTCATGCCCTCGGCCTATCGCGGCACCCCGCTGGAGCGCCTGTTCCCCTTCGACCTCAATTCCGTGCGGTATCCCGATCCGGATCGGGTGCTCGACGAGGGGTTTTCCGTAACGCCCACCGAGCTGGGGCTGGCCACGCCTCCCATGGAGCTCGGCGACTCCCCGGCCGAAAGCCGCGAGATCTGGAATCGCCTGCCGCCGGTTTACTGGATGATCGATACGCCCGACCTGAAGCCCGCCGCGCGCGTCCTGGCCGCGCACCCCACGCGGACGACGGGCGCCGGCCGGCCCATGCCCCTGGTCACCCTCCATTACGTGGGCGCCGGCAAGGTGCTTTTCCACGCCACGGACGCGACTTGGCGATGGCGGTGGCGCGTGGGCGACGTGTTCTTCGCTCGCTACTGGATTCAGGCCATCCGCTATCTGAGCCGCTCGAAGCTTACCGAGTCGGGGCGCCAGGTCGAGCTCGCCGTCGACCGCGGCGATCGGGCCGAGTACCGGCTCGGCGAGCCGGTCCGGCTCCGCGTGACGTTCGTGGACGAGCGTCTCGCCCCGGCCGAGGACGACGGCGTGTCCGTGGTGCTGGAGCGTCGCGGCGGCAAGACGGAGCGCATCAAGCTGCACCGCACCGCCTTCAGCCGCGGGGTCTTCGAGGCCCTGCGGGACAACTTGCCGCTGGGCGCCTACCACGCCTGGCTCGCCGCTCCGACGATCGAGGGCAAGGCCCCGGCGGTCGATTTCTCGGTCGATCCTCAGGCCGGCGAGTCGGAGCGCCTGCAGATGGACGCCGTGGAGCTTCGCCGCGCCGCCGACCTGACTCGCGGGCACTTCTACCCCCAGGCCGCCGCCGACCGGCTGTTGGGCGATCTGCCCGAGGGGCGGCAGGTGCCCGTCGAGGCCCTGCCTCCGGAGCCGCTGTGGAACCGTTGGCCCGTGCTCCTGTTGTTCCTCGTGCTGCTGGTGGCCGAATGGGCCCTCCGGAAGAAAGGGGGGATGGTATAGAATGGTGTTGGAGCGACCGGACGCAACGGGGTCGGGAGTCCTCTCGCGGGGGAGCGCCGGTTTCACGCTGAGGCGGTTTCGCGAAAGGACCCCCGACCCCGTCGGACAGTTCCTTCCGGTTGGTAGAAGGCCCCGCGTCACTTCCCCATGGACCACCCGCTGCAACAGAAACTGACCGCGCTGCGCAGCCGCCTCTGGCGGGTTGTGCTGATGCACGCCGTCGCGCGGATCGTGGCGGCCGTGGTCGGCGTCGCCGTGGTCCTCGGGATGGTGGACTACCTGGTGCGGCTTCAGGACGCGGGGCTGCGGATCCTTGGTTCCCTTGTCTTGGTGGCGGTGTTCGGCTGGACCTGCTATTGGCACCTGCTGCGGCGTCTCGCGCTGAAGCTCCGCGACGTGGACCTGGCCAGGCGCGTCCAGGCGCGGTTCCCCCAGCTCGGCGACCGGCTGGCCAGCGCGGTGGAGTTCCTCGGCCAGTCCGACGACGATCCGACGGCGGGCAGCGCGGCCCTGCGGCGCTCGGTCATCGCGCGCTCCGCCGCCGAGGCCGAGCCGATCGATTTCCGCGGCGCGCTCGATCTGCGGTCCACGCTCCGCGTGGTCCTCGGCTCGGCGTCGATCTGCCTGGTGGCGGCGATTCTCGTGGCGCTGTCGCCCGCGTCCGCGAGGATCGCGGTGGCGCGGCTGGTCAATCCGCTCGGCGGCACGGCCTGGCCGCAACAGACGCACCTCGCGCTGCGCGAGCGCGTCGAGCGCGTGGCCCAGGGACAGGCGTTCGAGGTGGAAGTCACCGACGCCCGCGGCGCGGAGCTCCCGGACGACGTGACGATCCACTACCGCTTCGTCTCGCCCGAGGGCGGCGTGCAAGAGGAGAGCGAGCTGCTGTCCTACCTCGACGGCATGGCGGTCGCCCGGCGCGAAGACGTCTCGCGGCCGTTCTCCTATCGGGTCACGGGCGGGGACGATCGCTCGATGCCGTGGATCGAGGTCGAAGTCCTGGAGCCGCCCCGCCTGGAGTCGCTCGCCGTCCGACTCATCCCGCCCGCCTACTCCGGCTTGCCGGCCGAGACCGCCGGAAGGCTGATCCGCGCCCTGGTGGGAACGCGTGTGGCGATCGAGGCCCGCTCGACCAAGCCGCTCTCGGCCGCCATCCTGCGCGTGCAGGGCGGCCGCGCGGTCGCCGCCCGGCTCCGCGAGGACGGGCGGGCGCTTTCCTTCGGCGGGGATGCCGAGCCGCTGGTCGTGGAGAAGTCCGCCACGTGGTCGCTGGATCTGCGCGACGCCGCGGGCCTCTCTTGCGAGGGGGTCACGCGCTGGGAGGTCCGCGCCGTGCCCGACGCCCCGCCGAGCGTGACCGTCGAGCGCCCCGCCACGGTGCTGTACGTGACGCCCCGGGCGACCGTGCCGCTGCGCGTGGTGGCCAAGGACGATCTGGCCGTGAAGCACGTCGGGATCGTGGTCGGCGGCCCCGGGACGAACGCGACACCGCCGTGGGGGTTTTCGCTCTACGATGGACCGGAGCGCGCCTCGCCGCGCACCGATCGGGTGGCGAGCGGGCCGCAGGAGGGCGAGGCCCTGCCGCCGATCGAGTTCCTCTGGGACCTCGCGTCGATGGAGCTTGTGCCCGGGGCGCAGGTCAGCTTCACGGCCGAGGCCACCGACTACCTGCCCCAGGCCGCGCGCAGCGAGAGCCGCATCCTCGCGGTCGTTTCGCCCCAGGAGCTGGCCGATCGGCTGGCCGGCCGGCAGAGCGCGATCCTGGCCGAGCTGGCACGAATCCTCCAGATGCAGCGCGACAGCCGCGGCCGCGTGCTCACCGAGGAGGCGCAGATCGCCGAGACGGGCCGGTTCGATCAGCTCGATCTGGACCGCCTCCGGGGTGCCGAGCTCAACCAGCGGCAGGTGAACCGCAGCCTGGCCAGCCCCTCCGACGGACTGCCCACCCAGGTGCTCAGCCTCCTGGCCGACCTGGAGAACAACAAGGTGGACAGCCCCGACGTGCGCCGCCGCATGGAGGAGATCCTCGCGGGGATCGGGCGGCTGGAGCGGGAGCACCTGCCGGCCGTGGCCCGCGACCTGACCGCGGCGGTCAAGGTCGGACAGGTCCATCTCGACCGCGGCGAAGCGGGCTCGCTCGACGAGATCTCGCGTCTGTTGGCGGGCGCCGGCGCGCACCAGGACGCCGTGATCCGCGAACTCGAATCCATGCTCGGCGAGCTGGCTCCGTGGGAGAGCTACCGGCGGTTCCACCGCGAGCTGACCCAACTGCTCCGCGAGCAGGAGGACCTCGTGCGACGTTCGTCGGAGGTGGCGCGTCGCACCTTGACCAAGGAGCGCCGGGACCTCTTGCCCCAGGACCTGGCCGACCTGCGCCGGCTCGCGCGGCAGCAGTTCGACCTGGCGCGTCGCCTCGATCGTCTTCAACAGCAGCTCGGCGAGACCGCCGTGCGCCTGGAAGAGGTCGATCCGCTGGCCGCGGCGACCGTGGCCGACGCCCTGGCCCGTGCTCAGGAGCTGTCGGTCGGCGGGACGATGCGCTCGGCGGGCAGCCAGCTCGAGGCGAACCGCATGGGCTACGCGGTCTCGCAGCAGAAGCAGGTCATCGAGGGGCTTCGGGAGATCCTGGACATCCTCGCCAACCGCCGCGAGCAGGAGCTGGGCCGGCTGGTCAAGAAGCTACGCCAGGCGGAGTCGGACCTCGGCGACCTGGCCGCGCGCCAGGAGGAGACACGCAAAGCGTTCGAGGCCGCCGGCAAGCAGTCGGGCCCCGCGAGGCAGCAGGATCTGGAGCGGGCCGCGCGGCGGCAGGCGGAGCTGGAGGAGCGGTCGCGACGCCTCGCCCGTCGCCTGGAGCGACTGCTGGCCGATCGGGCGGCGAAGACGACCGAGTCGGCCGCGGGCAAGATGGCCGGGGCAGGGGAGTCCGGGTGCGAGGGCGAAGCCTCCAGCGCCGCGGCCCAGTCGGCCGCCGCCCGCGACGAGTTGCAGGCCGCGCGCCAGCAGCTCGCCCAGCGCCGCAACGAGGCCGAGGTGGAGCTGGCCCTGAAGCAGCTTGCCCGGCTAGGGGACGCCGTGCGCAATCTCCACCAGCGCCAGCAGAACGTCCTGGACGAGACGCGGAGGCTCGATCGCCTGCGCGAGTCCGAGGGCGGCCTCACCGCGGGCCAGGAGGACTCGCTGATCGAGGCCGGCCGCGAGCAGGCGCTGCTGCGCGAGGAGGTCGTGGCCATGGGCGGCGAACTCGCCGGTGCCGGGGCGTTCCGGCTGGCCCTGGAGGGCATCGCGGGCGACATGGCGGCGGCCGCCGAGCGTCTGGCCCGCCAGGACACCGGCTCCGCCACGCGGCGGGCCCAACAGGGCGCGGTCGATCGGCTGGCCCAGCTCCGCGAGGCCCTGAAGCCCGAGGAGCCCGAGGCGCCCGACGGCCAGGGCGGCAGCTCGGAGGGACCCGCGCCGGCCGTGCAGGGAGCGAGGACCGGCGGGGTGCAGACGCTGGCCGAGCTCAAGCTGCTGAAGCTCATGCAGGCCTCGATCAACGACCGCACGCAGAGCCTCGAACAGGCCTTCGGCGAAGGGGCGAAGACGGACGGGGCTGCCCGGCGCGAGTATCGGCGGCTCAGCGAGGAGCAGGGCCGCCTCGCGCGGCTCGTCGTCGAGATGCTGTTGCCGCAGCCCGATCCCGAGCAGGACCCGGACAGCCTTCCGGCCCCGCGTCGCAAGCCCCGGGCCGGCGAGCCCGGTCCCACGGACCCCCTGGAGGAGAGTCTCCGATGAGAGGAATTCCGACTTGCGCGTGGACGCTCCCGGCCGTGTTGCTCGTTGCGCTGGCGGCGCCGGCCGCCTGGGGCGAAGAAGCCTCATCGCTCGACGAGGAGCTGATGCGGCAGCTCCGCGGCGAATCGATCGACGACGTGGATCGCGAGCTGTTCGGGCCGAGCAAGCCTGAGCCCGGGGCGACGAGACCCGATTCGAAGGAGGGGCGGGATCGACCCGGGGCGGGCGCCGACGACCTGGAGCGCGTGCGCCGCGAGTTGGGCACGGCGGCCGTCTCCGAGGAGGACAACCCGCTGCTCTCCGTGGCGCGCCAGATGAGAGAAGTCGAGGGTCTCCTGGCCCGCGCGCAGTCCGGCAGCCGGACGCAGCAGGTCCAGTCGCAGATCGTGGCCGAGCTGGAGGCGCTGATCGACCAGGCCAGGAAGAGCGCCGCCAAGTGCCAGGGCGGCAGCCCGCAGCCGCAGCAGGCGACGGCCTCGCGCGACTCGGGCAAGCCGGCGGCGAGGAAACCCGGAGACGAGGGATCCGGGCGCCGTTCCAAGCCGGCGGCCACAAGCGACGCCCGGCCCTCGGCGGTCGAGGCCGGGGCTCCCCGACCCGAGGACATGAAGACGCTGATCAAGGAGCAGGTGTGGGGCATCCTTCCCGAGCGCGAGCGCCAGCGGATGCTGGAGCTGCCCATCGAGGAGTTCCTGCCCAAGTACGAGCCTCTGATCATCGAGTATTACCGCCGCCTCTCGAAGGAGCAGGGCGGCGGCGGGCCGTCTTGGGAGAACCGGCCATGAGGCGCGCCCGCTTACGCGCTGGAGCTGGGCCGGCCGGCATGGTCCTTGCCGTGGCCGTCTCGATGCTCGTGTCCCCGGCGGCGTCGCAGGAGACGAACCCCGAGCGCACGGCCGCGGAGATGATCACGCCCGCGGCCGACCGCGCCATCGAGCGGGGCCTGGAGCTGCTCGCCTCGCGTCAGCAGGACGACGGCTCGTTCGGCACGGGGATGTTCGAGGGGAACACGGCGATCACGGGGCTGGCCGGCCTGGCCTTCATGTGCGGGGGGAGCACGCCGGGGCGCGGTCCGCACGGCGGGCAAGTCGATCGATGCATCGACTACCTGCTGGCCAGCGCCCAGGAGAGCGGCCTGGTCGTGTCCGATCGCGGGGTCAGCCCCGGCCCCATGTACGACCACGGCTTCGCCACCATGTTCCTGGCCGAGTGCTACGGGATGTCGCAGCGCGCGGAGATGCGGGAGAAGCTCACCAAGGCCGTCAAGCTGATCGTGGCCACGCAGAACAAGGAGGGCGGCTGGCGCTACCGGCCGCAGCGCCTCGACGCGGACATCTCCGTCACGGTGTGCGAGGTGATGGCCCTGCGCGCCGCGCGGAACGCGGGCATCCACGTGCCCAAGGAGACCATCGAGCGGAGCATCGACTACGTGAAGCGGTGCCAGAACCCGGACGGCGGCTTCATGTACATGCTCGACATCGGGAGCCCCAGCGAGTTTGCCCGTTCCGCCGCCGGGGTGGTCGCCCTCTACAGCGCGGGCGTCTATCAGGGGCCGGAGATCAAGCGGGGGCTGGATTACGTGAGCGGCTTCGCGCCCCGGGAAGGCGTGGTGCGCCGCGAGAAGTACTACTACTACGGGCACTACTACGCCGTTCAGGCGATGTGGCTTGCCGGCGGCCGGCGTTGGTCCGGCTGGTACCCGGCCGTGCGCGACGAGCTGATCGCCCGGCAGCGCGAGGACGGCTCGTGGATGGGCGCGGTGTGCAGCCACTGCGAGACGTCCATGGCCCTGATCGTGCTCCAGGTCCCGAACAACTGCGTCCCCATCTTCCAGCGATGACCGCGCTTCTTTCCTTGGCGGTGTTTGGGGCGGCGCTTGCCGCGCCCGGCACGCAGGCAGCCCAGGCGCCCCGGGCCGTGCCGGTCGAGGGCCGGCCGTTCGCGGCCGAATTGCAGGCCGCCGGGGGGGGGAAGCTCGTTTTCCAGGCGGGCGGGAAGCCGATCGAGCTCGAGGCGGCCGGGCTGGTGCGGTGGGGCGCGCTCCGCGAGCCTCGGCGAGGCCCCGTCACGGTGCTGGCCGACGGCGGCCTGCTCGTCGGCGCCGTCCTCGGAGGGGACGCGCAGGGCCTGCGGATCGAGCCCGATCTGCTCACCCCGGAAGGCGGCGGGGCCCTGAGCCTCCCCACGGCGCGCGTGGCGGGCCTCGTCTTCCGCCTGCCGCTCGATCCCTGCCAGCGCGACCGGTTACTCGATCGGCTTACGGAGGGCGTAGCCGAGGGCGGTGCGCGCCTCATCCTCGTCAACGGCGACGAGGTGGCCGGCCGCCTGCGGGGCATTCAGGAAGACGCCGTCGCGCTCGACTCCGAGCTCGGCGAGGTGCGCGTCGAGCTCCACCGCGCACGCGCCCTGCTGCTCGGGCCGCGCGCGCAAGATGCGGCGGCGCGCGGCGGCCTGCGGGCCTGGGCCGGTCTGCGCGACGGGAGTCGGCTGCTCGTCGAGGACCTGGGCCTGGGCGACGACTCGCTCCGGCTGGCTCTCGCCGGCGGGCTGAAGCTCTCGGCCCAGCCGCGGGACCTGGTCTTCCTTCAGCCGCTCGGCGGCCGCGCCACCTATCTCTCCGACCTCGATCCGGCGGCCAGCCGCTTCGTCCCCTTCTTCAACCTGCCGTGGCCGCCTTACCGCAAGGACCGCAGCGTGGCCGGCTCGCGGCTCCGCGCCGGCGGGCGGATTTACCTCAAGGGCCTGGGCGTGCACAGCGCTTCGCAGGTGACCTACGAGCTGGACGGCTCCTACGCCCGCTTCGACGGCGAGCTGGCCATCGACGACTCGGCGCGCGGCCGGGGCAGCGTCCGCTTCCGCGTGTACCTCGACGGCGAGCCGAAGTTCACCAGCCCGCCCGTGCGCGGCGGCGACCCGCCGGTGCCCGTTTCCATCGATCTGGCCGGCGCCAAGCGCATGGAGCTGATCGTGGTCTTCGGCGAGCGGGCCGATGAGATGGACCGCGCCGACTGGCTCGACGCCCGAGTGGTGAAGGCCGAGGCGAATCCCTGAGCACTGCTTAGGGTCGCTCCGGCGGCACGCTGCCCGACGCGCCGGAATCGCCCGCGTCCGGCGCGTCCTGCGACTGCTCCTCAGCAATCCGAATCGTGGAAAGCAGCATCTTGACGTCGGCCCGGTAGTCGCCCGAGGCCCCGCGGGGGCGGATCGCCTCGAACTCCTCGGGGCCGGAGGCGGTCAGCTCCGACGGATCGACCTGGAAGCTGACCTCCACGTTGCGGCGGATGACGGGCCAGTCGGCGGTCCGCGGCGGCGCGTCCTCCGGAAGCTCGACCTCTTCGAGGGCCGCCCAGTTCTCGGGCCACCGGCCCTGGTGGTCCTTCAGGTGCTGGTTGACCGCGGCGATCACGTGCCGAACGTGGCTTGTGCGCGCGGCGACCTCTTGAGGACTTCGCACCATGCGATACACGAGGAAGGCCGCAATCCATATGCCCAGGAAGATGAACACGTGGCGCGCGGTAAGCCGGCGTGGCTGCATGGCGACGGGCCCTCCCCAGCGGACGTGACGAGCACGCGCCCCATTCTACTCACGGTATCCGAGCGTCACAAGCGCGCACGGTCCGCCGCCGATCGCGCCCATCCCGAGCTCTTCGGCACGGCGCAGCGCCGCCGGGCTCTCGGCCCCGGGCTGCATCCACACGTGTCCGACGCCCGCCGCGGCCGCCTCTTCGACGATCCGCTCGGTCACCTCCGGCGGCGTGACGACGGAAACGCCGTGGACGGGCGCGGGCAGCGACGCCAGGTCGGCATAGGCCGTCAGTCCCTCGACCTCCTCGGCCTCCGGGTTGACGGGGAAGACCTTCTTTCCGCGCTGCATGTACGCGCGCAGGACCTTGTTCCCGTACTTGCTGCGGTCGCGCGAGGCTCCCACCACGGCGAACGCGTCGCCGGCCAGAAAGGCGTCGATCTTCTCCCGGGTCTCCATGCCCGCCATTGTCCGCCATCCGCACGCGGACGACAACTGCGGTGCGGGACCGCCGACGGGGTCGGGAGTCTTCCCTCGAATCGGCTCCTTCATGGAGCCGGCGCCTGGCCGAGAGAAGACTCCCGACCGCGACAACCCGCCGTCGCACCTACCTCCCCGCGATCTGTTCCCGGAGGCGTTCCCGGAGCGGCCCGGGCAGCTTCTTGTCGGCGTGCGGCGTCAGCTCGTCCAGTCGCAGGGCCGCCTCGGCCGCTTGCCGGAAGCCCGACGTGTCTCCCAGCGCACGGCACGCCCCGGCCAGCTTCGCTCGATGGAGGGCGCTATTGGGATACAAGGCCACGGCCCTCTCGAGCGACTCGCGTGCCTCGCCGTACGCCCGCAGTGCGCGGTCGTGGTAGTCCGGGCGGCCGCCGGCCTCGTGCCCCTTTTCGAAGCGGTCGCCTGCCGCGAGCAGACGCTCGCCCCGGACCAGCCAGGCGGCGGCCGAGTTGGGCGCCTTCTCCACCGCCGTCTGCGAGTACCGGTCGAACCGGCCCAGCGCGGGGCTCTCGGGGCTGGGGGCCTTTTCCCATTGCTCGAAGGCCAGCGAGGCGAGAATCCGCCACGGCTGCGAGGCCAGCGGATCGCGCGCCGCGGCCTCCAGAAGCAAGGCCTCGGCGGCTTCGGGCTGGCGGGAGGCCTCCATCATCGCCGCGCGGCACCGGAGCACCGGGCTGTAGGCCGTGGCGTGGCAGGCGAAGGCCAGGGCCAGACTCGCCACCAGCCCCGCGGTCGCCGCGCTCCAAGGAAGGAGCCGCCCGCCGCCCGGCGAGACCTCGTTGACTCCCAGCGCGACGAGCAGCCACAGCGTGGACGCCACGCCCGCGAACCCGATCCCGCCGGCCGCGGCGAGATGGACCAGCAGCACGGCCGCGCCCAGGGCCGGCACCAGCGGCGGAAGGCGCCCGCGCTCGACGGAGGCGTACAAGAGCAGCCCGATCGCCAGGGCGACCGGCAGGGCCACGGCCGTGGCGGTGAGCCCGGGCGGGGCCGCGCTGATCGTTCCCACCGGCACGGCGAGCATGAATCCCGCCGCCCCGCCTGCCAGCGCATAGCGAGATGCGTCCGCGCGGCGCATGCCATCCAGGGTGATCACCTCCTTGCCTTGGTCGGGAGGATCGGCCCACTGGCGCGGGCCGTCGGCGCCAGGGCCCTGGTCCGCGCGCGGAGAGCCGTCACGCCCGGCGACCCGCTCTCGCGCCCTCCACAGCAAGGCCGCGAAGATGCCCAGGACGGCCACCAGGGCCGCGGCGGCCGGCGCGCCCGCGGTCGCCCAGACCTCCAGGAGGAAGTTGTGCGGGTCGGCGATCTCCTCGCTCGCTACGGGCAGCTTGTACACGGTGTAGGTCTGCTGGAAGTTGCCCGGCCCGCAGCCGAGCAGCGGATGGTCGGCGATCATCGCCATCGTCGCCTGCCAGTACTGGGCCCGGTAGCCCAGCGACTTGCCGGCCTCGGAAAGGACCTGGACGTCGAGCCCGCCGGCGGCCACGGCAGCGATGACGACCGCGCAAAGCGCCATCGCGAGTCCCGCCGCGATCCATCGCGCGCGAGTCGACTTGCCTGTTGCGGCGCCTCCCAATCCTGGCCTTGCCCACCAGACTCCCAGCCCGAGCAATCCTAGAATCACTGCCGCGTACGCCGATCGGCTCTTGGTAAGCACAAGGCACGCAGCGATCACCAGCGCGGCCGCCGCCAGTCCGACCCAGAAAGGCCACTTGCGAGGGCCGGACTGGCCTCGGAGCGTCGCCACCGCGATCCCGCCAGCCACAATCAGCCACGGGGCCAGGAAGCCGGCCAGGGAATTGGTCAGCGCGAACGTGGCCATCGGCTCCACGCTGTCCAGCCGCTTCTCGAAGGCCGCTAACTGGGGTGAGCCCGGCGCGTAGGGCAAACCTGCCTCGCGCAAGGCCCGCTCGGGATCGGCCCGATAGGTCGCCCGCGTCTGGGGCATTTCTACTTCAAACTGGTAGACCCCATACGCCGCGAGCCCTGCGGCCAGGGCGAGCATCACGACCGTCACCGCCCGGGCTTCGCGCCGTGTGGCAACGAACTGACGGAGCAGGAAATAGGTCAGCCCCAGGCCGATCCATTCCCAGAGCATGTTCACCGCAGGCCGCGGGCTGACCCGCGAGGCGGCCACCACGGCGGCCAGCGTGTGCCAGGCGACCAGGGCGAGCACGGCCGCGTCGATCCAACCGAAGCGGACCGCGAAGCGCCGCCGGCCGATCGCCCCCAGCATCCACGTGACGGCCAGGGCGATCCAGAGCATCACCACGGGCAGCCCGTCGCCCGTCTCGGCCGGGGTCTCGCTGGGGTAGAGCGGCCGCGCCACAAGCAGCGCGCAGGCCGCGCCCAGGAGCCACGGCCGCAGCCGCTCCTGGGGCTCCCTGCGCGAGGCCGCGGGCTCGCGGGCTGCCGCGGGTTTGGCTCGGGACTGGCGTTTGCGTCGAGACATCGGGTTCTCAAGCACGAAATGCGAAATCCGAAATACGAAACCAATAGGAAATCCGAATGCTCGAAACGTTGATGCCAGCCGCCGCTCCGTGGCAAGCGCGGTCGCTTATGTCATTCGTCCTTTCGGTCGTTCGCATTTGCTTCGTACTTCGTGCTTCGCATTTCGTGTTTCCTCCTCCCGGTGGTCTCCAGGATGCCGATTAAGGTCAGCACGCAAACGACCATCAGCAGCACCACCGCGGCGCCGGCGGAGGACTTGAGCTGGTGCAAGAGGAGGGCGCCCAGGCCGCAGGTCGCCGTGGTCAGGTAGATCGTGCCCACGGCCTGGGTCCGGGTCATGCCCAGCTCCACCAGCCGGTGGGAGAAGTGGCTCTTGTCGCCTTCAAACGGGCTGCGTCCCTGGCGGAGCCGGATGACCACGACCGTGGACAGGTCATACAGCGGCACGGCCAGCACGCAGAGCGGCGCGAGGATCGAGTGACGCGGGACGTTCTCGCCGGCGAACGTGGCGGAGAGCGTGGCCATGGCCAGCAGGTAGCCGACGAGGTAGCTCCCCGCGTCGCCCATGAACAGGCGGGCCGGAGGGCGGTTGTGAATGAGAAACCCTAGAAGGGACCCGACCAGCACGAGCAGGAAACCGCCCACGAAGAGCTGCGGCTGGTGGCACTCGGGCTCGGGAACCAGGAGCATCACGGCGGCGAGGATCGCCGCGGCGATGGCCGCCACGCCGGCCGACAGCCCGTCCATGTTGTCGAGCATGTTGAAGGCGTTGACCAGGCCCACGATCCAGACCACGCTGATCGCGCCGGTCAGCCACGGCAGGTCCACGAACAGGCTCAACCGCCAGCCCAGCGTCACGAGCACGGCGGCCACGGCCGTCTGCACGCCGAGGCGCAGGCGCCAATCGAGGCCGCGCAGGTCGTCGGCCAGGCCGAGGAGCGCGAGCACGGTGGCGCCGGCCAGGAGGGTCCAGAGCTTGCCCGACTGCTGCCACAGGCCCGGCAGGTGCGCGGCAATCGCGGCCGGAAGGGTCACGCCTTCCAGGCCCCAGGCGTCGCAGTGCAATTGGCCCGTGGCCGCCAGTCTCCAAAGCGAGAGCTGTCCGAGTGCGAACACACCTACGACGCCCGCCCAGATCGCCAGTCCTCCGCCCGTGGGAACCGGCGCCGCGTGCAGCTTGCGGTGTCCGGGCCGATCGACGAGGCCCAGGCGCGGGCCGAACCGTCGGATGGGCCAGGCCGCGGCCCACGTCACCAGGAGGCTCGGCAGGAGGACCAGCAGGATCAGCGCGTTCACGGGCGGCAATCCTCCCGCAGCCGGCCGTGCAGGTAATCCCGCGCCCTGGTAAAGAACGCCTGGTAGTCCCCGCGCCGGTAATCGGCGAAGGTCCACTCGTGATGCTGCCAGGCCCCGCGCCGGTAGAAAAGCGTGACCTCGGCGTAAATGCCCCGGTCGAGGTAGACGCGGTGGACGAAGTCCTTGGTCGAGGCCAGCACCAGCTTGCCGAGCGTGAGGTACCCGGGATCGAGGTTCAAGGGGCGCGGCTCGGGATCCGCCGCCTCGGCGGCGTATTGCTCCTCCCACGAATTGGTGCGGAGTTTGATGGCGACCAGCTCCGAGGGATCGGTCGGCCGCGCCATGGCCATGAAGGTCTTGCGCAGCCCCGGCCCCATGGTCGGCTCGTAATACGCCGTCTCGTCGAACTCGAAGGCCGGGCTCTGCATGGCAATTTCGCCCCAGGCTTCTTCGGCGCGGCCCCGGGCCCACTCGAGGGCCTCCCCGTGCCGGCTGAATGCGGCCACCAGGAGCAGGGCAGGGGTGGGGGGCGTGGGCTGGCCCATTTCAAGTTTCAGGTGCGGGCCGCTAAGACTTCGGAAGTCTGGCCGACTTCGGAAGTCCTCGGACGTGAGTGTTCCCTGGTCGCGTTTGACAGCCGACACCCCCCATTCTACCATGCATCAAAACGGCCGGAAGGCAGGTTCCGGGCGCGTCGAGGCCCCGATCACAGAGGACTTCTGCAATGCGGTGCGTGGCAAAGCGTTGGCGGACAAGAGGCATGGTGGTGGCCCTGCTAGCGGGCGCGTTCCTTGCGGCGTCACCGCTCCGGGCGGAGGAGGCCGGGGGCGAGAAGGCCGGGGGCGAGAAGGCCGACGCCAAGCCGGAGCCGAAGGAGCAAAAGCCCGAGCCGCAGGAGCTGCATCTTCGCCGCCACGGTTCGATGTCGGTGTCGGGCAACGAGTACAACCTGGAGGTGCTTCCCCAGATATTCCGCAACCTCGTCAAGCAGGGCAAGCTCAAGACGGACCAGCCGCTGGTGATCCGCGTGGAGAAGCGGTGCAACTTCCGGCTCGTCCAGGAGGCGATGAAGGTCTGCCAGGCCGCGGGCTTCAAGAACGTCCGCCTGGCCGTCGAGGAGGACGATTCGCCGCCGAAACCGAACGTGCTGTTGATCCTGGTCGATGACCTGGGATACGGCGACCTGGGCTGCTACGGCTCGGAGGACCTGAAGACGCCGAACATCGATCGGCTTGCCGAAGAGGGCATGCGCATGACGAGCTTCTACGCGAGTTGCTGCGTGTGCTCGCCGACCAGGGCGGCCCTGTTGACCGGTCGCTGGCCCGACGCGGTGGGCGTGCCGGGCGTGATCCGCACCCACGCCGCGAACTCGCACGGCCTGTTGCGCGACGACGTGACGCTGTTGCCGGCCGTCCTGGATGAGGCCGGGTATCGCACGGTGATGGTCGGCAAATGGCACCTGGGGCTCGGCCCGCCGAACCTTCCCAACCTGCGAGGGTTCGACGTGTTCTACGGGTTCCTCGGCGACATGATGGACGACTATTGGAGCCACCGTCGGCACGGCATCAACTACATGCGGCTCGATGGGCGCGAGATCGACCCGGAGGGACACGCCACGGACCTGTTCTCCAACTGGGCGGCCCACTGGATCGAGCACTACCGCGGCGACGAGCCGTTCTTCATCTACCTGCCGTACAACGCCCCGCACGACCCGATCCAGCCGCCCGAGGAGTATCTCACAGCCTACAAGGCCCGCTATCCCCAGGCGGACGAGAGGCGGGCGAAGCTGGCGGCGTTCATCGAGCACCTCGACGCGGGGATCGGCCGCGTGCTGGAGGCCCTGAAGGAATCGGGCTGGGAGCAACACACCCTGGTCGTGTTCACCAGCGACAACGGCGGCCTGGAGCGCGTCGGGGCCGACAACGGCCCGTGGCGCGACGGCAAGGGGTCGTACTACGAGGGCGGCATCCGCGTGCCGACCCTCTTCCGCTGGCCCGGCCGCGTCCAGGCCGGGGCGAGCAGCGCCGCGGTGGCCGTGTCGATGGACCTGTACCCCACGCTGCTGGAGCTGGCCGGCGTGGAGCCGCAGGAGAAGATCGACGGCGTGAGCCTCGTGCCGGTCCTCATGGGCCGGGAGACGGAGCTGCCCCAGCGCGACCTGTTCTTCGTGCGCCGGGAGTCGTTCGGCCGCATCGAGGGGATGCGCCGGGGGCGGTGGAAGCTCGTACAGCCCAAGCCGGGGGCGGCGTTCGAGCTCTACGACCTGGAGGCGGACCCCAAGGAATCGAACAACCTGGCGGCCAGGCAGCCCGAGGTGCTCGAGCAGATGGAGAAAGCCTTCGACGCCCACCGCGCGGCGTGCGCCGACGTGCCCTGGCGACCGGAAAGCGGCGTGGGCCCCGGGGAGATCGGGCCGGAGAGGAAGTAGTGCCGCCTCGCGGTTGGACGGAGGTTTCACCCCTCCGCCAACCCCTCTTCCAGGATCGCGAGCCCTTGCTCCACGACCCGCTCCCGCCAGCGGCGGCTGGAGGGGCAGAAGACCTCGAGAAGCCGCCGCTTCGCGCGATCCAGTTGCGGGCTGCCCGGCCGGCAGTAGAAATGGGCCCGGTTCTCCAGGCCCAGCGCGGCCAGCACCCGGATCGGCCCGTAGGTGCCGAATTCGGCCGTGGCGAAGCGATAGGTCCGGCCGGGCAGGGCATGGGCGCACCACGAGCCCCACGAGCCCCGCGTGGGATAAGCCGGGCCCGAAGACGCCGCCACCGCCGAAACGTTCTCCTGGCCGAAGCGGGCGTGGAACCACGGCTCCTGCCCCTCGCGGCCGGCCGGCTCCAGCAGCAGCCGGTAGGTGCCGAAGCGGCCCAGCCCGGTGTGGAAGTCGAGGTGCAGGATCTCGCCCGCCGATCCCACCCATCGCCCCAGGTGCGCGCGCACGACGGCTTGCGTCTCGGCGGGGCCGTGGCCGCCGAAGAACAGGCCCCGAGGGTAGTCGTACTGTCCAGCGGGAAGGGCCTGGCGGATGGCGAGCACTCCGAACCGCACGGCCGCCAGCGCGATCTTCAGCGTGAACGGGTCCAGCGGCCCGGGGGCCGACTTGGGATTGAAGATCGGATCGAGCCGCGCGTAGAGCGGCGGGCTGCCGCGGAAGGGCTCGCCCGGCCGCAGCCAGTTGCGGTTCAGGTCGATGTTGTTCTCGTTCCAGCGGCGGCGCCACGCGAAGCCGTACGGGTTCAAGCCGTGCAGGAGCACCGCGCGGATCGGCGGCGGCCCATCGCTCGAGAGCTTCTCCAACAGGGCCAGTTGCACGGCCGAGCCGAACGGCCCTTCGGCCCCGTGCAGGCCGCTGGAGACGATCACCGCGCGGGCCGCGTCGGCAGGGCCGAGGAGGGCCGCGTCGATGGTCAGTTCCTCGCCTTCCGGCCCCCGGGCGGAGATCGCGTGCGCCTCCAGGGAGGCTTTGCAAGCCCGGGCGGCCTCGCGAAAGCGGCTTCGCGCCGTAAGGTAGTCGGGCGAAAACGATGCGGCCAGCGACATGGAATGCCGGGTCAACGCCCTGACGACGGCCCCGACGCCGCGGGCTGCGGGGGGAAGTTGTTGGCCTCGATCACCGCGCGCGGCAGTGCTCGGCGAAGTCGATCCAAGCCCTCCTGCGTGGTACCCGTGCCTTGGATGTCAATGTACATCAACCCGGGAAGGCTTTCCAGATGCCGCAGTCCCGCGTCGGTGACGTTCGCGTTGCGCAGTTCCAGGTGGCGCAGCTTGCGATGGGACTCGAGCACGGCCAGATCGTCGTCCGAGATCGGCGCGTCCCAGGCTGCGTAGAGCTCGACCACGTCCGTGCCCTCGAATACGACGTGGCCCTGGAACCTCTCCAACTCGGCGCGGATGGCCTCGCACTGGCGCTGACGCTGGTAATGGATCGCCACGAACCCGGAGGCCGCGGCCACCACCGCCGCCAGAAGCAGAAGCGAGACGAGTCGGAACTGGGGCCGAACCGTGGATCGCGCGTCGCACTCGAGCCCGTCGATGGCGCTCGGCGGCTGCGGCGAGATCACCGCTCCGTCGGGGCCGCGGACTTCGACCTTGCCGCGCAGCGCAGAGGTGACCTGTTCGACCAGCGCAGGCCTGACGTGCCACACGAAGTTGCCCAGCCGGCACTGAACGAACAGCGTTGCGCGGTCCTTCCACTTGCAGTACTTCACGTCCTTCCAAGGGAAGAACTCGCCGGGCCAGCCGCGCCAGCCGCGCAAGACCAGGCCGCGCTGGCGAATCTCCGACCCGGCCGACTGCGTGCGAAGCAGCACGACGAACTGGTACGTCATCATCGCCAGGCAAGCGGACAGGTTGAACAGGCTCAACGTCGGCAGCCATCCGTCGAGGTCGTGGCTGATGTTAACCATCACGATCAGCGCGGGCGCCATGACTGCGACGACGGCCGCCTGACTGGCCATTGCCATCAGGCGGGGCCACCGCGAGACGCCGGCGACGCGGAGGACCACGGCTCCGGTGCGGCGCTCGTCGAGCCGCCGGCACCCGGTCACCACATAGAAGAACCAGCCGAGCAGGAGGAGCGTGAGCAGGAGGCTGAAATACTGCATCGATGGCGCCGTTTGGTCCCGACATCCCCAGAGCACCCATCGTACCCTGGGCGGCCCCGTCTTGGGAGCTGTGTCGGCCTACCCTTGTGGCAACCTGCTTTCAGGCGTAGAATCGCCCGTTGGTCCTCCTCGCCCGATCGTCCCCCGTGCCTTGAAGGGAGTCACATGCCGCGTCGCTACGTCAGCCAGTACGGTCACCAGGAGCCGGTCAGCGAGGTTTTTCGGGCCACGGAGAAGCAGCTCAGGCCCAATCGCAACGGCAACCTGTATCTCCAGTTGGAGCTCTCCGACCGCAGCGGCTCGATCAGCGCGCGGATGTGGAACGCCAACGAGGCCCTGTACAACTCGTTCGAGAACGGCGACTACGTCCACGTTGAGGGCAACACCCAGTTGTTCCAGGGCGCGATGCAGTTGATCGCCACCCGGATCACGCCCGTGGACGAGAAGGAGGTCAATGCCGACGAGTTCACGCCGCTGACCGCCGTCGAGGTGAGCCGGCTGCTGAAACGTCTGGAGGAGCTGCTGCGCGGCCTGGGCGACCCGCACCTGCGGACGCTCGGCGAGTGCTTCCTGCTCGACGAGCAGTTCATGAGCCGTCTCGCGCGGGCCCCGGCCGGCGTGAAGCATCATCACGCGTACCACGGGGGACTCCTGGAGCACGTGGTGAACCTCATGGAGGTGGCCTCGCGCCTGGCCCCCTGTTATCCGCAGATCGACCGCGACCTGCTGGTGGCAGGGGCCTTCGTCCATGACCTGGGCAAGATCGACGAGCTCTCCTACGATCGCGAGTTCGCCTACACCGACGAAGGCCAGTTGATCGGCCACCTGGTGATGGCCGTGGGCCTTCTGGATCGCAAGGTGCGCGAGGCGGAGCGGCTCTCCGGCGAGCCGATCCCCGAGGAGAAGGTCCTGAGGCTGAAGCACATGATCGTCAGCCACCACGGCCACTACGAGTTCGGCAGCCCGAAGCTCCCCATGACCGTCGAGGCCATGGCCCTGTACTGCCTGGACAACCTCGACGCCCAGGTGTACTTCTTCCAGCAGCAGATGCGCGACGACCCGAACGTGGGAAGTCCCTGGACCGGCTACAACGCGAACCTGGGGCGAAAGCTCTATAAGGGCGGCGTCGCGACGGGAGAAGACGGCCAGGTGTGAGGGGCAGGGGGCAGGGGGCAGGAGTCAGGGGGCAGAGGGCGAGTACGCAGTACGACCTGCAACCGCGGCACCAGGGCGCCTTTCCGTAGTTCGTGCTCCCGAGCTCACCCACGAACCACTGGCCACCATATACCAGACTTCGCCCCCATGTCTTCCGACTCTCTCGAACAGGCGATCCTCGATCTGGTCGGCAAGCCCGGCTACCAGCCGCTGAAGCCCAGGGCGATCGCCCGCAAGCTGGGCGTGCCGCGCGAAGAGGCCGCCGACGTGAAGAAGCGCATCAAGCGCCTCATCGCGCGGGGGCTCCTGGCCTACGGGCCGGCCCACGTGGTGCGGTCGGGCGACCCGAGCGCGCCGGTGAGTAATCGCGTGGTGGGGACCTTCCGCCGCATGTCGGCCGGCTACGGCTTCGTCCGCCCCAAGTCCGCGGAGCCGGCCGAGGGGAAGACGCAGGACATCTACATCCCGGCCAAGCGGGCGGCGGACGCCTCGACCGGCGACACGGTCCTCGTGCTCCTCTCCCGCCGCGGCGGCAGGCTGCCCGGACCGCGCGGCGAGATCGTTGAGATCCTCGACCGCCAGACCAGCCGGTTCGTGGGCACGTACGTCGAGACGGCCGGCACCGGCTACGTGCGCGTGGACGGCACGCTCTTCAACCGCCCCATCTGCGTGGGCGATCCCGGGGCCAAGAGCGCCAGGCCCGACGACAAGGTGGTCATCGAGATGGTCCGCTTCCCCTCCAACCTGCACGAAGGCGAGGGCGTGATCGTCGAGGTCCTCGGACCGCAGGGGAAGCCGGGCGTGGACACGCTCTCCATCGTCCGCGAGTTCAACCTGCCGGAGGACTTCCCCGCCGACGTGCTGGAGGAGTCGCGCCGCCAGGCCGAGGCCTTCGACGAAGTGGTGCCCCCCTCGCGCCGCGATCTGACCGGCGAGACGGTCCTGACCATCGATCCGATCGACGCCCGGGACTTCGACGACGCGATCTCGCTGGAGGTGCTGGACAACGGCCACTGGCTCTTGGGGGTGCACATCGCCGACGTGGCCCATTTCGTGCGTCCGCGGTCGGCCCTGGATCGCGAGGCCCGCGCCCGCTCGACCAGCGTCTATCTGCCCGACCGCGTGATCCCCATGCTCCCGGAGATCCTCTCCAACGCCCTGGCCAGCCTTCAGCCGGGCAAGGTGCGCTACACGAAGTCCGCCTTGCTGGAGTTCACGCCCGACGGCCTGCGCGTCTCGTCCGAGTTCTGCAACTCGGCGATCCAGAGCAACAAGCGCCTGGCCTACGAGCAGGTGGACGAGTTCCTGGCCGACCCCGCCCCCTGGGAGCGCAAGCTCGGCAAGAAGGTCCACGCCCTGTTGGGCCGGATGCACGAGCTGGCCATGACGCTCCGCCGCCGGCGCATGGAGCAGGGCGCCTTGGAGATGGTCATGCCCGAAGTGAAGGTCGATCTCGACCGCCAGGGGCGCGTCGCGGGCGCCCACGTCGTGGAGAACACCGAGAGCCACCAGATCATCGAGGAGTTCATGCTGGCGGCCAACGAGGCCGTGGCCGAGCGCTTGCGCGACGCGGAGGTTCCCTTCCTCCGTCGCGTGCACAAGCCGCCGGCGCTGCGCAAGCTGCGCGCGCTGACCGAGTTCGTGCGCGAGCTGGGGATCGACGTGGAGAGCCTGGAAAGCCGATTCGCCCTGCAGCGCGTGCTCCGCGAGGTCGAGGGCCGGCCGGAGCAGCACGCCGTGAACTACGCGGTGCTGCGCTCCATGCAGCGCGCGGTGTACAGTCCGGAGCAGGAGGGGCACTACGCCCTGGCGAGCGAGTGCTACTGCCACTTCACCTCGCCGATCCGCCGCTACCCGGACCTGACGATCCACCGGCTGCTGGACGCGGTGATGGCCGGGCGCAAGCCGCCGGCCGACGCCGACGCCCTGATCATGCTCGGCGAGCATTGCTCGGACCGCGAGGAGCGGGCCGAGCGGGCCGAGCGCGAGCTGGTCAAGCTCAA
>CAYSUS010000088.1:0-30775 GCA_964434165.1 uncultured Pirellulales bacterium
GCAAGGAATCGACCACCCGGGTCGAGGAGGGGGCCCAGCTCAGCGACCAGACGGGCGAGTCCCTCAAGCAGATCGTCAGCGCCGTGGAAACGACGGCCGCCAAGATCAGCGAGATCGCCACGGCCACGGTCCAGCAGGCGGCCAACTCCCAGGAGGTGTCCAAGGCCATCCAGGGCGTGGCCCAGGTGACCGAGCAGTCCGCGGCCGGCAGCGAGGAAATGGCCTCCTCCAGCGAAGAGCTGGGGGCCCAGGCCGGCACGCTCCGCGAGCTGGTCAGCCGGTTCAGGATCGCCTCGCACGCTTCGGCCTGATCGAGCGCAAGGGGCACGACGAGGAATCGGGACCGGGGCGGCCGGTATGGAAGCGGCCGCCCCGGTCCTTTTGCACGCGCGGGGGCTGAAACCGTTCTCACGCGGCCCTGCCGCCGCGTTGCGGGCTTGCCTGCGATCGGGCAGCGAGATCGGCCCCGTTCCCGCATCCGCGGGGAGACGGGCAGCATCTTCCCGATCCGCCGTCCCAGGTGTCAGAATGCCCAGACCGCGCGGTGGCTTGCATTGGCGGATGCTCCCGTCTAGCATCAACGCGTGGGCTGAACGGCCGCCGTGCGGCCGACCTTCCACTCATCCACGCTCACTCATCTGGCCACTTCTCACCGTGAGGCGAATCATGATCGCTCGCCGCAAGCTTCCAGCCGCGTCTCTCTCCGTGGGACTGGTCCTGGCGCTTACCGCCTCCGCCGATGCGACGCTCGTCTGGTACTCGCCGCTGGACGGCGACGCCGACGCGCAAGTCGGCCAGTTCGACGGCGTCGTCACCGGAGCCGTGCCCGCGGCGGACCGCAACGGGAGCGGAGGCCGCGCCCTCTTTTTCGACGGGGTCGATGACGTGGTGACGATCGACAAGGCGGAGCTGCCGTCCTTTGCGCAGGGGACGTTTGCCGCCTGGATCCGGCCGGACACGATCGGCAACTACCACGGGATCGTGAGCGTGGGGCAGAGTGCCGGCGGGCAGACCGAGTATTTCGAGGGCATCGTGCGGAGCGGCGGCCTGCGGTTCGACGTCGATGACGGCGACGACGGAATCGGGCGCCGGGAGATCAACGTCACGTCCGGCGACCCGGGCGCGTGGCGGCACGTCGCGCTGACGTTCACCGCCGGCCAGAGCGCCGAGGCCTATCTCGACGGCGCCGCGGCCGGCAGCGTGAGCCTGGCCGGTGGAGAGGCCACGATCGATCCCGCCCTCGACTGGGTCGTCGGCGAGCTCCGCGGTTCTTCCGGCTCGCCCGTCGATCCGTTCCACGGGGCGATCGACGACGTGTCGATATGGAGCCGCGCGCTATCCTCCGCGGAGGTGAGGGCCCTGGCCGACGCGACCGAAACGCCGGTGACCCTCGATTCCGCCCTGCGCGTGGACTTCGGAGCGACGGGCCAGGACGTGGAGTCGGCCTTCCGGGAGTTCACCGGGGAGAGCTCCGTTGCCTCGCCCCTGCTGCAGACGTTCGCCAGCCCCCTGGGCGCGGCGGGCGAAGTGGGGATCGAGGTCTCCGCGCCCGCGGGCAACCTCGGCTTCCGCTTCCGGCCCCCCGACCTGAACGACCCGCTGGGAGACCTGGTCGAAGACCATGTGAAGAACAACGGAGGCGAGGTGCTCGAGGTGACGCTGACCGGTCTCGCCAGAAGCACCTACGCCCTGGACGCCTACCTCAACGACAACGAGTTCGGATCGCTCGGGCAGGTGGACATCGAGGTGGACGACGCCTGGGGCACGGGCCGCCTCGTGCTCGACGGTTTCCTGCAAGGCGGCCCCGGAACCGGCAACCTGGCGGTGGCCTCGTTCCCGTTCCAGTCCAACGGAGTGAACCCGGTGACGATCCGGTTCATCGAGATCCCCGGCACGCGGCCGGGCGGCGGCAACCAGGAGATCGCCCTGAACGGCATCACGCTGACCGCCGTGCCTGAGCCGTCGTCGCTGCTCCTTGCCGCCCTCGGAATCGCCGGCCTCGTCATCGTCGGTCGCCGTCGCCGGCATTGAGCCCCCGGGGGCTGGAACCGTTCTCAACCGGCCCCGCCCCGCCGCGCGACCGCGCGGTGAATTCCGCGGCAGAAGGCCCGCCTTGCTGCATCCGGAGAACGGTTCCTGGCCCCCTTCAGCCGCACGGTGCGCAGGGGGAAAGGCACCCTCTTCCCGATGCGCTGGTGCGGGGTGGGCGAAGCGCCGCTCGCCACGGCGTCGCCCTGCGGGGCTTTCAGACCAGGCGAAAACGCTGCCAGCCCCGTCACTCCAGCCCGAACTCGAACCGGCTGCCCGCGCAACACTCCGCGCACCGGCCGGGCAGGGCCGCCCAGAGCGCGGCCGTGGCCGCCATGCCCGTGCAGTGCGACGGCGCGAGGAGCCGCACGTCCATGCCCCGCAGCTCCTCGATCGTCCGCTGCAAGCGCTCGGGCGAGGCCTTCACCAGATGCATTCCGCCCAGCACCGCGGCGATCGGCCGGCCGCCGGTCAGGTGGCGCACGTCGCGGAGGGTGTTGATCACGCCCGCGTGCGCGCAGCCGAGAAGCACGACCGTCCCTTCGGCGCTCTCGAAGAACAGGGCCTGGTCGTCGGCGAGCGGGTCGGGCCGGGTCAGTTCGGCGTCGAGAAAGAACGGGCCGCCCGTATCCTCAAAGTCCGTCTCCCGAGGCACCGGCCCCGTGGCGGTCAGCCCGTCGGCCACGGCCACGGGCTGCTCGGTCCGCACGAGCGTGCCGGCCTGCGAGCCGATCGCTTCGCGCGTCTGCCAGTCCATCCCGATCGCGCGCGCGGTGCCGTCTTCGTTGCGCCCGAACTTCGGCTCCATGGCGGCCGGGTGGAGATAGACGTCGGGACGCCGCCCCGCCCCGAGTACCGCGGCCAGACCGCCCGTGTGATCGTAGTGCCCGTGGCTGAGCACCACGGCCTCGGTCTCCTCCAGCGCCACCCCCAGCTCGGCCGCGTTGTGCGCGGCCACGCGGGACTGGCCCGTGTCGAACAGCACCTTGCGTCCCGGCCACTCGATCCAGAAGGCCAGGCCGTGCTCGGCCAGCAGCCCCAGCCCCCGGGCGGTGTTCTCCACCAGGACGGTGATGCGCGCGGCGCTCATGGCACGGGCCCTGCGGTTCTTACATGACGGACGGCCGGTTTCAGACTTCCGAAGGCTCGAAGACTTCAAGGAGTCTCCGCGTCGGCTCTCCCCGCGATTGTAGGCCCGGGCCTCCGCCCGCGATAGGAGGGTCTCGCCTTGCCCCCCCGCGCGGCAGCCGGTATTCTAGAGTCCATTCCGGGTCGCCCTGCTTGCGGGGCAATGGCAATACCTTTTCCTGGCCCGCGACGGAGTCCCCGCACGTGCCGATCTACGAGTTCTACTGCCCCGACTGCCACACGGTCTTCAACTTCCTTTCGCGCACGATCAACACGACCAGGCGGCCCGACTGCCCGCGTTGCAGCCGGCCCAAGCTCGACCGGCGCATGTCGCGGTTCGCCATCTCCAAGAACCGCCCGGAGCCGTCGGGCGAGGACGACATGCTCCCTGACGACTTCGACGAGGCGAAGATGGAGCGGGTCATGGAGGAGCTTGCGCGCGAGGCCGACGGCATGAACGAAGACGACCCGCGCCAGATGGCCCGCATGATGCGCAAGCTGTGCGACGCGACGGGCATGCCGGTCGATGACCGCATGGAGGAGGCGATCAAGCGGCTCGAGTCGGGCGAGGACCCCGAGGCGGTCGAGGAGGACATGGGCGATCTGTTCGACGAGGACGGTCCCATGCCGGGCATGGGCGAGCCGAAGGGCAGCCGCGTGAAGTCGCTGGCCAAACGGCTCCGCCCGCCCAACGTGGACGAGACGCTGTACGACCTCTAAGTGCCGGTGAAGCCTCCACGCCTGCCCCAGGACGCCGCGCCCCAGCCGCCGCCGCTGCCGCCCCGGCCCGGCAAGAAGGCGCCCGACGGCGCTCCGCCTCCAGCGCCGCCCCCGCCGGCGATCCCCGCCAGGACGCCGCCCCCACCGTCTCCGGCACCTCCCCCGCCGCCGACCGCCAAGGACGAGACGAAGCGCGGAAAGGCTCCGCGCTCACCACGCCGTCGCGCGAGGCGCCGCCGCGGGCTGCGGCGCCGGCCGAAGCTGCTCGGACCGCACGTCTATCGGCCCGAGCCCGCGCGGATCGAGGAGGTCCGCTTCCTGGCGTTCTTCCTGGGACTCATCGTGCTGTTCAGCGTCGGCCCGGCCGCCGCGCACTGGAACCTCGAGGCGGCCGCGGGCTGGGCCCGGGTCGTGCTCCTCGCGGCGGCCCTCCAGACGGCTTACCTCGCCTGGATGCTCCTGGCCCCGGACTGGTCCACCGTGCGCGCGGTGATGGTCGTGTTCGCCGCGGGCGCGACGGGCGCGGCCGTGGCCACGGCGGCCATCCTGTTCGCGCCCCGCGACCTGCCCCTGCCGCTGGGCGTGGAGCCGGTCCGCCACTGGCTGCCAGCCTGGCTGGCCGCCGTCCTGGCCGTGCAGGGCCTGGGGGCCTATCTCTGCGGCCGTCTCAGCTTCCGCTGGCAGGAGCAGCTCCGCAGGCTGTCGGGGAGGTCGCCTTGAACCAAGCCCCGACCGGGGCTGCCCGAAAGTCAGCGTGCCTACTTCCGCTTCCTGCGCGGCGGGGCTTCGTTGGCCTTGGGCGCGACCCGCTCGATGTTCGGCGGGATCTCCGCCTCGACGTGCCCCATCACCCACGAGAACCCGCCCAGCGCCAGGGCCTGGAACTGCTCCTTGTTGGTCCACACGTCCTCGCGGTGGCCCATCGAGGTGTAGAACACCCGGCCCTTGCCGTGGCGCCGGGCCCAGGTGGCCGGGAACGGCGGGCGCTGGTAGCAGTCGCCCTTCATCCCCTCGGTCTCCTGCACGAGAATCACGTGCAGGTCCTTGGCGAACTTGTACAGGGCGTACCACTCCTCGTGCATCACGAACCCGTCGCCCAGGCCTTCCGCGCCCGGGAACCGGGGCGAAGTGACCCGCTGCCGGGCCTTCTGCTGCGGCCCGTGCATGATGAACTCGCCGCCGATCATCTCGATGTAGGGATCGATCTTGTCGGGCGGGGTGCGGAACGAGTCGGTGGCCGCGTGGAAGCCCACGAACCCGCCGCCCGCCGCGACCCAGTCGAGAAGCTTCTTCTTGCCCTCGGGCGACATCGGCGTGGTGCCCTGCTTGTTGGGCCGGGTGAGGTCGCCGGACGTGTAAAAGGCGATCGCCGAAAACTGGCCGAGGTCGCCGTCGAACACGCTGCCGTCCTTGGTGCAGACGACCTCAATGCCATGCTCCTTGCCGACCTCGACCATCACCTTTTCGGAATGCGCGAGCTCGCCGCCGTGGCGCTTGACCACGCTGTGTTCGAAGCCGGCGCTCCGCGTGAAGTACAGGACCTTCCCTTTCTTCTTCGAGTCGGCGGCCGGCGTCCAGCCCAGGGGGAACATGGAGAGGCCCACGGCGGCCCCGGTAATCTTCAGCATCTCGCGACGTTTCATGGAAGGATCTCCAAGGGGGAAATGTCAAATGTCGAAATCAGAATGGCGAAGGAAGCACGAAGGCCGAAATGCCAATGACGAAAGGATTCGCGAGACCGGCCGAGCCTTCGTCATTCGGTCTTCGCCATTCCTTCGACGTTGGGCTTTCGTCATTCGTCATTCTTCAGTTGCTCTGCCTTGGGCGTGACCTTCTGGAGGTTCGGCGTTACGTCGGCCTCGGCGCGGCCCAGGGCCCAGCTCAGGCCGCCCAGGAGCACGCTCTGGAAGGTGTCGCTCTCCCAGCAGTCCTCGCGGTGGCCCATCGAGGTGAAGAACACGCGGCCCTTTTCGTGCATCCGGGCCCAGGTCGAGGGGAACGGCGGGCGCTGGTACATCGGGCCCTTCATGCCCGTGTTGTCCTCCACCAGGACCACGTGCAGGTCCTTGGTGAATCGGTTCATGGCGTACCACTCCTCGACCATCGTGAACGAGTCGCCCAGCTTCTCCACGCCGGGGAACTCCGGTGAGACGACCTTCATCGTCGATTTCTGCTGGGCCCCGTGGGCGACGAACTCCCCGCCGAGCATGGCCAGGAAGGGGTGCGGCGGGGCGTCGGCCGGACGGCGTCCCACGTAGCACGTCGAGTGCAGCCCCACGAAGGGCTTGCCCGCCTCGACCGCCGCCAGCAGCCTCTTCATCCCCTCGGCGGTCATCGGGGGCGACTTGCACTTGCTGGGGAGCGACTGGTCGTGGCAGGTGTAAAAGCACAGGGCATCGTACTTGTCCAGGTCGCCGTCGAACACGCGGCCGTCCTTGGTGCACTCCACGTCCAGGCCGTGCCGTGCGCCCAGCTCGGTGAGGATCCTCTCCGAGAAGCTCAGGGCGTCGCCCTGACGCTTGACCACGGAGTGCTCGTACTCGACGCTCCGGGTGAAATACAGGACTTTGGGCTTCTTCGCCCCCGCGGCCGGGAGACGAAACGGAAAGGCGGCCAGCCCCAGCGCGGCCGCCCCGGCGGCCTGGAGCATCTCGCGGCGTTGCATGACAGGGTCTCCATCAGGTGGGACACGCGGAGGGCGCCACCCCCCGCGGCGGGTCGCCTCCAGGATAACTCGCGGCGCGGCCGCCGCCAAGTGTCCTCCCCCCTCGTTGTAGGGGTATGGCCGCGAGGCAGGGGGCAGGGGCCAGGGGTTGATATATGGTGTCTTAACACTCGAAGTCCGTACTTCGTACTCTGTGCTTCGTACTGGGGACGGGAGTACGAAGTGCGAGAGCACGCCCGTGAAAAACACCCCGTCACCCCGTCCAAAAAATCACCCTTGATCTCTCCCGGCCGTCCGGCACAATCAGCCAATGGAACCCGAGCCGCGCGGCTGACAGGAAAACCCTCTCCGTTCCGCGGCCGGTCCCGCGGGTCGCGGTGCGCGATCGACTAACATGAAAACACCAGGGGTCCACCTCCACGTGGAACGCCCTGACATACCCAGACCCCCGCATCCCGCCAACCTCTTCCGTTCTCCTCGTCGCCGCCTTCCCTGAGATCCCTCTTTGGCGGGCCCAGTCGTGGAAAAACTCGACTCCGTTGCACAACTGCCCATCGGCCGGTGGAAGAGGATCGAGTCGCAAATCCTTGCCCATCGGGCCCTTTTCGCCCGGCAGGGCACCGTGGTCAGCGACTGGCGCCGCCGCGGCGCGAGGCGATTCGGCCCCTACTTCCGTGTGGCTTATCGCGACGCAGGAAGGCAGCGATCGATCTACCTGGGCCGCTCCGAGTCCCTGGCCGAGCGGGTCCGCCGGCTGCTGGCCGATCTGCAGTGGCTCGACCGCGACCGCCGCGCGATCCGCCGCCTCCGCCGCATCGTGCGGGCCAGCCTCCGCCGCCACCAGGCCGGCCTGCGCCGCGACCTTGCCCGCTTCGGCGTGCGCCTGAAGGGCCTCGAGTTCCGCGGCGGCCAGCGCGCGGCCGAGCGTCTCGCCCTGGGCCTGCTCGCCGGGCTGTGGCCCGACGGCCCCTCGTGCCCCGAAGGGCCGCGGCCTATAATCGCGAGCGAGCCCGCGGCGGGGCGCCGCGTCCGCAGGGAAAGGAGGCCGGAAAAGGGATGTTCTACGCGGACCTGCATGTCCATTCCCGGCACTCCCGCGCGACCAGCCGCGAGTGCGACCTGGAGCACCTGGCCGACTGGGCCGCGCGCAAGGGACTGGCCGTGGTGGCCACGGGCGACTTCACCCACCCGGGCTGGCTCGGGGAGCTGGGCGCCAAGCTGGTGCCGGCCGAGCCGGGCCTGTTCCGCCTGCGCAGGGACCTGGAGCGCGCGGTCGCCGCCGGCTCTCCCCGCGCCGCCACCTGCCCCGTGCGGTTCATGCTCCAGGTCGAGATCTCGACGATCTACAAGAAGGACGACCGCACGCGCAAGGTCCACCACCTCCTCTACGTCCCGAGCCTGGATCACGCCGCGCGCATCGTGGCGAGCCTGGAACGGATCGGGAACCTCAAGTCCGACGGCCGTCCCATCCTGGGGCTCGACTCCCGCAACCTCCTGGAGATCGCGCTCCAGTCGGGCGAGGGCAGCTACCTGGTGCCGGCCCACGTGTGGACGCCGTGGTTCGCGGCGCTGGGGTCCAAGTCGGGCTTCGACTCCATCGAGCAGTGCTACGCCGATTTGGCCGGGGAGATCTTCGCCCTGGAGACGGGGCTGTCGTCCGATCCGCCCATGAACCGCCGGCTCTCGTCGCTGGACCGCTACACGCTGGTCTCCAATTCCGACGCCCACAGCCCGGCCAAGCTCGCCCGGGAGTGCTGCGTGTTCGACTGCCCGCTCGACTACTTCGCCATGCGCGACGCCCTGAAGACCGGCGCGGGGTACGGCGGCACGGTCGAGTTCTTCCCCGAAGAGGGCAAGTACCACATGGACGGCCACCGCAAGTGCGGCGTGTGCCTGGAGCCGGACCAGAGCCGGCGCCACGGGGGCAGATGCCCCGTTTGTGGGAAGCCGCTGACGCTGGGCGTGATGCACCGCGTGTGCGAGCTGGCCGACCGGCCCGGCCCTCCCCATCCGCCGCCGCGCGACTGGGCCCCCCACCGCAGCCTGATCCCGCTGGCCGAGGTGCTGTCCGAGATCCTCGGCGTGGGGCCGCAGAGCAAGGCCGTGCAGCGGCGGTACGAGGAGCTGACCGACCGGCTCGGCCCGGAGCTGTCGCTGCTGGAGCACGTGCCGCTGGACGAGGTCGCCCGGGACGGCTCACCGGTGCTGGCCGAGGCCCTGCGGCGCATGCGCGCTGGGCAGGTGATCCGCCGGGCCGGCTACGACGGCGAATACGGAGTGATCCGCCTGTTCACGGACGAGGAGATCCAGCGGCAGGCGAGCGTGGGCCTCTTGTTCGAGATGCCCGAGGAAGCGGAGCCGACCGGCCGTCCGGCGGAGGCAGACGGCAAGGGCTTGGAGACGGGTTCGTGCGACGAGACACCGGCCGAGCGGCCGCAGCCGGCAACCCGGCAGGGAACGCTGCTGCCGGAAACCGCCGCGTCGCCTCTCGACGGGCTCGATCCGGACCAGCGGGCCGCGGCCGAGGCGATCGACGGGCCGGTGCTGATCCTCGCCGGTCCGGGGACGGGCAAAACGCGAACACTCACGCACCGTTTGGCCCACCTGATTGCCGATTGCGGCGCGGAGCCCGAGAGCTGCCTGGCCCTGACGTTCAGCCGCCGCGCCGCCGCGGAGATGCAGGAGCGGCTGGAACGGCTGCTCGCGCCAGACGCAGCGCGCGTGCTCGTCACCACGTTCCACGCCCTCGGGCTCTCGCTGGTCCGGGAATACGCGGATCGGCTGGTGGGGACGCCGGCGATCCGCGTGGCCGCCGAATCGGAGCGGCGGGAGATGCTCCGGGAGGTCCTCGAGGTCTCGCCGCGCAAGGCGGCCCGCCTCCTGGCGAGGATCGCGCGGCGCAAGCGGGGCATGGACGTGGCCGAAGACGCCGGGGAGGAACTGGCCCGCGCCTGCGCGGCCTACGACCGCCAGATGCGCGAGCGCGGGTGGCTCGACTTCGACGATCTTGTCCTGCTGCCGGTGCGTCTGCTCGGCGAGCACCCCGACGTGGCTGCGGCCCTGCGCGGCCGCTTCCGCTGGGTGTCGGTCGATGAACTGCAGGACATCGACGCCTCGCAGTACGCGCTGCTGCGCCTGCTCATGCCGCCGGAAGGCAACCTGTGCGCGATCGGCGATCCGGACCAGGCGATCTACGGCTTTCGCGGGGCGGACGTCGGGTTCTTCCAGCGCTTCGCCGACGACTACCCGACCGCCCGGGCGATCCGGCTGGGCCGCAACTACCGCTCCACGCAGACCATCGTGGACGCGGCCCTCCAGCTCATCCGGCCGACGAGCCTGGTGGCCGACCGGAAGATCGAGGCGTTCGCCCTGGGCCCCGAGCAGGTCGAGATCCACGCCTGCCGTACCGACAAGGCCGAGGCCGAGACCGTGGTCCACACGATCGAGCGTCTGCTGGGCGGGTCGACGTTCTTCTCGCTGGACAGCGAGCGTGCGACGGGCGCGGAGGACCACTCGTTCTCGTTCTCCGACTTCGCCGTGCTTTACCGCACCGAGGCCCAGAGTGATTTGATCGTCGAGGCCCTGGCGCGATCCGGCATGCCTTTCCAGCGGCGCAACCACGAGCCGCTCGCCGGTCGTCCGCGGGTCCAAGCGGCGATCGACCGGCTGCGCCGGCAGGAAGGCGAAGCCGCGCACGGCGAGCCGCTCACCGATCGGCTGGAGCGGGCGTGGGCCGAGTCGGGCGAGGAGCAGGAGCGGCCGGAGCCGCTTCCGCCGGCCCTGCGCGGGCTGGCCGCGCGGTGCGGCAGCGACCTGGCGGCCCTCCTCGGCGAGCTGGCCCTGGGCGTGGACGCCGACACGTGGGACCCCCGGGCCGACCGCATCGCGCTTCTGACCCTGCACGCGGCCAAGGGGCTGGAGTTCCCCGTGGTGTTCGTGGTCGGCTGCGAGGACGGGCTGCTGCCGCTCCGCTTCGGCGCGGCCGACGAGACCGACCTGGCCGAAGAGCGGCGCCTGTTGTTCGTGGGCATGACGCGGGCCCGGCAGCGGCTGTACCTGACCCACGCGCACAAGCGCTTCTGGCGGGGCAAGGTGCGGACGATGGCGCCCTCGCCGCTGCTCGACGACGTGGAGCAGCGGCTGCTGGCGATCCACCAGCACCGTGCGATCCGCAAGCCGGCCGCGCTGGACCGGCAGCGGTCGCTGTTCGAGTAGGAGACCGGAGTTCGACCTGCCGGACTTCCGAAGTCTTCAGGACTTCGGAAGTCTCCGAACAGGAAGGTGCCGCTCAGGTCCGCCGCGGCTTGAGGACCACGGTGGCCAGCGGCGGCAGGACCAGTTGCACCGAGGCGGGGCGACCGTGGTGCGGGATGGCGTCGGCCTGCACGCCCGGGCCGTTGCCCAGGTTGCTGCCGCCGTAGTAGGAGGAATCGGTGTTGAAGACCTCCTCGTACCAGCATTCCTCGGGCACGCCCAGCCGGTAGGTCTGGCGGGGCACGGGCGTGAAGTTGCAGGCGACCACGAGGAAGTCCGCCGGGTCGATCGCCCGGCGGGCGAAGCTCAGCACGCTGTCCTCGAAATTGTGGCAGTCGATCCACTCGAATCCCTGGTAGTCGAAATCGACCTGGTGCAGGGCCGGCTCGCGGCGCATGAGGCGGTTCAGATCGGCCAGGCACGTCTGGAGTCCCTTGTGCGACTCCCACTGGATCAGGTGCCACTGGAGGCTCTGGTCGAAGTCCCACTCGTTCCACTGGCCGAAGTCGCTGCCCATGAACAGGAGCTTCTTGCCCGGGTGGGTCCACATGTAGCCGTACAGGAGGCGGAGGTTGGCGAACCGCTGCCAGAGGTCGCCGTGCATTTTGTCGAGCATCGAGCCCTTGCCGTGGACCACCTCGTCGTGCGAGAGGGGAAGGATGAAGTTCTCGTGGAAGGCGTAGATGAGGCTGAAGGTCAGCTCGTCGTGGTGGTACTTGCGGTGGATGGGCTCGTGCCGCATGTAGGAGAGGGTGTCGTTCATCCAGCCCATGTTCCACTTCATGCTGAAGCCCAGTCCGCCCACGTACGTGGGCCGCGAGACGCTGGGCCAGGCGGTCGATTCCTCGGCCACGGTCAGCGAGCCGGGGAACTGGAGGTGAATCTGCTCGTTGACCTCCTTGAGGAAGGCGATGGCCGGGAGGTTCTCGCGCCCGCCGTACTCGTTGGGGATCCAGTCGCCGTCGTGGCGGCTGTAGTCGAGGTACAGCATCGAGGCCACGGCATCGACGCGGATTCCGTCGAGGTGGTACTTGTCGAACCAGAACAGGGCGTTGGCCACGAGGAAGTTGCGGACCTCGTGCCGGCCGTAGTTGAAGATCAGCGTGCCCCAGTCGCGGTGCTCGCCCTGGCGCGGGTCGGCGTGCTCGTACAGGCAGGTGCCGTCGAACTGGCGCAGCCCGTGGCCGTCGCGCGGGAAGTGGGCCGGGACCCAATCGAGCAGCACGCCGATGCCGTTCTGGTGGCACAGATCGATCAGGTACATGAAGTCCTGGGGCGTGCCGTAGCGGCTGGTCACGGCGAAGTAGCCCACGGCCTGGTAGCCCCAGCTCGCCGAGAGCGGGTGCTCGCTGACCGGAAGCAACTCGATGTGCGTGTAGCCCATCTGCTTGACGTACTCGACGAGCTGGTGGGCCAGATCGCGATAGCTCAGCCAGCGCCCCGGATCGTCGCCCGGCCGACGCCAGCTTCCCAGGTGCACCTCGTAGATGGAGATCGGCTGGGAGAGCCAGTCGGTCTGTTCGCGGGCGGCCAGCCATGCCGCGTCGTGCCAGTGGAAGCGGGCCATATCGACCACGCGGGAGGCCGTCCGCGGCGGCACCTCGGCCGCGAAGCCGTAGGGGTCGGATTTCTCGAAGACGTGATCGTGGTGCCGGATCTGGTATTTGTAGAGCGTCCCCTCGCTCAACCCGGGAATGAAGATCTCCCAGAACCCGGAGGGGATGTGCTTGCGCATGGGGTGGCGGCGGCCGTCCCACGTGTTGAAGTCCCCGACCACGCTGACGCTGGTCGCGTTGGGAGCCCACACGGCGAAGTTGACTCCGTCCACGCCATCGACGCTTCGAAGCTGCGCCCCCAGCTTCTCGTACGAGCGATAATGCCGCCCCTCGTTCAGCAGGTGCAGGTCATAGTCGCTGAGCATCGGAGAAAACGAATACGGATCGTACATGGTTGTCTTCTTTCCCCCCTCCTCCGCGACGCAGATTTGGTACCGCGCGGTGCCGTTGCCGTTGGGATGAGGGCAGATGGCTTCGAAAAGGCCGGCCGGATGAATCCGCCGCATGGGGACGGGCGTGCCGCGGTGAGCCGAATCCACGACCCACGCCTGCTGGGAGTGGGGCAGGTAGGCGCGCACGGCCAGGGCCTTGCGGCCCGACTGCTCGATCTGGTGCGGCCCGAGCACGGAAAACGGGTCTTCGCTCCTATGCTCCACCAGAGCGGCGACTTGATCCAACGGCGCACTCGTTCGCACAGTTGCCTCCTTGCCCCGTCCTGGCCTGGCGCGCCGCGACCTGCGCCGCTGCCAGACCTTCAGATTGTCAGGAATCCTCTCCCGGCCGGCCGGCAAATTTGCCGGATTCGACCAGTTGCACCAATTTACCCAAACCTAACTCGCGGGACCAGGGCCCGCCACCTTCGCTTGAGGCTATCGCCCACCCGACCGAGCCAGGCCGCCAAGCCCCCGAACTGCCTGGGAAGCCGTAGCCACGGCCCCCACAGGCGGACCCGGTACGCATCGTCGCGGGCAGCAGCCCGGGCCGGCGTTCCCGCCCGGAATGCTCGCCGGTCAGCCTGTCCATGCCGCTGGAAAGCAGGGGCCCCCCGAGCGTGAGCAGCATCGAACCGCCATGTCCGGCATTCCACCCGATGGAATTGCATCGCCCGCTGGATCCGCTGCCACAGATCGCGGTTCTTCACGGGGACCATCTCGCCGAAGAACTCCCACCGCCAGCCGTTGCTTTGCCACTGGGCGAGGCCGTAGCGGATGCCCTCGCGCACATACTTGCTGGGAGTGACCAGGGTCACGCGCGACGGCTGATCGAGGGCTTCCAGTCCGCGCACGACCGAGAGCAGCTCGAGTCGGTCGCCGTGGACCTCGGGCTCGCGGTCGGCCACGGTGAGAACGTCCGCGCCGCTGGGCCGGCGGAGCACGAACTTCCACGTGCCTTGCGCGGTGTCGGACTCCGAGTAGAGCAGATAGCGCGGGGTGGAGGAAGTCATCGGAGTAGCGCGCCAGGGCAGTCGTCAGTCGGTCGAAGGCCGCAGAATTCTTGCAGTCCGCAGTCGCTAGCCCGTTCGACTTCCGATGTCCCGGCGGCTTGCCGGCCGGCGGTTGCTCCCTCCCTCGCGCCGGTCTTCCATGAACCGGCCGATCAACAGACCTCGGTCTCCTGCCGAGGGGATCCGACGCGGCTCGCCCCCGTCTCCGCGATCGGGGCGTATCGCCTGGCAGGCAGCGAGGTCCTCGCCGGAACGCCCTATGTTATCGACAGGGATTCCGCAGAATCTCCACCCTATCTAAGCCGCTCCGATTGTGAGGGCCGGCTGTGCTACCGGCCGTTGTCTTACATGGCGCTTCGCAGGGGGCGCACCACGGGACAGCTTCCGCCGAGCGACTGGATCAGCCGCTGCCAGTTCTGCGCGGAGCCGGGCGTCAGCCGCCCCAGGACCCGGGGTACTTCGGCCCCGGTGATGGCCATCGAGTTGGCGGGGACGCGGTCGAGGAACATCACTCCAAGCATCGCCGTGGCGGCGGCGTCGAGGGCTTCGTCCTCGATGCCCAACTCGCTGGATCGCAGCAGCGGCACCTCCGGCAGGCGCGCGCCGATCTCGCGAAGCAGCATGCCGTTGTGCTGCCCCCCGCCCGAAAGGACCAACTCGCCGAGGCGTTCCGCGGCGGGCAATCTCCGCCCAATCGCCCGAACCGTCATCTCCGCCAGGAAGTGCGTGGCCGTGCACAGCAGATCGCGGATCGACCATGCACGCTCCGCCGCCGTCTTCAGCGCGTCGGTGAGGAGTCGTTCGGGACGCATGCCGTTGGGATGCCAGTGGGGCAGCGGGCGATCGACCGACGCGTCGGCCAGCCATCGATCGACCAGCTCATTGATCCGCCGGCCCTGGACGGCCAGCCGTCCGCCCGGATCGAATCGCGACTGGCCGCCCGTCAGACGTTGCGCCAACAGGTCCACCAGCCGCATCCCCGGGCCCACGTCGAACGAGAGGATGCCCGACAGGGCGCACGGGTCCCCGCCCGCGGGAAGAAAGGTCATGCGGATGGTGCGGCCCAGGTCCAGCAGCGCCCGCGTGTGCTTGGGGTGGCGGAGCAGGAGCCACTGGGCCACGGCGGTGACGGGCCCGCCCTGTCCCCCGCATGCCAGATCGCGCTCGGTGAAGCCGTCGATCACGCTCAGGCCGGTGAGCTCGGCGAGGCGCGCCGCGTCGGTCAGGCCGACGTGCGCGTCCGGTCCGGTTCTACCCGACTGCCAGAACCCGCAGTCCCGAACCGCCACGGCGGCAACGCGGTCCTGCGGCACCGAGGAGTCGGCGATGAGCGTCTGGATGAGCCCGGCCACGGACTCCGCCAGGTGGGCACGCAACGGGCCCAGGGAGGGCACGGCGCCCCCGGTCGGCGCGAGCTGGCCGAACAGGGCGGCCAGCTCGCGGTCGGAGACGCGCTGGAAGGCCGCGATCTGGGCGTCCACATCCAGACCGCGTCCGGTGACGCTCAACAGGGCCGCGTCGAGACGCGAACCGCCCGCGACGGCGACTCCCAGGGCCCAGCGGCGGACGCGCTCGCCCCGGGCGGAATCGAAACGCAGAATCCTGGCCATCGTTCAACCGGGCCTCCCTGCCTGGTTGGTGGAGGTGTGTCGCGCAGGGCCCGCGGCGCGCAGGACCTGGCAAGGCCGCTCAGGCGACCATCCGCATCTGCGGAACCACGCCCTTGGCCCCGATGAGGAACTCCTCGAATACGCGCAGATCGAGCGCCGAGGCCGACGAGGCCTCGGGATGGAACTGCGTCCCCATCGCGAACCAGTCGTCCCGCGTGCTCTCGATGGCCTCGACGATGCCGTCCGGGCAGCGGGCCGTGACCGCGAACCCGGGGGCCACGTCGTCGATCGCCATATGGTGCATGCTGTTGACCCGAATCTCGCCCTCGCCGTAAACCCGCTCCATGATCGAACCGGGCGTGACCAACAGGGCATGCCGGTGATTGGGGTCCATGGGATCGGCGTGCGGAAGGGCCTTGGGCATGTCTTCCGGCACGTGGAGGAAGAGGTTGCCTCCCTGGGAGACGTTCAAGAGCTGAAGGCCGGTGCCGATGCCGAACACGGGCATGCGGCGCTCGGCGACCAGGCCCATCAGCTTGCGATCGAAGGCCTCGCGGCGCGAATCGAGCGTCCTGACACTGGGGTGAAGCATGAAACCGTCAAGGCGGGGATCGAGGTCCGCCCCGCCGACGAAGACCATTCCGTCCAACAGGTCGAGGACCCGGTGCATGTCGGCTTCGTCGTCCAGAGGCGGCACGACGATCGGCACGCCCCCGCACTGGATCAGGCTGTCGAAGTAGCCGGCACACAGGTAACTGAACGCAGGAGCGTCCTTCTTGGCGCTGCGATAGTCCGCGTTCAGCCCGATCAGCGGTTTGGTACCCAACATGGCTCGCACTCCTTCGGCACGTCCTGTGCCTCAAACAAGGTGAAACGCCAAACCCCCCTCGAGGACACCCGGCGCAAGACCGGTGGAGCGGCAAGAAGCCAGCGGGAGGTCGGGCGGACGCGCAAGAGACCGCGCGATCCAGATGCCACCCTGCGGAGTCAGTCCCTATTCCGCAGGCGGCGGCCATTTCCCACCGGCCGGTGCCACTCGGCGCAGCCGCGATCCGGGGCGATGTCCCTATCGTTTGGCCAAAGTACTCCTTCGCTCAGACGTCTCACCCAGACGTCAGAATGCAAGTCTCCCGGAGTTTAGAGACTCCCCCTCTGCGTAGCAAGAAGACCGCAGTATTTTGCGTGACTTCACTGCTGGCCCCCAATATCCTGTATTGCTAGCATTGCTATCGGTGAAGAGTTTTACACTGTTTCGCCTTTTCGCGCGATCGCTGCAATCGCCCCGGATCGTGGCCGGACCTGGCGACCGGAGTCGACGCCTCGCTGCGCGCCGCCCCCTGTTTGCTCAAGCCGCATCCCAAGATATAGTAAGTGGTTCGGCTTCGACACCCACTGTCAACCCGCGCACTGGGAGATCGGCCCTCCATGCGGCTAGAGTTCCAGAACGTCTGTGTCGAGGGCTTCGCCTGCTCGCTGCCGGAGGAGATCGTTACCTCCGAGCAAATCGAGGCCCGCCTCGAGCCGCTCTACACGCGGCTGCGACTGCCCGAAGGCCGCCTGGAGCTGATGACCGGCATCCGCCAGCGCCGTTTCTGGCCGCCCGGCATGCCGCCGAGCGAGATGAGCGTCCAAACCGGCGAGAAGCTCCTCGCGGCCGCGGGCCTGGACCGCCGCCACGTCGGCGCCCTCGTGCACGGGTCGGTGTGCCGCGACTTTCTCGAGCCGGCCACGGCGTGCAGCGTGCACCACCGCCTGGGGCTGAGCGCGGAGTGTCTCGCGTGCGACGTATCGAACGCCTGCCTCGGCCTGCTCAACGGGATGGTCCAGGTGGCGAGCCTCATCGAGCTGGGCCAGATCCGCGCCGGCCTCGTCGTGGGCACCGAGAGCGGTCGCTCGCTGGTCGAGGCCACCATCGATCAGCTCAATCGCGACACGACCCTCACCCGCAACGACGTCAAGTCGGCCTTTGCCTCGCTCACGATCGGGTCCGGCTCGGCGGCGATCCTGCTGTGCGACCGCGAGCTGAGCCGCACCGGCAATCGGCTCCTCGGCGGCGTCGCGCGGGCCAACACCGAGTTCTGCGGGCTGTGCCAGGGCGATCACTGCGTGGAGACGGGCGAGACCCGTCCGCTCATGGCCACCGACTCGGAGACGCTGCTGCACCGCGGCGTGGAGACGGCCGCGGCCGCGTTCGGCCACCTCTGCGAAACGCTCGACTGGCCGCGGGAGACGATCCATCGCACGTTCTGCCACCAGGTGGGACGGGCCCATCAGAAGCTGCTGCTGGAGACCCTCGGCCTCGACCCCTCGGTCGATTTCGCCACCGTCCAGACGCTGGGCAATACCGGCGCTGTGGCCCTGCCCATCACGGCGGCCCTGGGCGTTGAGCAGGGGCTCGTGCGCAAGAACGATCGGGTGGCCCTTCTGGGGATTGGCTCGGGGATCAACTGCCTGATGCTGGGCGTCGAGTGGCAGAGGAGCCTCACGTCCCCGCCCGCCGGCGATCGGCCGTCAGCCTTCGCTTCGAAGGACGCGGGTGACGATCTGGCGGTCGAAGTAGTTGATTGACATCCCCGCGTCGACGACGATCTGCTGCGCGTTGATGCCGCTGGACCGCGGGCTGAGCAGGAACGCGGCCACGTTGGCCGCTTCCTCGGTCTGGACGCCGCGCTTCCGCGGGATCACCTCCTCGGCGAACAGGTAGGCATCGACGTAGCCCGGGATCCCGGCCGAGGCCGACGTCTTCAGCAGACCCGGGGCCACGGCGTTGAAGCGCACGCGCGAGAACCGGCTGAACGACTTGGCCAGGAAGGCCAGCGAGGAGTCGAGCGCCGCCTTGATCGGGGCCATGTAGCCGTAGCTCTCGCTGGCCATGCGCGTGGTGGAGATCGACACGGTCACCACCGAGGCGTCCTCGGCAAGCAGCTCTCGAAACTCCCGCGCGATCGCGATCAGCGAGTAGCAGGAGATGTCCATCGCCTGAAGAAACGCCTTCCTGGGCGTCTCGTGGAAGGGCTTGACGCCCTCGGAGTAATCGGCAAAGGCGATCGAGTGCAGAAGGCCGTCGAAGCAGCCGTGGCGCGCGCGGATCGCGTCGCGAAGGCGGACGATGTCCTCCTCCCGCTCCACGTCGCAGGTGAAGATCTCGGCCTGGCCGACGAGCTTCCTCACCGCGTCGCGGATCTCGTCGTTCTGCACCGCGTAAACGCATTCGGCCCCGGCTTCCCGCACCACCCGCGCCACGTGCCAGGCCACACTCTTGCGGTTGGCCACGCCGAAGATCAGCAGCTTCTTGCCGTCGAGCTGGAGGAAGGACATGGAGGACATGGAGGACATGGAGGGCAGGAGGCAGGAGGCAGGAGGCAGTCGCCTGACCCCTGACTCCTTTCTGCGGGCCTACGCGCGCCACGGGCGCTGGCGGTCGATCTTGCCGTCGAGCACGCCCAGGGCGATCTTCACGTCCTCGATGATCTGGAAGTCGTACATCCCCACGCAAATGAAGTCCGCCCCGTTCTCGAACGCCCACTTGAACGCCTGCTGCGGACGCAGCGCGCCGGCGGCCAGCACCTTGAAGGCGATCCACGGCTGGGGCAGATCCTTCATGAACGCGGCCGTCTCCTCCGGCTCCTCGCACCAGATGTTGTCCTTCTGGGGCGCGATCTGCGCCGACCAGTAATCGGTGCGATGCAGGGTCTTCATCCAGAAGTCGGGCTCGAAGCCCCGCTCCACGCAGGCCTTGACCGTGGCCAGCGCGTGGGCGCCGATCCCGGCCGGGATCCTCGACTTGCGGATGAGCTCCAGTCCCTTTTCCATGAGGTCGAAGTTGCCCTCGCGCACCAGCTCGTCGGCGATGCCGCCCTGGATGTAGCACGCGCAGGCCCCGCCGTCGATCGACTTCTGGATCATCTCCAGGACGTTGCTCCCGCCGCAGTCGGAGATGAACTGGATGCGGCCGCCGGCCTTGTTCCAGTAGTCGTCGATCCGGTTGCACAGGCTGGGGTTGGTGAGGATCGTGTTCACCCCGCACTGCTCGGCCAGCCACAACGTCTCGAACAGCTTGGCCTCGTCGTGATACTCCTTGACCAGCCGGGAAACGTAGATCAGATCCCGGGCGTGGGCCCAGCCGCCGATGAGGTTCCCGCCGAGGATCAACCGGCTGAGCTCCACTTCGCCGATTCGCGCCGTGGGCACCTTGCGCCCGTCGAGGTCGGCCAGCCTGGGGGCCTCGGCCGACTCATAAGGCCTGGTCGGCGAGGTCACGGCGTCCGGCTTCTCCGGCCGCGCGCCGCGGGCCTTGAGCTTCTCGGCGAGCTGGTTCTCCTCGTGGCTCTCGTAGCCCCGCTTCTTCATGGCCGCCCAGACGAACGCCCCCACGAACGGCAGGCCGGCGAAGGCCAACAGGGCATGACGCCGCGAGTAGCTCACCGGACGCGGCGGAGGCAGCACGGCGACCTCGGTCTCCAGCTCGTCCGAACGCGGCCCGCGCCAGATGCGAAGCAGCCAGCCCACCAGGCCGTCCAGCCCCAGCCGGCTCGCGGGCAGCACCACGACCACGAGCAGGGCGAACAGCTCGACGAGCGTCTTGTTGACCACGAGGTAGTGCCCCTCCAAAGGCACGCCCTCGAGCGTCTGCCAAAGCGGCGGGTACGCGGCGTAGTACAGCCCCAGAAGCAGCATGCCCAAAAGGGCCGAGAAACGCGTGGCCAGCCCCAGCATCAGGCAGGCCCCGATCAGGAGCAGCCCCCAGACGTTCAGGGCGTTCACGCCGCTGAGCACCGTGGGATCGGACGCCAACCATTTATAAAACCCGGCCGCCGGCCCGACCGCGCCGGCCAGGTAGCCGTGGGCCGACCAGTCGGGGTCCCACAGCTTGACCAGGCCTTCGTAGAGGAAGTGCCAGCCCACGGCGATGCGAAGCAGCGCGAGCGGCACGGCACGCAGGCCGGTCACCGGCCCGGACATCGCGGAAACCTGTCTCGACATCGTGGGGCCCTCGAGCGGATGCGTCGGGTTACGATCACCACCTGGCATTCTAATGCGGTACGACCGCAACCGAACAGGGAATGCTCCCCCAATTGGGATGCGCCCGTCGGTCGCTCCCTCCACCACGCGCGCATCACGCGTCATCTGCACACGGTAGGCTCGACATCGGGACGGCCCACCGCGGCATCCCATACTGAGGGAGGGGGCGCCGCGCGCGGCATCGCCGGGACAATTGTCTCAAGGCCGGCCGACGAGACCGGCTGGAACTACTTCATGTTCAACGAGTTACGGATACGCGTCGGCGGACCTCCCACCCGCGGCCACCTGCGAGTTGTGCAACAGGTTTGAGTTTTTCCAGCCCTGCCCCCCTGGCAGGGTATAAGCATGATGCGGCGTCTGCGCGTATCGCAGAACACGGGACGTTTGGAGAGAGAAGCGAAACCCGGCAAGACGGCACGCCGGGCCGATTCGCGGCGGCACGCGGAACCGACGACAGCTCCGCTCCACCCCCTTCGCCGGCCCAGGACAGTCGCAGGTTTGTCTTCATCACGGCCCCAACCTTGCAGCAATCGGTTCGCTGTGGCCAGGAGGCGCGCAGGCCCGGCCCCATTCTCCCATGCGTTGGGCCCGGAATCCACGGACGAATTGGGCCAAGCTGTAGCGGGAGGGGGCGGCACGCTACTGCGGGGCCGCGGTGCAGGCGAACCCAAACCGCACGGCGGTCTGGCCCTCGACCGTGGATTTGGCCTTGAGGAAGAACGCCGTGGAGACCTGCTCGACCAGTTCGACCTCCATGCGGATCGTCTCTCCCGGCCGCACCATGCGCTTGAAGCGTACGTCGCTCAAGCGAGTGGCCACCGGCACCTTGTCCTCCTGGCCGGCCATGTGGCGCGACAGGAGGATCGCCCCGCACTGCATGGCCGCCTCGCAGAGAAGCACGCCCGGCACCAGGGGATAGCCCGGATAGTGCCCGGCGAAGAACTCCTCCTCGCCCGAGAACGTCTTCGTGCCGACGATCCGGTCCTCCGTCCACTCCAGTATCTCATCGACCAGGAGGAACGGCTCGCGGTGCGGGATCGCTTCGTAGATTCTCGCTTTGTCCATTGCCTTCTCTCGTGCAGAAGGGGAGATCACCACGGAGGCGCGGAGGGCACGGAGAAGACGAACGGGTGAGAGAGCAACAGGAACGAAAGCGGGAAACGCCTGTGGGACCCGTTCGCGCTCTGCCCATCATCTTGATGCGATCGATTCATGAGCTCTCCCCGCGCCGCCCCGATTCCTGTCCTGGTCCGTAAACACCTAATCTTCTTACGCTTCCTTCTTCTTCCTCCGTGCCCTCCGTGTCTCCGTCGTCCCCTCAACGCCGCGAATCGCTCAACAAGTAGCTGTCCACGTCGTTGGCCACGATGATCCCGTAATTCACCGCGCCGAGCCAGCCGGACATGATGATGCCGACGCTGCCCGCGTGGTACAGGCCGGCGACCCGCTCGGGCAGGCCGCGGCTGACGGCCAGCCCCTCGAACTTGGTGCCGAAGCTGGCCCCGTCCACGTGCCGTGTATAGCGCTCGAACGTGACCGGCGTGGAGCAATCGACCGCGTCGAGCTTCTCGCGGATGCCGGGCACGTACTTGTCCACCGCGTCGAGCGTGGTCTCGATCAGGTCCCGCTTGCTCGCCTCGTAGTCCTCGGGCGTCAGGTCGGCCCAGTCGCGGTAGTTGGCGTTTGTGCTGGAGACGATCAGGTAGCGGTCGCGCCCGGGGCGGGTCCTGGGATAGTAGAACGAGTAGGTGCGGCTGGTGATGTCGCGGCTGAGGAGCAGGTCGGTGCGAAAGGCCGGGGCCGTGGAGCTGAACAGGAGATCGCCGCAGGCCTCTTCGTCCACGGTCTCGCCTTCGCGCAGGGCCATGTACACCTGGGTGCTGGAGTTATTCAGTCGCACCGCCCGGGCCTCGTCGAGGAAGTCGGCGTCGAAGTGCTCCGGGCCGACCATCTTCAGGACGGTGCTCATCAGGTTGCCGTTGGAGACGACGGCGCGGGCGGCGATCGTGCGCCCGGCGACGGTGACCCCGGTGACGCGGCGATCCCTATCGACGTGGATCCGCTCGGCGGGAGAGCGGATTCGGGCATCGACGCCGCTGCGCTCCATCTCGTCGGCCATCAGCCCGATCAGCCGGTCGGTACCGCCCTGGAAGGTGAACACCCCCTTGGACATGAAGTTGGAGAAGACGATGCCGTAGGTCAGGGCGGGGTCTTCCAGCGTGGAGCCGTTGGCGTAGGTGATCGGCTCCATGAGCAGGCGCACGACGTCCTCGCGCCCCGGGAAGAAGCGGTCGAAGAGCCGGCGCGTCGTAACCGCCTGGTCGTCGTAGAAGTTCATGCCCCGCGCCGTGTCGAAGAACTCGCGCACGGTCTGGGGCGCGATGCCGAAGCGGCCGGTCAACAGGCGCGTGAAGTCCTCGCGGTCGAAGGTGGTCGAGAGCGAGAACATCGGGTTGTCGAAGCGGATGCTCTTGAGCTGGACGATCGATTCGGCGATCTCGCGGCTCCAGTAGCGGCGGCAGCTCTTGACCATGCCCACCGGGAACCCGTGCAGCGAGACGTCGAAGATGTGCCCGCCCGGCCGCCGGAACCAGGTGGCCAGCCCGCCCAGCTTGTAGTGCTGTTCCAGCAGGAGCACGGAGTGGCCGGCCCGGGCGAGCGCGTTGGCGGCGGTCATCCCGCCCAGCCCGGCGCCGATGACGATCACGTCGTACGAGTCGCGGACGCCTTTGAGGAAATCGCGGGGCATGGAGAGCGGCAGGAGTCAGGGGTCAGGGGGCAGGGGGCGAGGTCGGAAGTCGGAGGTCCGAACCGCGCCGGCCGACTTCCGCGTTCCGACCTCCGGCTTTCAGTCACTGAGACAGTACCTGTTCGCCACGGTGATGCCGCTGATGATCGTGCCGACGATGCCGACGAAGCCCTGGTCGGTGCCGCAGATGAAGAGGTTCTTCAGGTGCGTGCGTCCGTCGTAGCGCTTCTCCGGGGCGCCGTACACGGCGCCGTAGGCGCGGCCCGTGTAGCGGTGGATCGTGGTGGGAGTGAACATGTCGGTGGCGATGACGCTGCTGCGGAAGTCGGGCACGAACCGCACGGCCGACTCGACCATGCGGTCGTACCACTGGAGCTTGGCCAGGCGGTAGCCCTGCGCGTCCAGACCGGCCCACCGCTCGTAGTTGGCCAGCGAGGTGATGCGGACCATGCCCTCGGTGAGCGGCTCGTCGTAGATGAAGTTGTTGGGCGAGCAGATCACGCCGCTGCGGGGATCGGCCAGGTCGTCGGGCTGTTCGTAGCGGAACGTGTCCGAGTCGCTATAGAACACGATCGTGTGGTCCAGGCCCAGGTCGCGGGGCTGGGCGTCGAGCACGGAGATCGACTCGATGAACGTCACCCGGCCCGGGTCGGCCTGCGGCACGGGCTGGTCGGCGTGGCACATCCGCATGGTCTCGGGCCAGCCGGCCGAGGAGAGGACCCGCCGGGCTTGGAGCTCCGTGCCGTCCTCGAGCACCACCTTGCGGACCGCGCCGTCCTCGACCACCAGGCGATCGACGGCCGCGCGGAGCCGCAGCTCGCCGCCCAGCGACTTGTACTTGCGGACCAGCTTCTTGAGGATCAACCGCACGCCGCGCCACGGCCGGGCGAGCCCCTCGAGGTAGATCGAGCGGAACATGATGCAGAATTGGCCGAAGCTCATGTCGTGCTCGCGCGGTCCACCGTAGAACAGCAGCGGGCAGAAGAGCATCTCGATCAACAGCGGATCGTCGAGGACCCCCTCGACCACGCGGCGCGCGGAAGGGGGCGTGCGGTCCAGGTCCACGTCGTCGAAGTCGCCGATCTGGGAGAGCAGCTTGCGGAACTTGTCGCGCTCGGAGGGGAACTCGCGGGCGACTTCCGACTCCAGCAGCTTCGGATCGTTGCTGAAGCGGAGGGCCGCGCCCGGAAAGGCGATCTTCGAGCCCACCTGGGGCGAGAGGGCCAGCTCCTCCCAGCCCAGCCGGAGCTGGCGCAGGAGCCGGGCCAAGGGGCCGCGGCGGCTCCCTTTGGGCGTGAAGTTGGTGACCGCGTGCAGTCCGACGTCGTAGTCGCGGCCTGCCAGTCGGTAGAAGGAGTTCAGGCCGCCGATCGTGGTGTGGCGCTCGAGGATACACACCTTCTTGCCGAAGTGGGCCAGGCGGATGCCCGCCGAAAGCCCCGACATGCCCGCGCCGATGATGATCGTGTCGTACATGGCTCGGCGGTGTGCCGCGCGGGGGCGGCCTGCGGCGAGAGGCGGGGCGAGTGCGGCGGGAACGGATCGCCGTCCATGCGATTATACCTTCTCCACGTCGCGCATCCGCGGCTCCAGGTACTCGATCGTGCTCTGCATGCTGGCCAGCCTGGGGTAATCCTCCTCGGGGATCTGGATCCGGTAGCGCTTGCGGAGCTCCATGACGATGTCGAGGAAGTCCATGCTGTCCAGCTCGAGCTGCTCGCGGAACGCGACGTCCTCCTTCAGCTCGCTGAGGTCCTCGTCCGGGGCGATGTCGGAAAGGATATCGGTAATGGCTTCTCGGATGTCTTCGGCCGTCATTCGGCAGGCTCCCATCAGTTGACTCGCGCTCCCTCCAGACTTCCGAAATCTTCGAGACTCCGGAAGTCTACGGTTCTCTACGCCCTCCGCACGATCACCACCGAGTTGATCCCCAGCATGCCGAACGATGTGTTGAGGATCGTCTCGGCGCGGTCCATCGCGCGGGGCTCGTTGGCGACCAGCCCCGGCAGGTCGCACTCCGGGTCGGGCCGGTCGAGGTTGATCGTCGGGTGGCACACGCGATCGGCGAAGGCCGGCAGGTTGCCGGCCAGCTCCAGGGCCCCTGCCGCGCCCATCGCGTGGCCGATGTAGCTCTTCGTGTTGTTGAACAGCGTGCGTCCCGAGCCGTTAAAGGCCGCGCGCATCGCCTGGCACTCCTGGGCGTCACCAGTGGTCGTGCCCGTCGCGTGCGTGCTCACCAGGTCCACGTCCCCCGCGCCGATCCCCGCGCGCCGCAAGGCCAGCCGGATGCACTCGGCCTGGCGCTCGGGCAGGGGATTGACGAAGTCGTGCGCGTCGCTGTTCATGGCGTGGCCGACGATCTCGCCGTAGATCGTCGCGCCGCGGGCCCTGGCGTCGTCCAGGCGCTCCAGCACGTAGAGGCATCCCCCCTCGGCCACCACGATGCCGTTGCGGTCGGCGTCGAACGGGCGCGAGGCCTTGGCCGGGTCGTCGTGCCGGGCCAGGGCCCCCTGGCTGTGGAAGCTGGCGAAGATGCCGAACGTGTGGATGCTCTCCGAGACGCCGCCGCAAAGGGCCACGTCGCACTCGTCCAGGCGGAGCATCTGCATGCCCTGGATCAGGCCGGCGTTGCCCGCCGCGCAGGCCGCGCCGATCGAGTAGTGCGGCCCGGTGATCCCCAGGTTCATCGAGATCTCGCCGGCGGGGTTGTTGGCCACGGTCCGCGGATTGTGGTGGTGCGACCAGTATTGCGTGTCGTAGTCGTAGCCCTTGAGCAGGTAGATCTCGTTCTCGGTCTCCACGTTGCCGTGCTCGGTCACGCCCACGTAGATGCCCACCCGCGCGGGATCGACGTTGGGCCAGTCCAGGCCCGAGTCGCGGATCGCCTCGTGGGCGCAGTAGATACCGATGCTGCCCGCCCGGGTGCCGCGGCGGATTTCCTTCTTCTTCTGGTAGCGGGTGTCCTCGAACCGGCAGACCCCGGCCACAGTCTTGCCGAAGTAACGGGTTTCATACTCGGTGACCCCGCTGCGCCCGGCCAGGAGGCTCGCGCGGAGCTCGCCAAGATCGTTCCCGTTGGGCGCAGTCAGCCCCACGCCGGTGATCACGATCCGCTGGTGGTCCGGTCGAGTGGCGACCATGCTGGCTTCCCTAACCGCGTGCAAACCAACGAGATTACCTGTTATTCGGAGGGTTGGCAAGCGTCGGCGGAGGGTCGGCTGATCTGGGGGCGGCGACGCGCCGGTAGCCGTCGCCCGGCAAGGTGGGGGGTCGGTTGGGGCCGCCGGCCCGCGGCCCAAGGGTTCTCGGGCTCTGCGGCAAGCACCTCGCGTGCCAGGGCCATCGTCCCGCCTCCGTGCAGTGGTTGTGGGGTCACGCTCACCCACCACGATCCACGGTACCGGCCGGCCATCGAGGCGGGATGCCGCCGGTCTCCTCAGTCGCAGAACCCCCGGTCCTTGATCCCCCGGCGGATCTCGACCCACTGGCCCATGTCGTCCAGGACGCGGATCGAGGGGATGCCCGCCTCGGCCGCGCTCTGCCGCAGCGCGTCGCTCGACACCTTGCGAGAGTCCGGCATGTGCAGGTATCGGCCGCCGATCAGGCCCACGCCCCCTTCGTCCAACACGCGATAGACTTCCCGCATCGCTTTCGCGCGGTCGCCCCAGATGAGCACTGGCCCCACGCCCGCCACCAGATCGAACGAGCGATCCCCGAACGGCAGATCGTGGATCCCGCCCACGCGGCAGGTGATGCGGTCCTCCTGTTTCGCCTCGCGGATCCGCTGCCGCGCGGCGGCGGCAACCGCTTCCTTGGGGTAAAGGGCCGTGACCTTCCGCTTCGTGGTCTGGAGGATGCCGCGCTGCAGCGCCTGCTCCAGCCCGCCGTCGCCGCGATGGATGAGCAGGCAGCGGCCTTCGGTGATGTAGTAGTCGGCCACCAGGCGCCGGGCGAGCATCTCCGGTCCGCTTTGGAAATGCCTGGCGGCGGCCGGCGCCTCCGGGCCCACGATCTTCACCCACTGGCCCCGCGCGTCGATGACCTCGGCCCCGGGAACGGCCGCCTCGCGCACGATCTGCCGCAGCCGCTCGGCCGTCATGCGGTGCCTGCGCGGGGCGTAGAGATAGCGCCCGCCCAGGAAGGCCACGCCCGAGGGCTTCAAGACGCGATCGACCTCGCGCAGGGCCTTGACCAGGTCGGGGATGAAGATCAGCGTCCCGCGGCTGACGATCAGATCGGCGTGGTCGTCCGGGAAGGGCAGCTTCTGGGCGTCGCCGAGCACGAACCGCACGCGGTCCTCAAGACCCGCCGCGCGGACGTTCTTGTCGAACAGCGGCTTGCAGCCGGGCTCGATGTCCAGGCCGAGGATCGCGAGCTTCGTCCGCCTGGCTAGCTCCACGTCGAGCATGCCCGTGCCGCAGCCGACGTCGATGCACACGCCCCGTTCAATCCCGCCGCATTCCCGCAGCATGCGCTCGGCGGTCATCGGATAGGTGTGGCCCACGCGGTGCTTGACAACCCAGTCGTAGGAGCGGGCCGTCATGTCGGGCACGATCGTCAGGTCGCTCCGCTCCGACCACAGCCGGTGGCCGGTCGGGCCGCCGAAGAACCGCGCCACGGGCGCTGCGTGAGGATGATCGGACAGGGGGGCGGCGTACACCGGATCGCCGGCCGGGTGCTCGTGGGTCCACGCCACGGCGTTAGCCTGTCCCAGGGAGCCGACCGGTCCCCTGCCTTTCTTCGCCTCGAGGCAGATCACGGCATCGCAATCCGCGGCTCCTTCTCGCACGGCCTGGGCGATCCGCTCCGCGCCGGCCAGCTCGACACGCACCGATGCCCGGGTCCTGCGGCGATACTCCTGGACGATCGCCCTGGCCGGCTCCTCCAGGCGTCGATCGACCAGGAGGCGGCAAGGGGTTTGAGCGCATGATTCCGAGTGCCTGGGGGCGGGGATGGCCTGAGCGGCCGGCAGTTCGTCTGCGGCGCGCGTGTGGGGCAGGCCATCCAGAGCCAGCAGGGCTGCGATGGATGCTGACAGGAAGACGCGGGATCGTGTCATGGTATTGGCCCTTCTACTTGGCGGAGTCGCCAGCGACCGCGGCGCGGCCCAGCGCGGGGAGCGACGCTCAGCCCGGCATGCCCCTGCGCAGGCGAACGACCATCTCCCACAGCCGGTCGATCTCGCCCCGCTCCCTGCTCCCAACGCGATCCGAACCGCTCGCTCTCTCCGGTAAACGCAAGTCTCTGTAGCTCAAAAGGTTAACGGATTCCGTCTCTTCTGTCGATCCGGGCCGAGCGAAAACCGGGCGGAGGCGGTTTGGATCAGCTCATGTTAACCGGGGTGGAGATTCATACTCGGAGAAACAAAACGTAAGCGAGAACGATTGTCGCAGCACGCTCACAATGGCCCCGAGCAGGACCAACACGACGGCCAAATCGAAGACGGTGTAAGAGTAGCGTGTCACCGGATCAAGGCCGGGAATCTTGAGGAAGATGAGCACTCCCGCTGCGCCAGCCAAAGCCAGCGAGATCGACAGCATCCCAGCCGCCAGCGAACCGAACCACGAGCGTTTGGAGGGGTTCGCGGATACGCGGCCTTTCAGTTCCCACAGTAAGGCGACGAGTCCGACGCTAAGGACAGCAACCGCAATAAGAAAATGGTTGCCGTCGAGCCAGAATCGTGTGGGGAGCATGTATTCCATGAGTCGAGGTCGCCAGAGCAGCATCACGGCAGCGAGGCCGCCGAATATGGCAATGACCGGCGGCAGTAGCCGTATCACGGCGGGAACCGGTCGAGGCTCAAATACCCACCTCAGTGCCCCGCTACCTGCCGCAGCCACGATCCCCAGACACAGAACGACGATCAGTCCATAGGTAACGGGCTTCAAATAGGCTTCCCGCCACGCACCAATTCTCACCGCGGGCAGTGAGAGTCCAAGGAGCCGATACTGCGGCTGCGTGACCGGTTGGGCATTCTCGTCGAAGAGGTACTTCACGTTGCTGACGAAGAAGAAGTCCGACTCGGGATGGTGGCAATCGGTGCAGCCGTTGACTCCGAGGGCCGCATTGGCAGGCAATACGTCGTGGTTGTACTTATGCACGTTCGCGTATGGCGACGCTTCCCACGGATGCACATCCAAGGTGCGGAACTCCGCGCCGGAGGTGTACACCCGGTCGTCCATCACCCAGACCACTCGTTTGCCTTCCATGGGGAAGTTCGTATCCGCGAACACTTGCGTAACCGATTGAATCAGTGCGTCGATTTCTTCCGGGCGGTTGACTTCGGGCACGTCATCCCCGTTGTCGTCGGTGATCTTGGACAACTCAGGATACTTCGCCGCGTCGGCCTGGTGCGCGGTCCACATCTTGTAGATGTCGCCCATCTTCGGCTGCATGAGCGCCGTTTCGCCTTCCACCTCAATGCCGGGCCACGCGCTGTGAATCCGGTTGACGGGATAGATCTTGCCCTTATAGCGGGCCAGCACCGATCGGAAAGGATCGGTGGGTTTGTCGTCGTAGCCCATCATCTCCAGGTCGCCGTAATGATTCCAGTACTTGCCGTCCGGCCCGTAGAATGTCCATAGGTGCTTTCCCTTCGTGGGAATCTTCGTGCCCGGGTTGAACACGTCGCCCGCTTGCACGAGCGCGGCCTTCACCGGCCGCTGGGCAATGTGGCACGTCTGGCAGGCGATTTCCTCCAGGTGCAGGGGAGGAAGCCAACGATGCTTGGCGATTGGGGCCCCCAGGCGCCCGGTGTCGTGACAGTCGGCGCACGAGATACAGGTGTCGTCCAGATCGTCGCGCACGTGCCCGCCGGGGTCGTCTCCTTTGCCGAACTGATGCTCCTCGTGGCCGGCGATGCGATGATCGGTGGCGGAACTGCCCGCCGGATGGCAGTCGACGCATTTCAGACCCGCGCGAAGATGCACATCGGTTCGCGGGCGGAAGTTCGCGCCCCGTTTCTTCCAGCCCGGTTTCGCATGGCAGCTCAGGCAAACCTCATTGCGGGGCTCGCGGACAATGTGCGGCTCGACCGTGCCATCCTCGTTGAAACGCTCCTTTTCGTAGGCCACTTCGACAGGCTTCTTGTCTGAGACCGATCCGGTCACCTTGGCGAAACCTGCCCCCGCGGTGGCGGCCCAACGAAGGTTCCATGCCCCAAGCTGCTTTTTCCGCTCTGACACATCGTACTCGGGCTGATGGCATAGCAGACAGTCAGCTTCCAGCACGCCTGTTTCGGCCCACCGGGCCTTGTAATAGTCGCCGTCGAAGCCGTTGTCTCCACCGGGAGAGAGCCCGCTGGCCGGATCAGCCATCCACAGATCGTACCGTTTGCCCTCCCGGTCGAACTCGGCCGATCCGCCGCCGGGATGGCAGGCCGCACATGGCGAGGTGAAGAACGTGAACGAGGTCATGTCCATCGTGGCCGGCGACTCGTTCTCTTTCGGTGACAGGTACTTGTAGAGCGGAGCCGGAGAGCACCAGGTGCCGCCGTAGTTGCCCGGCGTGGACGCCCACTGACATCGCGACTTCTGGTCCGCCGTCGCTTTGCCGCTCAGCTAAATTGCCTCCTGTCTGCTCAGCTAAATTGCCATACTA
>CAYSUS010000089.1:0-30253 GCA_964434165.1 uncultured Pirellulales bacterium
CCAAGATAGCGTATCATGGCTAGTGGCGTCGGGCTTGATGAGAACCGCACCGTCCCAACCGCTGCCCACCGCGGAGACGCGGCATGAGCCTCGAATTCGAAGGGGACGAAGAGAAAGCGAGGATGAATCGGGCGAGGCACGGTGTCACGTTCGAGGAGGCCAAGACGGTCTTCAACGATCCCTTCGCGTTGACGATTTCCGATCCGGACCACTCCGACGAGGAGGGGCGTGGGTTGGATATTGGACTCTCAGCCGAAGGAAGGCTGCTGGTCGTGTGGTATATCGAGCGGGGCATCTTGTTCGAGTGCACAATCGCGACGGGATGGTGTAGGAACACGACTTCACTCTCCAGGAAGGCGCGGTCATGCTCGACCCGGACCTTAAGGCCCGCTTCCCGGATTCGGATTCGGTGAACAGGGCTCTCCGGTCGTTGGTTGCCCAGGAGTGATTCATCGCATCGCAGAACCAGGCAATGCAGCCGACCCGCAGGCGTCCTCCCGTGTGGTGAGCCTCCGGGCGGGCGGGCGATTGCAGGCGGTTATGCGGCAACAGGCCATGGCCTCTGATCTGCAAATCGCGGCGGCGAGATTCGCGTTAGGGATACTCAACAATGGACAGATTCCACCATTGGCAAATGCCGCGTTGAATCGTGGTCATGATTCGGACTCGTTGGCCGACCTGGCATCGCTTCGGGATCCAGTCATGTCCGACGCTGGTCCATTGTTCGAAGCGGCGCTGGCTGAATTGAACGTTGATCTACCGACTGAGGACTCCGCAACTCAGTTGATTCTGAGGCACTACATTCGAAGTATCGCGGATGGGTCCACGGCGCCATACGATGGCTTGGACCGTCTCGTTTCGGACGTGCATCAGGGCGCCAACCTCGACCAGAGAACATGGGAACTCGCAGGTGATTCGCACGGAATCCAGGACCTCGTTGGGGCCTACGACAGCTACCAGGAACTACGGATTCGTCCGCACGAGGTCTCCTACGAAGGCAAGTACGGTGAAGATGCTCTGGCCGCCCTCGATGGACGCGTGGTCGAAATGGCAGAAGACTGGCTTACGCAAGATGCCGCATAACGAATTGCGTTCTATCCGGCTCAGGAGGAGGCGGATGGATCGCAATCCGTCCCATGGCATGAGAAAGACAAACCTGTATCTACTGCTCGTCCTGCTGGTGGCCGGTTGTGGGCAAACTGGCCCGCCGTCCACGGACACGCATAGCAAGAGGTTCGCCACGCTCGCCGACAAGGTCACATTCCTTCAGAACTACGTTCGCTTCAAACGCAACTACCGGCAACTCGACTTCGCGGTTCGGTACGTCAACAACTCAGGCGGGCTCGTCCCGGGACCAAGCGAATGGGACATCCGTCTTGTTGCGGTTGTCCCTCCTGGCGAGCTCGCGGCATGGACAGCGGGTCTGGCACCTGCGGCCTCCCCGGATACGTCTTGGCTCGCGGACGTGCCTACGGCTATAGACCATTCCGGGGTCGCGCAGTGGTTCCAGAAGGGAGGCGTAGTCGTTGGTCTGGACGAAGTCAACGGCGTTGTCGCCTACAGAAACATGAGCATGTAACCAGGGCATCCACCTGGCGCAATGGCCGGGGCGCCATTGCGCAGGTGATACCCATCGTTCGCCACGGATCGGCAGACCGACCGTGTTCTCACGCAGCTCCCCTCTCCCGCGACCCGCGCGAGGGCGCGGCGATCACTTCTCCCCGGTATCCTGTTCGTACACCGACGGATACCGGTAGTACGACTCGAGCATCAGGATGCAGAGGCAGGTCACGTAGAGGCGGCCGCCGTGGACTTCGAACGGATCGTTGAGGTCCGGATCCCAGCTTCCCTCTTCGCGGCCCCGCTTCACTTGCGCCGCTGGCACGGCCTGGCCCATCACGCGGTTCCACCTGGTCCAGTAGGGGTCGCCCGCGTGCCGGCAGCACTGCGCGGCGTAATACCAGAAGTAGGTGTTGCGGTTCCCTCCGCCCTCGAAGTCGATGCGATGGTCATCCGCCGTGATCCACTCCAAGGCGCCTTTCGTGCCAGGATCGTCGCGCGGTGCGCCCCGATGCTGCCGGCAATAGACTCCCACGGCGGTCATCGCGGCACTCCGCTCCTTCTTGTGCGGTTGGTAGCAGTAGCGCGTGCCGCGCTCCAGCGAGACGCTGTCGAGGAATCCCCCGACCTTCTTCAGGCTGCTCGCAGGCACCTCAAGCCCCGCGAGTTCGGCCGCGTGCAAGGCCGCGACGACCCAGCCCGTCACCGACAGGTCGCTGTCCAGTCCTGCCCGGCCGCCTTCGGCGCGAAGCGGGGCAGCGATGCCCAGGATCACCGCAAAGGCCGCCGCTGTCCTCACGGCGCCTGAAGACCGTCGCAGGAGGTCGGCCGCGGAAGCAATGGGCTGCCGCGGCTGGCGAGTCGGAATCATGGTTTTGCACCTCTGGGCGTTCTCGGCGACGCACGGACGCCTTTCGGGGAGGGCTCAACGTAGCACCCCCCGTGTTTGTGGTCAAGGGTTGCCCCTGCCCCAAAGGACAGCTACTCTGGAAGAGGCACACAGATAGAGGCAACCGCATCCATGCACATCGCGTGTCCATTTTGCAACGGGCTGATGGTCGGCGATCAGATCGCCATCGGCACCCCGGTGATCTGCCCTCACTGCCGCAACCAGTTCCTCATGAACGAGGCGATCCTGGCGGCGGCGATCCAGCCGGCGCCTTCGCCGCAGCCGACCGCCCAGGATCGCGGCGCGGCTTCAACCCCGGCGGAGTCGCCGCCCGGCGGCGCGGCCGTCGGCCCCGCCCGGGAGATGCCCAGTCCGCGCCCGGCTCCGCCGCGCGACGCGGGGCCGGCCCCCAGCCCTGCCCCGGCCCCGCAGCCCCAGGCTTCCGCTCCGCCGGGGATGCACGGTCCCGCCCCCGCCGCGCCGCGAACCGCCGCTGCCCGGACCGCGGCCACGGACGTGGCGGGGCGAGCCAGGTCGTCGTTCGGCATCGAGCACATCATGGTGCTGCTACTCATCGTGGGCGGGGCGGGCATCGCGGTAGTCGGCATGCTCGTCGGCCTCGGGCGGGAGTCGCAGACCCCGCGAATCAAGGAGCCCGAGCCCCTCGAAGCCCAGGGACCCCACCTGAAGGTCTCCTACTCGAACAAGACGATCTCGATTGTCAATTGCGACCCGTTCGCGTGGCGCGACGTCGAGATCCGCATCAATCCCGATCCGGCCGACAATGAGGGCGGCTACCGCCTGCACCACGACCGCATCGCGGCCGGGCGCCGCAAGCGGTTCATGCTCGGCGAGTTTCTCGGTCCCTCGGGCAGGTCGTTCAGCGGCCGCATCGATCGCGTTGTGGTCGAGGCAGCAGCCGGCGAGGGACGGGTGACGTACGTGTCGGCGGAAGAGGGCGAGTAGCCGCAGGAGAACGGGAACCGTTCTCCCCGATTCGCGAACGCGCGGATCTTCGTGCCGTCCTCCCGCCAAGCAGTGCGCGAGGCCGCTGCGCCGGTTGAGAACGGTTCCCGCCCCGTCGCCGCGGTCGGTTGTGGAGCCGGGCCGCATCGATATACTTGAGGGCGTCTTGGGAGCGGCGATGCTCCCGGTTCCCCGTCCAGGAACGCGCGCCTCATGAAACCGCCCGACAATCGCACGGTCCTCGCCTTTCTGGCCCATCCCGACGACGCCGAGTTCCTCTGCGCCGGCACGCTCATCCGCCTGGCCGACCAGGGCTGGAAGGTCCACATCGCCACCTGCGCTCCCGGCGACTGCGGCACCATGGACCAGACCCGCTGGGCCATCGGCGGTCGGCGCACGGGCGAGGCCACCAGGGCCGCCGGCCTGATCGGGGCCGAGTACCACTGCCTCGACGAGCGCGACGGGCTGGTGGTCTACGACAAGCCCACGTTGCAGAAGACCTACGACCTGTTCCGCCGCGTCGCGCCCTCGCTCGTGTTCCTGCACGCCGCCAAGGACTACATGATGGACCACGAGCAGGCGTCGCTATTGGGGCGCGCTGCGAGCTTCCTCTACGGGGCGCCCAACTGCTCGGAGTTCCCGCTGCTCGCCGGCTCGGCCGTCCCGTGGACCTACTACTGCGACCCGGTCGAGGGGATCGACCCGCTGGGCCATCCCGTGGAGCCGACCACGCGGGTCGATATCTCCGAGCAGCTCGATCGCAAGGCCGAGATGCTCGCCTGCCACGAGAGCCAGCGGGAGTGGCTCCGCGCCCACCACGGCAACGATGAGTACATCGAGGCCATGCGGCGCCACGCCCGGACGCGCGGAGGAGAAGCGGGAGTGGCCGCGGCCGAGGCCTTCGTGCAGCACCGCGGGCATCCGTATCCGAAGGAGGATCTGCTCGCGGCAATGTATCCGGTCAGTAGTGAGTAGTGAGTAGTGCTAGAGGTAAACGCATCGCCCCGTGCCTCCTGCCCCGTGCCTCCTGCCGCGGGGCAAGGAAGCGGCGGGCAAGCCCGCCGGCCAAGTGATCCCCAGCTTCCGACCTTCGACTTCGACCAAGACCCCGGAGCCCAGCCATGCCACGTCCGATCAGCAAAGTCGCGCCCGACTGGTGGGACTACACAACGCTTGATGAGGCGATCCTCAGCGACGCCGCCAGGCTCTCGGTCCGCGACGTGGAGAAGCTCTCGCGGCCCGGCTTCCGGGTGGTGATGTACGACACCCGGGAGGACTTCTACCTGGCCGAGGCCCTGGAGTACGTCAACGCCTGGCGCCAGTCCACGCCGGACAACCCGGCGGGCATCTGCGGCCCGATCGGTCCCACCGAGCAGCTCCCGCTGGTCGCCCGGCTGGTCAACGACCTGGGGTTGGACGTGCGGAGCGGGCATTTCTGGGGCATGGACGAGTGGGTCGATGAACAGGGCGACCCCGTGCCCACCTCGCACCCGCTCTCGTTTGCCAAGGCCGACTGGGAGCTTTGCTTCAAGCGGATCGACTCGAAGCTCCGCATGCCCAAGAGCCACCTGCACTTTCCCACCGGCGACCTGAAGGCGTACACCAGGACGTACGACGAGATCCGCTGCGTGGTCATGCAGGGCGGCCAGGGGGAAGTGAAGCATTGGGCCTTTAACGACCCGCCGCGGAGAAAGGGCAAGTACAAGGACAACCCGCCTCCGCCCGAGGAGTACCGCAAGCTCAAGACCCGCGTGACGGACCTGCACCCGATGACGATTATCCAGAACGCGCGGACCTCCGGCGGCGGCCAGGTGTCGCTGGTGCCGCAGAAGGCGGCCACGGTCGGGCCATTCGAGACGTGGAAGGCCGAGAAGGTGTCGATCTGGCAGGCCGGCAGCCACGACAATCCGTTCGGCCAGCGCCTCACCGCGCTGATGATCGCCAAGAACCTGCCCGATCCCAGCGTGCCCATGTCGCTGTTGGCCGATCATCCCAACGTGCAGTTCAACTACTATCGCCACGGGTTGGGCAAGGTCGAGACGGAGATGCACTGAGGGTGCGGGGCGGGAGTCTGGACTGGGATCCGGGGCGAAGGCGTTGGGGTATAATTGCATGACGGGCCGTGCTGCCCGCCCCTTCGCCACCTGACCTCGGCACCAGCATGCTTCCTGTTCAACTTGACGATCTCCATACGCTGCTCTGCCTGGGGGCGCGTCCCGGCGACCTGGAGTCGGGCTGCGGCGGCACGGTTCTGAAGCTGCTTGCCCAGCGGGAGGGGCTGGCCGTCCACTGGGTGGTTCTCGACGTCGAAGACGGACGCGCCGACGAGGCCCGGGCGGGCGCGGAGCGGATGCTCAAGGACGCCGGCGCGCGGCACCTCGCCGTGGAGCCAAGGCGATCCGGGCCGGGCTCCGCGGACTCCGCCGATCTTCAGGCGTGGTGCGAACGGCTCGGCCGCGAGGTCGCGCCCGACCTCGTCCTGGCTCCCGATCGCGATGACGGCCGCCCCGATCGGCGTCAGCTCGGCCGGGTGGCGGCGGAGGCCTTTCGCGACCAGCTGATCCTGGAGTACGAGATTCCGATCGGTGGCGGCGAGCTGGGCCGGCCCAACGTGTTCGTGCCCCTGGACGAGCCCACCGCGCGGCGCAAGGTGCATGCGGTGGTGGAGTGCTTTCGCAGTCGGCGCGCGGAGCCGGGATTCGCCGCGGATACGTTCTGGTCGCTGCTGTGCCTCCGCGGCCTGGCGTGCAACAGCCCGACGCGCATGGCCGAAGGCCTCATGTGCCGGAAGATGCGGTTGACGTGAGGGGCTTCGGTGGCATGCTCTCACGACGCGCCGCCTCAGGTGAGCATGCTTCTGGGCAACGTCCGACACGCATGCGCACGCTGCGCGAAAGCATGCCGCGCCCGGCGAAGGCGCGTCAGCAGGGGGTCTTCTGCGCGATGGCGGCCTGGATCGCCTCGAGCAGCTCGGCCGGCTGGATCGGCTTGGAGACGTAGCCGTCCATGCCGGCCTCCAGGCAGGTCTCGCGCACGCCGCCCAGGGCGTGGGCGGTCAGGGCGACGATCGGCGTGCGCCGACCGCTCTCCTCCTCCAGCTCCCGGATCGCCGCCGTGGCCGCCATGCCGTCCATCTCCGGCATCTCCACGTCCATCAGGATCACGTCGAACGAGGCGCGCCGGCAGGCCTCGACCGCCTCGCGCCCGTCGGCCACGACCTCGGCCGTATGCCCTGCCAGCTTGAGCAGACCCGCGGCCACTTCCTGGTTGATCGGGCTGTCGTCGGCGACGAGCACGTAGAGCCCGCTCCCCGTCTGGCCCGCCGCCTCGCCGCGGGTCGCTTCGTTCCGGCTCGATCGGAGGGCCGCCCCGGCCGCGGCGGCGAGCTCCGCGGCTTTCACGGGCTTGGTCAGGCAGTGCACGACGCCCAGGCGCGCGGCCCGGTCGGCGGCGTCGGCCTGGCCCGCCGGCGTGAGGAGCACGATGGGGCCGTGCTGCCGGCGGAAGGCCTCGACCAGGTCGAACTCCGCCCCGTCGCTCGACGCCACGTCGAGCACGACCAGATCGAACGACCGGCCCGCCCCGTCCTGCCCGAGGGCTCGCTGCGCCGCGGCCGGGCCGTCGGCCTGGGCCACGTCCAGGCCGAGCCCGTCGAGGATCTCCGCGTGGGTGCGCCGGGCGTGGGCGTTGCGCCCCACCACCAGCGCGCGGCCTTCCAGGGCCGCCGCGGCCGGGCTGCGGGGTTGCGTCTGCTCGGGCAGGTCGAACGTGACGACGAAGTGGAACGCGCTTCCCTCGCCCGGCTCGCTGGCCACCCAGATCCGCCCTCCCATCAGCGAGACCAGTTGCGCGGAGATCGTCAGCCCCAGTCCGGTTCCTCCGAACCGCCGCGTCGTGGAGCTGTCGCTCTGGCGGAAGGCCTGGAAGACGCTCGCCTGCTTCTCGACGGGGATCCCGACGCCGGTGTCCTCGACGGTGAAGTGGAGCACGACCTGGCGCTCGGCCTCCGCCTCCACCGCCACGTGGACGAAGACCTCGCCCTGTTCGGTGAACTTCACGGCATTGCCGACCAGGTTGACGACGATCTGCCGCAGTCGGCCCGGGTCGCCGAGGAGCTGTTCGGGCACGTCGGAAGCCACGCGGCAGATCACCTCCAGGCCCTTCTGCGAGGCCGTCACCGCCAGCAGCCGCGCCGCGTCGCCCACCACGTCGCGCACGGCCAGGGGGATCCGCTCCAGCTCCATCCTGCCGGCCTCGATCTTGGAGAAATCGAGCACGTCGTTGAGCAGGGCCAACAGGGCGTTGGCCGAGTTCTTCACCACGCCCAGGTAGTTCCGTTGCTGCTGGCTCAAGGGCGTGCTCAGGGCCAGCTCGGTCATCCCCAGGATTCCGTTCATCGGCGTGCGGATCTCGTGGCTCATGGTGGCCAGGAAGCGGCTCTTGGCGCGGCTGGCCTCCTCGGCCGCCGACTTGGCCACGCGGAGCTGCTCCTCGGTCTGGCGGAGCTCGCTGGCGATCCGTTCCAGCTCGCGGTTCGATTGGGCCAGCTCCTGGGCCCGCGTCTCGGCGGCGGCCGTGCGCTCGGCCACGCGGCGTTCCAGGGTCTCGTTGAGCTTCTGGAGCTCGGCGAAACCCTCGGCGTTCTCCAGGGCGGCCCCGGCGATCGTGGCGACGAAGTCGCCCAACCGCTCCTCGTCCGCGCCGAACAGGCCGCAGACCTGGCTGTGCGTGACGTACAGACACGCGGCGGGCCGGCCGCGCACGTGCATGGGTACGCACATGGCCGAGCCCGCCGCGCCGCGGGCGGCGTCGGCGGCCTGGTGCGGCTCCTCGTCGGAGAAGGCCACCGCCCGCTCCGCCTCCAGGGCGCGGCGGACCATCGCCTCGTTGAACGGCGTGTTGGCCGGCGCGGAGACGGGGATCGCCCGGGTGCTGCCGGCGCGCTGCTCGATCTCCAGCACCAGGCAGCGCTCGCCGCGCAGCAGGCGGAGGGCCGCGGCCTGGGCCTCGTCGTACACGGCCGCCGGCGTCAGCGCCGAGGCGATCCGCCGGCCGGCGTCCAGCACGGTGTCGAAGCGGTCGGCGAGCGAGAGGGTGACCGGGGGGGCTTCTTCGGGGGCGTCGCGCCCCAGGTCGCGCCCGGCGGCCAGCGCGTGCAATTCGGCCCGCGCCGCGCGCAGGTTTTCCTCCGAGCCCCGCCAGCCCAGCTCCAGCCCCACCTGGCCGATCGCCAGCAGTGTCTGGGCGGCCTCGTACCGCGCCCCTTGACGGCGCGCCACGGCCAGGCTCTCCTCCAATAGCGGGCGCACGCGGCGCGTCTTGCCCTGCTGGGCGAGAATCAGCGCCAGCTCGCGGAGGGCGTGCGGCCGATCGTTCTGGAACTGGCGGCTGACGTGCACGGCGCGGCGCGCGGCCTTGGCCGCCCTGCTCAGGAGCCGGGCTCGCGCGAAGGGCGTCACCCCGGCCTGCGCCTCGGCCTGGCGACGCAGGGACGTGGCGTACCAGGCCAGGTTGGGCGCGATGTAGGAGCTCATCAGCCCCAGGCGCGAGCCCACGCGCAGGGCCTCTTCGAACGTCTGCGTGGCGCGCTCGTGCTGGCCCTGGGACAGGAGGTGAACGCCCTGGGCCAGCAGGACCTGCGAGCGGCCCTGGGCGTCGGGCCGGCGGCGCTCCAGCTCCTGGGCCAGGACGGGTTCGGGCACCCTCCCGCCCGAGGCCATGGACCACACGTCCAGGCTGATCCCCGAGGCCTGCTCGTCGCCCAGCGCCATCCCCGATTCGTGCATGCGCCGGGCTTCGTCCACGGCCGCCGGCATGTCGCCCAGGCGATACAGCGAGGCCGCGATCTGATACCGGGCGATGTGCATCTCCCAGTAGTCGCCGGTCCGCTCCAGAAGGCGCACCCCCTCCCGACAGTACTCGATGCACTCGCGGAACCGCGAGGCCGCGTACAGGGCCACGCCGCAGAAGTCGAGCGACTGCCCCTGTCCCCACACGTCGTCCAGGGCCCGCCGGATCGCCAGGGCCTTGCGCCCGTAGGCCAGTCCGCGGTCGTACCAGCCCAGAAGCGTCAGCGCGACGGCGTGCTCCGAGTAGGCCTGGGCCAGCTCCGCGCTGGGCCCGTAACGCTCGGCCAGGTTCATCTCGCGGAGGTGGACCCAGAAGTTCTTCGTACGGCCCCGCGCGAACCAGTAACTGTACGCCAGGCGGCTGAGCAGGCGTATCTTGAGCCGCTCCGAGTCGGGCGGCGGCCCCCGGCGCCGTCCCACGAACACCCGCGGCCACAGCGTGTGCGCGGCCTGCACGACCGCCTCCCCGACGACCTTCAGCAGGCACACCGCGCGGCTGGAGGGCACGCGGACTCCCAGCGAGAGCAGCGCTTCCTCGTAGGCCCGGATCGCCCGGTCCATGTCGCCGCGCTTGAAGTCGAGCTCGCCGAGCTTCCCCCGGATCTGGGCCTCGGCGTAGTGCCCCTCGGCCACGGCGGCGGCCGCCGTCAGGGGCTCGCGGGCCTCGCGGTACTTGCCCCTGAGCATCAGCACCTCGCCCAGCCCCTCGCGGATCCGATAGCGCACGGCGGCGTCCGCCGAATGCTCGCCGCGGTGGGCGATCCGGTACTGCTGCTCGGCGACCTCCAGCGAGTGCTGCGATCGGGCCTTTTCCGCGGCCGCCAGGGCGTACGGCAAAGCCCGCGCGCTCTCCCCGGCCGCGTCGAAGTGGTAGGCCAGGTCGAAGATCTGCCGCGGGGCGGCGTCTTCGAGATGCTCGGCGATGCGGGCGTGGAGCCGTCGCCGCTCCTCGAGCGTGATCCGCCCCAGTAGCGCGGCGCGGATCTTGTCGTGGACGAAGGCGCAGCGCTCGCCGTCGGGCTGCATCCACACAAAGTGCCGGCGCCGGGCGAGGTCGAGCGAGCCGATCGCCACGGAGGGCGCAAGGCCCGCCAGCCGGACCGCCAGATTCAAGTCGAACTCCTTGCCCAACACCGCGCCCACGGTCAACAGGTCGATGGCCTCCCGCGGCAGAAGCTCGATACGCCGCGACAGGAAGCCGGCCGCGCGGCCCGACGACTGCATGTCGGTCAGGGCGTTGGGCCGGAAGTGCCATCCGTCCTCCTCCGCCTGCAACGCGCCCGATTCGACCATGCCGCGGAGCACGGCCGAAGCCATGAACGGGCTCCCGTGCGCCACGCGCGAGGCCGCCTCCACGGCCTTGGTCGGGAGCGGACCGGCCATCGACTCCAGCAGCCGATGCACTTCCTCGGCCTCCAGGGGCGCCAGCCGCAGGTGCAAAGCGGGATGCATGCGGCGGAGGAGGTGGCCCTTGGGGACCTCCTCCGAGCGAAACGCGGCCACCAGCAGCAGCGGCGAGTCTCCCGGGCCCCCGTCCCGGTGCGCCGCGTCGAAGTGCGAGAGCAGCTTGAAGGTCAGCTCGTCGGCCCACTGGCAGTCGTCGAGGATGATCAGCGCGGGACGCGCCCTCGTCCCCATCGCGTCGAGCAGCGCGGCCAGGGCCTGGATGCTGCGGGCCTCGCCGAACGCCTCCGGCCCCAGGCCCGACGAGGTTTCCCAGCCGAAGTCCCGGGCCAGATCGGGCAGGGCCGCGCACACGGCGTCGAAGTGCTCGGCCAGCCGCAATCGAAAGGCCTCGACCAGCGCCGGCTCGGACCGCGCGGCCGCGATCATCCCTGCCACCACGCCGCTGAGGACCTCGAACGGGCGCTGACCGACCTGCTCCGATCCCTGCCCGCGAAGCACCCACATGCCCGACTGCACGCCGCGCACCGCGATCTCGGCCAGCAGCCGGGACTTGCCGCCGCCGGACTCGGCTTCGACCAGCACGGTGCCGGTCCAGCCGGCTCGCGTGCGCTGGACCTGGTCGTCGAGCCGCGCCAGCTCGTCGCGGCGCCCGACGAACGCCGGCTCGGTCAGCGTGGGGCGGCGGTCGTGCAGTCCCACCGCCACGGCCGGCTCGCCCGCCCCCTCCCGAAGCGAGTCGGCGATCCTCTCCAGGTCCATCACCACCGCGTGCGCGGTCTGGTACCGGTCTCGAGGGTCCTTGCGCAGCAGCCTCTGGATCAGCTCGTCCAGCGCCCGGGGCACTTCCACCCCCAGCCCGCGAAGCTCCGGCACCCGACACGTCACGTGCTGGTACAACACCTTGCCGGCCGTTTCGCCGGAGAACGGGTGGCGACCGGCCAGGCATTCGAACAGCACGATTCCCGCGGAATACAGGTCCGAGGTCTCGCCGACGTCGTGGTCCAGCGCCCCGGCGTGCTCGGGCGACTGGTAAAGGGCCGATTCCAGCGCTTCCTCGTCGGTCCAGGCGCTGGGGTCGGGCGGACGGCCGAGGCTGACTCCGACGAGCGCGGCCGACTCCAGCGGCGACTCCCCGCGCACGATCAGGTTCGCCGGCCGGATGTCGCGGTGGAGCACGCCTTGCTCGTGCACGTCCTTCAGCGCGGAGAACAGGCAGATACCCACCGTCAAGGTATCGAGCGGACCGAGGCGCCCGCGTCGCAGGCGCCGGCTCAACGTCTCGCCGGGCACCCGACGCGTGGCCACCGCGAAGCGCCAGGCCTCCCAACCGGTCGCCAGGATCGGAGCCACCCACGGCCGCTCCAGGGCGCGCAAGGCCGCGGCGTCGTGCTCCATGCGCAGGCGCGTCGCGGGGGAAGGGTCCTCCGGCGGCAACACGCGAATCGTCGCCGCCTCCCCCGTGTGCAGGTCGGTCGCCAGGTAGTTGTCGGCGGATCGATCGCCAGGCAGACGCTGCGACACCAGGAACCGCCCCCCCAGAATGCGATCGACCGTCGGGGCTGCCGCCGCCGGCGCTGCGATCAAAGCAGGACCTTCGGGCCTGGGGGCGCTGTTCATGGTCGTGTCGCGATGGGTTGCCGAACGGCGCGAGACGGGCCAAAGAGCGCAGCGCGGCGACGCCAGGGACGCGGCGCGCTGCCTGTCGCCTCAAGTCTTTCGCAAGTATAGCTTTCCGTTGCCGCGCGGTTGCCGCGTGGCGACCGCGTCGCGTCGATCGGCGTCTGCGTCGCGCGGATCGAGCGCCGCAAGGCGCGGTTGTCCGGGCTTCCCCGGTCTCGGAATCCGCGCCGTCCGCAGAATCGTGCGAGAGGGAAGAACCGCCGCGCGGCCGCACCGCTCGACGGAGGATACCTGGCGCACGCAGACGGCCCGCAGGTCGGGTTGCGAACGACTTAGCGTGGAAGCATCAGGCGGCCGCGCCCACCTTGTTCCGCGGGGGCCTGGCTCCCGGCTGCCCGCGGCCGGCGCAACGGGCTGCGCGGGTCGATGCGCAGATGGGCCGGGTCGGTCTTCAGCGCAAGGCACATGGTGATCAATCGCATCGGCTCGTGCTCGCACTCGGCGATCCGCCATCCCGCCCGGGCGACCTCGGCCGCCAGCTCCTCCGCGCTGCGGAGCCGCATGTACCAGGCCAGGCCGCGCTCGAGATACCGCACCCGGTCGTGGTAGTCGGTCTGGCTGATCAGCAGGCAGCCCTCGTCCTGCGACGCGGCCAGCAGTCCTCCGAGCAGACGCGCCAGGGCGTCGTTCGAGGTGAACCCGATGTCCAGATACTCGGCGATCCCCTGGCAGACGGCCGCGCTCACCCCGTCGAATCGCACGCCCAGCTCGCGGCCCGCCCGCTTGACCGCCGCCTCCACGTCGCTCGGCCCCGTCAGGGTCCCGGCGAAGGTCACGCCTCTCTCCGAAAGACCGTGGCGCGCGAGGACCTCGCGGTTCTCCTCGTCCGCGCGCGGATCCCGATCGACGCCGCAGTAGTACACGTCGCGTCGCGGGGACCGCGCGAGGACCTCGGCCTCGAGGCTTCCATCGCCCCCGCCCAGGGCGAGCACGAGCGCGGGCCGCTCGGCGGGCAGCGCCTCCAGGCAGACTTCGAGCATGCGCTGCGCGATCCGGCGCCGATTGCGGGCCGCCTTGACGGCCGGCGACTGCATGAGAAGGCGATTGATCACGTCGCCGCGCGCGTGGGCCGGGTCGTAGCGATACATCGCCCGCAGCGTGCGATACGAGCCGCCGTCGCGCTCCACGAACAGCAGCCGCGCCAGCTCCCCCTTGCTGCGCAGGAAGAGTCTCGTCGCCGCGCCCGGGAAGGCGTTCATCAGGGCGGCCACGAGATAGCGGTTCAACAGGCGGCGGACCCAGGTGTCGGACTCCAGGGACGGGCCCACGCCGTAGGCTTCCCTCCAGAACCGCTCCAGGGCGTTCATCGTCGCACGCTCTCGGGGTGGCGGGGCGCCGGCGGCTCCCAGACGCGGGCCGCGCGGGCCTCGCTCTCTTCGAACAGGTCCGCCAGCTTCTCGATCACCGGGTCGTGCTCGGGACCTCGCCCGAAGTGATCGATCTCGCACTCGTAGAACACGGCGTGCGGGACCAGGCTCCAGACGTGGTCGCGGTAGGCCGCGCGCCCCGGCTCGTGATGCAGGGAGAGCACGTCGTCGCGCCGCCCGTAGAAGAAGTGGCACGGCACGTCCCGCGGCACGTCGAGGTTCTCCAGGTAGCGCGCCTGGACGAGCTGCCCGAGGGTGCGCGCGACGCTCACGCGATCGTAGTGCAGCTCTTCGAAACGGTCGCGCTCGACGCGGAGCTCGGGAAACAGACCCGACAGGTAATCGTGGAGGGCCCCGCGAAAGGCGTCCGCCTCCCAGTCGATGGCGTTGGCCCGAATCCCCTCGAGCAGGCTCTTCTCGCCCGATTTCCCGCCGAGATAGCGCGCAAACACCGCGGCGAACTCCTCGAGCTTCAGCACGTGATCGAGCCGAAACAGCCCCGAGACCGCGCTGAACGACCACAGCGGCGCGGGGGCCCGCCCGCGCGCGAACTGGGCAGCCAGCGCGATCACGCCGAAGCACGTCGCGAACCCGTGAAGCGGCAGCGCGTGCGCCCGCGCGTAATCCGACGCCCAGCGCAGCGCGTATTGCGTGTCCTCGATCGTCCCGTCGAGCTCGAAGTCGCCGCTGGACCGGGGATGCCCGCGGTACTCGAACGACATGAGCACGGCGCCGCGCCGGGTGAGATTGCGGAAGATGACCAGCGGCTGCGAAGCGCCCGCGCCGACCAGCGGAGGGATGAACACGAGCCGCTTGGGACAGACCGGCGGCTTGGGGTACATCAGCCTCGCGTGCAGGGTGTTCGAGCCCGCCGTCGGAATCGACCGGGCCTCGGAGGAGCGCGACCTGGGGGTCGGAGAGATCATGGGACGACGCTCTTCAGGTGACTTCACCCCTACAGTCCAACGCGTTGCCCCGACCGATCCGATGATAACAGGCGGCTGACCGGTTTTCCACGCTCCGGCGCGCTCCCCAGGCGGTTTTTTACCCCACGCCCACGCGGGACTTCCAGCAGCATCATCTACGCAAGCTTTTACGCGCCGAGGCCCGCGCACGCGATGCGGGCCCACCCGCGGCCGGTGGGCCATCCGCCGCCGGGCCGCGTGGCGCAAGACGTTTCGAAACGGCCACTTGCGATTGCCGATCGCCGCCGCCTGGACCGCCGGCGGAGAAGCCGGGCAGCGCCGCTCGATTCGCGGCTTGAGCTGCCCTCTCATCGAGAAGGGGAGTGTACACCCCAGAGGCGGTAGCTTCTTGGTCGGGCGGGATCGCGATTGCGGGATCCCAAAACGCGAAGCTCCCAGACCCGGGGCGTCAGGCCGAACGCAGCCGTCACGGTCGGCCGCACGTCGGGCCGCTTGTCCCACGTGGACGGCCCAGGTTTCCGGGTTGCCCCGCATCCGACCCCTCGGGCAGCCTTGCGACGTCGTGCCCGCCAAGGTGCCCTTCCCGCCCCGCCCTGCGCGACGCGCGCGGTTTGCCCGATCCCGACGCCTTGCGCGGGCCCCGGGGTCGCCGTCTGCGGCGCCCTTTCGCCGCGGGGCACCCGGCGGCCGGCACGCGGTGGCGCTTCGCGGCCCGAAGCCGGGGCCGCCTAGAACGATCGCATCAGGCTCAGCGCGATGCAGTGCATCTGCGCGCGATGCGAGCTGTTGTCGAAGTCGCCGCCCACGAAGTCGCTGTCCACCACGGTCCTGTCCGTGCCGAACACGAACATGTAGCCGAGGTCCACGTTCCAGCAGTTCCACATCCAGCCGTAGCCGGCCGAGAAACCGTGCTCGAACGGGGCCTGGATGAAGGGCGTGAGCGTGCGGTTGGGGATTGGATTGCGGTGATACACGTAGCCGCACCGCAGCGTGCGGCACCGATCGAGGGCGTGCTCGAACCCCAGCCGGACCGACACCGAGTCGCGCCAGTCGAGCGGGAACCGCTCTTCGATGGGCACGAAGCCGAGCGTCGTCGGATTGGTCATGCGGATGCCCAGGTCGTCGAACGCCCGCGACCAGTCGAGCCACAGGACGTCGGTCGCGAACGTCGTCCGCGGCGACAGGGCCTGGCGCACGCCCAGCCCCAGCGACCGGGGCCACGTCATGTTCACGGTGGTGTCGAAGGCGCTGGAGCCGAACCCGGGGATGGTGACGGCGGTCACGCCGTCGAGATGGAAGCGGCTCTCGCTGAGGTAGCTCAGGCCGATGGTCGTCGAGTCGGTGAGCTGGTACTGCATGCCCACCGACCAGCAGAGCGCCGCGCCCGTGGCCTGAAGGTCCATCAGGGTCGGCGTGCCGGTGAGCGGCCCGGCGTTCTGCAGGAAGTACGGTCCCTCCAGCTCGTCGTGGCTGATGGCCACGCCGATCGTCGCCCCCACGCTGAGCCGGTCGGTCGCCTTCCACGCCACGCCGGGCAGCACCTTCATCAGCGACCCGATCGACTTGTAGCGCCGCGGGCCGAAGATCGGGTTCTGAAGATCGTAGGTCTCGGCGAATCCGGCGGGCACGTAGAACCCCACGCCGTACGCCCAGCGGCCGTTGGCCGTCTTCTTGATCAGCGAGATCTGCGGAAGCGGAAGGAGGCTGTCGTCGGCCGCCGAGTCGTTCAACGGATTGGCGTAGTGGAAGTCGCCGAGCATCATGTCAACGCCCGCCTCGAACAGCCCGTTGCCCCGGAGATTGACCGCGGCGGCCGGGTTGTCGTAGAGCACGGCCCCGTTGTCGGCGAATCCGATGTTCGTCCCGCCGCGGGAGATCGCGCGCGGCGAGACCCCGTTGAGCATCACCCCGTCGGCCCGGACCCACTCCGCCCAGGCGACGGCTGCCAGAATCCCCACGACGATCAGCTTCGCTCGATGACGCATCCCGGAGCCCCCCTTCGTTAAGCCGCGCACGCAGCGGGTGCCATCCGTACCCGCTTGGGCGTGGAATCGGCAGACAGGAGGTCCGCCTGGAGGCGTTTCGCCGCGCCGGCGGCGTCGGGATCGCACGGAAGTGCGGGTCGTACGGGTTGCGCAGTCTGGGCAAAGCCCGCGGCGCACTCGATGGAAGCAGGCGATCCTGCGCGGACCCGCTACGCCCCGGATTCGGAAGACACGGCGGCCCGGGCCGCGGCGGCGAAGCTTCGCCACTCCTGCCGCAGCTCGTCGAGGCGGTCGGGCAGATCGGCAAGGTTTTGCTCGCGGGCCGCCATCTCGATCTGCTCGGCCTGCGCCCTCAGGCGGGGCGCGGCCGCGTTGGCCGAGGCCCCTTTGAGCCGATGGGCCAATCGCGCCACCTGGTCCGCGTCGCCGGACGTCGCCGCCTGCTCCAGTTCCGCCAGGTCCTCGTCGCATCGGGTCTGGAACATGGTCAGCACGTGCTCGGCGAACTGGAGATTGCCCAGGCACCGCCCCAGCAGGTCGTCGATATCCAGCACGCCCGGCTCGCCGTCGCGCAACGATTGGTCCATGAGTGGATCCTCGCAGTTCGAAAGGGGGTGCCCGCCGGGGGCCGGGCGCATGGATGTCGGCCGCGCCCGGCGATCCCCGTTGCCGGCCGGCGTTTCCGCCGCCTCGGACCGCTGGCCCCTTCGCGAATCTAGCTCACCGTTGCCGGCCGGTCAAAGGCCGGCCTGGCCGGCCCAAGGGCAAGAGGATCGCGCAGAATACCGCCCTTCCGACCTGCGCGACCTGCGCGACGCGCACGCTCGCCCCTCCCGAAAAACCTCGACATCCGCTGGGGCTCTGCGCCGCTCGCCGCCGGGTGTTCCCTATACTTGAGAGGCCACCTGGGGAGGGGCGGGGGATTCCTTTCGCGCGCAAACGGCAGGGGCACGGCGAACGACCGGACGAACGGCGCGCCGCAGTCGCCCCGCGCTTGCCGCGCGGATACCGATCTCCGCACGAGGAGCTCGCGATGACCGATCAGGCGCTTCCTCCGAGAGCGGTCGCCTCGACGCGGCCGCCCCCCTCGGCTGCCGAGGCCGCCCGGCTGATGATCGTGGACGACGATGCCACGACCATCGAGCTCGTGCAGTTCCAGCTCCGGGAGATCGGCTACCGCAACGTGGTGTCCTGCGCTGATCCGCGCGAGGCGATCGGCCTGATCGCCGCCGACGAGCCCGACGTGCTCCTCCTGGACATCGTGATGCCCGGCTTGAGCGGCCTGGAGATCCTCGCCCGCATCCGGGCCTCCTGCGATCTGGCCCATCTCCCGGTGATCATCCTCACGGCGGCGGGCGACCTGGAGACCAAGATCAAGGCCCTGGAGCTGGGGGCGACGGACTTCGTCGGCAAGCCGGTCAACTTCGTGGAGCTGGCCTCGCGCATCCGCAACGCCCTGGTCGTCAAGGCCTATCACGACCAGCTCCGCAACCACGCTGAGGAGCTGCAGCGACGGGTCGAGGAGCAGACGGCGAGCCTGAAGCAATCGCACGATGCCCTGGAGCGGGCGAACTCCGTGCTGCGCAAGAGCTGCGAGGCGGCCGAGGCCGCCGCCTGCGCCAAGAGCGAGTTCCTGGCCAACATGAGCCACGAGATCCGCACGCCGCTGACGTCGATCATCGGCTTCGCCGAGGAGCTGCTGGCCGGCAACGGCCGCGAGGGGGCGCCCCACGCCGAGGAGACCCTCCAGGTCATCCTCCGCAACGGACGCCACCTGCTCCAGATCGTCAACGACGTGCTCGACGTGGCCCGGATCGAGAAGGGGCGCCTTGCCATCGATCGCGTCGCGTGCTCGCCCGGAACGATCCTCGACGAGGTGGTCGGGCTGCTGCGCTCCGCGGCCGAGGCCAAAGGGCTTCGCCTGGACTGCCACGCGCGGGAGCCCTTGCCCGGCACGATCCACAGCGACCCGACCCGCCTCCGCCAGATTCTCACCAACCTGATCGGCAACGCCGTGAAATTCACCGAGCGGGGCGCGATCGAAGTGACCGCCGAGCTGATCGCCGCCGAGACGCCCTCGCCGATGCTCCAGTTCGAGGTCAGCGACACGGGGATCGGCATCGAGCCGGCCCAGATCGAGGAGATCTTCAAGCCGTTCACGCAGGCCCGGGCCGCCAACGCCGACAAGTTCGCCGGGACCGGCCTGGGGCTGACGATCTGCAAGTACCTGGTCGAGGAGCTCGGCGGCCGCGTCCACGTGGAGAGCCGGCCCGGCCAGGGCAGCCGGTTTCGCATCACCGTGGCCACCGGCCCGCTCGGGAGCTCGCCACGGGGTGCTCCGGCGCCCAGCGCGGGATCCAAGGGCGCGGACGAGGACGCCGAAGACGCCTCGCTGCGGGCTGGCGGGCGCGTGCTGGTCGCCGAGGACTCGGCGGACAACCAGCGGCTGATTCGCATGATCCTCGAGCGGAGCGGCGCCGAGGTGACCATCGTGGGGGACGGCCAGGCGGCCCTGGACCAGGCGACCGCGGCGGGGCGCGAGGGACGTCCCTTCGACGTGATCCTCACCGACCTGCAGATGCCGGTCCTCGACGGCTACGGTCTGACCGAGCGCCTCCGCAGCAACGGCTACGAAGGCCCCATCGTGGCCCTGACGGCCAACGCCATGGCCGGCGATCGCGAGAAGTGCCTGTCGGCCGGGTTCAGCGGCTACCTCAGCAAGCCGATCGATCGTGCCGAGCTACTCGGCCTGGTGGCCCGCTACGCCGTGCGCACCTAGCCGACCGAGTCCTTGCGGAACACGATCCCGCGCTCCGCCTCCTCGAAGCCCAGCTTGCGGTACAGGCCCACGGCAGCCGCGTTGTGCACCATCGTCTGCGTCTCCACCAACCCCGCCCCCTGGCCGACCAGATGGCGGAAGACCTCACTGACCAGAAACGTGGCCACGCCCCGGCGGCGATGCTTGGGCGGCACCTGCACCTCGGTCAGCCCCACGGCGTTGGCCGCATAGCCCGGCGTGGGCTCCAGGTTCCGCACCAGGGCGGCGCCCAGCGCCGGTCCTCCGCCCCGCGGGACGAGACGGAATCGCGTCAGGTCGAAGTCGCCCGTCGTGCACGCCTCCCACCAGCTTCGCGACGGGGGATCGGCCAGCACTTCCAGCGTTGTGCTCCGTCGAATCTGCATGACGGCCCGCGACACCGGGGCGCGGAACGACTCCACGCCGCGCCGAAAGACCAGCGTCCGGTCGATCTCCCGATAGCCGTGCGTCCGGTAGAGGCGCTGAGCCACCCCGTCGGATTCGAGCACGCCGGGCAATTCGCTGCCCCCGTACAGCCCGAGATAGAAAGGGTTCAGCGGCCGGATCGCCCCGCCGTAAAGCACCTTGGCGCCGCGGCCGCGCAGGTACTGCTCGCACCGCTGGAGCAACCCGGACGCGACCTCCTGCTCATCGCAGTCCGGGCGCACGACGAGCATGCAGGTGACGCCCAGGTCGGTGCACACGCCCGTGTGCGCCTCGCTGGGGCCGAACGCGGCGTGGGCGAACCCCACGGGCCGCCCGTTCTCCCTGGCCACGAACAGGCCGCGATAGTCGAAGTAGGGCTTGCCGAAAACCAACTGCTCGAGCACGTCCGCCGAGATCGGCTGCATCAGTCCCGGCTGGCCCTGGCGGCTTCGCCAGATCGCAATCAAGGCCGGCGGGTCCGGATTGCGGAAACACCGATAGTCGAGCATGTCGGACGGGTCTGCCCCGGCGGACGAACGGCGTCCGCCCTTGATGGTATTGGCGTCTTCTCCACAAGGCCGCGCGGCACGACTGTACAAGATCCCGCGCCGAGCGAGAGAAGGGATCCTCCCGGCGTACACCTCCCATTATAGGAGCCAGCGCGCCGGCCCGCCAAGGGACGACGCAGACACAGCTTCCGCACTTGCCGACCGATGAAAGACGCGTTCGACAGCACGCTGGATGGATGACCGGGTGGACGGAACAGGAGTCCGCCACGATGACGGGGCCCTCTCGGTTGCCTCGGTCGTCTCCGTCTTCCAGGCAGCGAGTCAGGCAATGCCTCGTTCACCAACGCCTCCCGGACGGCCCACGACGCCATCGGCGCGGCGATTGCCTGTTCGTCGAAGCCAAGGCCGTCCAGACGGTCCGACCGATTCCCAAGGCACAACGGCTCGGCTACATGGAGCTGCTTGACATCCCGCGGGGTCTGATCATCCGTTTCCATGCCGTGAAACGGAAGGAAGGCGTGTCGAGGCCGATTCCTCCCGGGGCCAACCGGGATCGAGACCGCCGCGGAGGCGAAGGCAACCAGGCTCTCCCCACTCCGTTGGCTCGGTTCTCTCCTGTGATGATTGGCCGCCGGATTGCCGGAAATGGCGGAGTTGTTCTTGACGCGCTGCCAAGCGCTCGCGCGCCGCGCGGGCGGAGTTGATGGCAGCGCGGGAAGATGCTGGTGGGCATCTCCCATCCACGGCGGGCGGCGCCGCACGCCGCGCTGCCAATCACTTCCCCGGCGTACGCGCGGGCCGGCCCAGCGACCGCACGTGCTCGATGACGCAGGCCTCGGGCTGTCCCAGCTCGTGGCGCAGAAGCCATCGAAACGGACGGGGCGACTCCTCCCACCGCAGCTCGGCCAGGTGCCGCCGAAGGATGTCGCGGTGGCGCGGCTCGCTCTCCAGCAGGAAGTGGATCCATGCCCAGCATTCGGCGTAGTCGTCCAGGGTCATGTCGAACGGGCCGTCGAGACGGGCAAGCCGCTCGAGGTTGGGCTGCCACTCGTCGCGGCCCAACCGGTCGAGCAGGTTCTCCTGGTGCGCACGGTTGATGCCACCCTGGCCGCGCGGCACCTCGAAGTACTCCGCCAGGCCCTCGTCCAACCAGAGCGGGATGTTCGGCACCACGGAGTGGATGTACCCGTGCGTCACCTCGTGGCGGAGGTCCTCGGCCACACGGTCACCCCAATACGCGTAGACCTCCAGGCGCGTGTCGGTCTGGACGAAGTACGCGCGCCGCGCAGGGAACTCCGGGAAGTGGTGCGCGATGAACGCGCCGAACTGCTGGCCGTCGTCGAACAGGTACACGTCGATCGGCTCGCCGTCGTGCGGCAGGTCCAACAGCGCGCTCAGGTCGCGGCGCCGGGCGGCCAGCTCATCCAGCAATCGGTGCCGCGACGCTACGGGGAAGTTGCTGTGGATCACCAGCTGATCGCGGACCACCGTGTGCTCGTACGGCAGCACGGTGCGGCTGCGCGAGATCGTCTGCACGCACCCGCACCATCCGGCCAGGGCGGCCAGCAGCGCCGCGGCCGCGATTACAGGGAGGCGTCGCATGAGGCGCGGGCGGAAAGCGGCCGATCGAGGCCCTGACTGTCTTCCGCGGGCGGGGCCGCCGGGACCGGCCCCAGCGCGGTCGCCGTTCCGCCGCGCACGGCATGCACTACCTCCGCCAGTCGCGGCCCCCACGAAGCAACGCTGAACCGCTCCTCGACCCGGCGCCGCCCCGCCTCGCCCATGCGGCGGCGCAGCAGGGGATCGCGGGCAAGCCGCTCGATCGCGGCGGACCACTCCGCCGGCGTCGAGGCCAGAAACCCCGTGCGCCCGTGCTCGACCATGTGGCGATTCATCCCCACCGGATTGGCCACCACCGGCAACCCTGCGGCCATGTACTGCAGCACCTTCAGGCCGCACTTGCCGCGGCTCCATTGATCGTCGGGGAGCCAGTTCAGGCCGATGTCGGCGTCGGCCACGGCCGCCGCCTCGTCCGCCGCCGACCAGCGGTAGGGAAGAACCTCGATCCCTTCCAGACGCGGGAACCGATCGCAGATCACGCGGAGCTTCAGGCCGGGCAGACGCCGGACCGACTCGGCCAGATGCCGGCGCACCAGGTCGAGCGAAGGGAGAGTGCTCGGCTGCCCGATCCAGACCAGCTTGGCCGTGCCGCCGGACCGTTCGTGCCGGGCGAGCGGATAGAACGCCGGCTCCACGCAGGTGCGGATCACGTGGACCCGCTCATGCCCCACGTAGCTCGCCACGCGGTCGCGGAGGAACTCGTTGCCGGCGGTGACCGCGTCGGCCAGGTACGAGGTCGCCCAGAAGTGCATCTGACGCACCCAGCTTCGCGGACCCTTGCGGCTGTAGCTGTCGCGCTGATAGAGGGCGTCGTCCACGTCGTAGATCAGGCGGCGCGCGCATCGCCGCAGCATGGCGAGCTGCCAGAGCGGAAGCAGCTTGCGCTGGAGGATCACCACGTCGGCCCGGGCCGCCTCGCGAAGCTGGGGCGTGCGGCGAAGCGTGTCCGGATGCAGAGGCTCCACCTCCAGGAGGTAGCCTCGCTCAGCCAACGACCAGGCGAAGGCCTCGATGCGATAGCGACAGCAGACGTGGTTCGGGCCTTCAGCCAGGGCCAAGACGCGCATCCGGGGTCCTCCATGACCTCTCAGGAGCCGACGCATAGCGGCAGGCGGCGATGTTAGCAGATTCCCCAACCAAGAAGAATAGCAATGACCGCAGCCGCCCCAACCTATTGGCTGGAGGGCTCTTATCACCGCCCGACCTGCACCGCCTCGCCTTGCGAGCGGGGGGCGCGGCTCCACGCGAAACCCGCTCAGTGGAGGGGAACGTGCTACCCGTTCGCCTGCCCCGACCCTCAGCGGCCGAGCCGGTCCCCGCAACCTTGCCTGGAAGAACCCCGGGATCAAGCCCGCCCCAGCCCTGGCGATCGGGGAGCCCGGTTCGACGCTTCGCCCCGTCAGGGATGTCCTCGCGGTTTCCCTCGGAGGGCCGGTTGTGCCCAGGCAGGGACCGGGGGTGCCGCTCCTTTTGGCCCCGGCTGAAGAGCATTAGAATGGCCGGTTCGGTGTCCGCTGGCGGAGAGCCGGTCGGGCACACCGCTCGCATCCGCCGTCAACACGGCCTACCGAAACGGAGAACCCTGTCATGCCCGTCAGTGCAGAGAACATGGAGACGTGGCTTCGCGGCATTCTGGGTGCCGATCCCGACGTGCCGGCCTTGCCCTTGCCCGACTACCTCAAGGCCATCCCGCGCGTGGACTGCCTGGACGACGTGCCCGCGGGCACGCCCGTCCTCGTGCGCGGCGACACCGACGCCAAGCCGGGGCCCAAGGTGGGCGAAGGCGACATCCGGCTGATCTCGATGAAGGAGACGCTCGACCTGGCCCGGTCCAAGGGCTGGAGAGTGATCGTCTTCGGCCACATCGGCCGCGACCCCGACAAGTCGCTCGGCAAGGTCGCCGAGCGGATCGGCGAGATCCTCGGTTGCCCCGTGAGCTTCATCAAGGACTGGCTCGATCCCGAAACGGTGACCGTCAAGCAGGAGGTCACCCAGGCCATCTCCAGCGCGCAGCCGGGCGACGTGATCGTGCTGGAGAACACCCGCAAGTACGACATCGAGCGGGTGATGTGGAAGGCCAAGCCGGACGACGTGCCCCGCGTGGCCGAGAAGCTCGCGCGGCTGGCCAACGAGATGGCCGAGAAGGTGGCCAAGGTGTATATCCACGAGGCGTTCTCGGCCGGCAGCCTCGACAGCTCCAGCGTGGTTGTGCCGGCGGCCATGGAGCGGGTGGCCCTGGGCAAGTACGCGGCCGGCGAGTTCACCGGGCCGCTGATGGAATGCCTCGAGGCCCAACTCGTCGTCTCCAGCGGCCTGAAGATCGACAAGCTCGACGACCTCTCCGCCATGATCGACCGCGGCAAGATCCGCTGGGTGTTCACGGCCGGGTCGCTGGCCATCGGTTTGAAGAAGGCCGCCGCTGACCTGGACGGGCAGCCGTTCTCGATGGGCGTGGCCGGGGACGAGTCGCACGCGGACAAGCCGTACTACATCCCGCCCAAGCGGGTGGATCAGGCCAGGCAGATCGTCTCCGAGGGCCGCGCCAAGGGCATCCAGTTCGTGATGCCCGTCGATTTCGTGCTCCAGGACGGCCGCGTGTCGCGCGAGATCGGCCCGGCCGACCAGCAGTTCGACGTGGGCCCCGAGACCGGAGCGCTGTTCGAGGAAAAGATCGGCGAGTTCCTCGATTCGGTGAAGGGCGAGCAGGCCGTGGCCTTCCACAACGGGGTGTTCGGCATGTTCGAGGACCCGCGGTTCGAGGAAGGGACCCGGCGGTTCACGGCCCAGCTCAAGCGGATGAAAGACGCGGGCGTCAAGGTGTACGTCGGCGGCGGCGAGGGCGGCAAGGCCCTGGAGAAGTACGGCCAGCCCGACTGGGTCACGCACAACTTCACGGCGGGCGGCACGGTGCTCAACGCCCTGGGCAGCGAGCCGGTCCCGTACCTCGTCGCGCTGAAGATGGCCACGCCCGACGAGCTGCCGGCCGATCATCCCTAGCCGGCTACGAAGACACCATGCGGTCGGCGAAGACACAAAGGGGTCGGGAGTGGGTCCGTGACCGACTCCCGACCCCTTCGCTGGCGCGCGGCCGTGGCCCGTTTCACCCGGGCATTCCCGCCCGAGCGCGGCGGCACAGGTGGACCAGGTCCTCGACGGCCTGGCGGATCTGCGGTTCGGGCTGGCCGTCGCGCACGGCGGCCTCGGCCTGGGCCGCGGCCCGCGTGATCGGCTCGAAACCGTAGCCGCCAGCCGCGCCTTTGAGTTGGTGGGCGTTTCGACGGAGGCTTTCCCAGTCCTCCGCATCAAGCAGATCGAGGAATCCTTCGATCCGCTCGGGCATCTCCTCGACGAACAGCTCGACGAGCTCGCCGAAGTCGGGGTCGCCGCCGAGCGTGGAGTAGAGCGGCCCTCGCTGTTCCAGCTCACAGGTCATGTTGTTTTCCTCCCGGCGCTGTGGGACGGCGAGCCCGCCGCGCGCAGCGGCCCGCCTGGACGTTTCTCATCGGGTTTCCCCCCTGCCTAGGATAGGTCACGTCGGCAAAGCGCGCCGACTCCGGCGGGCCCGGCGCGCAGGGTCGGTCCGGTCCTGCCGATGATTCCGGTCGGACGGACGATGCCGCTTGTGAGGATGGCAGGGGTCCTGCGGCTCCGTCGAGGCAGCGGAAGAAAAGGCTGCGGTCAGGCGGCGGCCCAGCCGGGCGCCGGGTCGCCCGCAGGCCTCGCGATCGATCCCTCCGGCGCAGACGATCGATCCTTCATGTCTGACAAGGCAGTCACATCCGCGCGCTTGTATCTACGGCGGCTGGAGGAAGCGGGTTATCTGGTTAAGGATTCCCGATGGCGACCGACGATAGGAATCGCTAGACCGGGCCAGAAGCCCGCGTCTGCGCTACCATGCGTCAGTTCCCACCTGGTGTTTCCCTAACAAGGAGCGTCTCTTATGAAGCGCCGCATCCTCCTCCCGGTGGCGGCTGCGTTTGCAGTCGTCATCGGCGTGAGTGCCTCCTCGGCGGAGGCCGGTCTGTTCAACTTCGGCGGGTGTTGCGAGCCGGCCACCTGCGCGCCGGCCACCTGCGCGCCGGTCTGCTGCGATCCGTGCTGCGATCCGTGCTGCAAGCCGCGCCTGATCGATCGGATTCGCGCCCGGCTGGCCGAGTGCCGCGCCCGGCTGTGCTGCGATCCCTGCTGCGAGCCCGTCTGCTGCGAGCCCGTCGCTTGTGCCCCGGCCGCGTGCGAGCCGGCCACGTGTGCCCCGGCCGCGTGCGCGCCGGCCCCCTGCGCTCCGGCCTGCGAGCCGGTCTGCTGTGATCCGTGCTGCGATCCCTGCTGCAAGCCGACGCTGCTCGACCGCATCCGCGGCCGCCTGGCCGCCTTCCGTGCCCGCCGGTGCTGCGATCCTTGCTGCGAGCCCGTCTGCTGCGAGCCGGCCGCGTGCGCTCCGGCCTGTGAGCCGACCTGCTGCGAGCCCTGCTGCGACCCCTGCTGCGACCCCTGCTGCAAGCCGACGCTGCTCGACCGCATCCGCGGCCGCCTGGCCGCCTTCCGTGCCCGCCGGTGCTGCGATCCCTGCTGCGAGCCCGTCTGCTGCGAGCCCACGTGCTGCGAGCCGGCTTGCTGCGGTGCCGCGACCGTCCCCGCGGAGGCTCCGGCCCCGGCCGCCCCGGCACCCCAGCCCTCGACCTAGTGCAAGGCGTTGCCGCCGGCCCGCCCCGCGGACCGGCCGGACAACAATGACCATAGCCCGCAACCGGCCCGCTGCGAACCAGCGGGCCGGTTGCATTGACGCACGCGGCTCAGCGCGGCGCGCGAAGCTTCGTCTTGCCGCCGGGCCGTGGTTACGCTAAGACTGCCTCTATCGGCGGACTGCGCTGAGACGAGGGCGAGGTGCCCGCCGCCCCAGCCGCCGCCCTTTGCACTTGAACGGGAGAGACCACGGCGTGACCGAGCGCGAGCGACAGGGGCCGGTGGAGATCGCCCTGGTGGGCGATTTGAGCAACGAGCAGAAGGGGCTTTGCGACAGCCTGCTGGACGTGGAGCCCGGCGCGGAGTGCATTCTCTATTTCGATTCCCCCGGCGGCAGCCCCTATACCGCGCTGGCCCTGACCTCCCTGATGCTCATGCGAGAGCTGGCCACGACCGGGATCGTGGCCGGCGAGTGCTCCTCGGCGGCCGTTCTTCCCTTTGCGGCCTGCCGCAAGCGCGTCGTCACCCAGTACAGCGTGCTCCTGTTCCACCCCATGAAGTGGCAGAGCGAGGAGAACGTGAGCATCGTGGAGGCCTCGGAGTGGGCCCGCCACTTCGGCCACCTGGAAGCGGAGATGGATCGGCTGCTGGCCGAGCTCCTCGGTCTGCCCCTTGAACGAATCCATCAGTGGGTCCGGCCGGGGCGATACGTCTCCGGCCCCGAGCTGGCCGAGACCGGGGCCGCCGAGCTGGTCGATCTGAAGTCCTACAAGGTCTGCCGCGGACACGGGAAGTAGGTTCGGGGCTCAGGAGGCACGCGCGCGGTCTTCCCCGGAACGGACCTCAACACGGGAGCCCGCCGCTCCCCGCGCTGCGACCGCTCCGTCATCGACCGAAGGAGGAGGGCGATGAGACCCAAGCCAAGGACCGGGACCTCGTGGGCGCCTGCCGCGTGCGCCTGCGCGCTTGTGCTCGGCGGATGCGGCTCCGACTCCTCGGATGCGCCCCGGCCCATCGAGCACTACGGCGTACTTCCCGGCCTTGCGGCCACACCCGACCAGGACCTGAGAGAGGAGTACGCGCGGATCGTCGAGGAGGGCAGCACGCCGGAGATCCTCCAGGCCAGCGCGATCGCCGAAGCGGAGAACGTGGCGGCCGGGCTGCGCGACCTCTTCCCACCCGACAAGGTCGAGACCCTGCTCGACGAGGCCACCAGCATCACCCCGCCGGCCCGACTGGGCTTCGCGTTCGGCCCGGTCCGCCTGCGGCGGGCGATCGCGTTCCGCGAGCGGTTCGACGCCGAGTGGCAGCAAGCCCGGGCGGCCCTGGCGCGGCCGCGATGCGACTTCGGCATTCGCCACACGGCCGGGCAGCTTGCCGACCTCCGTTTCATCGACACGTGCTGGCTGGTGCTGCGCCTGGCGTCGTTCTACGCGGCGGAGCGCCTGGACGAAGCCGACCTGGACGGGGCGATCGAGGGCCTGGGGTCCATGCTCCGGCTCGCCCAGTGCCTGGCCGCCGAGAAGCACATCGTGCCGCGCGGCGAGGCCGCCTTCATGCGTTCCGAGGCCCTGCTTCTGCTGGAGGCCATCACGCGGCATCCCAAGATCGAGCGCGAGCATCTGGCCACCATGCTCCGCATGGTCCAGGGCCAGCTTGCCACCTGGCCCCACGACGCGGAGGCCTGGATCGGCGACCGGGCCCTCGGCATGCACACCTACGAGATCGTGCGCGACGGCCGCATGCACGAGCTCCTCAAGCCCGAGGACGTGGAGAATCTCGGCGGCCGCGTCGCCGCCCAGAACCTGGCCGAGACAGCCCAGCGCACCGTCAACGCCGACGAGCTCTACTACTTGCGGACCATGCGCCAGGTGATCGAGGCGTGCGCCAAGCCGTATTACCAGCGGGCAACGCTCCTGCAGGGCATTCGCACGGAGCTCCAGAACCGGGAAGGAACCTCCGCGGAGCCCATCGTGGCCGGGCGCCTGCTCCTTCCCGGACTGGAAAACGCCCAAGAGATCCAGGCCCGCGATCGGGCCTTCTGCGAGGCCTGGGCCCTGGCCCTGGCCCACGGCGTCGGCCTCGATCCCCCGCCGTACGAAGTGAATCCACTCACCGGCGCCGACTACCGTGTCACGCGCCGCGATGGCCGCGTCGAGGTCTCGGAAGTGGGAACGGGACTGAAGGGCGACGACCCGAGGATGATCGTCCCCGATCTCGCCGCCGAAGCCGGCTCCCCCGCGCCCTGAGCCCCGCGGCCGACGAGCTTCGGCCGCACGGCGCCGCCAACGGCGGCCCATATGGGCGTGCATGACCCGGGGAGAAAAGCGCGGTCAGGGCCCCTTCTTGCCCAAGCGGCCCGAAGGGTGCTTCGCACCCAAAGGTCCTGCCCCCCGTCCCCCCGCAATCACGCGACGCGATTCAGAATCCCTGACCCGGAAAGTAGTTGCCCTGGTTCATGTAGTAGTTGGGCCGATAGGTTCCCTGGATCATCTGGTTCTGCTGCTGCAACCTCTGGATCATGCTCTGCTGGAACTGGTTGTTGATCCGCAGCCCTTGAAGGTTGTCGCGATACTGCCGATTCAGGGCGTTCTGCTGCACGAAGGGGCGCACCAGGGAATAGTAGTTGTCCACGGGGCTGAAGCTGCCGCCGCGGTACAGGTTGTTGTAGGGAGAGTAGGTCGGCGGCGGCGAGTAGTTGCTGAACGGTTTGTCCAGCGTCGCCACCGGCGCCGTGGGGTTGAACGTCCCGAATCCGGCCACCGTGCCCGACCCGGCAGACGTGGTCGGCACGTACGGGCCGTAGGTCGGATCGAAAAACGCCGCGGTCGAGGGCATGCTGCTGCGCGGCGACGGCGTCGTGGCGTGCGTCGTGGGCCCTAGCTGCGTCGTCCCGGCAGGCGTCGGCGCGGCGGGTAGGCTGCCAGGCAGGAATCCGGTCCCCGTGCCCGCCGCGGGGCTCGGCGCAACCGCCGGACCTGTGGCGCTCGGAGTCGTTCCCAACCCGTACGGCGTCGGGGGCATCGGAGGATTCAGACCGCCACCAGGAATCGACGGCACGCTCGGAACCTGAGGTCCGTACGGCGAAGGTGCAGCCCCAGGCACGGACGGCGCAGCCGGACGGCCCACGCCGGCCGGAGCGGGTTGGTTAGGCTGCAGGACCTGGTTGCGCGCGGCGGCCGGTGGCGCGACAGAAGGCCGATACGGATTCGTGCCGGGACGGAACTGCGGGGTGCCCGGCACCTGACGCGCAGGATTGGGATTCGGGCTGGGCGGGACTGTCGGCTGCTGTGCCGAGGCCAGGGCGGCCACTCCCAGGGCGAACACCCCCGACAGGCAGGTCAGGAAGGGAGCCTTCATGAGAACCTCGCTTTCCAGGCGCTCAAGCGCCGCAGTGGATGCAGGGAGAAACCGCCCGACGTACTCCTCTGGCCGTATTCTAAGTCCGTTTTCCCCCAGCGGCAATCGACAAGCCCCCTACCTGCCGACCTTGGCAGCTCGCCAGTCTCCCCCCTATTGGGTCAACCCGCCCTTAGAAATTCGTCGGCCGGTCGATGGAGTTCCACTGGCGGATGGTCGAGGCGCCCAG
>CAYSUS010000090.1:0-30205 GCA_964434165.1 uncultured Pirellulales bacterium
GCTCAGGCACGCGCAGCCCTCGATAAAGTTCCAACAGCCTGAAACACTACACTAGATCGCGGCGAACGCCACCAGGTACGCCACCGTGGCGTCCTCGCCGGCCGCGGTCTTCAGCCCGCTGATCTCGACCCAGTATGCCGCGCCGGGGCGGACCTTCACGCCGGCGGGCCGGAAGATGATGCAGTTGGGGATCGCGAACCGGTCGAGGCTGACCTTGAAGTAGCCGATGGGAAGCGCCGCCGGGGCCTTCTCCATCGAGCCGCGGCGGAGGTTGACCGCCGCTGGGAAAACCTGGACCTCGACCGCCTGCGGGTCCGGCTCACGGTACTTCTTGGGATTGACCGACACGCTCCAGGCGTAGCTCTCGCGAAAGCTCTCGGTCGGTACCAGGCCTCGGGGCGGAAACGCCACGTACTGGTAGTCCGGCGCGTCCTTGCGGCTGCGGTCCATCGACCACATGGCCGTGAAACCGCCCGAGGAGCCAAAGCCCGTCTTGAGCATCGGCGGGTTCAGGCACCAGCGGCGATGGCCCACGCGATCGATGTTCCGCTCGTCCGAGTCGTTCATGAACATGCGGATCGAATCGGCAGGCGAGCCCACGCTCGAGAGGTTCGACTTGCTCGTGCCCTCGTAGGCGAAACGGTACTCGGCCTCCGGCATCCCCGGGTTGGCCGGCGTGTGATCGAGCTTGCCGATCTTCGCCAAGAGCTGCGACCCGGCCTCGCAATGGGCGATGTAGGTCCAGTCGAGCTTCATGTCCTCATACGGCAGCCCGCAGATGCAGCGGAACGACATCAGCGCCCGCAGGGCATTCTCGCGGCGGGCGTGGGCCGCGGGGTCCTTCACGGCGGCGAGCACCTCGGGGCTGACCTGCGGCACCTCGCCGGTGGTCTCGATCGGTATTCTGCGGATGGCGGCCAGGTCGGCGGCGATCAACTTGGCCGAGCGGGGGATGGCCAGATGCCCGTCGAACCACAGCTCGTCCTTGACCAGCTCGCCGTCCTCGTACTCCTGGCTCTGGCCGTGGAGCTTACCCTCCTTGTAGCTGGCCTGCCTGAGCGGCTTGCCCTGGTCGGTCATCTCGGTGTACTTGCCGGTCAACTCGCCATCGTGGTACGAGGCGCGGACGTGGATCCGACCGCTGGGATAATGGCTCTTATACGGGCCGCTGAGCTTGCCCTGGCGATAGGCCCCTTGGGCCTTGAGCTTGCCGTCGGGGTGGTACTCCTTGAACACGCCGTTGCGGGTCCCGTCGGCGGCGATCGTGTAAACAGCCTTCTGCGTGCCGTCGGGATAGGTCTCGACCTGCTCCTCGGCGCCCGCGGCCGCCCTCAATGCGATCCAGGCGGTCAGGGCGAGGAGAGGAAGTCTGCGGGCGGGAAGACGCGACATGCGGAAATCCTCGGGAGTTCAAGTCGGAAGTCGGAAGTCGGAAGTCGGAAGGCAGGGGTCAGGAGGGAGGAGGCAGGAGTGCGCTGTCTTCACGGCCTCACTGCGTACTCCGTAATGAGTACGAAAGTACGAATTTGCCGATGGCCACTGACCACTCACCTCTCCCCCACCGCATACAAATGCCGATGCGTGGCCACGTACAGGACGCCGTTGGCCGCGCTGGCCGAGGCCGAGATCTTGTCCCGCATGGTGATCTCGCTGAGCACCTTGCGCTGCTTGCCGGCCTTCAGGACCCACAGCTTCTGCCGGCCGGTGCCGAGATAGACCTTGCCGTCGGCCACCAGGGGCGAGGCGCTGACCGGCTGGCCCACGTCGAGCGTCCAGTGACACTGGCCGGTCTCCGCGTCGAGGCAGTGCAGCGTGCCGAAGAACCCGGCCGCGTAAACCAGCCCGTCGTGGATGGCCACGGTAGAGACGCTCGACCCAATCGCGTCGTACGACCAGACCTTGGCCGAGCGCGTCACGTCGCCGGTCTTCGTGGCGTCGACGCAGACCAGCCAGCCCTTCTTCATCCGGTGGAACGGCTCCTGGGTGAACGTCACGTACGCGCGGTCCTTGTAGAAGACGGGGTTGGCCGTCACTTCGTACGAGGTGCTGTCGTGCTGGTGATCGACGGGCACCACGTCCTGGGTCTGGGCCAGCGGGTGCCCGTGGAACGAGAAAACCGGCTTGATTAGCCGCGACCCCTCAGGCGACGAATCGGGCGCGAGCATCTCGAAGCCGTAGAGCACGCCGCTTCCTGCCCCGAAAAAGCCGAGATCGCGCCCGCCCACGTTGCCCGTGGCGATCGAGCTCCACTGCCCGTGCGTGATGTCGGGCCCGATCCCGAAGTCGTCCCGGGCGAGGAGCTTTCCGGTGTGCTTGTCGAGCACGATCACGCTGGGGGCCTCGGGATGGACGACGAACTTGTGGGTCCACTCCACGCCGTTCGACGTACAGATATACAAGTGATCGCCCCAGATGAGCGGCGAGCAGTTGGCCGCGTTGTGTGGCTCGGCCTTCAGCTCCGTGGGCATGTCCAGAAGCCACAGCACGTCGGCGTCGTGGGGCCCGGGCTCCAGGGGCGGCTGGCCGTCCTCGGCCAAGAGGCGGCCTTCATCGGTAAACGGCCCGTCGTTGCCGTTGGCCATGCCGCGCACGTCAAGGCACATCACCTCGCCGCGGTTGGAGACGAGGTACGCCCGATCCCCCTCGATGGCTGGCGTGGAGGTGATGCCGATCTTGCGCCAGTCGGCCCACTTGATCCTGGTCAGCTTGGGCAGGTTGAGCTGCCAGAGGGAACTGCCGTCCTTCTCGGCAAGGCACAGGAGCACGCCGCGGTCGCCCTCGATGCGCGGGTCGCGGGGGTTGGCGTTGTTCGTGCCGACGAAGACGCGGCCGTCGGCCACGACGGGCACGCCGTAGGTGACGTCGCCCAACAGGGCCGTCCACTTGACGTTCCCGGTGGTCGCCGGGTCGATGTTCCCGGTCTGGCGGTCGCGCTCGCCGGGGTCGAACGTGCTGGCAAGGCCCGTCTCCTCGGAGACGTTGTTGCGCGTATGGCGCTGGCCCCACTGTGGCTGGTCCGCGGCCGCGGCGAACACGGCGGAGAGGCTCAGCACCGAGAAGACGAGCGGGACGGCCGGCCGCAGGGCAGGCCGGGCGGGAGGACGCGTCATCGGAAACCTCCGGAAGGGAAGTTGGGTGGACGGTTCACTAATGATAATAGCCGACCGCTGCGCGCCGTACCACACAAACCGAACCGCGACCGCGAGGGAGCGGCTTCCGCGCGCCGCTTGCGGATTCGCGCGGGTGGGGATGGATTGCGGCCGCGGCCCCAGGTGGTTCCCACGCGGAGCGTGGGAACCAGGAAACGCGGAGCGTGTGAGCCGGGGCTCGCCAGGGCTGTCACTCCCTTCTGCGCGTGAGCAGATGCGTCTTGGAGCCGCCGCCGCGGGCGAGGTCGTAGCCGGGATCGGCGTACCGCGCGAAGAAGGCGTCGAGCCGGGCGCGAAGCTCCTTCCGCCTCTTGGCGTGTTCGGGCCGGTCGATGAGGTTGTGGCGCTCGCCCGGGTCGGCGGCCACGTGGTACAGCTCGTTCGGCCCGTCAGGCAGCCGCCAGGTGTACTTCCAGTCGGCCGTGCGGATGCAGCGGGAGTTCTCGAACTCGTAGAAGATCACGTTCTCCCAGTCGGGCATCTTCCCGCCGCGGAGGGCGGGCGAGAAGTCGCGACCCGGCGAGGCCGGCTCGGCCGCCATCTTGTCCTCAAGGCCCAGGTAGCCCAGCAGCGTGGGAAGAAGATCGTAGCTGGAGACCATCAGGTCCGAGGTCTTGCCTGCGGGGATGGGGCCGGGGTGCCGGAAGATGAGCGGCACGTGCATCGTGCTGTCGAAGGTGTGAAGGGGTCGGGAGTGGTCGCCCATCCCCCACATCCCGCCGTGCCCGCCCGCGAGGCCCTGATCGGCCGTGAAGACCACGAGCGTGCTCTGTTCGAGCTTCAGACGTCGCAGCTCCTCCATGAGCCGACCCACGCCGTCGTCCACGCCGCTGATCTCCGCAGCGTAGCGGCGCATGGCCTTGGGGTTGTTGATGTACTCGCGGTTGTTATGGAGCCACGGATGGGGCTTCTCGCGCGGGAAGCTGGGCAGCTCCTTGTCGGCGTAGTAGGCCGCGTGGCGGTTGCGCGGAGGATTGAGCAGACTGCGGCCCAGGCCGTAGGGCCCGTTGTAGGCGAGGAAGAGGAAGAACGGCCGGTCCTTGCTTTTGCGCACGAACCCGATCGCCCGATCGGTCCAGTATTCCGTGGTGTATTTTTCCTCCTTGCGGATTTCGCCGTTCTCGATGATCGGCACGTCGTAGAACTCGGTGGTGTGGCCGTGCGGCTTGGTGACCCAGAAGGAGAAGCCCTCCTGGGGCCGGAGGTTGTCGCCCAGATGCCATTTGCCTGCCAGCCCACACACGTAGCCGCTCTCGGCGAGGATCTCGGGCAGCGTGCGGAACTCCTCGATGGTGGACCTCGCCTTGGGGCCGACCTGCAGTCGCCCGCCGGCCAGCCAGCAATGGACCCCGTGCTGCGAGGGGATCAGTCCGGTGAGGATGCTCGCCCGCGTGGGCGAGCAGACCGCATTGCAGGCGAACGCCCGAGTGAAGCGGACGCCATCCTCAGCGAGCCGGTCGATGTTGGGGGTGCGGATCTCGCGATTGCCGTAGCAGCCGAGCGTCCAGGCCCCGTGGTTGTCGGTGAGAATGAGCACGACATTGGGCGGCCGTTCCGCCGCGGCCGCGGTGATCGCGAGCGAGCCGATCGCATAGGCCGCCGCGAGCGCTCCAAGGTAGCGAAGCATGGTCGGGCCTCCACGCAAGGGCTGGTGGATGTCTCGGCGCGGCGAAGTCATCCCCCGGGCTGCCGGCCGCTCGACCCGACCAGTGTGCGCGCCGGCGCCCGCAAACGCAACTCCTGCCGCGCCCGCCGAGGCCCCAACCTGCCGCCGCTGCCCCCACGTGCGCTGCAAGTGGAAATCGATCGGACGGCACCTTATACTAAGTGGAAACCACGCCATAGGCGTTCGCGGCTTCTCAACCCTGTGCCGGAGAACATCGATGCTAAGACACGAATCGCGCCCCCCACGTCGGCGGTTCTTGAAGACCGCGCTCTCCTTTGGCGCTGCCGCGATGGCGCCTCGAGTCATCCCGGGCACCGCCCTGGGCAAGGAGGGCGTGGCACCGGCCAGCGAGCGAATCACGGTCGGCGGCATCGGCATCGGCCGCCGCGGCGGGTACGACCTGGGGTGCTTCCTGAAGCAGCCGGACGTCCAGTTCCTGGCCGTCTGCGACATCAAGGCCGAGCGCCGCAAAGCGGTCAAGGCGATCGCCGACCGGCACCACGGGAACAGCGACTGCGACACGTACCTCGACTTCCGCGATCTGCTCGATCGTGACGACATTGACGCCGTGCTCATCGCCACGGGGCCGAACTGGCACTGCACCGCCTCGGTCTACGCCGCCCGGGCCGGCAAGGACATGTACTGCGAGAAGCCGTGCACCAAGAACATCGTTCAAAGCCTGATCCTCAGAGACACGATGCAGCGGACCGGGCGCGTGTTCCAGGCCGGCACGCAGCGTCGCAACCTGCCGCACTTCGCGTTCGCCTGCGAGTTGGCCCGGACGGGCAAGCTCGGCAAGCTGCTGCGGGTCCACGCCCACCCGGCCGGCATGGGCACGAAGATGAGCGGATGGCAGAAGCCCGACCCGCAGCCGCCCAAGGAGGTCGTCGATTGGGACCTGTACCTGGGCCCGGCCGCCTGGCGACCCTACAACAAGCGGGACATGAACGGCTTCCACTTCGAGAAGGGAGGCGGCCTGGTCGGCGGCGGCGTGCTGGAGTGGGGCTCGCACTGCGTGGACCTCTGCCAGTGGGCCGTCGGTGCCGACGACACCGCCCCAGTCGAGTACAACCCGCCCGAGAACGAACAGATCGTCTGCCGCTACGAGAACGGCGTCGAGCTGGTGATCCGCGAGAAAGGATGGATCGGCCTCGGCTCCTGCCCCGTGCGGTTCGAGGGCGAGACCGGCTGGGTCGAGGCGGGCGACAGCGGCAAGCTCGTCTTGAGCTCGCCGGAGCTGAAGGCGGGTCGCGAAGTGGCCGAGATCGGCGGCTATCCGGCCACGTTCCACGTCCGCGATTTCCTCGATTGCGTGAAGACCCGCAGCCAGCCTAAGACCAACGCCCAGGCGGCCTGCTACGCCCACATCGCGTGCCACGGCGCCAACAACGCCCTTTTCCTAGGGCGCCAGCTCAAGTACGACCTCAAGACGCACAGGTACATCGACGACGAGCAAGCCAATCGCCTGCGCTCCGAATCGCTTCGCTCGCCGTGGAGGATCTAGACGTCAGGCAGGTTGCACCTTGAAGACACGACTATCGCATTCAAAGGACCATCTTCATGCGCTCACTTCTTTACCCCTCCGCATTGCTCGTGGTTGTCGCCGCCTTGATCGCGGCCGCGCCTGTCCCGACTTCCGCCGCCGCGGCCCAGCCGGACGAGGCCGACCTGATCGCGGTCCTCGAAAGCGCGGACGCGCCGCCCGCCGAGAAGGCGATCACCTGCAAGAAGCTGGCCGTCTTCGGATCGAAGAAGGCGGTGCCGGCGCTGGCGCCCCTGCTGCATGACGAACGGTTGATCTCCTGGGCCCGGATCGCCCTGGAAGCGATCCCCGGCCCCGAGGCGGACGAGGCTCTGCGCAAGGCGATGGGGTCGCTCAAGGGCCGCTCCCTGGTCGGAGTGATCAACTCGATCGGCGTTCGCCGCGACGCCAAAGCCGTGAGCGAGCTCGTCAAACGGCTCGACGATGAGGACGTCCAGGTCGCGTGCTCCGCGGCGGTAGCGCTCGGCAAGATCGGCGGCGAGCCGGCTCTTCAGGCGCTCCGCAAGTCGCTAGCAGCCCCGCGCGAGGCCCTGCGATCCGCGGCGGCCGAGGGCTGCGTCCACTCCGCCGAGCGCCTCCTGGCGGACGGCAAGGCCGCCGAGGCCGCTGCCCTTTACGACGAGGTCCGTGGGGCCAAGGTCCCCAAGCAGCGGATCGTCGAGGCCACCCGGGGGGCGATCCTCGCCCGGGGCGAGAAGGGCATCCCGCTGTTGGTCGAGCACCTCCGCTGCGACGACAACAAGCTCTTCCAGGTCGCCGTGATGACCGCCCGGGAGATGCAGGGCAAGGCGGTCGCCGACGCCGTCGCGTCCGAAATGGCCAAGGCGACCGGCGAGCGCAGCGCGTTGCTCCTGGCGGTGCTGGCCGACCGCGGCGACGCGGCGGCCTCGCCGGCGATCGTGACGATCGCCAAGAGCGGGGCTGGGCAGGCGCGGATCGCGGCCATCGGCGTGCTCAAGAAGTCGGGCGACGCCGCGTGTGTGTCCACGCTCCTGGAGGTCGCCACCGACGAGGAAGCGAATGTGGCAGAGTCGGCCCAGTCCGCGCTGGCCGAAATGCCAGGCAAGGAAGTCGACGCCCAGATCGCGGCTCGTCTGAGCGACTCCCAGGGCGAGACCCGCGTAATCCTCATGCGACTGGTCGGGAAGCGGCGGATCGACGCCACCGCCGAGCTGCTCAAGGGGATCGACGACGCCGACGCGCGGGTCCGGGCCGCCGCGCTCGCCGCCCTGGGCGAGACCGTCAAGCAGAAGGACCTTGCGGTGTTGATCGATCGCGTCGCCGCGCCCAAGCGTGCGGAGGATCTGCCGGCGGCCGAGAAGGCGCTCAAGGCCGCGTGCGTCCGCATGCCTGACGGTGAAGCCTGCGCCGCCCAGCTCGCCACGGCGATGAAGGAGAAGTCCGTGGAGACGCAGGTCCGGTTCCTTGAAGTGCTCGGCGCGATGGACAACCCGCGATCGCTTCAAGCGCTTTCCGCCGCCGCTAAGAGCGGAAAAGAGGAGCTGGTGGACGTCGCGACCCGGCTGCTTGGCGAGGCGATCACGCTCGAGGCGGGCCCGGTGCTGCTCGACCTGGCCAAGACGCTCCCCGACGGCAAGTACAAGATCCGGGCGATCCGCGGTTACATCCGGCTGATTCGGCAATTCAACATGGACGAAGAAGACCGCGTCCAGATGTGCGTCAAGGCCCTGGGTGCGGCGGAGCGACCCGAAGAGCGGAAGCTGTTGTGCACGGCGATGGAGCTTCACCCGAGCCTGGGCATGCTTCGATTGGCGGCCGATCAGGCGAAGAAACCGGAACTGAAGGAGGAAGCCGCGCGCGCGGTCGTGACCATCGCCCAGAAGCTCGGCGGCAACGCGGCCGAGGCCCGCAAGCTGCTGGCCGCGGTCGGTCAGAAGCCGCTCGAGGTGGAGATCGTCAAGGCGGAGTACGGCGCCGGGGACAAGTGGAAGGACGTCACCAGCGTCCTCAAGCGGCACGTCAGCGGACTGCCGATCATTCCGCTGAAATCGCCGCAGTACAACCAGGCGTTCGGCGGCGACCCGGTACCGGGAGTGCCCAAGGTGCTGAAGATCCAGTACCGCATCGGCGGCAAGGCCGGCGAGGTCACGTTGCCGGAGAACGCGTCGGTCGTTCTGCCCGTGCCCGAGTAGAAGGCGTTTCACAACCGGCGAGCGGAGTTGTTTCTGATCCGCTCCCTTTGTGGTCGCGCCCGCGGCCGAAGCTCCGAATGCGCTTCAAGGGGTCGGCGGTCTTCTTCCGAAGGGCGGTCACCCACGAAACCGACGTTGATTCGAGAGAAGGCCCCCCGACCCGGCTGGCTGGAGCCCCGCCCGGTCCGAACGAAGTGCTCGGCTTCATCGCTTGCGGCGACTCCACCGTGGTTCGACCATCTCCCGGTCCAGCCGCTCCCAGATCGCGAGCAGCTCGCCGGCCTTCGAGGGTCGCTCGGCGGCTAGATCGCGGGTCTCGGCGAGGTCGTCGGCCAAGTGGTAGAGTTCCACGCCGCGCCGGTCGGGGGACCCGGCGTTGTCCAGGACCAGCTTCCAGTCGCCGTGACGCAGGGCGCCGCGCCGTCCCATGCGCCAGTAGAGCGTCTCGTGGGGCGGCCGGTCCGCGCGGCCTTCCAAATGGTCGAGCAGGTTGACGCCGTCGAGCGTACGGCCTTCGGGCGGCTCCACCCCGGCGGCCGCCGACGCCGTCGCGTACACGTCCACCGTGGAGACGGGGTGATCGCAGACCTTGCCGTGGGGCAGGCGTCCCTTCCATTGCATGAGATAGGGGATGCGCAGGCCGCCCTCGTACATGCTTCCCTTGCCGCCGCGAAGCGGGTCGTTGCGCGAGGTGAGCTCGGCCGTGGGCCCGCCGTTGTCGCTGATGAAGAACACCAGCGTGCGCTCCTCCAGGTCGCGTTCGCGCAGCTTGGCGAGTACCGCCCCCACACCCGCGTCCAGGCGCGAGAGCATGCCGGCGAACACGCGCCGGTGCATATCCTCGATGTGCGGGAACTCCTTCATCGAGGCCGGGGTGGCCTGCATGGGGCTGTGTACTGCGCTATAGGAGAGGTAGAGGAAGAAGGGACGCCGGCGGTGCCGCTCGATAAACGAGACGGCCTCGCGCGAGAAGACATCGGTGAGGTAGGTCTTCTCGGTGACGGGTGCTATGCCGCAAAGCAGCGGATTGTGGTCGTCGTAGGGTGGCTCGTCCCTGTCGTTCAGCCAGTAGTGGTAGAGATTGCCTTGGCCCGAGTAGGGGCGCGACTCCGGAGGCAGGTCCCGCTTGCGGAGGAAGGAGACGACGTCGCGGTACGGCGGCGGCACGTAGAAGTGGCCCTCGTGCAGAAACCCGAAGAACTCGTCGAAGCCGTGGCGCATGGGATGCGCCGCCGACGCGCCGCCGAGGTGCCATTTGCCCACCAGGCCCGTGGCGTAGCCGGCCGCCTTGAGGTGCTCGGCCAGGGTCCGCTCCGAGGCGGGCAGGCCCGCCTCGGGATTGAGGTTATACCGGCCGGTGGGATTCAGCTCGTGGCCGAAACGGGTCTGGTAGCGCCCGGTGAGTAGCCCGGCCCGGGACGGGCTGCAGTAGCTGGCCGTGACGTAGCCCTGCGTGAACCGCACGCCGTGAGCGGCCAGGGAGTCGATGTGCGGCGTGGGGATCTGCCGGTTCCCCTGGCATCCCAGCTCGCCGTAGCCGAGGTCGTCCACGAAGATGAGCACGATATTGGGACGCTCTTGCGCCGCGTGGATCGGCCCGGCTAGAAGCCCTGCGGCAAGGAGCAAGACGGCGATGCGGAGAGGCATGGCGAAATCCTTCCCGTGAGTCGAGAACCGAAACGGGGCAGGCCGTTTCGAGGCCGAAGCCGCCTCCGGCGCGGCCGCGACCTCCTACGCTTCATGATAGCCCAGGCGGGGCCGGCGTTCAGCCGGACCACGTTGCAAGGTCGGCCCGCGGTCTCGGCCGTGGCGGCGGGAGTGGCGATCCGCTTTTCACGCCCTCCGGCACCCGTTATGATGAGGGATTCGACCGTCATGGACCCCCAACGACGCAGGACGGCAGAACGCGATGAAGACCGACGAGCTCCGCGAGGCCTATCTCGCCTTCTTCGAATCGCAAGGCTGCGCCCGCCGGCCCAGCGACGTGCTCGTGCCCCGCGGCGACCCCTCCGTGCTGTTCACGCCCGCCGGCATGAACCAGTTCAAGGACCACTTCCTGGGCCGCGTCAAGCTGGAGTTCACACGGGCGACCACCTGCCAGAAGTGCCTGCGCACGGGGGACATCGAGAACGTGGGGCGGACGGCCTACCACCACACCTTCTTCGAGATGCTGGGCAATTTCAGCTTCGGCGACTACTTCAAGCGCGAGGCCATCTGCTGGGCCTGGGAGTTCCTTACCGGCAAGAGGTGGCTCGCCCTGGAGCCGGACAAGCTCTCGGCCACGGTCTATCTCGACGACGACGAGGCCTACGGCATATGGCATAAGGAGGTCGGCCTTCCCCCGGAGCGGATCGAGCGCATGGACGAGGACGAGAACTTCTGGCCGGCCAGCGCCCCGAGCCAGGGGCCCGACGGCGTCTGCGGCCCGTGCAGCGAGATCTATTACGAGACGCCGTTCGGCAAGGTTGAGATCTGGAACCTCGTGTTCACGCAGTTCAACCGGGTGGGCGATCCGCCGGACAACCTCCGCCCGCTGCCCAAGAAGAACATCGACACCGGCATGGGCCTGGAGCGGACGGCAGCGGTGCTGCAAGGGGTGGAGACGAACTTCCACATCGACATCCTCCGCCCGCTGGTCGAGGCCGCGGCCGAAGTCTGCTCGCAGAGGTACGAGCCCCACTGCGACGAGGGACGCCGCCTGCGCCGCATCGCCGACCACGTGCGGGCGTGCACGTTTGCCATCCACGAGAACGTCTATCCCGACAACGAGAAGCAGGGCTACGTGATCCGCCGCCTGTTGCGCCGGGCGGTGGTCGACGGGTACCAGATGGGCGCGCGCGAGCCCTTCCTCTATCGGCTCGTGCCCAAGGTTGTCGAGATGATGAAGGCCCCCTACCCGGAGCTTCAGGAGACCGAGGGTCGGGTGGCCGACGGCGTGCGCGAAGAGGAGGGACAGTTCCTCGTGAGAATCGAGGGCGGGATGCGCCTGGTGGAGAAGCTTTTCGACGATCTCTCCGGGAAGCAGCAGAAAACCGTGCCCGGCGGGCCGGCCTTCGATCTCCTCCAGACGCACGGCTTCCCGGCCGAGCTGACCGAGAGTCTCGCGGCCGAGCGGGGCTTCGGATTCGATTGGGATGGATTCGACAAGGCGAGAAAGAGGCACGAGGAGACGTCCGGGGCCGGGCAGCGCGTGGCCCTCTTCAAGTCCGGGCCCCTTGATGCGTTGCGAAAAACGCACCAGGCTACGGAGTTCGTCGGCTACGATGCCGATTCCCTCGATCAAGCCGCGGTGATCGGTTTGATCGCCTCGGAGCATACCTGCTATGAGCTCCACGAGGTCGACACCAAGCAACCGGCGGCCATCGTGCTTGATCGGACGCCCTTCTACGGGGAAATGGGCGGCCAGGTCGGCGACCAGGGCGAGATCACCTGGCCCGGCGGTCGCTTCGAAGTCGTCGACACCCAGGTCGAGGACGGCTTCACGCTGCACATCGGCTACCTCCGCGAAGGCAAGCTGGCCTACAAGGATCAGGTTGCCGCCCAGGTGGACGTCGCGCGTCGCCAGGCAATCCGCCGGGCCCACTCGGCCACGCACCTGCTGCACCATGCCCTGCGCAAGCAGCTCGGCACCCAGACCCAGCAGCGGGGCTCGAAGGTCGAGCCCGACCTGCTCCGTTTCGACTTCAACCACCCCAAGGCCCTCTCGGCCGCGCAGCTCGCCGAGATCGAGAACGATGTCAACTCCCGGGCCATGGAAGGAGCGCCGATCGCGTGGCAGAACATGCCCAAGGACGACGCCCAGAAGGCCGGCGCGATCATGCTCTTCGGGGAGAAGTACCCGGACGTGGTCCGCGTCGTGTCGATGGGCCAGTTCAGCAAGGAACTCTGCGGAGGCACGCACCTGGACAATACGGGCCGGGTGGGGCTTTTCAAGATCGTCGGCGAGGAGAGCATCTCGGCCGGCACGCGACGGATCACCGCGCTGACGGGCCTGGCTGCGGTCGCGCACGTGCGCCAGACCGAAACCACGCTGGCCGCGGCGGCCGGACAGCTCAAGATCCCTGCGGCCGAGGTCCCGTCGAGGGTCGAATCCCTGACCAGGGAGATCAAGCAGCTCAAGAAGCAGCTTGCCGCAGGGCCGAAGGCCGAAACGGCCGGGGCCGCGGATCTCGCCTCCCAGGCCGTGGAGGTCGCCGGCGTGAAGGTCATCGCGGCCGAGGTGCGTGGGTGCAGTCCCGGGGCCATGCGCCAGATCATCGACCAGTTGCGGCGCAAGTCGGCCCCGGTCTGTGCCCTCCTGGCCTCGCGCCAGGGGGACGACAAGGTGACGCTGATCGCGGGGGCCAGCCGCGACGTGGTCGACCGGGGCTTTGACTGCGTCCAATGGGTCCGCGTGGCCGCCCAGCCCGTCGATGGAGGTGGCGGCGGCCGGCCCGACATGGCCCAGGCCGGCGGCAAGATCCCCGACAAGCTGCCCGAGGCCCTCAAGACCGGGCGTGAAGTCGCCGCCAGGCTGTTGGGGGGGTAACTTGTGCCCCTTTAGGCCGGCGGGCGTGCTCGCCGCGCTGAGGCGTCAGGATTGCCACAAAGAGCAGGATTGCCACAAGAACACGAAGAGTCACAAAGGGAGTAGAGAACTCAACCACTCTTCGTGGCAATCGCTCCTGCTTCCTTTGCTGTGATCCCTCTTTGGGCTCCGCCTGCTTCTTTCCCGCGCTGCCTGTGCACCACACGGCCGAGTTGACGGTTGCACTTGGGAAACCTACGCTTGACCAGAGTCAACAAGATGGCGACTGCGGGGGGAATATGCACGTTATCACGGGGATGCTGTTCGCCGGGCTCCTCGGAAACCGCAAGGCCGGAGCCCTGCTTCCCAGGCTCCAGCTCGGCCCCGTGCACACGGAGCACGTTATCCCGGGCCGTGTCCGGTTCCGCTCCTCGCGCTTGATGGCCGACCCGGAAGGGGCCGAGACGCTCCGCCGCCGCCTGCCCCAGGTCGAGGGCGTCCGCGGGGTGCGGGTCAGCGACGTCTCGGGGAGCATCCTCATCGACTATTGCGAGGACAAGGTCCAACCCGAGTTGCTGTTCGCCGCCGTGGTGCGCCTGTTGGGCTGGGAGGAGGAGCTGGAGCGCACCCCGCGCCCCGCGGTCGTGCGCGAGCTTCGCCACGTGCTGGACAGCCTCAACCGCGTGGTTTACGACCGGACGGGCGGGCTGCTGGATTTCAGCTCGGCCCTGTTGATCGTGCTGGCCGGGCTTGGGGTGCGCAGGCTTCTGCTGGACGGGGCCGGGGCCATGCCGGCCGGATTCACGCTCGTCTGGTGGGGCGTGCATCAATTGCTCGGTCACGGCGGGGAGTAGGCGTCATGCGATGGCCGCTCCGCCAGCTCGGGTCAATGCTGCAACCGAGGGTCATGCACCGGCTGCCCGGACGCCTGCGCCTTCACGTGTCCGCGCTGCGGAGACTGCCCGAAGCCCATCGCGCGCTCGTCGAGCTCCTGGAGGCCGTTCTGACCGTGCCGCTGGAGATCCGCTCCGCCCGGGTGACACCCGCGACCGGCAGCCTTCTGCTTGTCTTCGACGCAGGGGCCGTGGAGGAGGAGGACGTCTTGCGATACGTGCGCGGCATCGCGCGGCTCTTCGGCAGGCATGGGCGCCGCATTGCCGGGTTGTCGCCCGAGGAGATCGCGGCTCAGCAGGGACGCTGGATTGCTCTCGTCAAGTCGGCGCTGCGCTATCGCCTGGACATCGACCCCGACGTGGAGATCGCCGAGCATGCTCTGGCGTAGGGCCAAACCGCTGCTGCAGTGCACGGTCATGCACCAGTTGCCGGGCCGGATCCGCATCGGGTGCCGGGCCTTGCGCTACCTGGACGCGCACGTCGGGGAGCTTCGCCAGCGCTTGGAAGACCTGGTGCCGGTCCGCGAAGCCCGGGTGTCGACGGTCACCGAGAACCTGCTCCTGCGGTTCGACCCGGCGCAGGCCACGGTCGACGACATGGTCGAGCTGGCGGAAGCCGCCGTGGGCGCGTATTCCCTGGCGGCCTACAAGGCCGAGCGTGCCGCGCGCGGCGCGCAGACCGTCAACGAGCGCCGCCTGCAGGAGGAGCCCCTCACGGAGATGCTCACGCGGATCGGCGCGACCACGGCCACGCTCGCCTTCTCGCAGGTGAGCAGAAAGGCCATGAAGAAGCCCGAGACGCTGCTGGGCAGCTTCCTCTCCCTGCCTGCCGTGACCGCGCTCTCGCTGGCGCTGCCGATCTTCCGCAGCGGCTGGCATTCGCTGGTCACCAGCTACCGGCCCAACGCCGATACCCTCAGCGCCACGGCAATCCTGGCGAGCATCGTGGCCGGGCGCGGCTGGTCGGCCCTGACGATCATCTGGCTGGCCGACATCGCCGAGCTGCTGACCGCCTACACCATGGGGCGAACGCGCCGGGCGATCCGCGAGATGCTCTCGGTGGGCGAGGACTTCGTTTGGAGGGTCAGGCCCGATGGGAGCGAGGAGCGCGTGGCCTTGGAGGAGCTCTCCCCCGGCGACCGGATCGTGGTCCACGTGGGCGAGAAGATCAGCGTCGATGGCGCGGTGGCCGCCGGCGAGGCCGCGGTCGATCAGGCATCGATCACCGGCGAGTTCATGCCCGTGCGCAAGGGCGCCGGCGACGAGGTCTTCGCCGGCACGGTGGTCAAGAGCGGTCGGATCGAGGTCCGTGCCGAGCGGGTGGGCGACCAGACGGCCGTCGCCCGCATCATCCACGTCGTCGAGGAGGCCACGCACCGCAAGGCCAGCGTGCAGAGCATCGCCGACCGCATCTCCGGGCAGCTCATCCCGGTCAACTTCCTCCTGGCAGGCATCGTCTACCTGGTCACGCACAAGGCCACCCGGGCCTTGAACATGCTGATCATCGATTACTCGTGCGGCATCCGGCTCTCGACGGCCACGGCTCTCTCCGCGGCCATCTGCACGGCCGCGCGCAATGGGATCCTCATCAAGGGAAGCAACTACCTGGAGCTGCTCTCCGAGGCCGATACGCTGATCTTTGACAAGACGGGCACGATGACCGAAGGCCGGCCCCAGGTGACCAGCGTGGTGCCGGTCAACGGCCGACTCTCGGGAACGGAGCTCTTGCAACTCGCCGCGGCCGCGGAGGAGTCGAGCACGCATCCGCTGGCAGTGGCTATCGTGGAGAACGTGCGCCGCAAGGGCCTGCCCATTCCGCCGCACCGGGAGACGATCGTGCACACGGCCCGGGGCGTGGAGACCCGCCTGGCCGACCGCCGCGTGCGCGTGGGAAGCCGGCGCTTCATGCTCGAGCAGCGGGTCGATCTCGATCCGGCGGCCGAACCGGTCCACCGCCTGGCCCGCTCCGGCGAGAGCATCGTTTACGTGGCCGACGAAGGGGGCCTGTTGGGCGTGTTGGGCGTGCAGGACAGCCTTCGCGAGAACATGAAGAAGGCCATCAACCGTCTCCGCCACGTGGGCATGGACGACATCGTGCTGTTGACCGGCGACGTGGAGCAGCATGCCGAGATCGTGGCCACGCGCATGGCCATGGACCGGTTCAAGGCCGAGGTCATGCCCGACGACAAGGCCGAGGCCGTGCTCCGGCTCCAGTCGCGGGGCACGCACGTCGTGATGGTGGGCGACGGGATCAACGACGCCCCGGCCCTGGCCTACGCCGACGTGGGCATCGCCATGGGCGGGACCCGCACCGACATCGCCATGGAGGCGGCCGACATCACGGTCGCCGGCGACGACCCGCTGATGATCCCGGCCGTGATCCACCTGGCCGACAAGACCATGGGGATCGTGCGGCAGAACTTCATGGCCGCGATTGGTGTGAACAGCCTAGGCATCGTGCTCTCGGCGATCGGCGTGCTTCCCGTGTTCTGGGGCGCGGTGCTGCACAACAGCTGCACGGTGGCTGTGGTGCTGAACTCCTCGCGTCTTCTGCTGCACGACGTGGAGGAGCGCCACCGATGAGAACGCCGCCCAAGCCCGTCGTTGCCGTGGTCCACTCGCTGCCCGGGCGCCTGCGCGTGCGCCTCTCGGCCCCGCCCGGTGATGCGGGGCAGATGATCGCCTTCGTGCGCGAGCACCGGGGCATGGATCGCATCGAATACACGCCCGCCACGCAGTCGCTGCTGATTCGCTTCGACCCGCATGCCATCTCCACTGAGGAGATCTCGCTCCGCGCGGCCTTCGGCTACGCCGTGGACCGCGGCGGACCCGTGCGATTGCTGGCCGCCCCGGAGCAGGTCGTGCTCCAGGACTCGGCCGTGCTGGCCGGGGTGGGCCTGCTTGTGGCCCTGGGCACGCGATGGATGGACGGCCGCGCGTCGCGGCCGCCGCGCTTCGACTGGCTGGCAGGGTTGTGCACGGCCTGGTCGGTCGTGGAGCACGCCTGGCGCGAGCTCAGGCAGCGGGGCTATTTCGATCCGGAGGTCCTCGCCCTGGCCTACCTCGTCGGGTCGCTGGTGCGGGGCAACGTGCTCTCGGCCAGCGCGGTCACCTGGCTGACCACTTTCGGCCGCCATCTGATCGAGGCCCCGGCCACCGGTGTCCAGGTCCAGCCCCGCGCACTGCCCGGCCCAAGCGGCGAGATCCGGCACGAGATCGTCGTGGCCCCGGACACCGACGCCCCGGACCGGCTCCGTTTGGGAATCGTGGGCCTCATGCACGGCGCGCTGAAGTACGCGATGACTGGCGGCGGAACGCACGGATACCGCAACCTTTGGGAGGAGCTGCGCGAGGTCGCGCGCGTCCACGGCGAGGTCCTCGAAGGCTACGGCCGAACGCCCGAGGGAATTCCGGTGCGCTTCCGGTAGTCGCCCCGTCGTCGGAGCGGACTGAGAACCAGAAATGCGAAGCACGAAACCCGAGACAAACCCGAATCACCAGGAACCCTAAGGACGGAAACGGGAGAGAAGTCATGGAAATCACGTCGGAACATGTGACCGGTTTTGCCGTCGGCCTGGGGGCCGCGGCGCTGGGGGTCTATCTCTACAAGAGAAACCAGCAGCAGGTCGATCAGTGGCTGCGCCAGCAGGGGATCAACGTGCCCGAGGCCGGCGCCAACGATGAAGGCCGGATGTCGATCGAGGACCTCACGCGCCAGAAGGAGCGGCTGGAGGACCTCATCGCCGAGCGCGAGCTGGAGGCCAGGCGGCCCGAGGCCGCCGAGGCGTAACGGCGCACGGCCACGGAAGCAGCATGGCCGCAAAAAGCGCGAAGAGACACCACGAGGGCTGGTGTCCGTTCGGCGAATGCTCTACACCTGCCATGAGGAGTCCGCTAGAGGGCGAACAACCCGCGCACCCGACTGCAAACCCCTGTCTCTTCGTGCGTCTTCGTGCTCTTCGTCGCCGTCTCCTCCATCCTACTCCCGCGCCGCGACCTCCAGCCGCTTGGTCCCGTCGCCGGCGAGGCACAGGACCCGTCCGTCGGCCGTGGCCATGAACAGCCGGCCCCCGGCGGCCGCCATTCCGTCGAACACGGGGAGCGAGTCCAGCCGGTAGGCGGCCCTCTGCGCTGCGTCCTTCGTGGAGAAGGCCAAGAGCGTCATCCCCTCGCTGCCCTCCAGGATCCGCACCTGCTGGGCCAGGTTCCTCTGGACGGCGGGATCCTCGAACGCCTTGAGGGTTTGCTCCTCGTCGAACACGTCGGCCGGCCCCGCCGCGAACAGCGTGTCTCCGGCCAGGACTAGCGCCCTCACGTGGATCGGAATGTCCTTGCTCCAGTCCATGGCCACCCAGGCGTCGGGCTTCGCCCCGGCGTTGAACTTCTTTCTCGCCCCCGGCTTGGGTTTGGGCCGGGGCAATTGCTCGATCTTCGGCTGCTTGGCGCAGGCGAACAACTGGCGCTCCAGCGGCGTGGTCCAGCGGTAGTACTGCGGCTTGCGCCCGTAGCCGTAGATCCGGTCCTTGTCGAAGACCAACAGGCGCCCGGCCGGGGCGTAGCGCCCTGCCTTGAAGTACCCGCCCGCCCCCGAGGCCCACCGCAGGCCGTACACCCAGTAGGAGCGGTGCCAGTAGGCGTCATCCAGAAAGCCCGTCGGGCAGAACAGATGCGCCGTCTCGCTCTGCTGGTCCTCGATGCGGCCGGTGGGCGTGTCGATCTCCAGACGCTTGCCGTCGGCGTCGAACCGCTGGGACTTCATGTACACGAAGTTGCCGTCGCTGACGAGGATGTCGGCCAGGGCCACCGGCATGTTCAAACCGCGGAGCCGCACTTGCAGGTTGTTGCCCGACTCCGGGTCGCGGTCGTCGAACACCCGCTCGCCCAGCTTCTTGCCGGTGGCCGCGTCGAGCCGCAACAGGCGCAGGCCGCCGTCGACGTACATCGATCGCCCGGCCGCGCACCACACCACGCCGTCCTCCACGAGCACGCTTCCGTGCACGGGCCAGACCGATTCAACCTGATTGAAGGCCACGTGGCGGCGGTCCATCGGCGCGGCGCGGAACCGCCAGGCCAACTCGCCGTCGGAAGCGCGGAGGCAGTACACGTAGCCGTCGCTACAGCCGAACAACACGCGTCCCTGCCACACGGTCGGCGGTGAATCGACGCGCCCGCCGGCCGTGAGACTCCAGACGGGCTTGCCCGACGCGGCGTCCAGGGCGTGGACCGTGTGCCGGTCCACGGCCGCTACGTAGACGCGGCCCCCGGCGACCACCGGGGCCGAGAGCTTGCCGCCCAGTTCCGCCTCCCACACCTCCTTCAGCTCGGCCGGCACGGCGGTCTTCGTGAACCCGCTCCGCTCCGTGTCGCGGCGATAGGTCGGCCAGTCGTCCGCGGCCTCGGCCTTGGGCTCTTCGATCCGCCCATAGGCCGGGCCCTGCTCCAGGCGATCCTCGTCAGGCACCTCGCGCTCTACGGCGCGCGACGGCGAGGTCGGGGCCAGGGCCGTGAACCCGTACAGCTTGGCCTCCAGGTAGCACGCGCAGGGGTGCGGCGAGGTGTACACCATCCCGTTGGCCGGCATGATCCCGTACAGGCACGCCCCGCGCACCCAGTGGTGGCATTCCCAGTGTTTCGCCCGCGGGTCGACGAACTCGATCCCCGTGCGCGAGGTGAGGAGGTACTTCTCCGTGGCCTTGGCCCGGTAGCAGCGGTGGTGGAACCAGTGGGTCTTCACGTCGGGCGGGAACTCGACCTTCACCTCGCCCGTCTTCAGGTCGCGCCCGGTGAAGATGCCCGTGTCGCGGCTGTTGAAGATCGGGGCCGTCCACACGAGGTCGTCGATCACGAGGATGTCCTCGGGTGAGCGGTAGCCGGACATGGGATGCGGGGCACTCCAGAGCTCCTTCCCGGTCTCCGCGTCCAGGGCCCACATGGTCAGGCCGTTCTCGCGATGGTAGTCGTCGCGTCCCGGATCGCTGCCCGAGAACAGCACCACGCCCTTGTAGGAGACCAGGGTCGGCAGAAAGTACGACGGCACGGAGTCCCGCTTGCCCACGCACTCGGCGCGCCACTGGCTCTCGCCCGAAGCCCGGTCGAGGCACACGATGGCCTGGCCGTCGTAGAACATGACGCGCTTCTCGTCCACGGTGAGCGTGCCCGGGGCCACCCAGGGCGCGGTCTGCTGCCACAGCGTGCGCCCGCTCTTGGACTCCACGGCCATCACTTGGCGCGGCCGGGCGTGCACGTCGTAGTCGAATTGCCGCGGGCCCAGCGGCTGTCGCACGGGCTCCTCATCGACCACCAGGTACAGCACGCCGTCGCCGTAGAGGATCTCGTCGGTGGCCTTGGTCTGGGCGTAGGTCTTCTTGGTGCGCCCCGTGGCCGCGTCGAGGGCCTCGACCGGGGCCTCCAGGGCCAGCGTGACGTAAACCGTGTCGCCCACCGCCACCACGCGGCGGGGCAGTTGGGCCGGGCCGCTCTTCAGCCGCCACATCTGCGTGTGCCATCTGGGGATCGCCCGCTTCCACAGGACCACGCCGTTGAAGGCATCCCGGGCGATGAGGAACCAGCGGGAGGGCAACTGGATGGAGAGGTTCGACGCCTCGTCGAAGATGTAGAAGTTGCGCCCCGCGGCCGAAACGATCGCGCTGGAGCTGGACATGTGATCGTGCTGGCGCGACCACCGCGGCCCGCCCACCCACTGAAGGTGCCGCAGCGGCCCGACCATCGTGTCCTTCGACACCGCGTTGTTCGTGGGATTGTGGAGGAAGTGCGTCCACTCGTCCATCTCGCCCGGCCGCGGCTTGACCGACTTGAGCCACTTGTCGCCCCGCTTCAGAAGCGCCACGCCGCCGGGTGCGAGCACGCGCGTCACTTCGTCCATGGTGACGCCCGAGGCGGCCAGGTCCTCGGCCACCACGAGGTTCGCCAGGTTGTCGATGAAGGGGAGCTTCCTGTCGGCGAGGCGGTCGATGGAGACCTTGCCGTAGAGACCCCTGGACTGGACGTGCTGCCGGGCCTTGGCCACATTGGCCGGGTGGGCGTCCAGTCCGCAGACCAGCCGGCCGTCTTCCGCGCCGAGCGCGGCGGTCAGCGTGCCGTCGCCGCATCCGAGGTGGACGATCAGTCCGCCCTCGAAGCCGGCGTCCGCGAGCAGACGCCGGGCCGCCTGCTTCTCGTCGGCCAGCCCTGGCGAAGCAGTGGACGCGGCGAGCCACGTGGCGGTGGCGAGGAGGAGAAGGGACCGGGTGAGGATCGTGTTCATGGATAGGCTCCTGGCGAGGAAGACATGACGGCTCGCGACGGGCAGCCCGCGCCGCGAGCATCAGGGAGCGGGCAGCTCGCAGCCGCGCGATGAGGCGAGCGACGCAGACATTGTCCGCGATGCACCGCCCGGCTGGCAAGGGCCCTCACGGCGCCAGCGCGACGTGCTTGATGCTCTGGCGGAGGTAGGTGTAGGTCACGTGGACCTTGCCGTCGCAGGTCTGGATCACGGCCGGATAGGAGAACTCGCCCTTGGCGCGCTCCAAGGTGAGGATTGGCGTCCAGGTCTTCCCGTCCGTGGAGACGGCCACATTGAGCATGTTGCGCCCCGAGGGGAAGGGGCCTTTGCGCTGCGTGTGGTTGTAAACCAGGAGCTGGCGCCCGTCGCGGAGCGTCACCGCGTCGGTGCCCGCGTTGGGGTTGGGGAGGGTCGTCGCCGTTACCTTGCCCCACGACTTGCCGCCGTCGGCCGACCAGCTCTGGGCGATCACGCCCTGCCGCGTGCGGCAGAGAACCTGCAGCCGGCCGTCCTGATAGGAGAGGATGCTCGGCTGGATCGCGCTGAACTGCTTGCCGTCGTGGATCGGCCCGATCACCTCCCAGGTCTTGCCGAGGTCCCGGGTCACTTCGAAGTGCACGCGCCAGCCGTCGTGCTCCGTGCTCGAGGGGCAGAGGATCGAGCCATCGTCAAGCTGGACCGGCTTGTTCTTCACCGGGCCGATGAGGTGGCCGATCGTCTCGTCCCGGCCCAGCTTGCGCGGCTCCGACCAGGTCTTGCCCCCGTCGCCCGAGGTGGTCAGCATGCCCCACCACTGCCTCGGATTGGGCCCAACCTTGTAGAACATCATCAGCGGGCCGCCCTCGGGCTGAAAGAGCACGGGGTTCCAGCACGGGTAGTCCTTGCCGTCCTGCACCCCCGAATCCACCTCAACCGGCCGGGACCACTTGCCATCCACCCGGCGCGAGACCCAAATGCCTACGTCGGCATGCCCCTCGCGCTGGCCGCCGAACCACGCGGCCACCAGGCCCGAGGGTGTCTGGGCGATCGTGGACGCATGGCACTGCGGCGTCGGCCGATCGCCGAGCGGGTAGATCAGCTTGCCTTCTAGATATGCCCCTTGGCCGGGCGTGGCCGGCTCGGGGATCGCGTACTCTCCACCGCGGTCGGGCTCGGCCATCGCGAAGCCGTTCGGGAGCGCTGTGACGATCGTGGCGACGGCAAGCGAACGAACGATGCTGCTGGAAATCATCATAACCCTTTGTCCCATGTTGAGCCAATGTCGATGCATCCATACGGGAACGGTCCCGCGTCGGCGCAGTTTGCCCGTTCGGCGAGATGCAACAGCGGCAAAGTCATCAGCACCCACCAGGCCGAAACGTGCAGCAGCAGGAAGTGGCCGCGGTGGAGCTGTTGCTGAAGGAAATGCGTCACGCAGCCCAAGGCGCATTCGGTCAATACTCGTAGGGCAGGTGCAATGCGCGCGTGCCGGACACGGAACTCGCCGAGACTCAGGACACGCATGCCTGCAGCCCTCGCCTTGTCGCCCGTCGCCGTGTCACCCCTCGCCCTTCACCCCTCACTTCGTCAGCTTTCCCCAGGACGAAGCCTTCTTCCCCGGCTTCTGCTGCGCCGCCGGCTTAACCAGCCCGTACGCGCGCACGGAGCGGGCGATGCTCGCGTGTTGCACCCGCCAGGCGATGTCGCTATAGCCGCCGCCGAGGGTCATTACCAACGGAATCCGCCGCCGCATGCACTCGTCGATCACGTAGGCGTCCCGGGCGACGATGCCGTCCTTGGTCATGGCCAGGCCGGCCAGGGGGTCGCCCTGAAGCGTGTCGCAGCCGGCCTGGAGGAACACGAGGTCGGGCCGGGCGCGGTCGATCACGCCGGGCAAGGCCTCCTTCAGTCGCTTCATGTACTCCTCATCGCCCGTGCCCGATTCCAACTCGATGTCCAGGTCGCTCTTCTCCTTGGGGATCGGGTAGATGTTGCGCTGGTGCATGGAGAACGTGAAGGTCGTCTCGTCGTCCGCCAGGCACACGGCCGATCCATTGCCCTGGTGCACGTCGAGATCGACCACTAGCGCCCGCCCGATCTTCTTCTCCTTCTGCAACAGGCGAATCGCGATGGGCATGTCGGCATAGATGGAAAACCCCTCACCCGCCTGTGGTTTGGCATGGTGGTAGCCGCCGCCCAGGTTGATGGCGATCCCGTGCTCCAGGGCCAGGCGCGCGCCGAGGATCGTCCCGCCCGACGCGTGCCGAAACGCGGCCAGCACGCCGCGGTCCAGGAGCGGCCCAGGCACGAGCCTGGCCACCGGGGCCTCGAGGTATTGCGCGACGTTGGCCGGCTTCTTCAGGCTGTCGAGAAAGCCCTCGGTGTGGACCAGGAGGATCTCCTCGCGCCCAATCGGCTGCGGCACGAAGAAGTCGCCGCTGGCGACGAGCCCGTCCGCGACCAAAGCCTTGCGGATCTTCTCGTACTTGTGAATGTCGAAGGCGTGCTGCTTCTCCAGTCCACCCAGGTCGATTTCGTAGCTCTTGGAGTACACCAAGGCCACGCGCGGCGTGGGAAGCCGGTCTTGCGCGCTCGCCACCGGCACTACCGACAGCGGGAGCACGCCGGGGAGGAGTGTCAGAAACGCCCGCAGAGTCGTGCTGGCATCCATGCGGTGCCTCCTTCGTCTTGCTTTCTGGTTATGAACGAATCCGAAGCCGTAGCCTCAAGGTCGCGGCTCAGGTTTGTGGCGCGGGAACCGCAAGCGCGAGAGAGCGGTACGGCGCCGGCGCGATTCACGGCGCCTCCAGCGGCTTGCCACCCGTATCAATCCACCAACTGAGCACTGCGGCCTTGAAACCGGCCAGGCGTTGTCGATGCTGCGCGTCGCCCGCAAGGTCCTTCTGCTCGAAGGGGTCGGACTCGAGGTTGTAAAGGTCCTCATCGCCCGCGGTGCGCGTGGGGAACTCCGTGGCGATCGACTGGATGCGGAAGTAGTCGCCGCTGCGATCCTGCGTCACATCCTGCAGGAAGAGGATGTACTTCCATTTCTTCGTCCGGGCGTACAGGGCGTACACGTCACGCTCGGGGCGGTTGTCGCCCTTGGTCGCGAAGGCCGGGTAGATCGCCCCGCAGAGCACCTCGCGGGTCTCGGCCGGCCGGCCTTCGATGATCGGACGAAGGGAGCGACCCGCCGCGGTCTCGGGCACCTTCGCTCCGGCGTACTCGAGGATCGTGGGGTAGATGTCGTTGGTGCTCACCAGGCAGTCGAACCGCTGGCCGGCCGGCACGGTGCCGGGCAGGGAGAAGAAGACCGGCGTGCGCACCCCGTGCTCGAAGGGCGTGCCCTTCGACGGAAGCCCGTTGCACCAGCCGTTGTCGATGACGAACACGAACATCGTGCTCTCGAGCTGCCCGGCGGCCTTGAGCTTCTCGACGAGCTGGCCCACGCCGTCGTCGAGCCAGGCCTCCATGGCGTAGCTGAGCTGCTCCTTTCTGCGCCAGCCTCCGCGTCGGCGCTTCGCCTTCCCTTTGTCCTTGCCCGGGGCGGAGTCGAGATCCTTGCCCTGCATGTAGGGCGGGACGGGCATCTTCGACCAGTCGTAGAGGTCCACGTATTTCTGCGGCGGATTGTGCGGCGTGTGGGGTATCAGCGGCGCCCACCAGATGAACATCGGCTGCTCGCCGCCGACCTCGTCGATGAAGGCAAACAGGTCGTCCTGCCCTTGGCGGACGAACGTCCTGGCCGTCTTGCCCTTGCCGTGGGTGAAGCCCATCTCCTTGGGGTCGCCCTCCCAGTACTTTCCCTCCACGTAGGTCGCGTAGCCCGCGTCGCGCAGCAGGCGGGGCAGCGAGTTGCGCGGATCGAGCGGCTTCTCGCCGTAGTTGTAGTAGATGCCCGTCTGGTGCGGCCATCGGCCGGAGAGGAAGCTCGCCAGCGTGGGATGGCACCGCGACATGGGGAGGTGCGCCGTGGTGAACACGGTGCCCTGCCGCGCGAGACGGTCCAGCGTGGGCGTGTGCACGAACTCGTTGCCCATGAACCCCAGGTGCATGAAGTCGTGGTCGTCGGAGATGATGAAGACGATGTTCGGCTTCTCTGCCGCCGGCGCGGCGGCTGGGATCAGCGCGGCGGCAAGCGCGGCCAGACCGATCTGCAGGAGTCTCGATCGCATGGAAGACCTCCTTGGGGTGATCGCGGGGATTGGATGGGGATTGACGCGCGGGATTCTGCAGCGGACGGCAATCCGGAGAACGCCCGCTGCGGCCCATTACGTGGTCACTTCTTCTTCGCCTCTTCCACGCGCCATTCGAGCACGCCGGCGGCCTGCTTCTCCTGGAGCTGCACCTCCAGGCGGAGCGCGCCGGTCGTCACCGGGTCGAACGTCACGCGATTGAACTTGTCCCGCTCGACGCCGTAAGACGAGGCCCCCCGGACCGGCCTCCACGCGTCGCCGTCGCGGTAGAGGACCTGCCAGGACTGGGGCACGCGGCACGCGCCCCATCCCCGGTCGTCGTACCAGTAGACCTCCACGGCGCCGACCCTCTCGGGCTTCTCAAACTCGTACTGCACCCACTCCTTGGTGCCCAGATGGGGCCACCAGTGGAACAGGGGCGTGCCGCGCTCGTCGGACGCCTTCGGCTCCCGCTGATCGTGGATCGCCCTCGTGCTGAACCGCCCCTCGTGCGTGCGGAACGACGTGGTCACCTTGCTCTTGGAGGCGATCGTCGGCTCGCGCCGCGGCTCGGCCAGCTCGGGCCTTTCCGGGATCCAGACCAGCGAGAAGCCCTCGCGGTTGAGCCGGGCATAATTGGGAATCGCGAAGAGCTTGTTGTCGTCGCTTTGGATGGCCATCACGCCGCCCAACAGGTTCGCCTTCCAGGCGGCTTTGAGCGGTACGTCAGGCTTGAGGACGACGGATCGGCACTGCCCGCCGTGGTCCGCGTCCTCGATGTTGTACACCAGAGGCCCGCGCTGGAGGGCGACGCGACCGCGGTCGTCCTCCACGCGCTGGTCGGCATACACCCGCTGGACGTCCATGGGCAGCGACAGGTCGATGCGATCGCCCGACTCCCACGTGCGCTGAAGGGTCGCGTAGCCGTCGCGGACCTGAGCCTCCTGGGCCTGGCCGTTGAGCTTGACGGCAAATCCACCTTGGAGGTCCGGCTGGGGCGTGTAGAGCCGGCTCTCGCTCCGGTCGGGGATGCGGATCTTCAACGCAAAGGATGCCGGCTTGTCGGGGTGGAGGAGGATCGCCACGTCGCCCTGCCAGGGATAGTCGGTCCGCTGCTCCACGCGCAGGCGGCCGCCGGCCACGTCGGCCATCGTGCCCTCGCCGGCGACGAAGTGGTTGACGTACAACGTGTCTCTCGCGGGGTTGATCGAGTAGGTCAGGTCCTTGATTGCGATGAGGGCGCGAGGGATGTTACCCACGCAGCAGGGGCAGCCGTGCCAGGGGTAGCGCTGGCGCTCCGCGGCGAGCGGGTTCTGGTAGAAGAAGGTCTCTCCCCCTAGCTCGATCGCCCCTAGCACGTTGTTGTAGAGCACGCGCTCCTGGACGTCCACGCAATGCCCGCATGCGTGGATGCGGTGCATGCGATCTGCCCAGAACGACAGGCCGCAGCCCGCGCACGACTCGCAGTATGCAGTCTCGTTGGGCAGCTCGAAGTCGGCGGCGAAGGCCTCCCCCTTGCCCGTCGACCCCACGCCGCCGGTGACGTACATCTTGCGGTGAACGGCGCTCTCCCAGAGCTTGTCGGCGGCCTTCAGGTACGCGCCGTCGCCGGTGAGCAGGGCGAGGTCGGCGATGCCCGTGTAGAAATAGGTCGCCCGCACCGCGTGGCCCACGGCCTCGGCCTGCTCCGCGACGGGCAAGTGCGACTGGCGATAGGGGTTGCGGAGCTCTTCCTCGACATGGCGATGGTCGAAGAGGAACTTGGCCAGGTCGGTGTACTTGTCGCCCCGGCCCGGCCCCTCGACCTCGTTGACCAGGCGCGTCAGACGCGAGAGGGCGTAGCCCATGCCCGCGTGCCCGTAGACCCAGTTGCGATTGGGCTCCGGGCCGAAGGTCTGGCAGAGGTGGTCGGCGCAGCGGCGCGCGGCGTCGTAGAGGCGGCGATCCTTTCTGCCGGTGATGCGATAGTGGGCCACGCCGGCCTCGAGGAAGTAGCCCTGCACGTAGAATTCGTGCTTGTTGATGTCGCTGTAGCGATTGAGCTTGTTGACGACGTGATAGGAATGGATGTAGCCGTCGTCCGTCTGGGCGGCCAGCACGAGGGGGATCCACTCATGGAGCTTCTCGCGCAAGTGCGCCTGGGCCCGGGCAAGGTCCCGATCGCCTTCCGGGTCCACGGCCAGGGCGAGGCATATGGCCTCGATCGTGTTGTAGATGTAGGCGTCGCTCCAAGGCATGCCGGTGTACTCGCCGGCCGGCTCGCCCCGGAGCACCTTGGCCGCGTGGACGAAGTTGAGCAGCTCCTGTCCCTTGCCGCCCTCTTCCATTTGCCGGATGCAGTGGGGAATCCACTTCTCGGTAAGCCGCTTGATCTGGTCCTTCCAGAAGCCGCGTATCTTGACCTTCTGAAAACGGACCGGTTGGAGATCCGCTCGGGGAGGCTCCTCGCCGGAGGGCGCGGCAAACGCCGCGGACGCCCCGAGCACTATCAGGACTGCAAGGGACAGTCGCCGCAAGGTCTTCATGGGGAGCTGCTCTGTGGTCGGGGTTCGGTGCTCTTGGGGTTCGCGGCCAGCCGTGGCGGACTGTCGCGAAGAGCTATAATGATAGCTGAAATCCCCACCCGGTGCGCCAGCGGAGGCCGAGTCATGCCCATTCACGACTGGAGCCGTGTGGAAGCGGGCGTCTTCCACCACTTCCACCAGGCCTGGACGATCGAGATCGCCAATGCGCTGAACGCCGGGCGGCTGCCGCCGGGTTTCTTCGCGCTAGCGGAGCAGGTCATCAGCGGCCCGATTCCGGATGTCGTCACGCTGGGAAGGCGGGAGGAAGCGACGGATCCGTCCGCGACGGCGCCCGGGATCGCCGTGGCCGAGCGTCCGCCTCAAGCCCGGTTCGTCACTTCGGCCCAGCCCGACCGCTACGCCGCCAGGGCCAACCGCATCGCCATCCAGCATCCGTTGGGACACGTGGTCGCGGTGATCGAAGTCGTCTCGCCGGGCAACAAGACCAGCCAGCGCGCGATCGGCGCGCTGGTGGAAAAGGCATCGCAGATCCTTCGGCAGGGAGTGCACCTGGTGATCGTGGACCTGTTTCCGCCCTCGCCCCGCGATCCGCAGGGGATCCACAAGGCGATCTGGGACGAGATCCGCGTCGAGCCGTTCGAGCTTCCGCCGGACAAGCCGCTGACCGCGGCCGCCTACTCCGCCGACTCGCCCGTCACGGCCTACATCGAGCCGCTGGCCGTGGGCGATCGGCTACCCGAGCTTCCCCTGTTCCTCCAGCCCGGCATCTACGTGCCGACGCCGCTGGAGACCACGTATGAGGTTACGTGGTCGAAATGCCCGAGCGCGGTGAAGGAGGTGGTCCAGTTCCCGGAAGGCTGATGCGGCAAGCCCGCTCCCTCGCGGTCGCGGCTCCCCCGTTACCGCGGCTGAAACAGCCGGAACCGCGGCTCCGACGGCTTCAAGAGCGGCGTGCGCGGATCCTGGTACGCCGCGGGGTGCACCCCCTTGACGCCCGGCTGCGGCTTGATCGCGTCGCGGACGATGATCCCCGGGTGTCGGGCGATCTTGTCGCTGAACACCCGCGCGTCGTCGACGATTGGCCGCAGCTTGCGAGTGAGCTCCTCGATGTTGACCACGGTCTGGTTGAGGTTGTCGTAGAGTTCGCGGTTGTGGATCAACTGGCCCAGCGTGCCTTCCCGGTTGCGCAGACTGCGGCTGAAGGCCTGCACTTCGATGACCACGTCGTCCAGCCGCGCGAGGGTCTGATCGACTCGGGCGACGATCTGCGGGCCCCGCTCGCTCAGCGGCTCGGTCAGATCCTCGATGTTGCGGAGGTTGTTGTCCACAAGGGTGATCGTGTCGTTCAGCCGGCCGACGACCTGACGGGTCTCGGTCATCAGGTCGGGCATCTGCTGGATGGCCTTGGCCAACTGCTCGCGCGAGGCGTCGTCGCCGATCATCTTGTTGGCGTTCTCGAAGGTGGTCTTGATCGTGCTCAGCGTTTCGTCGGCGTTGGATACAATGTCGTCGATCTTCTCCTCGTTCCGGCTGAGCAGCCGGTTGACGCTCTCGGCCGTCTGGCCCACCCGGTCGCTCGAGCGGACGACTGAGGCGATCGCCTGGGAGAACTCGCCGCGGAAGTCGTTCATCACGTCGAGCGGGTCGGCGGCCACGATGCCCTGCTGGAGCTCCCCGGGATCGACGGGCGCGTCGGGTCGCCGCGGGTCGCCCGAGGGGACGAACTCCAGCACGGCGTCGCCCAGGAGCGATCCCTTGATACGGCAGACCTCGTTCTGCTTCAGCGGCACGTCGCGATTGAGGCGGGCGGTGACGATGACGCCGCCGTCGTCGGCGAACTCGTGCTCCACGACGCGGCCGATGAGGATTCCGCTCTTGCGGACCGGCGTGTCGGGCGTGACTCCGGGCGCCTCGGGGAACTTGATCCGCAGAATGTACGTTTCCTTGAACGCGGGCAGCTCGCCGAACAAGGCGACGAGAATCCCGGTGATGATCGCGGTAACCACGACCATTAAGCCCACTCGCAGTTGCATCCTTCGATCGTTCATGGGTCACATTCGATTCCGTTCTGCTGCCGCATTTCCATGATCCGTTCGCCTGCCTCGCCATGCACGAACTGCGTGACCCGAGGGTCGGCGCAGCGCTGCAGCCCCTCCGGATCGCCGTCGTAGAGGATCTGCGACTCGCCGGATCGGAGGCGGGCGAGGGGGTAGAACATGACCACGCGATCGGCCGTCTTCCGCGCGGTCCGCATGTCGTGGGTCACGACGATGCTCGTCACCGGGTGGTGCCGCCGGGTGCTGAGGATCAGCTCGTTGATCACGTCGCTCATA
>CAYSUS010000091.1:0-30105 GCA_964434165.1 uncultured Pirellulales bacterium
GCATCTCGCGCCCGTCGAGCACGCGCTCGCGCCCCACCACGGGGATGTTGTTCTCCGCCTGGCAGGCGACCACGCACGCATTGCAACCCGTGCACTTCGAGAGATCGACCGAAAGGCCCCAGCGATGCCCGTCGTACCGGTGTTCCTCCCAGAGCGAGAAGAGCTTGGGGTGATGGCCCTCCTCGCCCGTGATGTTCTCGTGCTCGCGATCCTCGTCGGAGAGGGCGGCGTAGTCCTCGTAGAGGGCGAGCGGAACGTCGCGCAACTGGCGGCCCACGCGCCGTCGCCGCTCGCGCATGCCGGCCACGTCGATCGCCCAGTGGTCCTGGGTCGTGGCCAAGGCGTGACGCCGGCCCGTCCTCTCCACCTTCAGCCCGCGATCGAACCACGGCGCCTTGCTCGTGCGGATCGCGTTGGCGTTGGCGCCGACGGGCGGGACGCCCGCCTCGACGCTGCCGCCTACCAGCCCCGCCGCCGTTCGCCCGTAGCCCAGCGCCACCGCCACACTGCCCGAAGCCTGCCCCGGCATGATCGTGGCCGCGATCTCCAAATCCCGATCCTTGTACTTCAAGCGCACCACGTCGCCGTCGCGGATGCCCAGGGCCTCGGCCGTGGCTGGACTGAAGACGGCCGCGTTGTCCCACGTGATCTTGGTCATGGGATCGGGCGTCTCTTGCAGCCAGGCGTTGTTGGCGAAACGGCCGTCTCGGACCGAGGCGTCGGGCAGGAAGACGATCTCCAGGTCGTCAGCCGACCAATCGAAAGAGAGGTCCTGTGGCAAGGGCCCTGCCGAGTCCGGCAGATCGGCGGACAGCGGGATGCGGAAGGCTTCGTCGGACCAGAAGCCCCGCGCGAGCGTCTCCTTCCACAGCGTCTCGAAGTCGTCCTCACCGGCGGTCTGGCGCGCACCGGGGCGCTCCCCCAGGACCCCGCGGAACGACTCCTTCACCCGCTCCCTCGGCTCCACGGAATCCTCGCCGAGGACCCGCGCGAGGATCCCGATCGCCGACCGGCCGCCGAAGGTGGGCAGCGGCTCGATGAGCGGCTGGGCCGCGCTGTAGGTGCCGTCTTCCCACGCATCGCCCCACGACTCGAGGAAGTGCGCCTGGGGAAGATGCCAGGTTGCAAGCCGCCCGGTCTCGTCCCGGTACAGGCCCAGGTGAATCGAGGTCGGCACCTTGGTCATGGCCGCGCCGAACCCCAGATCGACCGGGGCGTCGTACACGGGGTTCACGCCCAGAAGCAGGAGCGTCTCGACCTTGCCGGCCTGGATGTCCGCGGCCAGCTCGGCAAGCGACCCGGTCTTCTCCCTGCGTGCTCCGACCCCGGCTTGCACGAAGGCGAGATCCCGCCGCGAGTCGTCCATCAGGTTCTGGGAGAGCTCAACAACCGCCCGATGCACCGTCGCGGGCTGGCTCGTCCCGGCGATCACCAGGCACCGCCCGCGATGGGCCAGAAGGTCCTCGGCCACCGCGGCGGCGAACCGTTCGGCGGGCAGCGCGTCGGCATCACCCAGCGTCGCCTTGATCGCCGGTGCGTCCGAAACGAGCTCGCGCAGCTTCGCCGCAAAGGCGCCCATTTGCGAGGAGCGGATCGCCAACCGGTGGTCGGCCATGGCCCCGGTGAGGGTAAACGCGCTTTCCACGACGTACAGCCGGTTCATCCACTCCCCGGCAGGGTCGCGGCGAGACGAGAACTCCCGGGCATGGCGGACCGCGCCCGGGCTCGATCCCAGCAAATCGCAGTCGAGGCAAACAATCACCTGGGCGTCGCCCAGTCCCACGACGTCGGGCTCGACGCGCTCGCCCCACGGCCTGGGATCGAGCGGGTCGTATTCATGCCACCGCGCTTCGGGGAACTGCTCCCGGAGCTTCTCGCGAAGCCGGCCGAGCGTCGGCGAGGTGCTCACCTCCGCCAGCACGCGGAAGCCCTCGCCGCCGGACTTCCTCAGCGCGGCGAAGTGTTCTCGGGCGAACTCGTCGAAGGCCTCCCACGACTCATGGACGATCGGCGTTGCGCCTTCGGTCTGCACGACCGCCCCGCTGCGGTCCGGATCGTAGAGCCCCAGAATCGCAGCCTGGGCAAAGCAGTCCGTGGCGCCGAGGCTCGCGGGGTGGTCGGGGTTGCCCTCGACCTTGATCGGCCGGCCGTCGTAGGACGTGACTCGCAATCCCAGCGCGTGGCCGCCGACCTCCATGCAGGTGTGATAATGCTGCGGCTCGCCCGGCACGCGCCCCACCGGACGCTTGTCAAAGGCCCGGATCTCCTCTTTCTGCCAGCGGCAGCCCGCCACCCCGGCCAGGGCGGCCGAAGCGCCCATGATTTGCATCCATCGGCGGCGATTCACGCCCGAGTCCCGATCGCCCGCCGGGAACTCGCGCTCCAGAAACGCGCGGAACTCCGGCGCGCCGGCCACCTCGGCGAGACTCCGCCAGGGCGTGGGAAGGGAGGGCTTATCTACCGATGGCATGTCGAACAGTCGGTCGAGGGGTTGATGTTGTACTTCTCGCGGATGCTCTTCCCCAACGTGATCGGATCCTCGTCGGGGACCCAATCGAGGCTGGTCACCAGCTCGGGCGGGCGGAGGTGTGGCTCCGGATTGCGGTGGCATTCCAGGCACCAGCTCATGCTCAGCGTCTCGGCCTGATAGACCGTCTCCATCCGGTCGATGCGCCCGTGGCATGAGACGCAGCTTACGCCGCGGGCGACGTGGGCGCTGTGGTTGAAATAGACGTAGTCCGGCAGATCGTGCACGCGGACCCAGGGCACGGGGTTGCCCGACGCGTAACTCTCGCGAATGGGCAGCAGGAGGGTGCTGTTTGGGGCGATCTGCGTGTGGCAGTTCATGCAGGTCGCGGTGGGCGGGACGGCCGCGTGCGCGGCCTGTTCCACGGTTGTGTGGCAGTAGCGGCAGTCCATGCCGAGCTGGCCGGCGTGCAGCGCATGGCTGAACGGCACGGGCTGCGTCGGCGCGTAGCCCACGTCGGTGGTCTTCGGCGAGCCCCCGTAGTAAACCACGCCCACCAGGTAGGCTGGAACGGCGAGCAGCGCGATCCCGGCCATAGGCCGGAGCCGGTCGATCCACTGGGGGAACAGCAGGCCGCTCATCGAATGGCGTCCCCCCCTAGGAAGATGGGGCCGGAGGGGAGAGGCGAATGACGCGGGCGCGCAGAAGGCAGGATCACGTGGCCTTTCCTTTCCAGGCGGCCGTGCCGCGGCACAGGGCCGGCTCGCCGAAATCTCGATTTGCGGTGTATTCTATCGCCTCATCCCCCTCGGAGAAGCCGTCGGGGCAGGAATCCCTTTGCGGCGCGGCCGTGCGCCAGCGATCACACGGTGTTATCGCTTTGATCGCCGCCTCGTCAAGGGGAGTGCCGTTTGGCCACGAACTTGCCGGACTGTTGGCATTTGTCAGAACGGGCCGGCTTGCGAAGGCATGGACGGCCCGTGAGCCTTCCCTTGGGCGGACTGCCGCGCGGCGGACGCGCCAGAGAGAAAAGGCTCCCGACCCCGTCGCAACGGTATGGACAAGTCGGGCTCGCGCTGGCAATCTAAGCGTCTGTCAACGGGCGCGTTCAGATCGCCCCCTCGTGCAAGCCCCATGCATGGTTGCCCTCGGGGCAGGCGGCCAAGGAACCACCGAGATGGAGTGCGATGACCAGGCCGGCGCGAATCCTCATCGTCGATGACGAGAAGAACATGCGGGGCACGCTGGCCGAGATCCTCAGGGACGAGGGCTACGTGGTGCACACGGCGGAGAGCGGCGAGGCCGCGGTCCAGATCTGCCGGTCCCAAGCCTTCCAGGTGATCCTGATGGACGTGCGCATGCCGGGGATCAACGGCGTGGAGGCGTTTCGGATGATCCGCGGCGATGGCGAGAAGGCCCGCGTGATCTTCATGAGCGCCTATTCGGTCGAAGAGCTCAAGACGGCCGCCCTGGACGAGGGCGCGGTGGCGTTCCTGCCCAAGCCGCTGAATCTCGACTCGGTCGTGAGCCTGATCGAGGAGCAGGTGGCCCTGGAGGGGGCGGGTTAGGACTCCCGGAGTCTTGGAGACTTCGGAGGTCCGGCGAGCAGTTCTACAGCGTGCGCCCCGATCCGTCCGCCGGCCGGTCCTCGGGGATGATCGTCAACCCGCCGGACGACCTCAACAGCACGCGGTACCGCATGCCGGGCCGCATCTGCTGATAGACGGCCTCGCCGTGGGCCGCGCGGATTCCAATCTCCTTGGCCGCGTCGGGATCGTTGGCGTAGTCCCAGAACTTCGACCAGAGGCCCTGCTCCCACTCGGACATCCGCTGACCGCTTCGATAGGCAGCCGGACGCGAGCCAACGGGATCGAGCGGGAACCCCTTTTCCGGCTCCTGCTTGTCGCCGTAAAGCCGTTTGAACAGGCAAAGCGAGGTCGAACGCAGCGGGTCCCCCGCCTCGACGTGCTCGTCGGCGAACTTGACCACCAGGGCCGCCACGTGCACCACGTCGCCCTTGACCGTGAACTCGCGGGGCTTCTCGATCGGATCGCCCGACTCGCCGATTTCCACGAAGCTCACGCGGGTCATCAACTCACCGCTCTCGGGCGAGGGCCGCTGCTCGAGCACGTCGAGTTGGGCCACGCGGTGATCGACCTTGAGGAAGCGCAGCGCCATGTCGAGGCGGTCGATCTCCTTCTGCTTGGCCTTCAGGTCCACGTTCAGCGCGAGAATCTCCTCTTGGCGCGCGGAGAGCTCTCCGCTGAGCCGCTCGATCTCCTGCTCGCTCTCCTCCAGGGCCTTGGCCGTCTCCTCGCGCTCCCAGCGCTCGGCGTGGTACGAGCGGTACGCGACAAAGGCGCCTACGCTCAACCCCACCATTAGCAGGAGGGCCGCAAGGGCCCCGAACAGTCCGGCCAGCGCGTTAACGGTCTTGAACATGCCTGGATTTCCTCGCAGAACCGGCAAATACCGCGGTGATCGGCAGTCTCGCCCCAATCCTCCGAAACATAGCTTATCCGATCCCGCCGTGGGGGGCGAGACGTGCCGGGCGACTCGGCCCTCCTCATGATCGGCAGCACGCGCGCCGTGCGCCACCGCCTAACCGGCAGCTAGCGCTTGGCTTGCGCAGGTCGTTCCGCACCGTGCGCCGGCCGGCTACACTAAGATGGCTCGGCCCATGCGGCGAAAAGGAGCAGTCATGCCTCAGCGGGAATCGACTCGAGTGGCCCTGGTGACCGGGGCGGGCAAGCGCCGGATCGGGAACGTGGTTGCCCGAACCCTGGCCTCCAGGGGTTACGCGATCGCCCTCCATTACAACCGCTCGGCCGAGGAGGCCGAGGCCACGGTGGTGCGTCTGAAGGAGCAGGGGGTTCACGCGAACGCCTTTCAGGCGGATTTGAGCCGCGAAGAGGACGTGGACCGCCTTTTCCACCGGATTTCGGAGCAGTTCGCGCGCCTGGACGTGTTGGTCAACTCCGCGGCCGTCTGGGAGCCCAAGCCGCTGCAGGAGGTCACCGCCGATGACGTGCGCCACCAGTTCGACGTCAACGCGCTGGGGACGTTCCTCTGCTGCCAGCGCGCAGGACGGATCATGGCTGCACAGCCCACCGGCGGGGTAATCGTGACCATCGGCGACTGGGCCACCGCGCGCCCCTACCCCGGCTACGCCGCCTATTTCCCCTCCAAAGGCGCCATCCCCACGATGACGCGGATGCTGGCCGTTGAGCTGGCGATGCGCAATCCCCGCATTCGGGTGAATTGCGTGCAGCCGGGCCCCGTGATGTTGCCCGACGACTTGAGCCCCGAGGAGCGCAAGCAGGCCGTGGCCGGCACGCTGCTGAAGCGGGAGGGAAGCCCGGAGAACGTCGCCCACGCCGTGATGTTTCTGGTAGAGAACGATTACGTCACGGGCGTATGCGTGCCCGTCGATGGCGGTCGCACGATTGCGGGCGGGGAGGGCGACCGGCCGCAACACGCCTAGGGCGGAGCGCCCACCCGGAGAACGAAGACCGCTTGCTCATGCCCAGCGCCGCGCCCCAGACCAGCCTTGCCTGCGGCCTTCCGCTTGCGGTGCTCGCACGGTGGCTGCTGGCCGCATCGTGCCTCTATCTCGGCTTTCCGCTCCTGGTGTTCTTCGCGGCGTGGCTGAAGTGGTGGGTCGCGGTGCCGGCCGTGGCGGCGGTCGTCGCCGCGAGCGCCGGCGTGCTGCTCCTGGAGGGCCGGCGTCCGCCAGGCGCGCCGGATGCGCCTGGCGGTCCCGCCATGCAATGGCATCAGTTGGCCCTGCTGGTGCTTCTGGCCTTGGCCTTCTCGTCGCTGTCCGGGATGGGAGGTTACGGTCTGCAAGAGGGCGACTACTTCAAGCACAACGCCGTGCTGAAGGCCCTGATCCAGAAGCCCTGGCCGGTGTACGTCCAAAGCGACCGCGGCTTGTTTCCTCTCGTGTACTACACAGCCTGGTACCTGCCGGCCGCGCTGGTCGGCAAGGCCGCCGGTTGGAGCGCGGCCCACCATTTCCTGTTCGCCTGGAGCGTGGCGGGCGTCGTACTGTCGATGCTCTGGTTCTGCGTGGTTGCCGGGCGCGTCCACCTGCTCGTGATCCTCGTGTTCCTCATCTTCTCCGGCCCGGACGTGGTGGGCGCCGCCGCGATGAAGCTCCTCGGCTATCGCTACGGACCGCCGCCCCCGCCCCCGGTGCCCGACCAGCTCGGCATCGACTGGCACGGCTGGCGCTGGTGGAACTGGGAGAACCGCTGGTGGGCGGGACCGTACACGTGGAACTACTGTTCCAACATGGAGCTTCTCTTCTGGGTGCCGCAGCAAGCCCTGGGATCGTGGATCGCCACCGGCATGGCTTTGCTGGCCTTCTCGCGAGGCGACGGTCGCGCGCGGCGATGGTCGCTCGTGCCGCCCGCCCTGGTGAGTCTGTGGTCGCCCCTGGTGACGGTCGGACTCCTTCCCTTCGTGGCGGTGGACCTGCTCGATTCGATCCGCCGCTTCGGGCGCGGCGCGCTGCGCGCGTGGGCCGCGTGGCCCAACGTGCTGGCGTGCTGCGTGCTGGGCCTTCTGGCCCTGTACTTCGCCGCCCGGGGCGGCCCGCTGCCTTTCACCACCGACCCCACGGCCGAGCTGCGCTTCTTCGGATTCGACGACTGGCCACTGGCCGAGTACCTCTGGCGGCTCGGCTTGTTCCTGCTGCTCGACGTGGGCGTCCTGGTGCTGGCCATCGTTTACGTGCGCCCCCCGGCCGGACCCCGATGCCGCCTTCTACTGGCGACCGCCGTGCTCTCGCTCGTGCTCCTCGCACTGTTCCGCTACGGGATGAACAACGACCTGGGCATGCGCGTGTCGATGCCGGGCCTGCTGGTGCTCGCCGTGTTTCTAGCCAAGGCGGCCCTGGACGCGAAGGCCGCTCGCCTGCGCAAAGCGGCCCTGTTCGGGCTGCTGGCGATCGCGGCCACCAACCCCGTGGCCGAGGTCTATCGCCACCTGTGCGAGATGCGGCGGCGCCACGAGTGGCTGGCCATCCCCGAACAAGCCGAGGTGCGAACGCTCTGGGAGCTGAGCTGCGAGACCCGCGACCGGCAGACCGGCAACGACTTCTTCTTCCGCCAGTACGCAGGCAGCCCCGATACGCCCTTCTTCCGCTGGCTGGCACGCCGGCCCGCGGGCGGTGCGCCCGACCGCGGCGGCCGGAGATCAACGCGGGACCCTCAGGATGCGTCGTCGCGCGGGTCCCGTACGAGCCGGGCCGGCCCGGTCGATCCAGACGTTGCGGGGGCAGAGGGCCGGGCCGTTTCGGCCCGGCGCGGAACGCCGCAAGCAGCGTGAGACGTCGGGCGGCTCAACGTGCCCGTCCGCGGAGTCGCGACAATCCCTCGCAGGGGTGCTAACGCCCCCGTCCCCGTCCGCGCCCACCACCCCGTCCACGCCCGGAGTTCTCGCGCTCGGGACGTCGCGAACGGGACTCGAGGTTCTGCGCGATGAGGATATCGACCGCCTCCTTCCAGGTGGGCACACCGCGATGTCCCACCTTGCCTTCGGCCGAGCTCTCCGAGTCCTCGTCATCGGCACCGTTGAAGTCGTCCGACTCGATGTCCTCTTCGTCCTCGGCCCGCTCCGCAGTTCGCGCGGGCCCTTCGGCGCGGTCGGTTTCGCGGGTGCCGTTGCGATCCCCTTCGGGACGCTTGCGGCGCCGGCGGCGACGTTTGGTCCTCCCGCCACCCGGGTCTTCGCCCTCCGATCGAGCCGCCTCCGCCTCGTCGAGCGGGCCGATTTCGACCTCGGAGTCCTCGCCGAAGAGCTGCTCGGGAAGCGACTCGATCTCCCCCTCTTCGAGGTCCGCTTCCGCCGCGGACGACTCCTCGCCCGACTCCAGCTCCGTCGAGGGACGACGCCGGCGGCGCTTGCGCCGCTTGCCGGGCCTGTCCTCCGAAGGGGGCCGTTCCTCGCCCTCCTCCGCGGTGCCCACGGCCTCGCCTTCCTCGGCGGGCGGAGGCTGGAGGAACGGCTCGTCCCAGGCCGAGGGCTTGGGCTCCCTGGGAGGGGCCGGTCGGGTGGGGTCCTCCTCCGGCTCGGGCGCCGCGATCAGCGGCACGGGCTCCGGCTCTTCAGCCTTCGGTAAGGCGATGAACGCCTCCCGCGGCAGATCCAGCCCCAACTCCCCGGCCAGTGCGGCCCAGCCTTGAGCGGAGCGGGTCGGGGTCGGCCTGGCGGCGGGCTTGGGCGGCGGCTCGGGGGCCCGACTCTCGGGCGAGGAAGTCGCGCTCTGTTCGGCGTGCTCCCCGCTCTCCCCCGACGCGGCACCCTCGGGGCGGTCCTCCGGCGGCTGGGGCGGCGGGGGCGGCGGCGTGCCCAGCTCTTCTGCCAGCGAAGTCCAATGGTCTTGTCCTGACTGGTCGCTCATCGTTTTTGGGGTAGCGCTGTGGTTGTTGATGTTGACAACAGCTCGTAACTACTTACGAAAAAAGGTTTCCAGTTACCCTCATCGTTGATGACGTGTGACGAAAACAGCCCGGAATCGAACTGGCGGATAGCACCAGAGTAGCACCGAGGGAATACGCTTGGCCAAGTCTTCGTTCTCGAAGCCCCCCAGTGGAGCATATCGTGAGGCCAGCCTATGGCAGGGTCTGCCAATACGACTCGGAGTGCGCGGGCCTGGCTGTCTGCGTGACGTCGGCCGGCACCCGGACATTCTACTACATCAACAATTTGCACGGCAGGCCATATCGCAAGCGGCTCGGCCTGCTTGGCGAGCTGACCGTGGACCGGGCCCGCAAGCTTGCGGATCTCGAGCGCGGCAAGATCGCCGAGGGACGTGAGGTGAAAGCCGAGCGGCGGGCCACACTGGGAGCCTACCCTGGCCGACCTGGACGGGCCAGATGACATGGCAAGACCGATAAGCACCGGCACCATCACGCCACTCGCAACGAGCCACCAGATCCAGTTCGGTGGCGGGCGAGACGATGGCGACGATTCTGAAAGATCGGACGCTGCGTACGGGGCGGCTCGCGCAGGGGCCTCACGCCACGCTCTCCTTACTCCTGGCCGCCTCGAGGGCCTGCTGCGGCGTGTCGGCGATCGTCCAGAGCGCGTCGAAACGGGCCACGCGGAGGATCTCAAGCCCCACGTCCGAGACGTTGCAGAGGACCATGCGGCCGCCCCGGGCGCGAACCGGGCGCCAAATGCTGTGCATGGTTTCCAGCATGTTCGTGCCGAAGTAGGGCAGCTTCTCCAGGTCGATCACCACCGCGCGCACGCGGGGCTGATGGAGCTGCTCGATCAGGGCGTCGAGCTCGGCCTTGACGTGGGGCTCGGCCAGGTTCCCCACACAGTCCAGCGGGCGGACAACCAGGGTCTTGCCGTGGTTCTGAACGTCGAGAATCCGGGGCACCGGCATCGCTTTCTCCTCGTCGCTGGGGCGGCTGTACAGGGTAGGGGCGCAAGCACACCCCCCGCCGCGCGACCGCCGGCAAGGTGCAGCGTCGATCTCGTTCCAAGGCAGCCATCCGTTGCGCCGCGAGCGACGTCGCGCATCCGTGCGTGCCTCTTCACCCGCTCCGGCAGCACAGGTCCCACGCAGATCGCGGTCGCGTGGGTGTTGCGAGCTTGACGCCTATGGCTGGTTGCCGACGGGCAATTGCGCGTGTGCGCAAGAAACGCCGGCTTTGGACGGCTGGTTGCGGTGTGACGCAATCACTGGGTTGGCAAGACCGCCCCGTTAGACGCACGGCCAGGGCCCTCAACCCTTGGACGCGCGAACTGCCGCGGCGGTTCACTCCGCGCGGGCTCAAGGAAGAGCCGCACCCGATCCCCGGAACTTATTAGACACCGCCCAACAAGGGATTCAACCCCGCTACTCTGGGGAGGCGCCGGCGCCTTCTGCGCAGCTTGCGGAAACCGGGCGGTCCCGTGGCGTCAGCCGGCAGGCAGGACCCGCACCCGGCGGCCCTCAACCCGAACCCGTCCTGCGGCGATTAGGCGCAGCGCTTCGGGGTAAGCCTCGGTCTCGGCCTGAAAGACTCGGGCAGCGAGCGTCTCGGGGGTGTCATCGTCAAACACGGGCACGGCCTTCTGGAGGATCACCGGTCCGTGGTCGTACTGGTTGTCGCAGAAGTGGACCGTGCAGCCGGTGAGCTTCACGCCGTAGTCCAGCACGGCCTCATGCACGAGGTGGCCGTAGTAACCCTGGCCGCAGAAAGCGGGGATGAGGGCCGGGTGGATGTTGGTCACGCGGTTCTCGAAGTCGGCGGGGATGCTGAGCCGTTTGAGGAAGCCGGCCAGCACGACCAGGTCGGCCCCAGCGTGGCGACAGCGGTCGAACACCGCCTGGCTGAAGGCGTCCTGGTCAGGGTAATCCCCGGCGCGGACCACGGCCGTGGGGATGCCGGCCTCCTCGCCGAAGCGCAGGCCCGCAGCCTTGGCCGCGCTGGCCACCACGAGTACCACCCGGGCGTCGAGCTGTCCGGCGGCGATCAGCTCGAGCAGGTTCTTCAGCGTCCTGCCCGTGCCGGAAATGAGGACGGCCAGGCGCAAGGGGGCGTCACAAGGTTGTGAGGGTCGATTCACGGGCTCGATTCGTCCTTGAACGGACGCCGCTGGAGGACCGGACGGGATCCGCGCGGCGGACTCGCTCTGTTCACACCACCTTCACGTAGAGCGTTCCCTTGTGCCCCGCGAGCTTGGCCTCGATGGGATCCACTCCCGAGAGCGGCTCAAACGAGACCTCCACGGCCAACGTCTCCCTCTTGAGGTACTCCTCGAACCGCTCCACCGCGGCCCGGATCTCCTCCGAGTCCGTCACGATCCCCGCGGCGATCCGGTCCGTGTACTCGCAGCTCATCTCCTTGCGGGCGTTCTGGATCGCGTGGACGATCTCCCGTGCGAGCCCCTCGAACACCAAGTCCTCGGACAGCTCGGTCGAGAGCACGACCACCGAGGAGCGGCCTTGCGCCGCGGCCCAGCCCTGCTTGGCCTGCATGCGGACCTGCACGTCCGCGCCGTCGAGCGTGACCGGGCCGTCGGCAAGCTCCAGCGTGACACGGCCGGAGGACTCCATCTCGGCCAGCAGCCCGGCGGCGTCGGCCTCGCCGAGGGCCTTGCGCACCCCGGGCAGGCGCTTGCCCAGGCGCGGGCCGAGGCGCTTCAGGTCCGGTAGCACCGTGTAGGTGATGTACTGGTCGGCCTTCTGGATGTATTCCACTTGCTTGACGTTCAGCTCCTCGGCCACCAGCGCGGCATGGGCCTCGAGCCAATCGACGTGCGCCGTATCGGCCAGGACGACCTCCACGCGGGCGAGCGGCTGGCGGACCTTGAGCTTGGCGTTCATCCGCGCGGCGCGGCCCAGCGAGACGATCTCGCGCACCAGGGCCATGCGCTGGGACAGGGCCTCGTCGATCGCCTCGGCCTGCCCTTGCGGATAGTCGCACAGGTGGACGCTCTCGGCCACGCGCTGGGCGCCGAAAGCCTCGACCGCGAGGTTCTGCCAGATGGCCTCGGCCACGAACGGCACGAACGGGGCAATCAGCCGGCACGTGGTCACCAGGCATTCGTAGAGCGTCCAGTGGGCGTCGGACTTGTCGGCCGACGCCCCGCCGCTCCAGAACCGATCGCGGCTGCGGCGCACGTACCAGTTGGACAGCGCGTCGAGCAGCTCGGTCAGCCGGGCGCAGGCCCCGTAATTGTCGTAGGCGTCCATGCGCTGGACGACCTCGGCGGCCGCGCGGCTAAGCTCGCTGAGCATCCAGCGGTCGAGCTCGCTCCGCTCGGTGACGGGCCGATAGGTGGCGGCCCTGGCAAGCACCTCGGGCGTGAGCTGCTCGGCGGGCCCGTCGATGGCGGCGGCCGGGTCGAAGCCGTCGATGTTGGCGTAAATCACGAAGAAGCTGTACACGTTCCAGAGGCGGAGGAGGAACTCGGGAATGATCTCGCGGATCGCCTTTTCGGCGTAGATGATCGAGTTCCACGGCGGCTGGTTGGCGAAGAAGTACCACCGCAAAGCGTCCGCCCCATAGACGTTGAAGATCTCCTTGGGCTCGCGGTAGTTCCGCTTCGACTTCGACATCTTTCCCACGCGCTCCGCGTAGCCGCCCTGGCCGAGCGCGGTGCGGGCGTCCTCCTCGCTCAGGAAGATCCTCCGCCCGTCCTTCGACTCCCACCAATCGCTGAGCATCAGGCCGAGGACGATGCAGTTGCGGAACGGGTGGGGGTAAGGAGAGGAGGCGGGACTGGGGATTGGGGATTGGGGATTGGAGGGCATTTGCCTCCCCTCTCGCGCTTGCGGGAGAGGGGGCGGGGGTGAGAAAATCTCGCCATCCGACTCACCCTTGCACGAGGCCTCCTCCTCGCTGAATAGCAGCGTGCTGATCGCCAGCAGGCTGTAGAACCATCCCCGGGTCTGGTCGATCGCTTCGCTGATGAAGTCGGCCGGGAACTGCCGCTGGAAGACCTTCTCCGATCCGTCGGCGTTGGGATAGCCCCACTGGGCGAACGGCATGGCCCCGGAGTCGAACCAGCAGTCGATCACCTCGGTGACCCGCCGCATCCGCGCGCCCGGGGCCTTGGGCGAATCGTAGGTCACCGCGTCGATATAGGGCTTATGCACTTTCAGGTGCTCGGGCAGGTCGGGCGTGGCCTTCTTCGCCGCCTCCCAGACTTCGGTCCCCGCCACGCCCGGCCTGGCCAGCAGCTCGTCGTAGCCGGCCACGGCCTCCATGTGGCCGGTCTTCTCGCAGACCCAGATCGGCAGGGGCGTGCCCCAGTAGCGCTCGCGCGACAGGGCCCAGTCCACGTTCGTCTCGAGGAAGTTGCCGAAGCGGCCTTCGCGGATGTGGTCCGGGAGCCAGTTGACCCGCGCGTTGTTGGCCAGCATCCTGTCGCGGAACGTCGTGGTGCGGATGAACCAGCTCTTGCGCGGGTATTGGATAAGCGGATCCTCCTCGGCGCGCCAGCAGAACGGGTAGTCGTGGAGATATTGCTCCTGGTGGAACAGGCGGCCATCGGCGCGGAGCTTGTGGGTGATGTCGCGATCGGCCTCCTTGACCCAGCGGCCCTCGAGGTCGGGCGCTTCGGCGGTGAACGTGCCGTCCGGGGCCACGGCGCAGATCAACGGCGGGCCCTCGCCGTCAACGAACCGGCCCTGCTCGGCGATCAGCACGTCGTAGTCCACCTCGCCGAAGGCCGGGGCCTGGTGCACCACGCCCGTGCCCGACTCGGTGGTGACGAAGTCGGCCGCCACCACGCGCCAGGCGATGTGCTGCCTGCCGCCCTGCTTGAGCCGGCCCTGGGTGGAGCCCTGTGCCTTGTGGTAGTAGTCGAACGGCGGCACGTAACGCTTGCCCAGAAGGGCCGCGCCCGACATCGTCGCCACGACTTCGCAATCCCTCTTGACCTTCTCCACGATGGTTTCGACCAGGGCCGACGCCATGACGAGCTTGCGATCGTCGCCGGCGAAGCGGACCAGCGAGTACTCCAGGTCCGACTTGACCGCGGCGAACTGGTTGCTCGGCAGGGTCCACGGCGTGGTGGTCCAGACCAGCAGGTCCGTTTCCAACTCATCGACCAGCGGGAAGCGCACGTACACGCTGGGGTCGGCCACCTCGCGGTAGCCCTGGCCCACCTCGCCCGAGGAGAGGGCGGTGCCGCCCTGGGCCCACCACCACACGATCTTGTGCCCCTGGTACAAAAGCCCCCGATCGAAGAGGCTCTTCAGGGCCCACCACACGCTCTCCACGTAGCTCTGGTGGAAGGTGACATAGGCCTCGTCCAGGTGGATCCAGAAGCCGAGGCGCTCGGTCAGCTCCTCCCACTGGCGCGTGTAGCGGAATACGCTTTCCACGCAGCGATGGATGAACGGCTCGACGCCGAACGCCTCGATCTCCTCCTTGCTGTGGATGCCCAGCTCCTTGCAGACCTCGACCTCAACGGGCAGACCATGCGTGTCCCAGCCGGCCTTGCGCTCGCAGAGGTGGCCGCGCATAGTCCGATAGCGGGGAAAGAGGTCCTTGATCGCGCGGGTCAGGCAGTGGCCCGGATGGGGCAGCCCATTGGCCGTGGGCGGGCCTTCGTAGAACACGAACGGGGGGCATCCCGCCCTGGCCTTGAGCGACTTCTCGTAGATGCGATGCTTCTTCCAGAAGCCGATGATCTGTTCCTCTTGGCGGGGAAAGGAGACGTTGCTCTCGACCGGGCGGAACATGGAGGGAGCTTGTCCTGTCGGGGGGCGGCGAGATAAAGCCCTTAGTAAAACATGGTTGCGACCGTTTGACAATTGCAGGAGGCGGCGGCGCGCGCCGAGGTTCAGCCGGAGCCGCGACCGAGAGGGAGCGGAACCGCGGCGCCCCGTAGTATAATGGCTGGTTTGCGACACGATTGCCCCCAGACCTTTCCCGCCGAGGAGATGCTGCCATGAAGTGCCTTGCCCCGCCGCTGCTGGCCATCGCTTTCGTCCTTCATGCACCTGGTCTGGCGGGCAGCGCTTTGGCCGAGGCCGACGAGGGCTTCGTGCCTCTGTTCGACGGAACGACCCTCGATGGCTGGGAGCAGCACGGAGGCAAGGCGACCTACCAGGTCGAGGACGGCTGTATCGTGGGGCGCGTCGGGCCAGGACCCAACTCGTTCACCTGCACGAAGAAGACCTACGGCGACTTCATCCTCAAGACGGAGGTCAAGCTCGACGTGCCGGGCAACTCGGGCATCCAGGTCCGCAGCCATCTTCGCGAGCAGGGCGACCGGGTATTCGGCTACCAGTGCGAGATCGACCCTTCCGACCGCGCGTGGTCGGGGGGCATCTACGACGAGGGCCGCCGCGGATGGCTCTTCCCCCTGGCCGGACGCGAGGAGGCGCGCCAGGCCTTTCGCCGCGACGCCTGGAACCAGTTCGTGATCCAGGCGGTCGGCCCCTCGATCCGCACGTGGGTCAACGGCGTGCCGTGCGCCGATCTGCTCGACGCGGCCGACCTCGAAGGGTTCATCGCCTTGCAGGTCCACTCCGGCAAGCAGGGCCAGATCCGCTGGCGCACCCTCCGCCTGAAGGACCTGGGACGTAGCCAGTGGAAGCCGCTCTTCAACGGCAAGGACCTTTCGGGCTGGGATGTCCTGCCCGGCGGCCAGTGGACCGTCGAAGATGGCAAGATCCACGGCACTTCGACCGCGGACGAGCGTCGGCACGGCATCCTCATCAGCGAGAAGCCCTACGCCGACTTCGCCGTCCGCGTCAAGTACAAGGCGATCAAGGGCAACAGCGGGCTGTACTTCCGCACCGAGAAGGGCGGCGGGGCCTCGGTGCGTGGCTTCCAGGCCGAGATCGACCCGAACAAGGACGCGGGCGGCCTGTACGAGACGGGCGGTCGGGCGTGGGTCGTCAAGCCCAAGCCCGAACAGGTGAAGAAGTGGTTCCGTCCCGGCGAGTGGAACGAGATGACGGTCGTGGCCATCGGCCGCGACGTGGCCGTCCACGTCAACGGCCATCGCACGGCCGAGCTACGCAACGACCCGGGGCGCACGGAGGGGTATCTCGGCCTCCAGCTCCACGGCGGGCAGGACATGGACACCTGGTTCGAAGAGGTCGAGATTCTCGAGATCACGCCCGAGCAGGTCAAGCTCATCCAGCGCGCCGACGTTCCCTGACGTTTTGCTTCGGCATCCCAAGAGCTGTTCTCTCGCCGGGGCATTGCCCGGCACAGCCGCTCCACGCGTTGCAGAGCGACGTGCAAGCCCCCGCGGTGGGGCTAGTAGGTAGATGCCGGCCCTGAAGATGGGCTTGTAACCTACACTTCTGGGAGGGAGCTGCGCGTTTACGCCGCGACTTGAATCTGCACTATGGGGCTTGAGCATCAGAGCATCGCCGAGGTGTTGTCCGCCTGGGAGCTTCCAGCGGACTATGCCGGCGGACTATCCGCTGCGGCGGCGCTTGTCGCGCCTCTTGAGCCTGAGATTCTTGCGCTGGCCGAAGGCTCGGAGCCGCTCTCGGTCGAGTCGTTCGGGCGTCAGGCGGACGCCGCGGGGCTGGTCGCCATGCTTCGCGACGCCTGGCCGTTCCTGAAGGGCCAAGAGGAATGCCGCTACGAGATCGCGGGGCCGGACGCCGCGCGCCTCGCCGTGGCGCTGCGCCTTTCGGACGATCAGCCCGACCTGTGGCTGTTCGGTCTCTTCGCGCCGGGGCCCGAGACGGACCTGGTCCTTGACCGCGGCCGCAACGCCCTCCGCGTCGGTGCAGGCCTTGCCGCCACCGCCGCGCGCGCGGCCCGCGCCGAGCGCCGGCTGGCCACGCGGGTCAAGCACCTGACCGCCGAGCAGGAGACGCTCAAGCTGGCCCACTCCCAAGCCCTGGAGTCGGCGATTGAGGAGCGCGAGACGCGGCTGGAGCAGCAGGCCGAGTACACCGCGCGCATCGAGGCCGTCATGCGTACGGCGGCCGACGGCATCATCACCGTCAACGAAGCGGGACGGATCGAGACGTTCAACCGCGCCGCGGAGCAGATCTTCGGGATTTCCTGTGCCGAAGCGGTGGGGAGCGACCTGGGCGTCCTCATCCCTCCCGCCTTTCGCGACCAGCACCGGCGCCGCCTGGCGCGATGGCGTGCCATGGACGAGGGACGCCCGATCGACTTCCGCCGCCAGGTCACGGGACGGCGCATGGACGGGAGCACGTTCCCCCTGGAGCTGGCCGTCAGCGAGGCTCGCGTCGGCAACCACCGCATGCTCACGGCCATCGTTCGGGACGTCAGCGAGCAGAAGCGCGCGGAGATCGAACTGGCCCGGGCCAAGGAGGCGGCCGAGGCCGCCAACCTGGCCAAGAGCGAGTTCCTGGCCAACATGAGCCACGAGATCCGCACGCCCATGACGGCCATCCTGGGCTTCGCCGACGTCCTGCTGGAGCGCCTCACCGACGAGCAGGACACGGATCTGGCCAAGACCGTCAAACGCAACGGCGAGTATCTGTTGCGGATCATCAACGACATCCTCGATCTTTCCAAGATCGAGTCGGGCAAGATGGAGCTGGACCGCACGCTCTGCTCGCCCTGCCAGGTCGCGGCCGAGGTGCTCTCCCTGATGAAGGTCCGCGCCGAAGCCAAGGGTTTGACGCTGGCCGTCGAGCACGCGGGGCCCGTCCCCGACCGAATCGCCACCGACCCGGTGCGACTGCGGCAGATCCTGATCAACGTGGTGGGCAATGCGGTCAAGTTCACCGAGAGGGGTGGTATCCGCGTGCGTCTTGCCCTGGCCGCCGACGAGGACCGCCAGGCGCGGCTCTGCTTCGAGGTCGTCGATACGGGCATCGGCATGTCGCCCCGACAGGTTCGGGGGTTGTTCCGGCCCTTCACGCAGGGCGATTCCTCGACCAGTCGCCGATTCGGGGGTACGGGGCTCGGGCTTGCCATCAGCCGGCGCCTGGCCGAGATGCTCGGCGGAACGATCTCCGCCACGAGCGCGCCCGGGCGCGGGAGCACGTTCTGCGTGACCGTGGCCGTCGGCCCGCTGGAAGGCGTGCCCATGCACGACCGGTGCAACGCCACCGAGGCGCACCAGGCGCGGGCCCGCGCGTCCGCGCGTCCTCAGATTCGGCTCGATTGCCGCGTGCTCGTGGCCGAAGACGGACCCGACAACCAGCGGCTGATCCGCTTCCTGCTCGAGATGGCCGGCGCCTCGGTCACCGTGGTCGAGAACGGTCGCTTGGCCGTCGAGCAGGTGCTCGCCGGCGCCGACGCGCCGAGAGGCGGCCCGGGCCCGGAGTCGGCCTTCGAAGTCGTCCTCATGGACATGCAGATGCCTGTGCTCGACGGCTACTCGGCCGCGCGCCAGCTTCGCCAGGCGGGCTACCGCGGGCCGATCATCGCGCTGACCGCCCACGCCATGAGCTACGACCGGCAGAAGTGCCTCGACGCCGGGTGCGACGACTACCTGCCCAAGCCGATCGATCGCACGGCGCTATTGGAGACCGTCGCCCGGTGCTTGAAGGCCGGCGATTCCGCGGCCGAGTCCGCCGCGGGAGGTGGCGTGGCCGTAAGGTCAGACGAGCTTCATTGATGGCTGCATTGCCATTGATCGCTGGTGCACACCGGAATGCCTGGGAAACGGGATTCCGCTGGTCGCCCTCCGTGCATTGGCTATGCAGGCGTCAATAGGGGGCGAAGCGGGGGCGGGAGTCTTCTCCCAGAAGCGTTCTCCATGCAGCCGAAGCACCGGGCGAGAAAGAACTCCCGACCCCCTGGTGTGTTCGACTTCGTGGTGCATAAACGCCTCTAGCGAGGTCTCGGCAAGAAGCCCTGGGCGTGGAGCCACTTCTGGCAAAGCGTGGGCCACTGGTCGGTGCCGGGCGTGTTTCTGGCCAGGCCCAGGCCGTGGCGTCCCTGGCGAAAGACGTGCATCTCCGCCGCGACCCCGGCCCGGCGCAGGGCCAGGTAGAACTGCACGCTGTTCTCCGGCGGCACGACCTTGTCCTCATCCGTGTGCCAGAGGAAGGCCGGCGGGGTGTCCTTCGTGACCTGCTTCTCGCTGGAGAACTGCCGCACCAGCTCCGCCGGGGCGTCTTCGCCCAGGAGGTTGCGCTGCGACCCTTGATGGGTGAAGGGCTCGCCGAAGGCAATCACCGGATAGCAGAGGATCATGAAGTCCGGGCGGCAGCTTGCTCGGGCGATCGGGTCCGCCGCGCTGGGCTCACCCTGGTCGAAGTGCGTTCCCACCGTGGAGGCGAGGTGCCCGCCGGCCGAGAAGCCGACGATTCCGATCCGCTCCGGGTCGATGCGGTAGTCGTCGGCCCGGGCGCGAACGGTGCGGATCGCCTGCTGCGCGTCCTGCAGAGGAGCCGGGTGGCCGTAGCCCCGGCCACGATGGCGGTAATCGACGATGAAGCCCGCCACGCCGAGGGAGTTAAGCCAGGCGGCGATCTGGTGGCCTTCATGATCGATGGCCGTGTGGCCGTACCCTCCGCCGGGGCATATCACCACGGCAGTCCCGGTCCTGTTTTCCCTGGGGGCTGGATAGACGGTGAGCGTGGGGCGGAAACGCTTCCCCTCGCCGGTCCCTCCGGGGGCGCCGCCGGGCCACAGCTCGACGGATTTGATCTCGCGGGCCGCGCCTGGCGAAGCCACGCCAAGCGCCAGCGCGACAAGGAGGACGAGAGCAGTCCGAATCGATCGCATCTCGATGGTCTCCAAGAGCTTCCTATCAGTGGTCCCCGAACGCTCGAGAGAGGATGGTCGGACAAGATTCTCCCGCTGGGGCGGGAAGGCGTCAACTCGTTAGGTCGTCGCGCCGATGTAGATTACGATCCGTCCCCCACCCCCCACCCCCCGGCGGTCTGGCGATCCGGCTGGATTGCGGGGCGCTTTGGGGGACCGAGACTGCACGCACCGCGCCCCTGCGGAAACCGATCGACGAAGGAACGGCGATGCGCCCCCGATCCCTTTCTGTAACCGTCTCAATCGCGCTGGTTTTGGCCTTGGGCGCGACGCCAGCGCCGATCTGCGCGGCCGATCCCCCACCGTTGGTCGTCGATCAGGACCTGACCGGCGTGAACCAGCCCGACCAGGGCATCGTCAACGGCAGCATCATCGGCGGCGACCAGCCGGAGAACGTGATCTTCCGTACGGGCGGGAGGGCCAAATCCGTCGAAGGCCGAGGCGGCAACGACACGGTGCGGATCGAGGACGGCCAGATCACGGGCGTGGGCGGTTTGGCGATCGCCGGCCAGAGCGGCAACGACCAACTCGAGATCCTCGGCGGCACGGTCAACGGCGACGTGGACGGCGGGGCCGGAAACGATACGCTCCTCGTGCGCGGCGGTACGATCAGCGGCGACATGATCGGCGGGACCGGGTACGACACGCTGCTGCTCGACTTCCAGGGCACCGCCGACTTCGACCGCACGACCAACGGCATCGAGCTGATCCACAGCCAGGGCACGGGCACCCTGCGCCTGACCAACGCCAACGTCGGAACGGTCCAGAGCGTGCTGGTCGAGAACGGCCAGATCGTGGTAGGCGACGGTACCAACCCCACCCAGGTTGCCGCCGTGGACGTGCGCATCGTGTACGGCACCCTCACCGTGGCCAACAACTCCACCCTCACCGCGCAGCAGATCGACGTCGAGCAGAACGGCACGCTGGCAGGCCAGGGCACGATCGACGGGGCCGTCGTCAAGGTCCAGAGCGGCGGCACGCTCAGCGGGCAGCTGCAGTTCGCTGGCGGGGCCTACGTGGCGATGGAATCCGGCTCCCAGATGAACGGGGCCAACTTCACCACCAACCAGTTCAAGGCCGAGAGCGGCGGCACGGTCACCAACAACAACTGCCAGGTGACCGTCAACAACCAGATGTCCGTGGGAGGAGGCACAAGCCTGGACGGCACGGGCAACCAGTTCGACTGCAACGGCGGCATGAGCGTCTCCAACAGCGCCCAGATCGGCGGCACCGGCAACACCTTTCGGGTCAACGCCGGCAACGCCGCCCTGACCGGCGGCGCCAAGCTCACCGGGTCGGGTAACGAGATCAACGTGGCCGCGGGCGACTTCAACGTCACCGGCGGCAGCCAGGTCGGGGGCGGCACGGCCGGCAACCCCAACCGCGTCGTCGTCGCCGGCGGCAACGCCCTGAAGCTCGACGGCGGCTCCAGCACCACCGGCTTCCTCGATATCCAGGGCGACGTTGAGGTGGCCGACGCCTGCGTGCTCGGCGGCACGCTCCAGATTGCCGGGGCCGTTGCCTTTCAGCCGGGCGCCGTGGTCAGCCCGGGCAACTCGCCAGGCACCATCACCCATACCGCCGGCAACACGACCTACGGACCCGGCGTGGTCATCGAGGTGGAGACCGACCCGGCCGCAGGACAGCACGACCAGATCGTTGCCGGCGGCGCGAGCACCGTGACCGCCGATGGGGCCACGGTCCGCCCGATCCCGTTCACACCCGACCCGGTCGGCACGCGGACCTACGACTTCATGATCGAGACCACCGGCGACCTCGTCGTCGCCCGGCCCCTGATGCTCGACCCGGACTCCGGCTCGGCCGTGCTCCATTACGGCCTTTCGTACACGGCGACCGCTTACTCCCTCACGGTGACGCGCGTGGCTTACCGCGACTTCGCCACCTCGCCGAACCAGATCGCCGTGGCGGACAACCTGCAGGGGCTCCTGCCTTCGGCCTCCGGCGACTTGCTCGCCGTGATCCAGCAGTTCGACGCCCTGGCCACGGGCGAGGCGGTGGGCGACGCCCTCAACCAGGTCGGCGGCGAGCCGTACGCCGACTTCGGAGCCTTCAACCTCGCCACGGCCGAGACATTCAACGACGCGGCCCTCGCGCGCCTGGGCCGCTTCGACGAGCTGCGCTGCCCCGAGGCACGCGGACTCTGGGGCCAGGCCCTCGGTGCCTGGGAGGATCAGGCCCGCAACGACGGGCGCTTCGGCTACGAAGGCGACCTGGCCGGGTTCGCCATCGGCTGCGACGCCTGCACGGGCGGGTTCACGCTCGGACTGCTCACGGGTTATGCCAAGAAGAACATCACCTTCGATACGGTCACGGCGGGGGCCGACGCGGATTTCTACAACTTCCTGGTCTATTCCCGGTTGGACGGCGAGGACGCGTACGTTGACGCCGGCGTCGGCTACACCCACGGCTGGAACCGCGGTTTCCGCGCCCTGCGGTTTGGCCACATCGACCGGGCCGCTACCTCGGACGTGGACGTGGACCTGGTCTCCGCTTTCGCCAGGCTCGGCTACCGCTGCGGCACAGGGCTCTGGACCCTGACGCCCACCGCAGGGCTGCGCTACACACACGCCGGGGTGGGCTCGTTTGACGAGAGGGGCGCCGATGCCTTGAATCTCACCGTCGCCGGCTACGGGCGCGACTCGCTGCTGAGCGAGTTCGGCGCCGAGGTCGCCTGCGGTCTGGCCGGCACGTGGCGGGCCGAGGCCTCGGCCGAGTGGGTCCACGAGTACCTCGACCTGGACAGCACGATCGACGCCGCGCTCGGCGGCGGTACGCACCGGATCACCGGCGCCCGCGTCGGGGCCGACGCCGCGCGCCTCGGCATAGGTCTCGCGGGCAACCTCAGCGACCGCGTTACGACGCACGTGCGTTACGACGCGCTGCTGCGAAACCGCTACGGCAGCCACGCCCTGACCGCCGGGGCCGGCATCACCTACTGACCGAGGGAGGGGTCTGCGTGAGCATTCGAGCCGGCCTGGCCCTTGCCGCGTGCTGCGCCCTGGTCGGCGGCTGCGCCGGCGGCCTTCTGGCCGCGCTGGTCCTGTGCCGCTCGGCCGAGCCGCCTCCGGCCACGGCCGAGCGGGACGAGATCACCGCCTCGACCGTGCGGGCCGGGAAAATCGTGGCCGCGGAGATCGTCTGCCGCGGCGAGGACGAGCAGGTCGTCTGCCGCATGAAAGACGGGAGCGTCGACGCCTCGCGCGCGGTGACCGCCGCCCAGTTGCGCGCCGGCGCCGTGCTGGTCCAGACCGTACTGGCCTCGGATCGCCCCACTTCGGGCCCGCTTGAGGAGCAGCGCGTGCTGGCCGAGCTGGCCGCCACGCCCGAGACCGGCGGCGTGCTGATTCTCCGCAATCGCGAAGGGGCGTTCGTGCCGGGCGGGCCCGGCGTGCGCGAGGGCTGCGCCATCTACTTCGGTTACGACGATCAGGGCCGGCCCCTGGCCTACGTCCAGGATGTCGCCCGCGGCGCGGCGGGGCGCAGCTTCCTGGTGCGCCCGACCGGCGGCTCAACGATCCCCGCACGGAAGTCCGCGCCGTAGTGGGGCGCTGACGTGGCGAGTGCGGGACAGACCGTTCATCGCTGGTAGGCCGATTCGGGCCGGCGCGTGAGCGTGTCGGAGGCGTCGCCGCCGGGGAGCGTCAAGCGCGTGCCCGGCCGCAGGTGATCGAAGTCCGCGCCGATGATCTCGCGATTGAGCTCGTAGATCTCGATCCACCGGGCGGCCTTGCCCAGCTCGTAGCGGGCGATGTCGTAAAGCGTGTCGCCTTCCTCGACCGCGTAGGTCCGGCCGGCCGGGGCCCCGTACGGCCCCGAAGTGCTTGCCAGCGACATGCCTTGCCGGCGCTCCGCATCCACGTGGACCTCCTTGGGGCACAGGTCGCCGTAGGTCTGGACGAGCTCTTCCTTCGTCGGGACCGAGATCACGTCGCCCACGTCGAGCCGGTCCGGCTGGGGATACTTGTCCCGGTTGTGCTCCACGAGGGCCTTGAAGTACGAGCTGCTTCCATAGTGTTTTTCTGCGATGCTGGAGAACGTGTCGCCCGGCTGGACCCGATAGGTCCCCTCGGCCGCCGCCTCCTGCGCACCGAAGTGCTGGGTGACGAAACCGCCCGCACCGCCAGCCGTTCCGTACGACGGGTCGGCACCGTACGAGGGGGCTGTCCCATAGGACGAATTCGTTCCGTAGGGAGGGTTCGTCTCGTAGGACGACTGTCCGCCCGCGCTGGCGGTGCCGGCGGTTCCATATCCGGAGGTATTGCCCTGGGGACTGCCGTAGGAAGGCGGGGCACCGGTTGCGCTGTTGCTTCCGTACGGACTGCCCCGCGCGGAGCCCGCCGAGTAGTAGCCCGGATGAGCGGTGGACGCCCCCGCTGCGCCGGACGGCGAGGCGCTGTTCGGCGGGGCCGTTGCTGTGGCGCCGTAGGAATTGTCCTGGCCGGATCCGTACGAGCTGCCATAGCCCCGGCCGTACCCGCTGCCGTAGTTCGCATCGGTCGAGCCGGTCCGTGCCGCGTCGGGGCGCGCGGCTCCGGGATCGACCGAAAGAGTGCTGCCGGTCGATGTCCGCATGGGATTGCCGGAGGCCGAATCGGTCGAGTAACCCGCACCGGCGGAGCCGGACTGGTCGGTGGTTCCGGCAGAGCCGGGCTGCGTGTAGGACGGGGGGGACGAGCCCGACGTACCGTAGGGGGGGGTCGAGCCGACCGCGCCCGCGCCGCCTGAGCGCGCGGAGAACGGGTCTTGCGCGCCGCGGGACGCGCCCTCGGCAGCCCCGGTCTCGACCGCGGTGTAACGGCTGCCCATGCCGGGTGCGGTGCGCGCGGCCTGGTACCCACCGGCGTTCTCATGCCGCCCGTAGCGCAAGCTGGCGCCGGAGCCCGACGTTCCGGCCGGCATGTAGGAAGGCATGCTCGAGCCGCTTCCGGCGCCGGAAGCCCGCGACGAGGCGGCCGAATCGCTCACCACGCTCCACTCGCCCACTTCGCCGGCCGGGGCCTTGCGGCTCGGATCGCGCGTGGCCTGAACGACGGTCGGCTGGGGAGAGGAGGCATTGCCCGAGGCGGTCGGGTCCTTGCCGCCCTCGGCGCCGCGCCCGGACTGGCCCGACTTGGCGGCGTTCTCATCCGATTGGCCGGCCGTCTCGTCGGCCGGCGCGGTCAGGCGCTTGCTCAGCACCACGCCGAGCACGATGAGAAGGACCAGGACGATGGCCATGCCGATCTTGGCCTCGCGGCCGATCAGCGAGGGGCGTTCGGAGAAGCCGTCGGCGAAATCATCGTCGCCCGCGTCGGAATCGGACCCGTAGTCGTTGTCCGCGTCGTCGATTCGGTCGTCGGCCGACCGGTCAGACGCAAAGGAGTGGCGTTTGCTCATGGCATGACCTTCCGCATGGGAATGGCGTGGAGAAGAGGGAGACGAAGAGCCGGAAGACGTGGCGGCTTGGTGTGTTTCAGGGTCGAGTCCGCTGGGCGACGCGCAGCTTGGCACTCCGGGCACGCGGGTTCTCCGAGACTTCGATTTCCGTGGGTCGGATCGGGCGACGCGTCAACGGCTCCAGGCGATCGTCCCCGGCAAAAGCCGTCTTCACCGGGCGGTCCTCCAGCGAATGAAAGCTGATGATCGCCAGGCGCCCCCCGCCGCGCAGGCAGTCGGGCAGTCGGCCCAGCGCGATCTGAAGCGAGCGGATCTCGTCGTTCACGGCGATCCGCAGGGCCTGGAAAGTCCGTGTGGCCGGATCGATCCGCTCGCGCGGCCGGCGTGGCACGCTGCGGCGCACGAGGTCGGCCAGTTGCCCCGCCGTGGAGATCGGGCTCTGCTGCCGGGCGTCGGCGATGGCCCGGGCGATCCGCCGACTGTGCCGCTCCTCGCCGTACTGGTAGATCAGGTCGGCCAGGTGCTTGGGGCTGAGCCGGTTCACCAGGCGCGCGGCCGGCTCGCCCGACGTGGGGTCGAATCGCAGATCGAGCGGTCCGTCGGCTGAGAAGCTGAAGCCGCGGTCTTCGTCGGCCAGTTGAAGGCTCGACAGCCCCAGGTCGAGCAGGATGCCGTCCACCCGCTCGATCTCGCACGCGGCCAGGACCTCGGGCAGGTCGCAGAAGTTGGCGTGAATCGGCTCGACCGGAAACCCCGCGAGCTGCTCCTCGGCGCGGGCGATCGCCTCGGGATCGCGGTCCAGGGCCAGCACCCGGCCCGACGACCCCACCGCCTCGGCCAAACGCCGCGCGTGTCCGCCGCCGCCCAGCGTGCCATCGACGACCACGCTGCCGGGCTGCGCATCGATCCACTCGAGGACCTCGGCCAACAGCACGGGCACGTGGACGGGCGGAGGCTGGGGCATCGAGACGACGCTGAACATAGGCTCAAAGAGTCCCGCAAAGGAGGAGGGTGCGAAGAATACCGGCACAGCCCATCCAATGCGAGGGGAATTCCGCACGAATCGAACCGCCGCGCCACCAGATCGCCGGTACATCGCGCGTGGAAGCGGCGGACAGCATTCCGCCGAGAGGTTCGGCGCGGCCTGGAGAATGCGGCGCTTGGGCCGGCCTGACGCGGGGGTCGCCGGAACACTTCACCTCGGGCACATCCCTGTGCCCGAGCGAGGTGGAGTGCCCGCGGACGACGTGTCGGCAAAGGCGACGGCGCTACCCGCATCTCGCGGCCGGGAGCCATCGTGGCCCCCATACCCATGGAAACAGCCCCGCGGTGCGGGGCAGAGACGTCAGTCGGTGGCCGATGACTGACGTCCCTGCTTCCATGCACGGCGAACGAACGGACGATGCTCGAATGGCCCCTGGTGTGTGGTCCTCGGTGCCGTGGAGGCGACGCCGAAGAGCAACTCCTGTCCCTGTCACGCGCCGGGCGGGCCGTCAAACGCCGCCTCGGCGATCTGGTCATAGTCCTTCTGCTTGTCGGTCAGATAGGCTTGCCACCGTTTAGCCGACCATATTTCCAAATGGTCGTGCACACCGATCAGCACGACCTCCTTGCCTAAACCTGCCATCTCCGCCAGGACGCCTGGAATACGGACCCGGCCTTGCGCGTCCAGATCGACCTGCTGCGCCTGCCCGTAGAACATTCTGGAGAAATCGCGGACCTGCTGACGGGTGGGCGAGCCCTCGGCAAGCCGAGCGGCCATTCCGGCCAGCCCCTCCTCGGTGTACACCGCCACACAGCCGTCGGTCCCGGGCGTCAGGAACAGCACCCCTCGATCGGCGCACCCCATGATCGCCCGCAATCTCTTGGGGATGGCGACGCGAAGCTTCTCGTCCACCGAGCGCGTATGCGTTCCCGTGAGCAGCATGCATCACCATTGATCCCCACTCGTCCCCACGGAAGCCCAAAGATAATCTTTTCGACCCTGGCGTCAAGCTGGGTTTTTCGCCCCGAGCGATCGCTCCGTCGCCCGGCGTTGTCCTAGTGCCGCACGGGCAAGCGACTTCGAGCTATCGTCCGCGGCGCAAGTCGCCGAATCTTTTTTTCTCGCGCGTTGGGTCAAGACGCCGCGAGCGCCTGCCACAGGTCGGCGTAGGCCCGGATCATGGAAGGAAGATCGAACTGCTGCGCCGCGCGGGCTCGGTTTCCGGCCCCCAGTTCGGATGCCCGCTGAGGCTGCCGCAATAGCTGCACGATCCGTGCGGAAAGCGCCTCGGTGTCCCCGAAATCCACGGTCTGTTCCTCCGTGCCCGCGCCGAGAAGCTCTTCCACGCCCTCGACCCGGCTTGCCACGATGGGCAGACCCGCCGCCATGGCCTCCAGCAACGCGTTGGCCATGCCCTCCCACCGCGACGGAAGCACCAACAGTCGGCTGGCGGCAAGCAGCTCCGGCACATCTTCGCGAAACCCGGCGAAATGGACCCGGCCCGCAAGGCCGAGCTGTGCGACGCCCCGCTCCAAAGCCGGTCGCATAGGCCCGTCTCCCACCAGCAGCAGGTCGCATTCAGGTAGGCGTCCCAACCATGTCGGGGCCGACTGAATGAGCCACTCGCATCCCTTCTGGCGAGCGAGCCTCCCGACGCACACCACCACGCGACGGCCGCGCGCGACTCCCGCCTCGGCCAGATCAGCCGCGGTCGCGCCGGCGAACCTGTTCACGTCCACGCCGTTGGCAATGACGACCAGCTTCCGCGCCGGGATGCAGGCCTGGGACGCGGTGAAACGGGCCACGGATCGGCTCACGCACACATAGCGGTCCGCCAGGCGCTGGGTCCACCGGTCCAGCCAAAGGTGCCAGCGACATGCGCGCTCAGCGACGCGGATCCCGGAAAGCACGACCGGCACGCCCGCCAGGCGACCAGCGACCCGCCCAACCAGGTTCGCGTGAAACAGGAAGCTCTGGAGGACCTCTGGGCGGTCCAGACGCAGCATGCGCGCAAGCCGCTGCACCACCCAGGGAAACTGCCGCGCCCGCCGTGCTTCCAGAAACCGAACGGGGATTCCGGCGGACTGCAGTCGCGGAACCACAGACCGCCTCGGGTCGCGCGGGCTCGGCCCCAGGCAGTACACCGTCGGCTCGAACTGACCACGATCAAGTTGCGTGGCCAGATTGGCCAGACACTGCTCGGCGCCGCCGAGGTCCAGGTCGGTAATACACAGCCCGATTCGCAGAGGCTGGCAGATCACGTGGAATGGGCGGCTTGGGGAAGTTGGAATGGCGATACGCTTGGTGAGCGGTGGCCTCGAGGGCCTCGTCCGATGTCGAGAATAACCCACGCCGGCCCAATCACAAGACCGGCGCCGGCCGTACTCTCGGCCGCCGTCCTCAACTACCGGCCTGCAAGGCCCCTGGCAAGGGCCCTATACTTCGGAAGAGCGGCGTGTTCGCCGCGGCCGCGGACCCCGCCGCCCCCGAGCCGGCGCAAGTGATGGCAGAGATCGATCGATACGACTACGAGCTACCGCGCGAGCGCATCGCCCAGAATCCGCTCGCCAGCCGCGCCGATGCCCGATTGCTCCTGGTCGATCGGTCGAGCGAGTCGCTGGAGCATCTCCACGTCCGCGACCTGCCCGAAGTCCTTCGCCCCGGCGACTGCCTGGTGCTCAATGACACCCGGGTCATCCCCGCCCGGCTCCTCGGCTTTCGCACGGCCACGCGAGGCCACTGGGAGGGGCTGTTCCTGGATTGCACGGCCGACGGGCTGTGGCGCATTCTGGGCAAGACGCGCGGCAAGCTGGTCGCGGGCGAGACGATCACGTTGATCAACGCGGCCGGCGTGGAGGACGTCCGCCTCCGTCTCGGGGCTCGGTTGCCTGAGGGCGTCTGGGCCGTGCGGCCCGAATCGGACGAGCCCCACTTGGAGATCCTCCAGCGCGTGGGACGGGTCCCGCTGCCGCCGTACATCCGAGGCGGCGAGATGGTCGAGAGTGATCGCGCCCGGTACCAGACCGTGTTCGCCTCCGTGCCCGGGGCCGTGGCCGCCCCGACCGCAGGACTCCATTTCACCGAGCCGTTGCTGAAGCGGCTCCGCGAGCGGGGCGTGGAATCGTGTCGGTTGACGCTGCACGTGGGGCCGGGCACGTTCCGTCCCATCACGGCCGACACCCTGAGCGAGCACCGCATGCACGCCGAGTGGGGTCGCCTGCGTCCCGACGCCGCCGAGCAGCTCCACCGGGCTCGCCAGCGCGGCGGCCGCATCGTGGCCGTGGGGACCACGGCGGTGCGTCTGCTCGAGACGGCGGCGACCGATGGCACCCTTCGCGCGTACGTCGGCCAGACGCATCTCTTCATCCATCCGCCCTACGAGTTCCGCGCGGTCGATGCCCTGCTGACCAACTTCCACCTTCCCCGCTCCACGCTTCTCGTCCTCGTTCGCACCTTCGGCGGCGATGCCCTGATCCGCCGTGCGTACGAGGAGGCGATCCGTGAGGACTATCGCTTCTACAGCTACGGCGACGCGATGTTGATCGTGTGAGGGAGTGGCCGGAGGCGGGGGACGAGAGGGTGAGTGGTGGGTTGCTGATCAAGTGAGTTGGTCAGCAGGGGAGTGCCGATCTTCGAATCGTCGGTAGCGGGTTCGCCGGCTCACGCGATGCGGGCTGGTTACCCCGCCAGAAACGACCGGACCCGATGGAGCCGCGCGGACGTGGCGGACCCCCAGGAACCGCCTGCCACGCGGTCAAGCAAGAACGAGAAACGGCGCAAGCACCTGTCTTTAGGGGCTTTGTGCCGACGCTGGCTGAGGGTGGCTGAATCATCCGCGGAGGACAGGAGGCGAACAGGGCCCGGAAACGCGGGGAATAGTAAGTCCGCACCTCAAGGCGGCGCGCGATCCATGGATTCGCCCTCCAGCGACCCCGATCCGGCACTCATCGCCGAGGCGTGGCCACGGCTCTCGACGAAGGCCTGGGCGAAGGTTCTCGCGATCGTTCGAGAGGCCATCGGGCAAGCCAACGAACCCGACCGGGAGGAGCCGACGCGATGATCCTGCCGACTCG
>CAYSUS010000092.1:0-29680 GCA_964434165.1 uncultured Pirellulales bacterium
CACATGGGCCACGACGACGACGCGCCCCGCCCGGGGTTCGACTACTGGGCAAGCTTCAAGGGCCAGGGCGTGTACTTCGACCCCGAGCTGAACATCAACGGCGAGCGGTGGAAGTTCCAGGGCTACAACGCCGACGTGCTCACCGGCCTGGCCATCGACTGGCTCAAGAAGCAACAGGGCGGCAAGCGCCCCTTCTTCCTGCACCTGGCGTACAAGGCGGTCCACTACCCGTTCCAGCCTGCCGAGCGGCATCGGGGGCGCTACGCGGACAAGCCGATCGACCTGCCCGAGACCATGGCCCGCACCGAGCGCAACTACCGCACGCAGCCCCGCTGGGTCCGCGCGCGGCGGTATTCCATCCACGGCATCGACCACATGGAGACCGGCCCGTTCGACAAGGACCCCGTGCCGAGCCTCGACGCGCTCTACCGCGCCTACGCCGAGGCGGTCCACTCGCTCGACGAGAACCTGGGGCGGCTCCTCGACCATCTCAGCGAGTCGGGCATGGCCGAGGATACGCTCCTGATCTACCTGGGCGACAACGGGTTCCACCTCGGCGAGCACGGGTTCTACGACAAGCGCGACGCCTTCGAGACCTCGATCCGTGTGCCCATGCTCGCCTGGGCCCCGGGCAGGATCGACGGCGGAAGGCGCATCGAGCCGATGGTGCAGAACATCGATGTTGCGCCCACGGTCCTCCAGGCGATGGGCGTCGCGGCGCCCCAGGACGCCGGGTTCGACGGCCGTTCGCTGGTCCCCTTGCTTCGTGGCGAGAAGGTCGACGACTGGCGCGACCACATCCTCTACGAGTATCATTGGGAGTGGAACTTCCCGGCCACGCCCACGATGTTCGCCCTCCGTACCGACCGCTACAAGTACGTCTATTACCACGGCACGTGGGACATCGACTCGTTCCACGACCTGGCGACCGACCCCCTGGAGCGGCACAACCTCATCCACGTGCCGGCCTATGAGGAGAAGATCGCCGAGCTTCGCGCCCGGCTCTTCCGCGCGCTGGAGGCCGGCGGCGGCCTCGACCTGCCCGTGCGCATCCCCCGCGGCGAGCGCCTCGACCAGCGCAAGCTGGCGCGGTAGGAGCCCAAGTCGAATCACAGCCGCAGGTTGCCCTCCCGCCGCGATCTGCCGTGCCGCGGGCAGCTCGCTCTTGGGGCGTTAGGCGCACGTTGCCATCCGGTTAGGACTCGCCGAGTTCGGTCTGAAGGTCGTTGCCGAAACGCCCTGTTCGGGTAGCATGCGTGTTTGGGAAGGCGACCTCGGGGGCCCGCAGAAGGGGATGGCCAAGGTGAAGGATTCCACGCGGCGAGGATGGGTGGGACTCGCCCTGGCGGTCGTGGGCGCGGGCCTGGTGGCGGTCGGCGCGTCGTGCGGCTCGCGCGGACCGGCGGCCGAGACTGGGGACAAGCCCTCGGACCTTGAGCCCGTCGTGACGCGGTCGGCCGCAGCGGGATCGCCGGCGCCCAAGCTCCACGAGCGGAGCGAGTCGGAACAGGCGGCGGCCGTGGCCCTGGGATGGCCCAACCTCTTCGGCCCCACCTTCGACAGCGTGTCGTACGAGACGGGTTTTCGGGCCGAGTGGCCCGACGAAGGTCCGCCGGAGGTGTGGCGGTCCGGCGTGGGCCGGGGCTATGCCTCGCCGGTGGTGAGCGGGGATCGGCTCGTGGTGTTTCACCGCCAGGGCAACGAGGAGATCGTCGATTGCCTGGACGCGGCGACCGGCCAGGCGCGGTGGCGATTCGGCTACGCGACGGCCTTCGAGCCGCAGATCGCTTACAGCGACGGGCCCTACGCCACGCCGGCGATCGCCGGGGGCCGGGTGTTCACCTTCGGCGCGCAAGGGATGCTCCACGGCATCGAGCTGGAGACGGGCGAAAAGCTGTGGGGGCGCAACCTCCACGACGAGTACTGCGTCGAGCCCGGCCTGTACGCCCCGGCGGCCAGCCCCGTCGTGATGGGCGACCGGGTGATCGTCCAGGTGGGCGGGCACGCGACCGGGGCCGGCGTCGTGGCCTTCGACGCGGCCACGGGCCACCCGCTGTGGAAGGCGACCAGCGACCGGCCGAGCTGCGCCACGCCCTGCCCCGCCGTGATCCACGGCCGGCCGTACGTGTTCGTCTGGACGGCGGCCGGGCTGGTGTCGCTCGATCCGGCCTCCGGCGAGGAGCACTGGCGGATCGCGTTCCAGCCCACCCAGGAGGCGAAGATCAACGCCTCCTCGCCCGTCGTGGTCGATGACCTGGTGGTCGTGTCGGGCTACTCGATCGGGACGCTCTGCGTCGAAGTATTGCCCGACGGCAGCGGCCGCGAGCTGTGGCGGGGCGGGCCGCGCCTGTTGGACAGCCAGTACGCGACGATGATCGCCTCGCAGGGCTGCGTGGCGGCCTTCTCCACGGTGAACCACGACTTCCGCGCCCTCGACGCGGCCTCCGGCGAGGTGCTCTGGAAGTGGCGCTCCAAGCTCCTCGATCCCAACGGCATCGCCCTGTGCGGCCAGATGATCCTCTTCGATCGCCACGGGCGCCTGGCGCTGGTCGAGTTCGACCGCAGCGACCTCCGCCTCCGCTCCATGACCGGCCGGCCCATCCTCCAGCGGCCCTGCTACTCGGCCCCGGCGTTGAGCGACGGGCTGCTCTACCTCCGCAACGAGGAGGAGCTGGTATGCCTGGACCTGCGTGCGGTCGGGCCGTAGCGAGGTCGCGTTCGCGCTTCGGCAGGCCGGACTCGCTGGCCTGCCGGGCGAGCCGGCAGGGAGCCTGGCGGGTGGGTGTCTCCGTCTGAGCCGGCACGTTCCGCTTAACGCGCAAGGCCGTACCGGGGCGCGACTTCGGGGCCGCGGTTGTTCGTTGACAATCGATCCTAAGCCATTTAGACTTAACGAGTTGGTGCGGATTGTGCATCCTCTCTTCCTTGCCGGAAACGTGCTTGTGGCGCAGAAGGCCTGGGGTGGCGTCTTTGACGAGGCGACGGATCGCCGGGTGGAGGAGTTCACCGAGAGCGTGAGCTTCGACCGCCGGCTTTACGCGCACGACATCGAAGGCTCGGTCGCCCACGCCCGCATGCTCGCCCGGGTCGGCCTGATTGCCGAGGACGAGTGCCGACAGATTGAGCAGGGGCTGCTCGAAATCCGTCAGGAGATCGAGGAGGGTCGTTTCCCGTTCCGCGTCGAGCTCGAAGACATCCACATGCACATCGAGCGGGCGCTGATCGAGCGGACCGGCGACGTGGGGCGCAAGCTGCACACCGCGCGGAGCCGCAACGACCAGGTCGCCACCGACATGCGGCTGTGGGTCCGCGAGGCCATCGACCGGGTCGATGCCCTCGTGGCCGCCCTGCAGACGGCGTTCGTCGAGCGGTGCGATCGCGACCTGGACGTGATCCTGCCGGGCTACACGCACACGCAACGGGCGCAGCCCGTGCTGGCTCCGCACTACTGGTTGTGCTATTGCGAGAAGCTCGAGCGCGACCGAGGGCGCCTGGCCGACTGCCGCAAGCGGACCAACGTTTCGAGCCTCGGGACCGCGGCCCTGGCCGGGACGAGCCTGCCCATCGACCGCCGGGACGTGGCCGAGCGCCTGGGCTTCGACGGCGTGGCGGCCAACAGCCTCGACGTCTCCAGCGACCGCGACTTCCTGCTGGAGTTCGCGTTCGCCCTGGCTGTGATCGCCGAGCACTTGAGCACCTGGGCCGAGGAGTGGATCCTCTGGTCCACCGTGGAGTTCGGCTTCCTCAAGCTGCCGCAGGCCTTCTGCACGGGCTCGTCGATCATGCCGCAGAAGGTCAACCCCGACGTGCTCGAGCTGATCCGCGGCAAGACCGCCCGGGTGATCGGCGGCCTGCAAACGCTGCTGGTGCTGCTCAAAGGACTGCCGCTGGCCTACAACCGCGACTTGCAGGAGGACAAGCCGCCGGTGTTCGACGCCTTCGACACGGTCTGCGCCTCGCTGGAGCTGGCCGCGCCGCTGGTGGCCGGCGCGGAGCTCAGCCGGGAGGCGATCGCTGAGCGGCTCGACCGTGGTTACCTCGACGCCACCGCGCTGATGGAGTACCTTATCCGTCTCGGCGTGCCCCAGCGCACGGCCCACGGGCTGGTGGGCGGGCTGGTCAACACGGCGATCAAGCGGGGCGTGCCGCTTTCGGGCCTGGCGATGGAGGACTTTCGCCGGGCCCACGCCGGGCTGGACGAAGGCGTGTACGAGGTCCTGGGCGCGGAGAACGCGGTCCGCTCGATGCAGACCTGCGGCTCGACCGGCCCCGAGCAGGTCGAGCAGCAGATCGCGCAATGGAAGCAGCGGATCGCCCGATGGAAGCAGCGCGCGACCGAAGGCCCCGACCAGGCAACGGTCTGAAGGACGACAACCAACCGAACCCCCCGCCGACGACATCTGCGAGACCGACGATGACGCTGCAACCGCGACTGGCCTGCACCTTTCCGGCGATTCTGCTCGTGGCGCTGCTTTGCGGCACGGGCGCACGCGTGCTGGGGCAGGCGCCGAAGCTCCCGCCGCCGCCGCGCGAGTCCGACCCGGCCGTCGAAGGCATCCTGGCCACCAATCCGCAGACGCCGAAGGAGAAGACCCGCGCGGCCGAGCTGCTGGCCGACCTGGGACGGCCCGCGCTGGCCAAGGGCCTGTTGAAGCAGGTCCTCGACGCGACCCTCAACGCGGAGCAACTGGCCGACCTGGGCGAAGAGCTCGGCGCGACCGCGTTCACCGAGCTGGCGGCGCGCAGCGACGTGGCCCCGGAGGGCCGGCAGTTGGCCGCGGCGGTGCTCGAGGCCATGAACGCGCGGGCCCAGGACCCCCAACGGCTCGGCGCGCTGGTCAAGCAGCTCCAGGACGCGTCGCGCGACGCCCGCCATCGCGCGCTGGCGGGCCTGGTCGAGGCCCGGGGAGCCGCCGTGGCCCCGCTGCTTGCGGCCCTGGCCGATCCGGCCCGCAAGTCGGAGCACGCCGCCGCGCGCGCGGCCCTGGCGCAACTGAAGGGCGACGCCGTGGGACCGCTGATCGGCATCCTGGAGTCGGACGACGCGCCCATGGCGGCCCACGCCGCGCAAGTCCTCGGCCAGATGGAGGCCGAGGAGGCGATCCTGTATCTGCTCGAGCCGTACGTGTCGGCGGAGAGCGAGCCGGCGGTGCGATCGGCGGCCGGGGCGGCGCTTCTGAAGCTGGTGGGCGAGCTGCCGACCGGGCCGGAGGCCGCCGCCCTGCTGGCACGCTTCGCGCGGGAGTACTTCGACGACGAGCGGGCCATCGACGAGGACCTCCAGGGCAATACCACCGTTTGGCGGTGGGACCCGGCCAAGAAGCAGCCGGTCGGCGAGGAGCTTCCGGCCGAGATCGCGCGTCGGGTGCTGTCGGCGCGCCTGGCCCGCGAGGCGTTCGCCCTGGCGCCCGACGAACCGCAGATCCGCCGGCTGCACCTGGCCACGATGCTGGAGCTGGCCAAGTACGAAGCGGGCCTGGACCAGCCGCTGCCGCACGGGGAGGGGACGGCCGCGGCGCGCGCGGCCGCCTTCGACGTGGAGGTGATCGAGGAGGTGCTCGACCACGCGATGCGGACCGGTCACGCGCCGGCCGCGGCCGCGGCGGCCGAGATCCTGGGGCGCAAGGCCGAGCCCGGCGAGGTGCTCCAGGGCGGCGGCACGCCCGCCCCGCTCGTGCTGGCCCTTCGGCACGGCGACCGGCGGCTTCGCATGGCGGCCCTGGGCGCGATCATGGCGCTGAAGCCGCAGCAGCGATTCCCGGGATCGAGCTTCGTCCCCGAGGCCCTGGAGTTCTTCGCGGCCTCGCAGGGTCGGCGCCGCGCCCTGGTGGCCGCGCCCAACGTCGAGGCGTCGATGAGCCTGACCGGCTACCTGACGGCCCGGGGGTACGAGGTGGATGCCGTGGTCGGCGGGCGCGCGGCGGTCGAGCATCTGATCGCCTCGCCGGACTACGAGCTGGTGTTCCTCGACGCCCGGCTGAGCTATCCGCCGACCGGCCGGTTGATCCAGCAGCTTCGGCGCGACGGGCGGACCGCGCCGCTGCCGGTGGCGGTGATCGCCGACCACGGGCTGTACGAGAAGGCCCAGCGCATGGTGCGCGACGATCCGCGCTCCGCGGCCTTCCATCGGCCCCACGCGGCCGAGGCGGCCCACTGGCAGATCGACCGGCTGGCGAAGCTCCCCGGCCGCGCGGAGGTCCCCGTCCAGGAGCGGCAGCGGCAGGCCGCCCAGGCCGTGGCCTGGCTGGCCGAGCTGGGGGCCGAGAGGCCGGGCATCTACGACCTCCAGCGCGCGGAGGACACGCTTCGCGCGGCCTTGTTCGTGCCGGCGCTGAGCGAGCAGGCGGCCAGGGTCCTCGGATCGGTCGGCACGCCGGAAAGCCAGGTGGCGCTGGTCGATCTGGCCAGCCGGGCGACCCAGCCGATCGAGGTCCGCCGGGCCGCCGCGGACGCGTTCGCGCGGAGCGTCCGAAAGCACGGCATCCTGCTGACCACCGACCAGATCCGCCGGCAGTACGACCGCTACAACGCCAGCGCCGAGGCGGACGCCCAGACGCAGAAGGTGCTCGGCTCGCTTCTGGACGCCATCGAGGCCCCGACCCAGCCGGTAGCCGCGGCCGACCCCGATCAAGCGCCGCCGGAGGAGAATCCGGAAGGAAGCCCATGAGCCCCGCCGGGGCCGCGGCCCGTCGAGGGCGGCCGCGTCGCCGGGAACCGAGTCGGGTGACGACGTGACGACGGACCACTTCTCTTCCCCGCAGGCGTCCCGTGCCGCCGCGCCAGGCCGCAGCGCCGCAGCCTCCCCGGCCGCGCGCCACAGCGACGGCCCGCCCACCGCCGGCCTGATCGGCTCGGGCGCCAGGATGCGCGACGTTTACCGCATCACGCGGCAGGTGGCCGCCTCCAACGCCTCGGTGCTGCTGCTGGGCGAGACGGGGACGGGCAAGGAGCTGATCGCCCGGGCGATCCACCAGCTCAGCCCGCGCGGCAGCGGCCCCTTCGTGCGCGTCAACTGCGGGGCCCTGGCCGAGAACCTCCTGGAGAGCGAGCTGTTCGGCCACGTGCGCGGGGCGTTCACCGGCGCGATCGACAACCGCACGGGCCGCTTCGAGGCCGCCCACACCGGCACCGTGTTCCTCGACGAGATCAACTCGACCACGCCCAAGCTCCAGGTCAAGCTGCTCCGCGTGCTCCAGGAGCACGAGTTCGAGCGCGTGGGCGACACGCAGACGATCCGCGTCGATACCCGCGTCGTGGCGGCCAGCAACCGCGACCTTCTGGAGGAGGTCGAGGCCGGCCGGTTCCGCGAGGACCTCTATTACCGGCTCAACGTGATCACCGTCTTCCTCCCCCCCTTGCGCGAGCGCCGCGAGGACATCCCGGAGCTGGTCGGGCACTTCCTCCGCATCTACAACGAGCAGAACTACCGCCACGTGCCGCACGTCGAGCCGGCCGCGATGAAGGCCCTCCAGGAGTACGATTGGCCCGGCAACGTGCGCGAGCTGCAGAACTACATCGAGCGGGCGGTGGTGCTCGCCCCGGGCGACGAGCTGACCGCCGACCTGCTGCCTGAGGCCGTGCTGGGGCGAACACGCCCGCGGATCGGCCGCCACCGCCAGGTGGACATGGACACCCTGGTGGCCGAGCTGGTCGAGTACGGGGTGACCACGGCCGGGCCGGCCGAGGAGAACCTCTACTCGAAGATCGTCAACCGCGTGGAACGCGAGCTGATCCAGCAGGTGCTCAACACCTGCGACGGCGTGCAGATCAAGGCCGCCGCGCGCCTGGGCATCAACCGCAACACGCTCCACAAGAAGATCAAGGAGCACCAGCTCGACTCCCACGGGGACGGGGCGGGGTAGCGCCCGGTGCCGCGGGGTCGAGCGGGGCCGGAGCCGCTCTTTCCGAACCGACACCGCGGCGGTGTCGGCGGAACGCCCCGCTCCCGCACGGTCGCGGCTCGGGTTCTTGCGCGCTGGACTGCGGCGTCTCTACCGCCCCAACGCCGCAACCCACTCCGGCACCGCCAGGGTCGTCTTCGCCCCGGCGACCGTGACCTCGATCCGCCGGGGCCCGCTGGCTCGATACGACGCACGGGGCGGCTCCGTCTCCTCGGCGCCGGTCGCCGTGAGGACGTGCAGGAAGACCGTCTCGGAGCCGTCGCCCACCGGGTCGATCTGCACCACGTTCCGGCCGAACTTGCGATGGTAGGAGTTGCCCTCGACGGGTCCCAGCGGCTTCCCCTCCGCATCGAAGCTCTCGGCCTTGCCCTCGCTGTGCAGGACGAGCCGGTAGTCGCGGGGCAGAAGCGTCCGACAGAACAGGCGGCCCTCCGGGGCCTTGGGCTCCAGGGCCGGATCGGCCCAGTTAAGATCCGGCATCCGGCCGATGACGGTGAGCAGGCGCTCGCCGACCCCGGGACGCTGGCTGCAATGGAGCTGCCACTGCCGCCGGATCTCCGGCTTGGCCGCCTCCACGATGTCCAGCACGACGAGGTGCTTCTTGTCCAGCCACACGAATTCCCGGGTCCAGTGCCTGCACTTGGTGTCGGGGTTCGTCCCGGTCAAGTCGGCGCGGCAGCGGGCCTCGCCCTCGCCGACCTGCCAGTCGGTGATCCGGGCGACGTCCAGACCGTGGCGATCGCGGATCTGAAGCCACTGGTCCCAGGTCGTGTGGTCCGACTTCATCCCCCGCCGGCTCCGCTGGTCTCCGCGATCGTCCGCGATGGCCGGATCGGTGAAGAGGACCACGTTGGTCGAGATGCAGTTGCGGTGGTACTGGTCGGGCGGGGAGTCGTAACTGGAGTACTTCCCGCTGCGGGCCGCCAGCGGCGCGTATTTGAACACCTGGAATTCCCCGGCCGCCACGCCGCCGTGGACGTTCATGGGATCGCCGCAGCGGAAGAACACGTGGGTGGCCTCGTCCGGCCGGCCCGCCTGGGGCCACGCGCTGCGGAAGAACCCGTAGCCGCAGCTCTCGCGCCCAAACAGCGCGGCGCGCGGGAGGTCGGCGAGCGGCTTCGGGGCCAGCGAGGGGTCGCGGAAGATGAGGTTGTGGCTGTAGTTGGGGTGGTACAGCGCGGAGCCGCAGCGGCCGGCCCATCGCTGCGACCAGGCGCGGCCGTGGCCGTCGCGCGTCACGTAGCTGGCGATGTCCAGCCCCTGGCAGAACTGGTCGTGCGTCTGCCAGTCGCCTCGGTACTGGTCGTTGATGTCGGTGAACGCGAATCCGGGACGCATGTACCAGAGGTAGAAGCGCACGATGCCGCCGAGCCAGTCGCCCTGCTCGGCGCGGATCCAGTCGGCGGGATTGCGATCGGTGGCCGACCACCAGGCGGCGCAGATGCTGGGCAGATCGACGTACGTGTAGTAGAGCGTGTACGTCGCGCCGGTCGCGGCCCCGTCAACCCACGCGTACGCCTTGAAGAAGTCGTCGGCGCCGAGCTGGCGAAACGTCTCCAGGTAGCCTTCGGCCTTGTCGCTGACGCCGTCCAGCGCCAGTCCAGCCACGCACAGGCCGGCCAGGGCGCCGGGCGTGCGGCTGTAGAAGAACGGGGCCCGGCCGCCGCGCACGTGGGCGGCGGCCTCGTCCGCGGCCTTCTCGATCTTGGCGATGGTCGCGCGGCGCGTGGGCTCGTCAAGCTCTTCGTAGAGCCAGTCGAACAGGGCGGCCATCTGCATCAGGTTCAGCCCGCGGCCGCTCCAGCTCCCGCCGCCCGTATTCATGCGCTTCAGACCTGCAATCGCCGCGTCGAGGTCTTCCCTCTTCCCTTCGACCATCCACAGCAGGCCGCGTCCCATGGGCCGCGACCGCCACTTCTCGCGCACGCCTGGCAGGTCGGGCTCGTTGAGCAGGGTGCGGAGCTTGGCGACGGTCAGTCCCTCGAAGGAGTCGGCCCGGAGGAAGATCCTCGGCCGGACCTGCAATACCTCGGCGTCGAACGGATTCTTCTCAGCCGCTCGTGCCGCGGCGCAACTGCACAGCGATAGCCCAAGCGCCAGACACCAGGCAGCCTTGCGGCGTGCGGGCGCGGCCCGTCGGCTCCGCGGGTCGAACTGAAGACGGATCACGGATCTTCTCCTTCCCTGTCCAGCGTATCGAAGTACTCGGAAAACACCGGCCGCAACTGCCGTCCGAACTGGGCCCAGGCGGCACCCGTCGGGGGCTGCTTGAGCCCGGCGATCCAGTTGCAGTTGAACTCCAGGATGCAGGCGTCGATGCCGTAGCGCTCCAGCAGACCCTCGCCCAGCGAGCCGGGGTTGCGGTGCCCGGGCCCGGAGCTGCCCTCGGTGAACCACGTGTGCTGGCGCAGCAGCCGCTCCAGAAGGTGCATGCGCTCCACGTGCCGGTCGAGATCCTCCACGGGCGGCCGGCTGATGTGAAGCCCTCCCCCCTCGTCGTTGTGCAGGTCGATCGCCAGGTGCAGCGGCTTGCCACGCTGGTGCATTCTCCGGATCCACGTCTCCAGGGCGTGGTTCTCCGGGGCCAGCGCGGGGTCGGCCGGACGATCCCAGTTCCGGTTCAGGTCGCGGCCCTGCATGTTGAACCGCGTCCAGCCCCGGGCCACGCCGTCCTTGTTGGCCATGGGCAGCACGTAGATGCAGCACCGTTTCAGGCACGCGCGCGAGGCCTCGTCGTCCTCCAGCAGCGCGCGGATCAGGCCCTCGACGGCCCAGTTCCCGCCGGCCTCCCACGGGTGGGCCCGCGCGCGGAGGAGGACCCGGCAGGGAGCCTCCGGATCGCCCACGCGCACGACCTCCAGCGGCCGGCCCTCCACGGTTCGGCCGATCGGCTCGACCTCGACGAGCCGATGATCGCGGATCGCCTTGAGCAGCCGATCCAGGTCGCTCACGCGGTACGGCTCCATGCGCGCGAGGTACAGCGACGGGCCGTCGAGATGAACGCGCAGCCGAAGCAGGTTGCCCTCGAGAAACTCGGCCGGCACGACGCGCCATTTCCGGCCGTCGGAGGAGACGAAACAGATACTCTTCTTCGAAACGGCGGCGCCGGGTCTGCCGTTATAGACGTTGTCGAAGTTGTGCAGGATGAGCGTCACGTCGGCGCCGGGCGTGCCCTGGAGCTGGAAGTGCCAGTGACCGGCCGCCCGGTTGGGAGAGCTCCGCTCGTAGTCGTAGAGCAGGTGGGCGTGAACGGTCCCGTCCTCGGCGGTCTCCCACTGCAAGGGCGAGGCGTTCTCGAATCCGTAGTGGATGAACGTCAGGGCGGCCTTTGCCTCGGCGGGCGCCTCGGCCCCCTGCGCCGCGGCGGCCAGGGCGCCCGCCAGCATCACGCCAGGCCCCGTCGCCCACCACCGCGTTCTCGGGTGTCGTCTCATACTGGTTGACCTCCAGAGAGCCAATGCCGTGAGCAGCGGCGCGGCTACCTCGTTCCGCCGAGGCAAACCACGCGACCGTCCATCGTCGCCAGGAACAGCCGGCCTCCGGCGGCGGCCATGCCGTCGAAGACGGGCGGGCTTTGCAACTCGCACTCGGCCTGCTGCGAGCCGTCGGCCGCGGCCAGGACGATCAGCCCGCCCCCCGCCTTTCCGGCGAGAGCCGCGTGGGGATCGTCGGCCGAAAGCGGGTCCGGCATGCCGGCCAGGTACAGGCAGTCCTTCGCCTTGAGCATGGCCCGGGCGAGCACCGGCAGCTTCTGCGCCCAGCGATTCCTGGAAAGCGGCTTGGCGCCCGCGCGTGGCATCTGGGTGGCGAACGCCCGGTAGTGCGTCAGGCGCCGGTCCTTGTCGCGGGGGGGCCGGAAGTGGAACACGGTGGCCCCGTCGATGCCGATGTGCGCCCCGTGGTGGATGTACTGACTGCGGCCGAAGCCGTAAACCATGTCGCCGTCCACCACGAGGAGCCGGCCCGCCGGCACGCGGCTGCCCGCCTGGGGCCATCCGCCGTAGTTCGTGGCCATCGTGGTCCCCACCAGCCAATAGGTGCGATGCCACCACTGGCCGTCGAGGAACCCGGCCGGGGCGAACAGGTGCGGCTCGTTCGGCTCCTGGAGCTTGCCGGCCAGGTCGAACCGCGTGTGGCGCATGAACACCGAGTCCCCCTGGCTGGAGAGGACATCGGGCATGGCGCCCGGCATGTTGGTCCCCCGCACCACGCCCTTGGGCTGATGCCCGGTCTTCGGGTCGCGGTGGTCGATCGTGGTCTCCGACAGCAGGCGGCCCGTGGCGGCGTCGATGCGGCACAGACGCACGCCCCCTTCGAGATACGAGTTTCGCCCCGCCGCGCAATAGACCACGCCGTCGCGCACCAGGACGCTTCCGTGCACGGGCCAGCACGATTCCAGCCGGCCGCGCGCGACGATCCGCTGCTCGGCCGGAGCCGCGCGGAACCGCCATGCGAGGGCCCCGTCCGCGGCGCGCAGGCAGTAGACCCAGCCGTCGCGGCAGCCGAACACGCAGCGGCCCTCGGCGATCGTGGGCGGCGTATCGACGCGGCCTCCGGCGGTGAAGCTCCAAAGCGCCGCACCGCTCTTCGCATCCAGGGCGTGGACCGTGTGGGCGTCGATCTGCGCCACGAAGACCATGCCGCCGGCCGCCACGACCGGGCTCAGCTTCCCGCCCAGCTCGCACTGCCAGGCCGGCTCGAGAGCGCCGGTCACGGGCGCCGAGGTGCTCGCGCTCCGCGCGGCGTCGTGGCGATAGGTGGGCCAGTCGGAAGCGGGGCCAGGGACTGGGGATTGGGGGTCGGGGGTTTTCGACGGGGAATCGCAGGCCGGTCCTCCGACCCGTCGTGACGCCGGATCGACCTTCTCGGGAACGATCGCCGATGCACGCTTCGGTGCAAAGCAATGGAACCCGGTGAGCTTCGAGCGGATGAAGCAAGCGCACGGGTGCGGCGGCACGAACAGCAGGCCGTCGGCGAAGAGGACCCCGAACTGGCAGGTGCCGCGGGTCCAGTGGTTGGCGATGCCGCGGCCGGTGGCCACGTCGATGAACTCCACGCCCGAGCGCCCGAGGATGAGAAATCGCTCCGTGGCCCGGTTGCGGTGGCAGCGCCCGTGGCCCATGCCGGGCTGGAAGAACTCCTGGTCGGCCGGGCGGGTCCGCTTCACCTCGCCGGTCTTGGGGTCGCGGCCCTCGGTGATGCCGGGCTCATTGGCCTGGACCAGCTTGCCGGTCCAGACAAGCCCATCGGCCACGAGAACGTCGATCGGCGCGTTGTAGTTCTCCTTGGCAGGACAGCTCCACAGGCGCTTGCCGTCTTCGGCCGAGAAGGCGATCAGCTCGCCCACCGGCGCCTGGCCGCCCGCGCTGGACACGCTCCAAACGACTTCGCGGCCCTCGGGGGCGTCCTTCGGCTTCGGCGCGACGGCCCGGTCGGCGGAGAGGACCACGCCGTCATAGACCACCAGCGTGGGCGCGGTCCAGCTCAGGCGGCTCTTGGCGACCGGGCGCGGCGCCCGCCAGATCTCCCTGCCCGAGGCGGCGTCGAGGCACACGATCTCGTCGGGGTTCTGGAAGAACAGCCGGCCGCCGGCCACTGCCAGGGTGACCGGCATCAGCGCCTCGGTGTCGGCGTCGTTCTTGGTCCAGATCACCTTGCCGCTTTCGGCCTCCAGCACCACGAGCCGCTTCTTGGGGGGCGTCTCGGGGTAGGCGGGCCTTTGGGGGAAGACGGGGGCCAGCCCGGGCCGCGGCCCGGGCTGGCGGCTGCGCAGGGCGTCGTGATCCGTGCCCGGCTCGCCGGCCACGAGGTACAGGTTTCCGTCGTCATGGAGGATCTCGCGCGTGCCCCCGGTCCCTTCGTACGTGTCCAGCAGGTTGCCCTCGGCATCGAGCACGCTGACCGGGGCCTCGATTCCCAGGGTGACATACACTCGATCGCCCACCGCCACCAGGCGCCGCCCGAGGTCGGGCGGCCCGCTGCGAAAGCCGCGGAGGTGCCATTGCCACTCGTCGATGGGCCGCTTCCACAGGACCACGCCGCTGGCCGCGTCGCGCGCCACCAGCTTCCACTGCGGCCGGAGGATCACCGCGGCGATGGGGGCCTCATCGACGATGTAGTAGAGCCGTCCGTTGCTCGAGACGGCCGCGCTCAGGCTCGCCAGGTGGTCGTGGCTGCGCTGCCACCGCGGATCGCCGATCCATTGCACCTGGTGCGGAGGACCTACCACCATGTCCGCGGAGACCGCGTTGTTCGTGGCGTCGTAGAGCATGTGGGTCCACTCGTCGGTCTCGGGCGAGCGCGGCTTGAGGTCCTTCTTCCAGCCCTCGCCCTGGCGGACGCACACGGCGCCGCCGGGGGCGAGCACGCGCATCACCTCGTCCATCATTACCTTGCCGGGCTTCTCGATCACCACGAGCTTCGCCAGGCCGTCCACGTAGGGCAGGCGGGCCCCGTCGAACCGCTCGACCGACACCTTGCCGCACAGACCCCGCTTGCGCGCGAGCGCCCGGGCCTTTTCGACGTTCGCCGCGTCGGCATCGAGGGCGTGGACCAGAAAGCCCTCGCCCGCGCCGAGGGCCGCACTGAGCGATCCGCCGCCGCACCCGAGATGGACGACCAGCCCGCCGGCGACGCCCGTGTCCCTGAGCACCTCGGCGGGCAGTTCGGCCGGATCCCCCGCCGCCTCCTCCGCGGTGGCGGGAGAGACCGCCAGGGTCACGGCGGCGGCAATTAGGGCTCGACAGCACAACGTGCGACGATCAAGCATCGCGTTTCCCTCCATTGGCTGAGGTGAGGGGCGCAGGTCCGGAATGCAGGCCATGTTAACACGGCGCAACCGCGTGTCCAGCGCGGCGCGGATCTCCTGCGGTCCGCGTGTTGCCGCGGAGGGGGAGGTGGGTTAGACTGCTCGAAAGACGTGGAGCAACCGCCTCGCGCCGACAGGGAGCGTTTCCCGGGGGACGACGCATGATACGGAAACTCGCCGGGGCCTGGCTGGCCCTGTTCGGCTTCCTGTTTCTGGGTTTCATCGGCCACGCCGTGTTCCTCGCCGAGGAGCCGAGCAGTTGGGCCGAGGCGCCGTTCTGGCCCGCCGTGTTCGGGGCGGTGTGCCTGTTTCTTGGCCTGAAGTGGCTGTCCACGTAGAACAGGACGACCCTCGTCCCCGCGCTCGGCGCGGGTAGGAGGCCCGCGTTGATAGGTGCCGGCCCGAGATCGAACCAAGTTGCCAGGAGCCCGCGACCCATGCCCTCACGTATCGCCCGACGCACGTTCCTTTCGACCGGGGCCGCCGCGGCCGTGGGACTGGGGGCCGCGCCCTCCGTGCTCGCCGATCCGCCGCCGGCCGCGCCCGGCACCTTCCAGGAGCCCGCCCGCGACGTGCCGATCGTCGAGGAGGCCGACGTGCTCGTCTGCGGCGCCGGCCCGGCCGGCGTGGCCGCGGCCCTGGCCGCGGCGCGGACCGGTGCGAAGACCCGGCTCGTGGAGGTCAACGGCTGCCTGGGCGGCGTGTGGACGGCGGGCCTGCTCAGCTGGATTCTCGACTCGGGCAACAAGTCGGGCATCATGCGCCAGATGGTCGGCGAGCTGAAACGGCGCAAGGCCTCGGCCGTGTACGGCGGCTCGGTCGGCTACGACTGCGAGCGGATGAAGCTGATGCTCGAGGACCTGTGCGCGGAGGCCGGCGTCCGGGTGCAGCTTCACACGCGGGTGGTGGCCGCGGCCAAGGACGGGTCGGGTCGGCTCGCCCTGGCCGTGACCGAATCGAAGTCGGGACGCCAGGCCTGGGCCGCCAAGGCGTTCGTCGATGCCTCCGGCGACGGCGACCTGGCCGCCCAGGCGGGCTGCGGCTTCGACTACGGGCGCCCGGGGAGCGGTCAGCTTCAGCCGTGCAGCATGATCGCGCTGCTGGTCGGCCTGGACCCCGACGAGGTGGCGCCCTTCGTCCGCGGCCTGGCCGAGCCCCGGGGCGAGAGGAATCCGAAAGGACGGCTGCTGGCCGAGATGGAGCGGGCCGGGGTGAAGCCCTCCTACTCCCAGCCCACCCTGTTCTACATCCGCGACGGCCTGTTCTGCATGATGGCCAACCACGAGTACGGCGTGTCGGCGACCGACGCCGCCCAGATCAGCCAGGCCACGGTCCGCGGCCGGGCCGAGGTCCACAAGCTGGTCGATGCCCTCCGCGCGCTGGGCGGACCGTGGAAGGACGTGCTCGTCTGCCAGACGGCCGAGCACATCGGGGTGCGCGAAGGACGACGCATCCACGGCCTCTACGAGGTCACCGCGCAAGACCTGGCCGAGGGGCGAAAGCACGAAGACGCGGTCTGCCAGGTCCGCTTCCCCGTGGACATCCACTCCACCGACCCCGAGCACAGCAAGGGGATCGAGAGGGGGGGCATCCGGGCCAGACCGTACGACATCCCCTACCGCGCTCTGGTGGCCAAGGATGTGGAGGGGCTGCTGGTGGCGGGCCGCTGCATCAGCGGCGACTTCGTCGCCCATTCCAGCTACCGGGTGACCGGCGACTCGGTTCCCCTGGGCGAGGCGGCCGGCGCGGCCGCCGCCCTGGCCGCGCGCAGCGGGCGCCTGCCCAAGGACGTGCCGTGGCCCGAAATCCGCAAGGCCCTCGACGAGCTGGCCAGCCCCGAAGAGCCGGAGGCCGAGGAACCGGCCGCGGCTGAGGCGGGCTGAACGGCCGCGCGCGAGCCCGGCGGAGCGCCAGCGCGGCAGCAGGCTGCGCCGCGCCGCGCGGGTTGCTGACACGCGGCCCCGAGGATAGGCTCGAAGGAATGGCCCTCGGCCTTCACGCCTTCCCCACGGAGCCCACCCATGTCCGCCCCCCGTCGCGTCGTGTCGATGCTCGCCTTCCTCGCTGCGATCTGCATCGCCGCCCCGGCCGCGGCGGCCGAGGTGAAGTCGCCCGACGGCAAGGTCGTCGTCTCGCTTGGCACCGACGACGAAGGCCGGCCATGGTGGAGCGTCGGCTACCAGGGCAAGCCCGTGCTGGCCAAGTCGAGACTTGGGCTCGCGCTCAAGGACGGACCCGCGCTCGACCGCGGCCTGCGGATCGCGAAGGCGACGCCCTCCACGCAGGACGAGACGTGGCAGCCGGTCTACGGCGAGCGGGAACAGGTCCGTGACCACTACAATCAGCTTCTCATGGAACTCGAGTCACAGGACGCGCCGCCGCGCAAGCTGAACATCACGCTCCGGGCGTACAACGAGGGCGCGGCCCTGTGCTACACGATTCCCAAGCAGCAGGGCCTCGGCGAGTTCACGATCGCCTCCGAGGAGACGCACTTCTGCTTCACGGCCGATCACACCTGCTGGCCCGTCTACTCTGCCCAGGGCAAGTACGCCAAGGCCAAACTCTCCGGAGTGAAGCCCAACTGCGAGCGCCCACTGGTGGTCGAAATTGACGCGGGGCCGGTCGCGGCAGTTGCCGAGGCCAGGCTGGTCGATTACGCCCGGATGCGCCTCAAGCCGGCGAAGGGCTCTCCGTTTGCACTGCAAAGCATGCTTGCCGGCGAGGTCGTGGCCGAAGCGCCGTACACCACGCCGTGGCGCGTGGTCATGTTGGGCGACACGCCGGGCAAGCTTCTGGAGCGCAACTACCTGATCCTCAACCTCAACGACCCCTGCGCGATCGAGGACACCTCGTGGATCAAGCCCGGCAAGGTGATCCGCGAGGTCACGCTCACCACCGAGGGCGGCAAGGCGTGCATCGACTTCGCCGCGAAGATGGGCCTGCAGTACGTCGAGTACGACGCCGGCTGGTACGGCCACGAGTACGACGAGGCCTCGGACGCGACCACGATCAGCGTCGATCCCAAGCGGAGCCCGCTGAAGAACGCCCTCGACCTGCACGAGGTGATCCGCTACGGCGAGCAACGGGGTATTGGCATCATCGTCTACGTCAACCGCCGGGCCCTGGAGCGGCAGCTCGATGAGATCCTGCCGCTATATCAGAAGTGGGGCATCAAGGGGGTGAAGTACGGCTTCGTCCAGGTCGGCTCGCAGCGGTGGACCGCGTGGCTCCACGAGGCCGTGCGCAAGGCCGCGGCCCACAAGCTGATGGTCGATGTGCATGATGAGTACCGCCCCACCGGCTACGAGCGGACCTATCCCAACTTCATGACCGCCGAGGGCGTCCACGGCAACGAGTGCATGCCCACGCCCGAGCTGAACCTGGCGTTGCCGTTCACGCGCCTGTTGTGCGGACCGGCCGATTGCACGGTCTGCTGGTACTGCGACCGCATCAAGACCAGTCGGGCGCACCAGCTGGCCGTCGCGGCGGCGTTCTACAGCCCCTGGCAGTTCCTCTTCTGGTACGATCGCCCCGCGCAGTACCAGAACGAGCCCGAACTGGAGTTCTTCAAGCACCTGCCCGCCGCGTGGGACGAGAGTCGCGTGGTGCACGGCCAGATCGGAGAGTACATCACCATCGCGCGGCGCAAGGGGCGCAACTGGTTCGTGGCCAGCCTCAACGCGGTCGAGCGGCGCACGCTCAAGGTCCCGCTCGGCTTCCTCGAACCAGGCACGCGATACACGGCCCAGATCTACTCCGACGCGGCCCCCGACGGATCCTCGCCGAAGAAGGTGAAGATCGAGACGAAGGCCGTCGACTGCACGACCGTGCTTGAGGCCGACATGCCGGCCGGTGGCGGGCAGGCCGTGCGCATCGTGCCGATCCACGAGGAGTGAGACGCCACACGTCGCTCGGGGAGGGTCCGAAGACCCAGTCTTCTCCCCGGCGGCCACGGCGCGCACCCTTGGTCAACAAGGCGGCACGCCCTCCGGACCCGCCCCCCGGCAAGGACCCTCGCGAGCCCACGCGCGGACTGCGCCGGTGGCGGCGACCTGGCAGGGAACAAGGGCCCGTCCGTGGGCGACTTCGTCAAGGCTGTACTTCGCATCCTGCATCTAGTTGCCCGACGTTCGGAACGAACGCGGATGCATCAGTCGTCCCTCGCGGAGAGAACGCCGACGAGGCGCAGCGGGCGTCTCTCTCCGGCTGCGCGCGAAGCGCGCAGCAAGTCCGTCTCCCTGCGCCAGCGGGTGACGGCGGGGCGGCCCCGTGAGCCCGGGGCGGGCGCGCGACGGGGAGCCTTCGTGGCTCAATCCTCACGCCAGCCATCTATAGGACGAGTCTGCCTACGATCTCCTGCGGTGTTTCACCACCACGGTGGAACCTAGCCGATGTGTCGGGGGTTGTCTACGGTCGTTTTTGGACATCCGGCCGATTTGGCCACCAGGTCGCCTGGCCGAAGGCCAATTCCACCGCAGCCTGGGGCACCGCCCCAGGACTGCTTGGCCCATTTCTTCCGCTTGAACCCCCGCGGCGGCGCGGCAGAATGCGGCTATATAGGACCTTGGGAACGTTTCCGCCCGGCCGAAGCGGGCCGGGCGGCAGCGGTCGGCCCCAGAGGAGCCCCCGCGTTACGTGGTCATGAAGCATGAGCCATAAGCCCCGCAAGTGCGATCGGCAAAACCCCTTGCAAGGCAACGCTTTGTTGCGGTCTCGCCGCATGAATCCCCTACACGGGGGGTGTAGGCTGGAAAAACTCGCTTCGGTTGACCAACACACGGCCCTCCAGCCCGGCCGCGCCGGCGGCACCGGCGGCGCAAAGGGTTTCGCCATAAGGAGAACAGGGGCCCGCGGCCCCGCCGGCTCGGCCCGAGAGACGCGCGCCCCCATGCGCGCGTGGATCCGCTATCCAGAGGGGTTAGCGGCACCGCGCTCGCGGCCCTGGTCCCCACGCTCCGGCGTAGGAGCCTGCGCCGATGGGGGGACGCGGGGCAAGGGTCCCTTGGTCCGCCAAGAACTCCTCGCGCGCGACGAAGATACCAATGTGATATCATGGTGGTATCGGAGCGTTTCAACCCTAGGGAGATGGTTTCATGACGCAAGAGATCGAGTTCAGGCCCGTGGCGGGCTGGTCCCCGCTGGCGATGACGGTCGGGTTGTTCCTCGGCGCCCTGGCCGCGATCGTGCTCGGTTCCGTCGCCGTCGGGTGGGAGCTCGGCTGGCTCGGCGGGTTGCTGATCGCCGCCGGCACGCTGGCGGCAATCGGCGGGATTCTGATGCTCTTCGGCTTCCAGGCCGTGGCCCCCAACGACGCCCGCGTGCTGCTCCTGTTCGGCGAGTATCGCGGCTCGGTCACGCAGACGGGCTTCTACTGGGTCAACCCGTTCTTCACGAAACGGAAGATCACGCGGCGCATACGCAACTTCGAGACCGGCTCGGTGACCACTCCCGAGCAGAAGGACGCCGAGGGCAAGGTCGTGCGCCACAAGAGCCGATCGGCGGGCAGGCCGTCGAAGGTGAACGATCGCGACGGCAATCCGATCGAGATCTCCGCGGTGGTCGTGTGGCGCGTGGTCAACACCGCCGAGGCGGTCTTCGAGGTGGACGACTACGAGGACTTCGTGGCGGTGCAGAGCGAGGCGGCCCTGCGCAACCTGGCGAGCCGCCACCCCTACGACAGCCATGACGACGAGGTCTCGCTGCGGGGGAACACGCCGGAGATCGGCGATCAACTGCAGCAGGACATCCAGGAGCGCCTCGACAAGGCCGGTGTGGAGGTGATCGAGGCCCGGATCAGCCACCTCGCCTACGCGCCGGAGATCGCCGCCGCGATGTTGCAGCGGCAGCAGGCCCAGGCGGTCGTCGCCGCCAGGACGAAGATCGTGGAGGGGGCCGTGGGCATGGTGGACATGGCCCTGGAACACCTGGCCAGGCAGAACGTCGTCGAGCTGGACGAAGAGCGCAAGGCGGCGATGGTCTGCAATCTGCTCGTGGTGCTGTGCAGCGACCGACACACGCAACCGGTGGTCAACACCGGGACCATCTACCACTAAGGGGTACCGGATTCAGATTGCAGGCTCACCGCTTGGAATCTTCGCCATTTCGGTAGCGCTTCCCGTGCGATCATCTCAAAGCATTGCTTAGTGCGATCCGCTCTCCTGGAGCGATCCGCCTGACGAGACGCGATCCATGGCTCCTCGGCAATCCTTCCTGGTCCGCCTTGCGCCGGAGACGCTGGACGCCCTGCGGCGCTGGGCGGACGACGACCTGCGCAGTGTCAACGCCCAGATCGAGTTCCTTCTGCGCCGCGCCCTGTCGGAAGCGGGGCGGCTGCCGCGCCGGTCCGCCTCCGGCGACGACCCGCCTGATTCCAGGCCGCCTTGACGGAGACGATGGACCATGTCGTCTTCACAGGCGGACGAGCGGCTACGCCAGGTCCGCGGCCAGCGATTCCCGTTGGCTCAGCGCGTCGCAAAAGCTCCAGCCGCGGAGGGCCGGCGTGATCGCGCGCCCGCCCCCGGTCGCGGAGGACGACGTCCGCCATGGCGGTTGCCAGCATGGACCCGGCCGCAGCAAGCCATGGTGCTGGTGGGGGCCGAAGTCCGGCACGTCGGGCAGGGCCAGGCGCCGGTGCGCGCCTGGTGTTCGGACCATGCGGATCAGCCTCGGTCGCACCAGCGCTTGAGCGACGCGGTGCCCAGGCCAATCGCCTGGGCGACTTGCCGGGGGCGAGAAGGGCTCGGGCCGTCTTCACGGGGGGTCGAGGGATCGTTATGGATGAATATTAGGGCGGTCTTTCGTGTCTTCGAAATGTCAATCCGACGTCCTCGTCCCAGAGCAGGATAAGGCAAGGTCTGTAAACTCCTGTTTATCAACGACTTATATCTATCTTCGCAAATCCGGACGTATTGGACGAATTCGCGCCTTGCCGCTGGCGGGACTGACGCATAAAAATGCTCTGGACGAATTGAACGAATCTTGCTCGCAGCAAGGCGTTCCTTTCGGACGGGATGGTCGATGGCGGGGTCCAGGGCGTTCCTGGAATCCACGAAGGGGCAGATCATTAGCCCACCCTCGGCCACAAGTCGTCACCGTTACGTGGAAGGAGTTGTGCGATGCGTATTCGAAGCGCGAAGTTGGTTGCGATGGTCGCCGCGGTTGCCCTGGTCGCCGGCCTCAGTGCCCCGGCCCAGGCCGAGAACCGCAAGGACATCGTGGACACGGCCGTCGCGGCCGGGTCCTTCAACACTCTGGCCAAGGCCCTCACGGCGGCGGGCCTGGTCGATGCCCTGAAGGGCGAGGGCCCGTTCACCGTGTTTGCGCCGACCGACGAGGCGTTCGGCAAGCTGCCGGAGGGCGCGTTGGAGGGCCTGCTGAAGGACAAGGCCAAGCTGACCGCCGTCCTCACCTACCACGTCGTACCCGGCAAGGTCATGGCCGCCGACGTCGTGAAGCTCGACAGCGCAAAGACGCTCCAGGGCTCCAAGGTGAAGATCTGCGCCAAGGACGGGGTGAAGATCAACGACGCCAACGTGGTCAAGACCGACATCGAGACCTCCAACGGCGTGATCCACGTGATCGATTCCGTCATCCTGCCGCCCGACAGCGGCAAGTCGGCCGGGACCTGCACCGGCTCGAAGTAACCCGTCTTCCCGTCCGCCTCGCTCTGAGACCGCGGCTGCCGGCGATCCCCAACCGTCGGCAGCCGCACTCAGGCGAGGCAAGTTTCTGGCTGCCGGCCCTCGGCTCGGCTTGAGACCTTCACTCGCGAGACGTTGTCATGACGACCTGCGATTGCGAGCCACGCGAAAGCATGAACGACGCGGCGCAACACAACCCTGCCCCGTCCTGGATGACATGGTGCCTTCGCATCGCTGGCGTTTACAACATCGCCTGGGGTCTGCTGGTCGTGGCCTTCCCGGCCGCCTGGTTCTCCATGGTGGCGGCCGAGCCGCCCATCTACCCTGCTCTGTGGCAGTGCATCGGGATGATCGTCGGAGTGTACGGGATCGGCTACTGGGTCGCGGCCGGCGACCCGTTTCGCCACTGGCCCATCGTTCTGGTCGGGCTCCTGGGCAAGGTGTTCGGCGCCGTGGGTTTCTTCTCCGCGGCTGCTGCCGGAGGGATGCCTTGGAGCTTCGGCTGGACCGTTCTCACCAATGATCTGATATGGTGGGTGCCGTTCAGTGTGATCCTCCTCGCGGCTTGGAGACACCACCACTCTCGACGCAGGGGGATCGCCGCGCCCGACGCCTCCGAGTCAGGCCGACACGCCCTCGATACCGTGCGGAGTCAGCGTGGTGAGACCCTGTTCGGCCTCTCGCAGCGCGATCCCGTTCTGGCCGTGTTCCTGCGGCACTCGGGCTGCACGTTCTGCCGCGAGGCCCTGGCAGACCTGCAAACGCAGAAGGAATCGATCGAAGCCGCGGGCGTGCACATCGCGCTGGTTCACATGGGCAACAACGACCGCGCAGGCCGCGCCTTCGAGAAATACGGCTTGGGCCATTGCGATCGCTTCAGCGATCCCGAGCGCAAGCTGTACCGGGCCTTCGGGCTCGACCGGGGCAACGTGTGGCAGCTTTTCGGTCCCAAGGTCTGGTGGAGGGGATTTCAAGCGGGTGTGTTGAACCGGCATGGACTGGGACGTCTGGTTGGGGACGGTCTGCAGATGCCGGGCGTGTTTCTGATCTACCGGGGAAATCTGCTGGTCAGCTTTCGTCACACCACGGCGGCCGATCGTCCCGACTACACGGCCCTGGCCTGCGATCTCACGCCGGCCGACCGTCGCGGCCGGCGCAATAGCGCCCGCGCCGCGGAGCCGTCCGTGCTGCAGGAAGCCTGATCGGCAGATCGCTTTTCACTCGCGCTACGAAACTGGACGGGAAGCAAATGAAAATCGCCATCATCGGGTCGGGCGTCAGCGGAATGCTGGCCGCCCGGCTCCTCCACTCCGAGCATGACGTCACCGTGCTCGAATCCGGCAGCTACGCCGGGGGCCACACCCAGACGCTCGATCTCGACGTCGGCGGCCGCGCCTATCCGGTCGATACCGGTTTCATGGTGTACAACGACCGGACCTACCCGAACTTCTCACGAATGCTCGGGATGCTCGGGATCGAGTCGCGCTTCAGCGACATGAGCTTCAGCGTCCGCAGCGAGGCGACCGGGCTGGAGTACAACGGCGGATCGCTGGCCGGGCTGTTCGCGCAGCCGTTGAACCTGCTGCGGCCCTCGTTCCACGGGATGCTCCGCGACGTTCTGCGTTTCAACCGCCGCTCGCTCGAACTGCTCGAGGGGGACGACGAGACCGTGACGCTCGCGGACTACCTCCGCGAAAACCGCTACGGCCGCGCGTTCGTCGAGCACTACCTCGTGCCGATGGGTGCCTCGATCTGGTCCTCTTCGCCGGAGGTCTTTCGCACGTTCCCCGCACGCTACGTGGTCGGCTTCTTCCGCAACCACGGCCTCCTGGAACTGAGGAATCGGCCACAGTGGAAGACGATCGCCGGCGGGGCGGCCCGCTACGCCGAGGCCCTCTTGCGCCCGCTGGCCGGTCGCGTGCGACTGAGCTCCCCGGTCGTTCGCGTGGAGCGATTTCCCGACCGCGTGATGGTCACCACGCGAGGCGGCGTCGCCGAGCGGTTCGACGCGGTGGTGATCGCGGCCCACGCCGATCAGGCCCGGGACATGCTGGCCGACCCCTCGCCCGAGGAATGGGGGATCCTCGGCGCGTTTCCCTACGAGGCCAACGACATCGTCCTCCACACCGACGCCTCGATCATGCCGCGGAGCCGCCGGGCATGGGCCTCGTGGAACTACCACCTGCCGGCCGAGCCGGGCCGCCGCGTCGCGCTGACCTACGACCTGAGCCGGCTGCAAGGGCACGACTCGCCCGGGCCGATCCTCGAGACGCTCAATCACGGCGGTGCGGTCGATCCGGGCAAGGTCCTCCGGCGGTTCACGTTCCACCATCCGCTGTTCAGTGTGGGTGCAATCCAAGCCCAGCGGCGATATGATGAGATCAACGGCCATCGCCGCACGTTCTACTGTGGTGCCTACTGGGGCCACGGCTTCCACGAGGACGGGGTGCGCAGCGCGCTGGCCGTGGCGCGTTGCTTCGGCATAGGACTCGAAGCATGCAAAGTCACATCTACGCGGGAACGGTCCGCCATCGGCGATTCGGCCCGGTCGAGCACGAGTTCGCTTACGGCTTGTGCATGATGTACCTCGACCTCGACGAGCTGCCCCGGCTGCTCCGCAGCGGGCGATGGCTCTACGGGGCGTGGTTCTCGCCGGGCTCGTTCCGCCGCGAGGACCATTTCGGCGATCCGCGCCGGGCGCTAAAGCAAACGGTCTGCGATTTTGTGGCCGACCAGACCGGCGCGCGTCCGGCGGGCCCGGTCCGCCTGCTCACGCAGCTTCGGCACTTCGGCTACTACTTCAGCCCGCTGAACCTCTATTACTGCTTCGACCCGGGCGGAGAGCGCGTCGAGTCGGTCGTGGCCGAGGTGAGCAACACGCCGTGGCGCGAGCGGCACCACTACCTGCTCTGGGACGGAAACCGCCGCGGAGAGCCCGACCGCCTGGAGTTCCGCCACCCCAAGGACTTCCACGTCTCCCCGTTCCTGGGCATGGACTACGAGTACCGATGGCGGCTCAGCGAGCCGGGCGAGCAACTGAAGGTCTACCTGGCCAACCACAAGGACGACCGCCGGGTGTTCGACGCCAGCCTCGTGCTCTCGCGCCGGCCGCTCAACCGGCTCCAGGTGGCCCGCACCTGGGTCCGCTACCCGCTGATGACGGTCCAGGTGATGGCGGCGATCTACTACCAGGCCTTGCGACTATGGATGAAAAAATGCCCGTACTTTCCTCACCCGAAGAGCGCGCCGCCGCACGCGTCCCTCAGGACGCCGATGGCCAACGGAGCGGGCTGACCCCGCCCACCTGGCCGAGACCGATCGGCCGCGTCGATGCCTGGCTCCGCCGTGCCGTGATGCGGCGCCTGGCCGGCGTCACCGACGGCCGTCTCTCCATCATCGAGCCCGACGGCCTCGCGCGGTGGGGCGACCCGCGCGACGGCGCGATGGATGTGGCCGTGCGCGTGCTCGATCCGCGGTTCTTCCGTCTGCTTGCCCTGGGCGGCAATCTCGGCGCGGCCGAGGGCTACGTCCGCGCCTACTGGGACTGCGACGACCTGGTCGGCCTGGTGCGGCTGATGTGCCGCCATGCGGGGCTCGCCGAGGGCGTCGATCGGGGCCTCGCGCGCCTGGCCGCGCCCCTGAAGCGTCTCGCACACTGGCTGCGGCGGAACACGGTGCGCGGCAGCCGCCGCAACATCGCCGCCCACTACGATCTGAGCAACGACTTCTTTGCCGCGTTCCTCGATGAGACCATGACCTACTCGTGCGGCATCTTCGAGCGGCCCGACGCCACGATGCGCGAGGCCTCCGAGGCCAAATACGACCGCATCTGCCGCAAGCTGCGGCTGGGGCCCGGCGATCACGTGGGCGAGATCGGCACGGGCTGGGGCGGATTCGCGATGCATGCGGCCGTACGCTACGGGTGCCGCGTGACCACCACGACCATCTCCCGGCGCCAGTACGACCTGGCCCGACAGCGGGTCGAGGAGGCCGGGCTCTCCCCGCAGGTCACGGTCCTGCGCGAGGATTACCGCCGGCTGGCCGGGCGCTTCGACAAGCTCGTCTCCATCGAGATGATCGAGGCCGTGGGCCATGCCTACCTCGACACGTTCTTCCGCAAGTGCGCCGAGCTGCTCAAGCCCGACGGCGCCATGCTCCTCCAGGCGATCACCATCGCCGACCAGCGCTACGCGCGCTACCGGCGGGGCGTGGATTTCATCCAGCAGTACGTGTTCCCCGGCGGGCACCTGCCCTCGGTCACCGCGATGATGGCGTCGCTTACCCGGGCGACCGACCTGCGCCTGGCTCACCTGGAGGACATCACGCCCCACTACGCCGAGACGCTCTCGCGGTGGCGGCGGCGGTTCCACGCGAACCTGGATCGGATCCGCGGGCTCGGCCTGCCCGACGAGCTGCTCCGCATCTGGGAGTTCTACTTCTGCTACTGCGAGGGCGGATTCCGCGAGCGATGGATCGGCGACGTGCAGATGCTCCTCGCCCGGCCCGGGTGGCGCGATAAGCCGATCCTGGGAGCGATCGCATGACGCTGGCAGCGCACCGCGAGACGAGCCGTTTCCGTGAGGACGTCGGCGAGCCGGCCGTGCCGCGCCCGGCCAACCCGACGTGGAAACGCGTGGTCAACGCCGCGGCCGTGCAGGTCGGCTGGACCGCTTGCGCCCTGGGGGCGGCCCACGGGCTTGCCTGGATCGGCCCGGTGATCGTCATCCTTCTGGTGGGCGCGCAGCTTCCGCTGGTGGCTTTCCCATCGCGCCAGGCCGTGTTCATCGGCCTGGTCGCGCTGGGCGGATGGCTGCTGGACAGTTCGCTGGCCGCGGCCGGCATGTTCTCCTTCCCGCCGGGTCAGTCCTGGGGCCGGCTCGCTCCAGTGTGGATGGCCGCGCTATGGGCCAACTTCGCCACCACGCTGCACCTGGCCTTTGACTGGCTCCGCGGGCGCTACCTCCTGGCGGCGGTCCTCGGCGCGATCGGCGGGCCGCTGGCCTACTGGGGCGGCCACGGGCTGGGCGCGATCGACCTGGCGCCGAGCCTTCCCCTTGCGCTGGCCGCCATCGCCGTGGAGTGGGCCGTGGCCATGCCGCTGCTGGTGCGACTGGCCAGGGCGGCGGGGCGATAGCGTGATTCGGCCGTGCGGCGCAACCGACTGCCGGTTGAATCCAGGAATCCTCCTTTCCGCCAAGGTCGGGTGGCGCTCGATGGTGCGCTCCGACCTCGAACCCGACTCGCCGCTTCACCCCCCAGAGAATACGGGGCGAAGTCGCGAAATCTACCTCCGAAGTCGGGGCGGCCGGCCAGGGCGCGCGGCGGCTTGCGCGCGGGGACAGGTCCGGTCCGCGGAACCCAATCTGCCGGCAGAGAACCACTTGCGCCTCTTGTGCCGCGGGCGAGACCGTGGAGCGGCGAAGCAGTTGTGCAACAGAAGTGGGTTTTTCCAGCACGGGACCCCCGAACGGTTCCTCGTGATGAACCTTCGGGGGTGAAACCACCCAGCGCGACACCGTGTAGGTGACGGGGTGAGGGCGTGGGGGCGGGAGGGCATCAGGCTCCCCTCTCCCGCTTGCAGGAGAGGGGCCGGGGGTGAGGGCGTGTTGGGTGAGTGGGTGCATGTGGAGCGGGCCCGCGGAGTGCCGCATCCGGCGAGCCTAGCCGCTGGACCGCGCGTCGTCCAGCGGCGATTTCTGGGCCATCTTTAGCCCGAAAAAAAGGGGTCAGGACTCTTTGTTTGACCTAAAAAGAGTCCTGACCCCTTTTCTCCGAACACCCCGACGGGGCCGTGTCCGGCGTGATCGACTTCGACCGAGCCTGCTGGGGCGACGTCGAGTGGGACTTGGCGATCGCCGAATACTGCGGCGTCACCCGCTCGGCCTTCTGGAGCGGGTACGGGCGAGAGGTGCCCACGCACGCGGGCCCGGCTGCGGTCCGCCGGCTGTTCTACCTGCTCTATGAGCACCAGAAATACATCGTGATCTCCGTCAGCTCCCGGCGAAACGATCCCGCCAGGGCACGGGGGTACGCGAGGGAGTCGCTGGCAGCGATGGATCGCTTCCGTCGCACGGGCCGGCCAGAGTTCTGACGCCGCTGGAGTGGTTGACAGAGGTCCCTTGGTCTTCCCGGGGCGGATCGGGCGTTGCCTGAAAGGGCGTTGAAGCGGGCAACCCTTTGGGCTGTCGATGGAAACCGACGCCGCGGGCGACGGTCAAGACCAGTGGGAAACGGAAGAGACTTCTGTCACTCGCTCCGGCGGGGCCTCGGCCGACAGACCGCCAGCAGTTCGTAGGTCAGGCCGGTCACCCGCTGCGCTGCCCACAGTGCCGCCATGGCCAGCCGCAGGGGCACCGACGTGGTCACCGCCGCCGGGGGCGTGTCGCCGGCGATCAGGGCGACCGGCTCCCAGCCGGCGCGGGACAGCGTCTGGCAGAGGGTTGGGCGGGTGAAGTAGTACAGGTGGCCGGGGACGTACATGCGTTTCATGGGCCCCTGGACGGCCCCGCCGGTCAGGCGACAGATCGTCCGGGCCAGGCGGTCGACCAGGGAGGTGCAGGTGACGGTCGTGAGCACCAGCGTGCCCCCCTCGGCCAGGGTCGTGCGCAGGGCCGACAGGGCCCCTCGCGGGTCGGGCAGGTGCTCCAGGACGTCCCAGAGGGTGATCGCATCGTAGGTGAGCCCGGCCGAGGCCAGCCCGGCGACGTCGCCCACGCGGAGAGCTCGGCCTTGGGATCGCCCGATCTCGACCGCCTCGGGGCTGATGTCGATGCCTTCGGCGTCCCAGCCGGCCCGGCAGGCGTCGTCGACGAAGTCGCCGGTCGCGCACCCGACGTCCAGCAGCCGACGGCCGGCCGGAACGCCCAGCCGCGCCCGATCCAGCAGCCTCGCCAGGTGCCGCCCGCAGGCCCTTCGCCCCGCGTCGGTGGCGTAGCGGGGGTGGGCGTAGTACCCCTGGTCGTACACGTCGGCGGCCCGGCCGGCCAGAGCGTAGTCGGTGTAATGCACACCGCACGGGCAGGCGAACACCGTCAACCGGCCCGGGTCGTCCAGCACGAAGCGTGCCCGGTCGCCCGCGAGCGGCCGATCGCAGGCCGGGCAGCGGGGGCCATGGCCGGGGCCGGCGGCGTCGCGTGCCCCCTGGGCGTCGTGGATTGTCCGAGGCGTGTCGCTCATGGGGCCACTATAGGCCGCGGCAAGGCCGTTGCCAAGCCTCCTGCCCACCTTCGGCCGACGCCTGCAGGTGTTTTTTCGGGTTTCTTTAGCGCGCTCGACAGGAAACGGGGACCGGTCCCGTTTACCGTCGCTTGGGTCTGCCGGGCGGGCGTATC
>CAYSUS010000093.1:0-29207 GCA_964434165.1 uncultured Pirellulales bacterium
GACCAACACGCGGCCCTCCAGCCCGGCCGCGCCGGCGACGCCGGCGGCGCAAAGGGTTTTCCCACAAGGACATCGGGGTCCCGTGGCCCCGCCGATTCCTCTGCAAAACGCGGGCCCCCGTGCGCCGCAATACCCGCTATCCAGAGGGGTAAGCGCCGCAGCGGTGGGCGTTCGCGCGCAGAGCGCGGGAACAGGCTGCACCAAATAGCCCAGGCATCCTATTCCATTGACGGCGGCACGCCTGGGGCGTGCAGCAAACGCGGAGATGGGCAGGGCACAGAGGGGCGCCTTATTGTGCCTGTCCTTTCCTCGTCCTCTTCCTCGGCCAGGAATGTCTCGATCACCCGATAGCTCATATGGCAGGCGCCCTTTTGGTAGGCGACCAGCGCCGACAGCCGCGGCCCCACCAGTCCCGCCCGCAACACCTCGTCGGGCAGCGTCGCGGCGATCACTTGCGGAGCATGGGAACGAGCCGGATGCCCGATGCGCCCTCACCCCCGGCCCCTCTCCCGCCAGCGGGAGAGGGGAGCTGATGCGCGGCATCGCCTTTACTTCTTCCGCTTCTTCGCCTTCTTCACGTCGGGGGCCGGGGCGAACTGCGCGTCCTGGGCCTTGGCCGACTTCTCGGGGGCGAGGTCCTTGATCTTGATGTTGCGCCAGCGGACTTCGAACGGGCCGCGGTCGCCCACGCCGTGGACCTGAAGGCCGATGAACCCGCACTGGCTGGAGGCCTCGTCGGTGAGGTCCTCGACCATCTCGCCGTTGATCCAGGTCTGGATCCGCGGCCCCTTGGCCAGCACGCGGTAGTGGTTCCACTGGTCGTTCTTGTAGGCGTCCTTCTTGTCCTGGTTGGGGCTGAGCCAGCCACGCCCGGTGGCCTCGCCGTAGATGTAGCCCGACTCGCCCGGGGCGGTCTCGATCTCGACCTGCGGCCCGTGGACCCGCTCGTTGTTGTAGTCCTTGCTGCTCCGCGAGCGGATCTGCACGCCGGAGTTGAGGCCCTTATCGACCTTCACCTCGAACTGGAGCTCGAAGTCGCAGTAGGCCTTGTTCGTGCAGAGGAAGGAGTTGGGGCTGTTCTTGGCGGTCCGACCGACGATGGCCCCGTCCTCGACGCCGTAGGTCGCCTTGCCGTTGCGCTGGGTCCAGCCCTCCAGGGTCTTGCCGTCGAACAGGGAGACGAAGCCCTCGTCGTCGGCCGGCGCGGCGGCGGCCGGAAGGGCCAGCGTCAGCATCAGAAATCCCAGCAGTGCGCGTTCGATTGCTCGTTTCATGGGTCGATCCTCTCCGAAACTCGTGACTGCAGGGCGGAACGCTCCCACCCCGCGAAGTCGCCCATTGTACTATCGGACACGGCGGGATGCACATCGCGCCCCGCGGCGCCTCCGGCCCGACTCCCGGCGGCGGAAGCCAGGTCCGGGCGCATGTTCATACGCGCAATCGACGTGCTATACTGACGGCTTCCGACCGCTCGACTCGCAACGACCGACGTGGAGGGTGCACGATGTCGCAGCCCAAGTCGATTTGCTACGGTTTCCCGGCGCTTGTCCTTCTGCTCGCGGCCAGCCCCCGAGTCGCGGCCCAAGCCGCGCCGCCCACCTCCGTGGCCCAGGACGAGCGGCAGACCGCGGTGGGCAATAAGCCCGAGCGCGTCGAGTGGTTTCGGCGCCTGGGCTTCGGCCTGTTCATCCACTGGAGCCTGGACAGCCAGCTCGGCTCGGTGATCAGCCACAGCCTGGTGGGAGCCGACGAGGAGTACCGCCGCCGCTACTTCGAGGATCTCCCCAAGACGTTCAATCCCCGCAAGTTGGATCCCGACGCCTGGGCCGACCTGTTCAAGCTCTCAGGGGCCAGGTACGTCGTGTTCACCGCCAAGCATCACTCGGGCTTCTGCATGTTCGACACGGCCACCACGGAATTCAACATCACCAACACGCCTTACGCGAAGGACATCACCGGGCAGCTCATCGAGGCCCTGCGCCGCCGCGGCATCGCGGTGGGCCTGTACTTCTCGCCCGACGACTTCTGGTTCCTGCACCAGCAAGGGATCGCTATACAGCGGAACGTGCCTGAGGTGGCCCCGGCCAACAACCCGGGCCTGATGAACCACGACCAGGCCCAGCTTCGCGAGCTGCTTACCGGCTACGGGCCGATCGACATCCTGTTCATCGACGGGCCGGCCGAGGGCCTGCGCGAGTTGGCGTGGAAGCTCCAGCCGAACCTGGTCATCACGCGCGGCGCCATGAAGACGCCCGAGCAGTACATACCCGGCACCGCCTCGAAGGACCCGTGGGAGAGCTGCATTACGATGGGCACGCAGTGGCAGTACAAGCCGACCAACGAGACGTACAAGTCGGGCGACGAGCTGATCCGGATGCTTATCGAGACCCGGGCGAAAGGGGGCAACCTGCTCTTGAACCTGGGCCCCAAGCCCGACGGCGAGATCCCCGTCGAGCAGGAGGCCCGGCTCCGCGAGATCGCGCTGTGGAACTTCATCAATGCGGAGGCGGTGGGCGACATTGAGCCGTGGCTCGTGCCGGCGGAGCGCAGCGTGATGATCGGCAACGACAAGTGGCTGAGCCATAACCCGCAGCTTGGCACGATCTGGCTAACCAAGCGCCGGGGCGAAGACACGGTCTATGCGATCGTCAGCGGGCGGCCATGGGGGTTCGGTCAGCGGCGTGAGATCGTGCTCGGATCGGTCAAGGCGGGCGAGAAGACCCGAGTGAGCCTGCTCAGCCAGACAGGCAAGGTCCTCGAGTACCGCCCCAAGGCCGACGTGGCCACGCGGTGGAAGCAGGACGACGACGGCCTGCACATCTCGGCGGTCAACGCCCAGCGGATCTACAACGACCACAAGTGGCCCAACCCCATCGTGATCAAGGTCACCGACGCCCATCCGGCGCTCGATCCGCCCGTGGTGACGACCGGGCGCGTGGAGAAGACCTCCGGGGGTGCGGCCGTGCTCACGGGCGAGCTGGCCACACTCGGCGACCTGGACCGCGTGGAGGTGGGCTTCCTCGTCCGACCCACGCATGAGAGCACGCAACCCTTGGCCGTCGCCCAGCCCTGGCAGGGCACCTATCTCATCCCCCGGGAGAAGTCCGGGCCGTTCCGCCTGGAGCACGGCGACCTGGAGCCCGGCCGCTCCTACGAGTACCGCGCCGTCGTCGTGCATTGGAAGATCACACTTTTCGGCGATGTGAGGAAGTTCACGGCGCGGTAGCAGTCCGTATTGATTTGAACCACCATGAAAACCGCCCTCTTCACCGCCCGGCGAACCATCGAAATCCGTGAGACGGAGAGCCCGAGGCTTGAGCGGCCTGGGGATGTCTTGGTGCGGATCGACCGGGTGGGCGTGTGCGGATCGGACGTGCATTATTACGCGGAGGGGCGGATCGGCGATCAGGTCGTCGAATACCCGGCCACGCTGGGCCATGAATGCGCAGGCACGGTGGTTGAGGTGGGGCCCGAGGTGACCAACCTGCGGCCAGGCGACCGCGTGGCCGTTGATCCGGCGATCACCTGCGGGCAGTGCGATCAGTGCCGCTCGGGCCGGGGGAACACCTGCCGCAGCCTGCGGTTCATGGGCTGCCCGGGCGAGGTCCCGGGCGCGGCGTCAGAGCTGTACGTGCTACCCGCGGCGAACTGCTATCCGATTCCGGAGAGCATGTCGCTCGACGAGGCCGCCCTGGCCGAGCCGCTGTCGATTGGGCTGTATGCGGTGCGGTTGGCGCGGCTCAAGACCCAGCCGCGGATCGGCATCCTCGGCTCGGGGCCGATCGGCCTGAGCGTACTGCTTTGCGCGAAGATGGAATTCGGCGGCGCGGCTTACGTAACGGACCTCTTGCCCGAGCGTCTGGGCGTAGCCGAAGGGTGCGGCGCCGATTGGACGGGCTGCCCCGAAGAGATCGACACGACGGCCGAGATCGCGGGTCGCGAGCCGTTGGGGCTCGACGCGGTGTTCGACTGCTCGGGCGATCCCGCGTGCATCGACCAGGCGATCGACCTGCTGAAGCCAGGCGGGACCGTGTTGATGGTCGGCATCCCGCCCGTCGAACGATTGAGCTTCGACGCGCACGTGGTGCGGCGCCGCGAGGTCGCGCTTCAAGCCGTGCGCCGGCAGATCGACAGCGTGGCACCGGTCGTGGAGGCGATCGCCTCGGGACGTCTCGATGCCGGGCCGCTGCTGACGCATCGCTTCCCGCTGGCGCGGCTCGGCGAGGCCTTCGAGCTCGTGGCCGGCTACCGCGACGGTGTGGTCAAGGCGATGATCGACATGCCTTCCGGGTAGCAGGACGCGCAGACTTTGCGACAAGGTGGAAACCGCCCACGGCGTCACGACTTCCCATTCCTCCCAATCCCCTTTCCCATGCCGTCTTCGCCTGCGAATCAGACCCTGTCATTCCTCAAGCGGCGTTTCGCCGAGGCGGGAATCGGGCTGCACAAGAAGCTGGGGCAGAACTTCCTCATCGACCTCAACCTTGTCCGGCTTCTCGTCCAGTCCGCCGACCTGGGACCCGACGACGTCGTCCTTGAGGTTGGCACCGGCATGGGCTCGCTGACGGCGCTCCTGGCCAGGCAGGCCGCCGCCGTGGTGACCGTGGAGATCGACCAGCACCTCCATCAGCTTGCCGGGGAGGAGTTGTATCAGGTTGCCAGCGTGGAGATGATTCGCGCGGACGCCCTGGCCGGCAAGAACCGCCTCAATCCCGAGATGCTCCGGGTCGTTCGCCATCACGTTGAGGCCGCGCCCGGCAGGCGTCTGAAGCTTGTGGCCAACCTCCCTTACCAGATCGCCACGCCGCTTCTGACCAATCTGTTGGACCTGGAGGACGCGCCGCGGCTGATGGCCGTGACGATCCAGAAGGAGGTGGCCGATCGCATCGTGGCGCGGCCCTCGACCAAGGACTACGGTGCGTTGAGCATCTGGATACAGAGCCAGTGCACCGTCGAGCTCGTGCGGGCGCTGCCGCCTGGCGTGTTCTGGCCGCGGCCCAAGGTCGAGTCGGCGATCGTGCGCATCGAGCTGGACGACGCTCTTCGCGCCCGTATCCCCAATCGCGACTTCTTCCACGCGTTCGTGCGGTCGATGTTCTTCCACCGCCGCAAGTACCTCCGCAGTGAGCTGATCAGCGCCACGAAGGGCCAACTCGACAAGCGCCAGATCGACGAGATCCTCGCGCGGCAGGGGTTGAACGGCACCGAGCGGGCGGAGCAGCTCGCCCCGGAACGGATGCTCGCGTTGTGCGAGGCCGTGCGGTCGGAGCGCTGCGGGGGATGAAGCGTCCGACTTCGGAAGCCTGCGAGACTCTGGAAGTGCCGCGTGGGAAGTCTGCCTTCCGCACCGTTCTTGACGCCCCCGGGCGGCGGCGGCTAAGATGGGGCCGTTCCTCGAACCACCCGTGTAGGGGCCTGTGCAGGGATCGCGAAGCATGCCGTTCATCGAGATGTCAGGTCAGATGCTGCTCCGCCTTGTCACCGAGGGCGGCCCCGACCCGGCCGAGTTGTCCAAGGTAGGCGTGACCGAGAAGAGCATCGTCCGCGTCAACCAGCAGGGCGACATCGAGCTCCGTCGCCGCGATCGCTGGGACGTGATCGGCGGGCTTCTGGGCAACTTCGAGGAACGCATCCGGCACGAGACCGGGCTGGACTGGGCGTAGGTGCAGCCCGCTTCACGGGCCGTCCAATTCCCGGCGCATGGCCGCTACCTCCCCGGCCCCCAGCGCGTAGATCTTTCCCGCGGCGCGATCGATGGCTCCCTGAAGGCGATCGGCGTCGCGATTGTGGGCCGTCTCCGCGTGAGCCTGGCGGCTCAGCGCGGCCAGTTCGGCGTGGATCCGCCGATCCGGCTCGAACCGGCGCAACCGCACCACCTGGAGCATCCCCGGCGTGCCGAACCCCTTGCCGCCCCGCACGCTGTGCGCGCGTACGAGGAAATCGAGCACCGCGCTGTTGAGCAGGGCGCACAGGTAGTGGGCCTCGTCGGCCGAGGCGGCCGCGATGAGGACGCACGTTTCCTGCGGCACGATCGGACGCCGGCCGAGGACCGGGTCATCGAATTCACCTGCCACAGCGGCGCTGAGGCGCCGGTCCATGCGGCGCCAAACGACCTTGTGCGGGGCGGTGGTGTAAGGACCCACGTCGTACATCGAGTAGAAGGCCGCCCGCTCTTGGTAACGCCGATAGGCCGCGCGCCGGCGGAGCAGGGGCTCGAAACGCGCCAGGTACGCGAGGGTCCTGGGGTAATCTTGCTGCATGCGCCCGGCGTCGATCCCCCGCCGCCGGCCGGGGTCCTGCACGAGCAGGATGTGCCCCGACGGCGCAGCGTGCCATCGCCGGACGTCGCCCCAGCGCAGCAGCGGATAGACGAGGTCGGCCTCGATCACCTGCGACGTTTGAGGCGTGCTGCCCCGGCCGCACTCAGAGCGATTGCGCACCAGGACGCCCCCCTCGGCGGCGCCCAGCACTTCGAGCCAGTACACGGCGTTCGCCCCGCCCGAGTTGGCCCCCAGATGGGCCTCGTAGTCCGATCGACCCTTCACACGCGACAGCGGGGTAGTCACTCCGGCGGGCCGAACGAGCCAGGGCGAGGTGGGACGGTCCGGGTCGATCGGCTCGGCCGCCAGTCGCAGCGGCGCGCGACCGTCGCTCCAGCGGTAATAGGCCACGGGGTACTCGGTGGGGCTGCCCTTCTCGAACACGGCGGTGGCCGTCCAATTGGCCGCGCCGGCGAACGGCTTGCCGCTCGACAGGTCATCGACGCGCAGCACGCGCAGGGGCGCGCCTTCTCCCAGTTGGAAACGCCGGAACCCGTCGCCCGCCCCCTTGGTCTGGAACAGGTTCTGCGGGAGCACGAAGGCCAGTCGCCCGCGGGGCTTGAGATACCGGTCGGCGGCCACGCAGGTCATCAGTGCCGAAAGGTCCTTCTTGGCCCCGCCGTGTCGGGCCTCGGCGCTGGATAGCGAGAACAGCCCGTACTCGCGCCAGAGCGGCTCGGTCGCGCGGCGGTAGTTCTCCGGCAGATGGTCCCACACGATCCACGGCGGATTGCCGACGACCAGGTCGAAGGCCTCGGCGTGCTCCCCCGCCCCGTCGCGAGCCAGGACCGCATCCCGCAGATGAACCGGGACGTCGATCGCTTCGCCGGGCTTCAGCCAGGGACGCAAGGCCAGCACGTAGTTGGCCCTGGCCGAGAGAACGGCCAGGGGATTGAGATCGAACCCCACGATACGGCCGAGAACCGCCCGCGCGCGGCCGTCCGCGGCTTCGTTCCCGGCGACGCCCAAGGCGCGGCGGATCGCCGCCAACAGGAACGTGCCCGAGCCGCAGGCAGGGTCCAGGAGGCGCCCTTGCTCCAGTCCGCGGTACCCGGCCACGTCGAGCAGGTGCTCGGCGAGCCAGTCGGGCGTATAATACTCGCCGAGGCGGTGACGGACTTGCTTGGGCAGCAGCGATTCGTAAAGCGGCTTCAGCACGTCGCGCGCGGCTGCGTCGCCTTCGGCAGACAAGCCCCGGGCCGCTTCGTCGGTTGCGGCAAGCACGCCGGCGGCGAGTGCCTCGATCGCCGCCGACCAACAGTCCAGGTACCACCCGAAGGGGTTCTCGTCGTGCCGGCGAACGAGCATGCGGCCCTCGGGCGCGACGCTCGTCTCGAGATCCTCCAGGCGCTCGCCCGGCGCGCGCCCGGCGCGCGCCCGTGCGCCCCGCCCTCCAGCGCGCTGCCCACCAGGGCTTTGACGACCAGGGAGTAGTAGGTGTGGACGGCGAAAAGCAGCTCAGCGGGACGTCCGAGGCACGTGTTCACGCCGAAAAGCCTTGCCAGAATGGCGGCCCCGCGGTCCTCGCGGTCCAGGTCGTGACCGGTGGCCGTACCGAGCAGTGTACGCCAACGGGCGAAAGCCGGACCGACCGATGAGGATCGCGCTTCAAGGATCGCCTCGCACAGCGTCGCCACCCCGCGTCGGGCGATCGCTGATCGGGGGCCGAACAAGGCGGCAAGGCCGCGCGCGTCCGACCTGGGCGGCTGCGCGCTCGAGGCCAAACGGGCCGGGCGCCGCATAGGCGATCCTTCCGTGCTCCCGTGACCAAAGACCGGGCGCTGACTGCTGGAGTCAGGTCACGTCTGGTCGGAGCCTACCACAAGAGGCAGCCCGTTGAAAAGCCGGGCCGCGTGGCCAGAGCCGCCGCAAGGGGCGGCGAAAAAGAGCTAGCCGCGCACCCGAATCCCTTCGGGGCGCGGCTACTACCGGGAGGAAAACACTTGATTTGCAGGCCGAGCGACTGACGGGCAGCCGCCGACAAACGAGCGCTAACGGCTCACGACTCCTTCTTGTCTTCCTTCTTCTCGATCTTGAAGCCGTTTTCGAATCCCTTGCCGAAAACCATGTTCACCCGATCCGCGGACTCGGCTTGGGTGATCTTGCCGATGCAGCCGCCGCAGCAGAAGGCGACGTTCACGCCTCCGATCTCCGCCGTCTTGTCCTTGTCGAAATCGCGGCCGGTTAACGGGCAAGCCACCTGCTTCGCTTGGTCGGTGGCGACCAACTGCCGGTTGGCCTTGGCGGCATACTTCTCCGTCTTCTCCTCGAACTCCTTCAAGCATCCCGAGCAAGCGAAATACACTTCGCCACCGCCGTACTCCGCGGACACCGACATATCGACCGCCTTCCCGCTGACCGGGCAGACGACCGTGCTCTGGCTCTTGCAGCAGGTATCGCCTTGGAAGCAGCACTTCTCACCAGCCACCGCCGGTTGTCCCATGGCAATCGCCGCCACGACAACCAGACAGGAAAGCATGCTCAGCTTCATTCTTCAACTCCCTCCCCCTGTAAGTACCCGACCAATTCAGCCCGCGGGGACCACGACGCCCCGTCGCTCCCCGGCCGAATTCTTCGCTCCCGCATCCGCCGGTCAAGCGACCGGCCGGCTACGCGCTCGTCGAGAATGGTGATCTATCCGATAGTGCTTGAGCGAATCGGCCGCGAACCGGCGACAACCCGACCGCGCCTGAGATACGGCCAATCCTCCCGGCGTCGAAGCCGACCCTCTCCCCCCTTTTGCGAGCACTGATGGACACTTTCTTCGGTGGCCGAATCTAGCTCACCACACCGGGCCCCAGGGAACAATTACCTCGAAGGCGATCATTCGACGCGAGCCACGCCATCGGTCGGCCGTCCCGCATCTCACCCCTCTCAGGGGCTTGTCGGGCCGGGGCCAATGGTGTCTGATGTCGGGGGCAGCGAAGAAGTCAAGCGCGCCCTTCCGGCCGCTCAGGCGTTGATTCCTCGTCCCTCGAGTCCTCCCGTACTCAACACGCTTGTCGAAGGAGACCGTGCCATGTTGTTGCGCCCCCTGCGCTGCGGGCTGACGCTGATCGAGCTGGTCGTCGTCCTGGCCATCCTCGGCCTCCTTATCGCTCTGCTCCTGCCTGCGTTGCAGGCAGCCCGCGAGGCCGCCCGGCGTGCCCAGTGCTCGAACAACCTGAAACAGATTGGGCTGGCCATGCACAACTATCACGCCGCGTTGGGGTGCCTGCCGGCCTCGAGCGCGCAACCGATGCTCACGGCCAAGGCCCCGGCGCCCGGCTCGAGTCACAGGAACGGAAAGGGCGCCGGCTTCAGTTGGCGCGTGCCCGTCCTGCCGTTTATCGAGCAGCAGGCCCTCTACGACCGCTTCGATCTGGAGAGCTGGCCGTACGACGGTTCGGAGTCGCACAAGCAGGCGGCGGCCACGAAGATCGAGGTCTACGTCTGTCCCAGCTACGCCGGGCCCACGCACTCGACCGCGCCCGAATACGCGGAGCAGTCGCAGGCGGTTAGCAACTACGTGGCCGTCGGCGCGTCGCACGCGGCCAGCCTCTACGGCGAGGAGAAGCAGCCGGTCGGCGGTGGGAAGCATCCCAACGGGCTGATCTATCCGGGATCGGAGGTCACCATCCGACAGGCCAAGGACGGCCTGTCCAACACGATGGTGTTCTGCGAGTCGAGGGAGGAGAGCTACGCCGCCTGGCTCGATGGCACCACGGCCGCGGTGGTCGCGCTGGCCGAGGAGACCAGGCCGCGGTTCGAGCGCGCCGGCGGCGAAACAAGCCCGTTCCAGCCGGTGGCCGGCGTGGCGGCGGCGATCAATTACGGCGATCCCGAGGCCCAGCCGGCCAAGGCGTATCTGCCGGCGGACCGCCACTCGGGCAAGGAGGTTTGGCGGTTCGGCCCAGCGAGCCGCCACCCGGGCGTGGTCAATCATGGGTTCGGCGACGGCGCGGTGCGGTCGATCGCCGAGACGATCGACCCGAAGGTGTACATGGCCCTGGCCACCCGCGCGGGCGGGGAGGTTATCCGCGGCCAGGATTTCTGAGCGACACCGCGAGGCACAGGACTTCCGAAGCCCTAGAGACTCCGGAAGTCTGTTCGCAACGACTCAGGGGCTCGGCAGGTCGATCGGCTGTCCGTCGTTGTGCTGGATCATCCACGAGAGCATGTCAGAATCCACGTCGACTGCGACGGCCTGCACGTGCCCGTCCATGAACAAGGCCAGGAAGTGGTTCTCCGGCAGCTTGCCTAGGGAGGAGAGCGGGGCCTGTTTGTTGAAAGGGATGTCCTCCGGTTTCGTCCAGGGAACGGCCTTGTCGGGTCCGGCCTCCACGCACATGATCGTGTTCGAGGAGCCATCGCGGATGTCGGCCATCGTTGGGCCTTTCTCTCCGCCGAACGGCACGCCCTCGCCGGTGAGCACCACGATCGACGTCTTGCCCTGCTCGACGCCCTCGCACTTGTAGATGTCGGGCATCTGCTGAGCCAGCTTCAGGTTGTGCTCGCTGTCCCAGGGCTCGTCGAGGTGGAATTGCTCATAGAGCCCGCCTTGCTCCAGGTAGGGCAGAATCGCCACGCGCCAGCTCAGCAGCGGTTTGCCGTCCTTGTCCCGAGTCGCAGCCGGAGGAAAGGCGCGGAACGAGTCGTGGTAGTTGTGCATCGCCAGGCCGATCTGCCTGAGGTCGTATATTCGACGGGCCCGTCTAGCCGCCTGCTGCGCCTCCTCAATGGCCGGGGCCATGGTCTCGGCCAGCGTGTCCATGCCCGCGGGCCGGGTCACCGACACGGTGACGGTCGCTCCGTCGCGCGCGACTTTGACGGCGCGGACGACCTCGTCGGTCATCTTCACCACCGGCTCGCCGGCGGGTCCGGCCTGTTCGGCCATTTCGGTGCGGAACTGCTGATAGGCCGCCTGGCCCATGCCGACCAGGGCCAGGGCCATGTTCTCGACTTTCTCGGCGGCCTCGGGGTCCTTGCCCTGGATGATCAGGCGCACGGACTCCGCCCCGGTCAGGCTGAGGGTCGCGACCGCGGTCTCAGCGAGATCCGCCACGCCCAGCGCCGTCAACACCTGTGGCGGCGCCTCTCCCTCCCCCTCCTCGGCCAGGCGCTTGGCCAAGTCGCGAATCGGTTCGATCACGGCCACCGCATACGCGTCGGCGGCCGGGTCCACGGTCTTGAGCTTGGCGGCAAGCGGCGAGGTTCCGCCCTTGCCCTGGCTCATTCGCTTGACGGGCTCTTCTTCGCCCATGATGACCCATCCGCCGCCCACGTCCGCCGCCGCAAACTCCATGCGTGGTCCCCTCATCTCGACGCCCTCGGGCAGGGGAGGAGGGACTTCCGTGTAGATCGGCCTTCCTAGATGCTCGCCCTTCATGAAGCCGCCCCAGAGCTTCTTGAGGGTCGGCTCGATATCGGCTGGGTCCGCGAACCGAACGATGCCGATCGGCCGGTTGACGCCGCGGCCCTGAGGGGGGCGCATCAGAAGCACGGCCCGTTCCAGGAGCATCGGGTCGAATCCCATGTCCCTTTGCAGGGGCTCCAGCATCATCGCCAGCGGCAGCCCCTTCAGGACGGGCGACTGAAGGATCTCGCGAGGCTTGATCACGCCGGCCGCGAAGTACTCGTCGGTCACAAACGGGAGGAAGCTGGTCGCGGGCTCGAGGGTGGCCGGATCGGTCCGCCCCGGCGGCGTCTCGGTCTTGGCCACGCCCGAGGGAAGCGGCGGCGACTGTTCGTCCTTCTTGTCCTTCGCTCCGTCTGCCTGCGCCTGCTTCGTGCCGGAGTCTTTGTCCTTGGTGCCCTTCGAATCCTTGTAGTCCTTCGGCGTCCCGCCGCATCCCACGGCCAGCGCGAGAATCGCCGACCACCACCATCGTGCCAAGGCTGATCGCATCTTCCACCTCACCAGCGAATAAAAGAGGAGATTCAGTTCACCGTCGCCCGTCACGGCCCGGCCGCGCGTGCGGGCCATTGTAGCGAAGCCCGGACCACCCGCAAGCAACGCGGCCAGGTTCGGAAACGCCGGAAGCCTCAAGAGCGCACCGTGGGCGTGCCAACGGATCCCCTTGCGGATCGGCCGGCGGGATCGCGGGAACCTCGGGAGAGGGTGCCCGCGCCGCGTGGAGGCTTGCCGTGCGCAGCCGCGGCGTGGCAAACCCGCTCGCCTTGTTGCACGCCGCGGGCGAAACTACGATGAGGGGCGCGCTGGGCGCCCCGCAGCGTCTTCGGCACCCCGGTTCCCCCACATCGCCACCGCCTCCATGGATCCCGGTCGCTTTCGCAAGCGGTTTCTCACGCGTCTGGTCGCATCACCGTGGGTGGGCGTGCCTGCGGGGCTGGGACTGGCCTCGCTGGGTCTGGGGATCGTGCTTGGCCATCCGTTGGGGTTCTTTGGCTTCATGGGCGTGGTGGGGATTCTGCTGGGCGTGGGCATGGGGGCTACCCGGTGGGTACTTGGCTACGACCAGATCGCGCGCCAGGCCTTCGAGGAGGTCCTCAGCGAGACCGAGCGGAGCCACTACGCCTTTCTCGACGGCCTGGAGAAGCGGCTCCACGGCGATGGCGACCCGCGGACCATCGCCAGCGTGCGGGATTTGCGCAAGATATACCGACGACTGGAGCGGGCGGGAATGGTCGGCGAGGGCGGCAGCGGCGAGCTGCTTCCGGAAATCCGCGATCACTCGGTCGAATTGTACGAGTCCTGCGTCGAATCGCTTGAGAGAACGCTCGCCTTTTGGAACGCCGCGCAGGAGATGGCCACGCGCGAGGCCCGCGAGAAGCTCCTCCGATCCCGCGAGGAGCTGCTGGCGGAGATCCGGCAGAGCATCCACCATCTGGGGGCGACGCTCGATCACCTCCAGACCGCGGCCCTCCAGAGCGAGCGACCAGGGCAGGAGCTCTCGGAGATGCGCCGCGAGCTGGAAATGGGTCTGGAGGTCGCCCGGCGTGTCTCCAGCCGCATGGATCAGTTGGAGCGGGGGGTTCGCGAGGGCGAGCCCGAGCCTTCGGGGCCCTAACGAAGCGATAACCCGCGCCTGATTGTCATGTTGGCCGGGCTGACCTAGGATACCGGTATGGGGGGACGCAGGTCGCCCCGGAAAGCCGGCCTCTGTTCGCAGGCGAGAGATTATGGACAGGCAGACGCAGCGACTTCGGGCCCTTTCGGCGACCTTCTCCTACGGCTTGGTCGTTGCGGTCGCGGCTTGCCTTGGGGGCTGCGGCGGCGACTCCGGCGATCGAAAGGACCGATCATCGCCCCAGCCAGCCGCCCACGAGAAACCGGCGCCTCCCGGCTCTTTGGAGCTCGTCTTCCCTTACGGCTCCGAGAAGAAGCTCTGGGTGGACGCGGTCACCCAGGAGTTCAATGCGGCGGGGCACAAGAGCACCTCGGGAAAGCCGATCTACGTGCGCGCGATCCCGATGGGATCGGGCGAGACAAAGGACGAGGTGCTGGCCGGGCGCCTGAAGGCCCATCTCATCAGCCCGGCCTCGGCCGCGTTCATCGAGCTGGGCAACGCCGAGTCGAAGACCGCCACGGGCAAACCGCTGGTGGGCGAGACCGAGAATCTCGTGCTCTCGCCTGTGGTCATCGCCATGTGGAAGCCCATGGCCGAGAAGCTCGGTTGGGGCGAAAAACCGATTGGCTGGGCCGAGATCCTCCAGATGGCTTCCGACGCCGAAGGCTGGGCCCGGTACGACGCGCCGCAGTGGGGTAAGTTCAAGTTCGGCCACACCCACCCCCAGTACAGCAACAGCGGGCTGATCAGCCTGTTCGCCGAGGTGTACGCCGGGGCAGGCAAGGTGAGCGGGCTGACGCTCCAGGACGTGGCACGGCCCGAGGTCGGCGAGTTCCTCCGCCAGATCGAGCGGAGCGTGGTCCACTACGGCGAATCGACGGGGTTCTTCGGGCGCAAGATGTTCGCCGGAGGGCCGAGCTACTTGAGCGCGGCCGTGCTTTACGAGAGCATGGTCATCGAGTCCTATGAATCAGAGCACGAACTGCCCTTCCCCGTCGTGGCGATCTATCCGAAGGAAGGGACGTTCTGGAGCGATCACCCGGCGGGCGTGGTGGAGCGCGAGTGGGTGACGCCCGAGCACCGCGACGCGGCCGAGAAGTACATTGCGTACCTTCTGGCCGAGCCGCAGCAGCGCCGGGCCATGGAGTTCGGCTTCCGTCCGGCCGACCTGAACGTGGCCCTCGGCGCCCCGATCAACGCGGCCCACGGCGTGGATCCCCAGCAGCCCAAGACCACGCTCGAGGTCCCCGCCCCGCCGGTCATGGAAGCGATCATCGAGCTCTGGAAGAGGAACAAGAAGCACGCCAACGTGGTGCTCGTGCTCGACACGTCGGGCAGCATGCGCGGGGCGAAGATCGCCGGGGCCAAGGAGGGCGCCGCGGAGATGATCAACATGCTCGGCGACGAGGACCGGCTGTCCCTGCTGCCGTTCAACCACCAGGTGCGGTTCGCCAGCCAGGACTTGACGATGGAGGCGGGCCGGCCCAGGGCCCTGGAGACGGTCGGAACGTATTTCGCCGACGGCGGCACCGCGCTTTACGACGCGATCGCCGCGGCCCACGGCCACTTGATGCAGGACCCTACGCCGGACATGATCCAGGCGATCGTGGTCCTCTCCGACGGCGAGGACCGCAACAGCCGCACGAAGCTGCCGCAACTGCTGGAGACGGTCAAGACGGACAACGAGACACGCACCGTGAGGATCTTCACGATCGCCTACGGCTCGGAGGCCCGCCGGCAGATCCTGGACTCGATCTCCGACGCCACGGGGGCCAAGTCGTTCGAGGGATCGCCGGAGACGATCCGCAAGGTGTTCAAGGAGATCTCCACCTTCTTTTAGAAAGTAGAGACCACGCAGGCCGCGGAGGACGAAGGAGGAACGTGGTCTTGATGGCGCTTCCGTGCGGCTTGGGGCGTTCTGAATTCGGCGATTTGGATTCGTTTCGGATTCCGTGCTTCGGATTTCGAGTTTGTCCGCGCCACGTTGGTGTTGGTGCAAGCCGTTAGGACGTAGAGATCTCGGACTTCCCATGAACCGCATGTATGAACCGGCCTCCTCCTCGTCCGGCTCCTGGCTCGGCAAGGCCATTGTCGTGCTCCTGGTGTGGGTCGTCCTGGCCGCGGCCGGCTATTACTTCCTGGTCGTGCTGCCCGGCGGCAATGGGGACGACGATGCCGGCAACGGCGACGCGCCGAAGGCCGGGAGGAGCGACGACCGCGCCCAGCCAATCGCGCACGGCCAGCGCGTGAGGCTCGGCATCGCCTACGGGACCGAGAAGCGGAACTGGCTGGAGTGGGCCGCGCGGGAGTTCGCCAAGTCTCCAGAAGGGCAAGGCATCGAGCTCGATCTGCAAGGGCTCGGCTCCCTGGAATCGGCGCATAAGATCGTCGAGGGCGACCAGTCGATCCACGTCTGGTCGCCGGCCAGCGGCCTGTACCGCGAGGAGTTCGAGCTCTTGTGGAAGGAGCGGCACTCGGGCGACCCGATCGCCGAGGGCAAGATACTCGCCCTCTCGCCGATGGTGTTCGTGATGTGGAAGGAGCGCTACGACGCGTTCCTCGGACAGTTCGGCGACGTGAGCTTCAAGACGCTGGGCGAGGCCCTGGAGACCCCCGGCGGCTGGGGCGCCATCGCCGAGCAGCCCGAGTGGGGGCTGTTCAAGCTCGGCCACACCTATCCCAACGAGTCGAACTCCGGCCTGATGACGCTCGTGCTGATGGCCTACGACTTCCACGACAAGAGAACCGGCCTCACCCTGGCGGACGTGGTCAATCCGAAGTTCCAGGCCTGGATGCAGTCGCTGGAGTCGGGCGTGTCGGGGATGTCGAACTCGACGGGCAACATGATGGAGTCAATGGTCCGCCGCGGGCCCTCGACCTACGACGCCGTGATGGTTTACGAGTCGGTGGCGATCGACTACGTGGAGCGGGCCAAGGGCCGCTGGGGCGATCTCCACGTGGCCTACCCCAAGCGGAACATTTGGAACGACAACCCCTACTACATCCTTAACACCGACTGGACCACCTCGGAGCACAAGAGGGCCGCCGAAACGTTCCTGGAGTTCCTCCTCACCGAGCCGATCCAGAAGCAGGCCCTCACCCACGGCTTCCGGCCGGGCAACACGGCGGTGCCGGTCATCTTCCCCGAAAGCCCCTTTGTGCGTTATAAACAGTACGGCCTGAAGAATGAATTGACCACGGTCTGCGACCCGCCGTCGGCCGAAGTGATCAAGAACCTCCTTCTGTCCTGGCAGCGGGCGTTGGGGGGACGGCGCGGCGGGTGAGCGCAGGGGCGCTCGACACACCAAACGGCTTGGGAGATGCCAACCATGTTCAGAGCGATCTGGCGTTACTTTCGGGCGATCGGCTACATGATCACCGGCAACATCGATGCGGCGCGGATGGCGCTGAGCACCAACCCGGCCGTGATCCAGGCGACCTTCGACAGCATCATCTCCGAGAAGGGCAAGCGGATCCGCCAGTACAAGGACGCCGTGGGGGCGATGATCGCCCAGGAGGAGAAGAAGAGCGCCGAGCTCCGACGGCAGACGGAGGAGGTGGAGCGCCTCTCCAAGCTCCGCGACGGGGCCGCGGCCATGGCCCGCAAGGTCGTCGAGCGCCATGGCGGCGACGTCGAGGCCGTCAAGCAGGACCCGGAGTACGTCAAGTGCCAGTCGGCGTTCAAGGATTTCAGCTCCACGTTGGCCGAGAAGGAAGCCCGCTGCAAGGAGCTCGAAGAGGACATCGCCGAGATCCAGAGGTCGGTCGATGGGCATAAGGTCCAGCTCGAGTCGCTCTTGCGCGACCTGGAGAAGATCAAGCAGGAGAAGCACGAGACCGTGGCCGACATGATCACGGCCAAGGAGGAGCGGGAGCTGGCCGACATGATGGCGGGTATCAGCGAGGACCGCACCTCGCAGGAGCTCCAGGAGATGCGCGACCTGCGCCACAAGGCCAAGGCCACGGCCCGGGTCTCCCGCGAGGTGGCCGGGGCCGACGCCCGGCGGTCGGAGGAGGAGTTCCTGGTTTACGCGGAGAAGTCGGCGGCCGACTCGGAGTTCGATGCCCTGATCGGACTGGCCCAGAAGACCGAGCCCGAGAAGGCCGAGCCCGAGGACAAGGCCAGGATCCCGGAGTCGTAAGGCGTGTCCGCCCCACATTACGACTTCTACGCCCGCATCGCCCGAGTGCTCAACTCGGGCCAGTCGCGGAGCTTGATCCTCTCGGGCGACGTGTACGACCTGTTCCACGACGGCTCGCAATACGTGCCGCTGATCCCGTACCTGGTCGGCAAGACCCAGATCGACGGCCTGATCCGCCTGGTGTACGAGCTCAACGGGCCGATCCGCGTGCTCGAAGAGCGCGACAAGCTTCAGCGGGCGTGGATCGAGTGGCGCTCCGGTCAGGACCCCGACGCGCTGCTGGTGCAGGGATTGCGCGCCAAGGGCGAGTCGGAGTACGACCACCTCGCCCGCAAGTTCGATCAGTTGCTCATCGACGCCATCGGTAATCCCACACTGGCGCTAGAGTTCCTCCGCCAGTTGACGATCTGCTCGCGCTCCTCGAGCCTGAAGCACGACCTCTTGATCCTCGTCGAGGCGGCCGACATGCTGCTGCCCTCGGGCCGGGAGGACGTGGCCTCGCTCTCCGACGCGCAGCTCCGGCGGATCGCGATCGTGCAGGACTGGTTTGGCGATCCGGCCTTCATGACCGGCGGCGACTCGGTCTGCCTGATCGCCGAATCGCGGGCCCTGATCCATCCCCGCGTGTCGCGCATGCCCCAGGTCCTCACCGTGGAGATCCCCGCGCCCTCGACGGACGAGCGCCACCACTTCATCGAGACGTTCTGCGAGGCCGCGCCGCGGAAGCCGCGCCTCGGGAGCTCGCCCGCCGAGCTCGCCGCGGCCACGGCCGGGCTGTCGATCCACGCCCTGCGCCAACTCCTGGCCGGCGCGGCCTACGCCGGCGAGCCGCTCGCGCCCCGCGAGGTGGTGGCCAGGGTCGAGCAGTTCATCCAGGCCCAGTTGGGCGATGACGTCGTGGAGTTCAAGAAGCCCGAGCACCGCCTCGACTCGGTGGTCGGCTTCGCCAAGCTGAAGGCCTTCCTCCGCGAGGAGCTGATCCCGCGGTTCCGCGAGACGGGCGACGCCGCCCTGCCGGGCGCGGCCGTGGCCGGGCCGATCGGCTCGGGCAAGACCTTCATCTTCGAGGCCATGGCCGCCGAGCTCGGCGTGCCGGTCCTCGTGCTCAAGGGCATCCGCAGCCAGTGGTACGGCCAGACCGACGTGATCTTCGAGCGGCTCCGCCGCGTGCTGGAGGCCCTGGAGAAGGTCGTGATCTTCGTCGATGAGGCCGACACGCAGTTCGGCGGCGTGGGGCGCGAGGAGCACAGCACCGAGCGCCGGCTGACGGGCAAGATCCAGGCGATGATGTCCGATCCGCGCCTGCGCGGGCGCGTGACCTGGCTCTTGATGACCGCGCGGATCCACCTCCTCTCACCCGACATCCGGCGGCCCGGGCGCGTGGGCGACCTGATCATCCCCGTGCTCGATCCCGCGGGAGACGACCGCACCGAGTTCCTCCGCTGGGTCGCCCAGGTGGTCGCGCCCGAGCCGGACGAGGCCACGATCGCACGGCTCGACGAGCTGACCCAGGAGTACTCCGCGGCGGCCTTCGCGGCCCTGCGCTCGCGTCTGAAGGCCGCCAAGGTGAAGAGCCTGGACGAGGTGGTGGCGATCGTGCGCGACCAGATCCCGCCGGCCATCGGTCGCACGCGGCGCTATCAGACGCTCCAGGCCCTGGTCAACTGCACGCGCCGGTCGCTCCTTCCCGACCCTCACGTCCCGGAGGAACAGCGCGAAGCCTGGGAGGAGGAGATCCGCCTGTTGGAGGCCGCCGGCGTGGCATAGGTCCTCGCGGCCTCGTTTCGCGCCGCGGCCTCAGCGCCTTTCGCCCCAGTAGATGTGCGTGTCCAGCAGCGGCTCGACGCCCTCGTGGGTGTCGGTCAGAAGGGGCTGAAGGGGCGAATCGCCGTGCTCCACGGCCTCGCGGTCGGGCAGGACGATCCGCACCCGGCCGTGGAAACCGGGCAGGATGGGCACCACCTCGCCGTCCTCCACGCGGTGCTTGCCCAGGCCGAAGCTCCAGACGCGAAACAGCAGCTGCCGTGGCCGCTCGGGGTCGGAGACGTCGCGGCCCTGTTCATCGGTGACCTCGACCTCAGCCTCGTCCCCCGGCGGCACCTGGCCGATCCGCCGCCGGCACAAGGCGAGGCAGCCGTCCTGCGTCTGGAAAACCGCGAAGTCGTGGGTAGGCGTCCGCGTGCGGTAGCGGCGCTCGAAGCCCGGTTGGGCGACCGCCGCTTCCCAGGCGTGGAGCGACGGGGGATGGAGGTGACGATAGACGGTCAGGCCGCCCGCGCCCGCCGCCACGGCGACGCCTGCGAAGATGAGCGCGATCAACAGCAGCCGGCGCAATCTCACCTGGCGGTCTCAAGCGGGGACAAGGGGGGAGTGACAGCCCTGGATCGCGATCCGGCCCGGGTTGCGCCGCGACGACCGTGGGATGCGGCAAGGTAGACTCCTGCCGCGTCACCGCGGGCAGCGGCAAGACAAGCCGGCCGGGTCCCACCGCGGGCTACAGCTTGCTGGCGTCGATCGGCTTGCGGTCGCTGCGGTGTCCGAGGTAGTTGAAGGTCATCCGGTCGATGCCGTACTGGAGCATGCGGACCGAGCCGTCGCCGAACACGCAGTTGAAGCCGCCGGGATGGGCGGAGCCGAACTTGTAGCCGGTGTCGCCGATGTCGTTCGCGTCCTGGTGCGGGGCGAAAGTCGTGGACCGCACCGTGTCGGGATCCCAGCCGTCGGTCCAGCCTCGGTCGTCGTGCCAGCAGCCGGACAGATAGTCGTTGGGCTTCAGACACTTCTCGCCGACCATGATCGTGTTGCTCAGGCCGTCGGCCACGTCGCCGTCGGTGGTCGGCGGGCTGCCGCCCTTGAACTCGCAGTCTTTCCACCACCAATTGATGCGGACGATGATGCCATCGTAGATGTTCGGCTGATCGGATTCGATGCTCCACCGCACGTCACCGCCGCTGCGCCCGCCCCAGAGGCTGACCACGGAATCGGTCCAGCGGCCTTCCGCCCCCGGCGTGGCCGAGGCGTAGTCCATGAGGAACGTATTGTGGCCGGGGTGCTTGGTGGGCCGGCGGCGCGAGGGGCAGAAGTAGAAGCTGATCGCCACCTTCTGCATCTCCGAGTAACTCGAAAGGTTATAGACGGCCTGCTGCTCGAGGTACGGGAGAATCTGAAAGGCCCAGCCCATGCCCTGGCGGGCCGCGCCGTTAGGCTGACCGTTGGTCAGGTAGCGCTTGCCGCCGTCGCAGCAATCGCACGAGTCACCCAGGTTCGGCCAGGGGGTGTCTCCGCCTGTGGGGAACTCCCGCATCGCGTTCTCATGGTTGAGAATGGCAAGCCCGATCTGCTTCAGATGGTTCGCGCACTGCGTGCGGCGTGCGGCCTCGCGCGCGCTCTGCACGGCCGGCAGCAGGAGGCTGATGAGAATGCCGATGATCGTGATCACCACGAGCAGCTCGACGAGCGTGAACCCCCGGCGCGGGCCGTGCGCACCGCGGCCGAAGCTTGGTCCCCGATCGGGGACGGACCGGATCGATGGACGCGTCATAACGTGTTTCCCCCAAAAACCTTGCTTTCCCACCTGCCCCGCGGCGGCGCGCAGAGCCTCGCCCTTCTCATGGCCCACTGGGAACAAGCTGCTTGAAGCGGGCTTCGTCCACCTCCTCGACCGCCCCCATGGCCGTGGCGACGTACCGCTTGCCGTCCACTCCCTCCGCTTCGTAGATCACCACGCGCGAGCCGTCGGGGCCCGGCTCGCCCTGCTGCGCTTCGGCACCCGAGCGGATCACGTACGGCTTGCCGTCACGGCTGGACACGAACAGCTCGTCCACGCTCGCTACGCCGTAGCTGTCGGAGAGATCCGGCCCCCGGCTTTTCACGTAGTCCTTGAACTGCTGCTCAGTGGCCGGTGGCTGTCCGCGGTTGGTACTGAGGAACTGGCCGTACAAGACCGCAAGCGGCTTGATATTGGACTGCTCACGCTCGCGGCTCTCGGCACTGCCCCCGCAGCCCGAGACACCTGCAACCACCGCGATGCAACCCACAGCAAGGACGCAGAGGCCTCGCGGACCCCCCCCGAGATTGAGCATGGCAGACCCCCAGACAAGTGATCGGCTGCCCGAGGCTTATCGTAGCAATTCCCCGCGGGGGATGCAATCATCTGCCAGCCGGAACCCGGCGCGGCATGCCCGCGCGGCGCGGGGGCATGCCACCCGGCGTCGGACCCGCTCACCGCTTGGGCGGCAGAAACGGGAAGATCTCCCGCAGCTCCGCCGCGTTGGGCTGGCGCCCGTACTCGCAGATCTCGAACGCCTCGGCGTGCTTCACCTGTCGCCCGGCCTCCTCGCCGTACAGCTCGATCAGCTTGTCGCGGTGCCGCTCGGCGATCCGCTGAAAGCGGCGGCGGAACGCCTCGCGGGCGTGCTCCCGCTTCTCCTCGCGCTCCGCCTCGGCCCTGGGGGCCTTCTCGGGCGAGCCCAGGGCACCGCCCTCGATGAACTGCGACTCGATCTTCAGAAGCGCGTCGAGCTTCTGCTCGATGACCGGATCGATCGACAAGACCACGTCCGCGCGGAACGGGTTGGGCCGCTGGAACCGGTCGTACGAGTAGAGGAACACGGGGTTCTTCTTCAGCGGCGCCACGTCGGGGCAGAAGTAGGGCACCGCGACCATGTAGGCCGAGTCCTGCATCAGCACGCCCACGTAGCGGTGGTCGGGGTGATAGTCGTTCGGCCGGTGGCCGATCACCACGTCGGCGTTCCAGCGGCGGATCAGCCGCGTCATGATCTTGCGGTTCTCCAGGGTCGGCTTCAGCGCGCCGTCGTGGATGTCGAGCACCGCGGTGGTTACCCCGAGCACCCGGGCGGCCTCGGTCACCTCGGCCGTGCGCCGCTGGGCCAGCGCCCCGCCGGCCATACCCCAGTGGCCGATGTCGCCGTTGGTGACCGAGACGAATTTGACGTGATGCCCGGCCTTGGCCCACATCGCGCCCACGCCTCCAGTGCGGATCTCCGCGTCGTCGGGATGGGCGCCGAAGGAGATGATCCGCAGCTTGCCGTCGTCGGGCGCAGGTTCCGACGGCGCCGCGGCCTCGGTCGCGACTTCCTTGGGCGCGAAAGCCAACCCCATCGCCACGCACAGGCCGGCCCCGACCAGCATCCCCAATGAGAACACGTGCCAACGGCGCATGGTGCGTCCTCCTTTGAATCGCCGCCTCGCAGGGGCTGGGCAGAGGCCACCTCGGCCACCTCGCCAGGCCCCAGGGCAACCTGCCGTCAGGGTAGCTCCGCGCCGACGGCGGGTCAAACACGGCGACCGGAGCCACGAGCCGCAGCCACGGCCGCAAGGGAGCAGGGCCTCCTCCCCCATTTGCGGACTCCTTCCTCGAGCCCAAGCGGGGCCGCCACTTCCGCTCGTGGGGCCGGCCCCTGACTCTGGCCCCCACCGCCTGACCAAGGGGTCTTTGTTGATGAAAAGCCGCGGCCCCCGGATTATAGTGAAGGAGTTAAATTGGGAGACTCCAGGCCGCCCTTTGCGCCCGCGCCATCCCCACGGCCGCGTCGCCGCGCGAGGGCCTCGCCTCGAAATCCATCCACTCCACTGGGGAAAACACTATGACCACCACGGGCCTCCTGCGATTCACCGGGATCGCCACCTGTGCGCTGGCCGCGCTGGGTCTTGTCGCGGCTGAAGCCAGCGCCGCGATCTTCACCTGGGACGGGGGCGACGGAGCCAGCCCGCTCTGGAGCGAGGGCACGAACTGGGTCGGGGATTCCGCACCCACCAGCGCCAGCGACACGGAGATCATCTTCGCCGGCACCAACAACATGGGATCGGGCGGCACGCCGCTCAGCCAGGACATCGGCAACCCGCTCGAGCTCAACCGACTCGAGATCGCGAACGTCGCCTCGGGCGACAACCCCGTCTTTCTTGGCGGCAACCAGTTGCGGTTCGTCGCCAATGGCCTAGCGCAGCCGGGGCTGTTCGGCGACCGCGATCAGAGCACCGACATCAACAACGCCATCGAGATCCCGACCGGCACCACGCTCACGGTCCGCAACCGCACCTGGCAGATCTACCTGAACGGGCCGATCTCGGGCGACGGGAAACTGGTCTTCGACACGTCGGCCGGGGGCGGCGAGCTGAACCTGGGAGCCGCGAACTCCTACACCGGCGGAACCGAGTACGTTCATACCGGCGGCACGAGCGCCACGTGGAAGAGGCTGTGGGTGAGGGCTTCCGGCGCGCTGGGCACCGGCGACGTGACGATCCAGGGCGGCAATCTCAATCCCACCACCAGCCAGGCCGGTGGCCTCACGTTTGCCGGGACGACCACGCAAGCCAATGATTTCACGCTGCTGGCCGATTCGCCGATCTTCGCCGACAAGCACGATTCGAGCGGTGCCGATGTCACCCTCACCGGCAACCTGGGCCTGGGCGGCCACACGCTCTACCTCCGCGGCGGCGGCACGGGCAACATCACGGGCGTGATCGATGACGGCGCGATCACGAAGATCGACGACGGGACCTGGACGCTCAGCGGCGTAAACACCTATTCTGGCGCCACCACGGTCAACGACGGGGTGCTCAGGCAGGACGTCGAGGGCGCGTTGGGAAGCACGTCGGGCGTGACCGTCGCGGACGGCGCGACCTTCGACTTCGGCAGCTACCGCGTGTACGACGTCGACTTCACGATCTCTGGAGACGGCCACAACGGCCTGGGCGCTCTGTATAGCGCCGGAGGGGACCTGCAGGGCCGAATCGGCGTGGCGCTTGCCGACGACGCTTCGATCCGCGTGGACGCGGGACGGCTGGACATCGGGATCAACCGCCCCCTGGTCGGCAACGGCCATACGCTGACCAAGCTCGGCGCGGGCAACCTGCCCATCCGCAGCGCGGCCGGCACCTTCGGCGCGATCGAGGTCGAAGAGGGCACGCTGTACTTCGAGACGCCGCAAGACGGCATGACCGGCACGCCGATCACGGTCGCGGCCGGGGCACGGATCGGAACCTACTACAACACCACGGTCGCCGCCCCGGTCACGCTCAACGGGGGCACACTACAGCAGTTCAACAGCCCCGCGGACACCGGCAACTGGACGGGCGACTTGACCATTGGCGACACCTCGACCCTCGCGGCAAGCGGCGGTAACCTGGCGCTGTCCGGCGACATCACCGGAAGCGCGAGCCTGATCGTGACGGGTCCCCATATGGTCACGCTCAGCGGCTCGAACAACGGCTTCACCGGGCCGATCGACGTGCAGAGCGGGGTCCTCAAGCTGGGCGGCGTTGATGCATTGGGCAACACCTCGGGCGTCACCGTCCACGACGGCGCCACGCTCGACATGGCCGGATGGGGGCCTGGAAGCGCCGGACGACGCAACGTGACGATCGCCGGCACCGGCGTCGCGGATCAAGGCGCGCTCAACGTCAGCGGGGGCGGCTACTCGCAGATTGCCGGCCTGGAGCTCACCGCGGACTCGAAAGTCAACGCCACGGGCCGCCTCGATACGTTCGGTCCGCTCGCCGGGAACCACGTGCTCACCAAGACGGGCAGCAACGTGCTGGCGGTCCGCGGCGGCGTCTCCCCCGCCGATCCGCTCGGCGGGCTGGTCATCAATCAGGGCCGCGTGCGGTTCGAGAACGCCGGCTTCGGCAGTTGGACCGGCCCGGTCACGGTCAACCCCGGCGCGATCCTCTCCGCCTGGAACAGCCAGACCACGGGCGTTGCCGTGAACCTCAACGGCGGGACCCTGGCCCAGGAGAATAGCGGGACCGGCACCTACAACGGCCCGGTCACGGTCAACGCCGATTCTTCCGTGGACGTCGGCCCCGGCAATATCCATCTCAACGGCCCTCTCTCCGGCAGCGGCAACCTGACGACCTATGGAGCGAACACACTGGCAGTGAACGCCTCCGGATCGGTCGGGGGGATCCGCGGCGACGTCAAGGTCGCCCTCGGCGCGGGCGTCAACCTCGCCATCGGCGCCAACGGCGACGACAACATCTGGGCCGGCGAGGTCAGCGGCCCGGGCTCGATCCAGAAGGTGGGCGGCGGCCTGCTGGCGATGAACAACGCCTCCAGCAGTTACTCGGGCGGATCGACCGTCTCGGGCGGCGACCTGGCCAGCCTCGTGCCCGGCGCGCTGGGCACCGGCACGGTCGCCCTCGACGGCGGCACGCTCAACCTGGCCGTGCCGCTCTCCGGCGCCGCGGGTTTCGCCGCGGGGTGGACCGTCAACGGCGACGCCTCCGTGGCCGGCAACGACCTGACCGTCACCACCAGCAACAACAGCCGTGCGGGGTCCGCCTTCCTCGACGTGCCGGTGGCCACCAGCGACTTCACCATCCAGTTCACGTACAGCGCGGACATGGGCAGCGGCAACCCGGCCGACGGCCTGGCGATCGTGTTCCAGAACGACATCCGCGGACCGACCGCACTGGGCGCGAGCGGCGGCGCCATCGGCTACACCGGCGGCGGCTCGATCCAGCACAGCGCCGCCGTGGCGATGAACCTCTACAACCCCGGCGGTGGCCGCGGCATCGGCCAGCAGCTCTGGACCAACGGCAACGAGGTCGGCGGCTTCGAGAGCACGTCTCCGGTCGAGCTTTACGGGACGCCGCTCGACGTGGAACTGAGCTACGACGGCTCCACGCTCACCGTCGTGCTCACCCAGGGCGCCGACACCTTCACCAAGTCGTACGCGGGAATCGACCTGCCCGGCACGGTCGGCCCCATGGCCTTCTTCGGGTTCACCGGCGGCACGGGCGGGGAGTACGCCCGGCAGCAGGTCAGCGGCTTCAGCTTCGTCTCCACGGCGGTTCCAGGCACGGACTACAGCAACGACCTGGCCGTGACCGCGGGCCAGGCCGGCGACGTGGACGTGCTGGTCACGCCCTTCAGCGCGGCTTACAGCATGGGCGGGCTGAGCATGGGCGCGGGCTCCACGCTGGGCGTGGCCCCCATCGACGGTTCGGTGCCCGATCTGGCCTACAACCTCACCCTCGGCGCGACCATGCTCGACGCCGCGGCCACGTTCGACGTGGCCAACAACGGCGCCGGGGTCGGCACCCTCGCTTTGGGCGCGGTGGCCGACAACGGGGCCGTGGGCTCGCTGACCAAGACGGGCGACGGGACGCTCCGATTGACCGAGACCAGCCCGTACGAAGGCGACACCACGGTCCTCGGCGGCACCCTGGCCCTGGGCGGCGGCTCGGCCAACGGCATCCCCAACTCGCCGAACGTTCGCGTCGGCGCCGGCGCGGTGCTGAACGTCGCGGAGCTGAGCGGCGGCACGATGGCGCTTACCGCCGGCCAGGTCCTTCGCGGTGCCGGCACCGTGGAGGGGACGGTCGGGGGCGAGGGGCAGATCAGTCCCGGTACCAGCCCGGGCGTGCTCACGGCCACGGCGGTCGACCCGGCAGGCGGGATCGACTTTGCCTTCCAGTTCACCGCCGCGGGCGATCCCGATTACGGCAGCCCCGATGCAAGCATCAACGACGTCTTGCGTCTGACCGACCCGGCCGACCCGTTCACCGCCGATCTCGACGCGGGCAACACGGTGGGGTTCTACTTCGACGTGGACAGCATGGGCGTGGGCGACGTGTTCCGCGGGGGATTCTACACGGATAAGCCGGCGGAGTTCCTCGATGCGATCGCCGGGGCCGACCTGCAATTCTTCGTCCGCGGCGACGGCAACGGGCCCGTGGAATTCGAGGGCACGAGCTACTATGCCCTCGAGGACTTGCTCGGCGTGGGCGGCTTCTCGCTCTCGACGGTCTATGCCCCGACCGAGTTCCTCGCCGGTGAGCCGGTGGGGGGATTCGTCATGCAGATCACCGCCGTCCCCGAGCCCTCGACGCTGGCCCTGGCCAGTCTGTCGCTGGCGGGCCTGGTGCTTCTCTTGTTGCGGCGGCGGCGCTGAGGCTCCCACGGGCAACGAACCGGAAGGTGCGGCCGGACAGCCGGGCTGCCTCGGGGCGGACCTGAGGAAAGGTGCGATTACGCCTCCGGGCCATCGTCCAGCCGATACGGCTGCCCGGCCTGGAATCCCTTGAGGACCTTGCGCTCAAAGGGCTTGCGGTCTTCGGCGACGGCCTCCACGACCTTTTCCTGCCAGCCGATGGCCTTGTCGTATTGGCCGGCTTCAGCCAGCGCCGCGGCCAGGGCCTTGATGGCCCCTGGATCCTGGTAGTCCGAGAGCTGGCAGGCCTTCGTCGCCGCCTCCACGGCCTGCCTGCCGTCGCGCAGTTCGGCGTCCGAGCTGGCCGCAAGCAGCCAGGCCAGGTTTTGATGGGCGAGGCTGTACTCCGGCGCCAGCAGGATGGCTTGCCGGTAATCGGCCAGCGCGCTCTTGTGGTCGCCCAGCAACTGTCGGTTGTAGCCCCGGTTGTTGTACGCCGGCGCGAGCTTCGGATCGAGCTCGAGGGCGGCGGAGAAGTCGTCGATCGCCTTCTGGTATTCCCCTCGCTGGAACCACACGAATCCGCGCCCCATGAGGGCTTCAACGGACTTCGGCTCGAGCTCGATCGCCCGGCTGAAGTCGGCCGCCGCGTCGTCCAACTTGCCGCTGAGCTTCCAGGCCACAGCCCGTTGCTGATGAAGCCCGGCGTTTTCGGGTTGGATGTTGATCGCCTGCGTGTAGTCCTTCACTGCGAGGTCGAACTCCTGCCGGGTCATGTAGACGGCGGCGCGGTTGATGTAGGGCGTCGCGTCCTCGGCCCCCAGCTCGATGGCCTGGGTGAAATCAGCCACCGCCTTTTCATGATTGCCGAGCGCGGCGTGGAATAGCCCCCGGCTCGAATAGGCGTGCGGCGCGCGAAAGCCTGCCTCGATGGCCTTGTCGAAATCGGCCAGGGCCCGCTTCTCGTCTCCGCGCGCCCACCACGCCGACGCCCTGAGCGTGTAGAGCCTGCCCTCCTCGGGCTTCGCCTCGATCAACTCGCTGTAGATCTCCACAGCCTCGGCCAGCTTGACCACGTCGGTCTTTTCCACCAGCCCCCGCGTTCCCCTGAAGGTGGAAACCAAGTACTCCTTCGGGCGCTCGTCGAGCACGGTCAGAAGGTCGCCCTTGTCGATGCGGTCGATCTCCTTGTCGCCGACCGCGAACCGCATTTGGGTCCTGGCCACGACGGGCTCGCGAAACGCCTTGGCGGCGGGGGCAGCGGCGGCGTCGATCGCGGCGATTGTGGCGAGTGTGAGGAAGAGGGGGATGGCAGCGGCGTGACGGATGATTCTCCTTGCCATGGTTTTGGCTCCTTCGCAGCGCGGGCGCAAGTCTTCACCAGGTCGTTGAGCTCGCCGGCAACGGACTCGGCCCCAGGTTGTTTTCTTTACGCAACTTCTCCATGTTGCCAATTCGTCATTCTGATGTACATTCTTTATGTTCGTCCCAGATTCCGCATGGGTGGGACCTGTCTTTCCCAGCGTCGTCCTCGTTTTTTTCGGGTGCGAAGAAGGAGATGATCATGCGACGAGTGGCAATCGTCGGCCTGGCCGGTCTGTTGATGCTGGCCACGGCGGCACCAACTCAGGCGGGTCGATGCCGCAGGATGTGCGGCGGATGCAGCGACCCGTGCGTCAGCTCGAGTTACCGGGGCTGCGGATGCGGCTGCGCCGAGGCGTGCGCGCCCACGTGTCAGCCGCTTGAGGTCGGGCCCTTCGAGGCCCTGAAGATCGTGATGGTCCGGCGTTGATGCTCAGATAAATTGCCCCGGCGGTGCTCAGATAAACTGCGGGGTCG
>CAYSUS010000094.1:0-28874 GCA_964434165.1 uncultured Pirellulales bacterium
CGTAGTGGGCGATGCGGCGGAGGCTGGCCTCGACGCCTCCGGCGATGATGGGAACGCCCTTGTAGGCCTCCCGGGCACGCTGGCAATAGGCCAAAGTCGCGCGGTCGGGGCGGCGACCGATCCGTCCTCCGGGGCTGTACGCGTCGTCGTTGCGGACTTTGCGGTTGGCCGTGTAGTGGTTGATCATCGAGTCCATATTGCCGGCGCTGATCGCGAAGCAGACTCGCGGCCGACCGAACGATCGCCAGGCGTCGCAGGTGTGCCAGTCGGGCTGGCTGAGAACGGCCACGCGAAAGCCGGCCGCCTCGAGCACGCGGCCCAACAGGGCCATGGCGAAGCTGGGATGATCGACGTAGGCGTCGCCCGTCACGAACACCACGTCCACCGCGTCCCAGCCCTGCGCGCGGACCTCATCCGGGGTCATGGGCAGGAAGGCGTCGCGGGGCATGGAGCGGGACATGGCAGGACCAGCAACATCGTGGAGCAAGACCACCGACGCGCCGATCGCATGCCTCGCCGGCAGGCTCGCCCGCCGCCTCAGTATCAGGTTCACTCGCAGTGATCGGCGCAAACCTGTTCGATTTTACGCCACGCGGGCGTTCAGGGAACGGTGCGCAATGCGCGTACTCCGATGCCCATCCGAGCCGGTTCGTGGCGGCACCAGGTGATCTGCGTGCTGCGCGGACCTCCCGCTGCCAGCCCGAGCCCGGGTGTAGAGGTACGACGCATGGGGACGCCAGCGGCACGCCCCGATCACCGCCTTCTTGACCCGCCCCCCGAAGTGCCGGTAGAATGCGTGGCGTCGGGGATCGCTGGCACCGGGCACACAGGAGGTAAGCGCCATGCGGCTCGTCAACTCGCTTAACGCGGCCGTCGCCGCAGTTGTCCTGGGGTTCTCATCCCCCGAGGCGCTCGCGCAGCAGACGACCGTGGGCACGCCAGCGCACAGCCATAGCGACAGCTTCTTCGAGCAGCATGGCGTGAGTTGGGGACTTCGGGGACCGGGCTGGTTCTTCAACTTCGGCGGGTCCGGCCTCGCCACGCCTCAATTCGGGGGCTTCAGCCCCGGGGCCGGCGCGAGCCTGGGCTGGGGATTCGGCGGCGGGCCGTTCAGCGGCAACTTCAACTACTTCGGCGGCCAGGGCGCCACGCGGTCGTCCGGCATGGTCGCTCCCAGCGCGACCATGATGAACGGACAGTGGGCCTACGTGGCCGATACCTCGATCAGCCCGTTCGTCATTGCGGTGGTGCCCGTGGTGGGCGGCGGAGCGCCGGTGATCGGCGGGTTCGGCCAGGGCATGATTCGGCCTCCGGGGCTACCGCAGCAGGTCGCGGCCCCGGTCGTCGGCCCGTCGAAGGTCCAGCGGTATCTGGAGGCCATGCAGCAGGGCCAGGCCGCGGGCGGCGGACCCGATCCCAGGTTCGTGCAGCCGCTTCCGCCAGGGCAGGCTAGGAAGGCGGGGGGGGCGGCAAATGGCGCGTTGAGCGCCGACCTGAATCTGGTCGGTGCGGCCGCCGCTTCCGGTCCGGCGGTCCCGGACCTGAACTCGGCTCAGGGCAGCTCCGCGAGCAAGGCGGTGATGAGCGTGGCCGAGGCCCGCGCCGCCCACCAGGCGGAACAGGCCGAATCGGGCGATTCCGAGGCCCTTATTTGGCTTGAGCGGGGCAAGGGGGCCGAGGCGGCGGGTAAGGGCAACGTGGCGGCGATCTACTACCGGATGGCCGCCCGGCGGGCCAGCGGCGAGCTCCGCGAGCAGGCCCTCGCGCGGCTTGAGGCTGTGAAGGCTGAGACCGAGGAGTAGGTCTTCTTCGTACTCCGAGTCGGGCCGGCATTCGCGCGTTGCTGGTTCCCCGTGCCGACACGGCCCGCCTCGGCACTGGCCCGTCGCGGTCCGTAGTCCCACTGGCCGCTCTGCCCGGCCGCTGCTACGATCAGCTTCACCCCGCTGATGATTGCGCGGCGTACGACACGCCATTCGCGTTCTCCCAAGTGGCCGGTCGCGCCGAAACCTACGCGGGGCGGGGTGGATTTCGTCCGCGGGGGCACCCCCGTATGATGAGGGAGAAGCCTTGGGGGCACCGTGGCGCCGGGCCTCGCTCGGGGCCTTGCCAAGCGCACCTATCGACTGAAGACCCGACAGACCAAGATGAACCGGCATACCGAGGCGGAAGGCGGCGCACCCTCCACGCGGGACAGCGATCCCCAGGAGACGCGGGAGTGGCTCGACGCCCTGGATTACGTGATCCATCGGGATGGCGGCCCGAGGGCGACGTATCTCTTGGATCGGCTCAAGGAGCGGGCGTTCCATCACGGGGTCCGCTACGCTTCGAGTGCCACCACGCCCTACGTGAACACGATCCCCGTCGACCGGCAGCCCGACTATCCCGGCGATCGGGCCATCGAGCGGAAGATCAAGAGCATCATCCGCTGGAACGCGATGGCCATGGTCGTCAAGGCGAACAAGGAGAGCCCGGGCATCGGGGGGCACATCTCGACCTATGCCTCGGCGGCCACGCTCTATGAGGTGGGCTTCAACCACTTCTTTCACGGCAAGCAGGGGCCCCATCCGCCCGACCAGGTCTTCATCCAGGGCCATGCCACGCCGGGCATTTACGCCAGGGCGTTCCTGCTGGACCGCGTCAGCGAAGCCCACATGAAGAACTTCCGCCGCGAGCTGGCGCCGGAGGGAGGGCTTTCCAGCTATCCGCATCCTTGGCTGATGCCCGACTTCTGGGAGTTCCCCACGGTCTCGATGGGCTTGGGCCCGATCATGGCCATCTACCAGGCCCGGTTCAACCAGTACCTGACCGACCGGGGGATCAAGTCCGACGCCAACCAGTCGCACGTGTGGGCGTTCCTCGGGGACGGCGAGTGCGACGAGCCGGAGACGCTGGGGGCCATCACCCTGGCCGCGCGGGAGAAGCTCGACAACCTGATCTTCGTGATCAACTGCAACCTCCAGCGCCTCGACGGCCCGGTCCGCGGCAACGGCAAGATCATCCAGGAGCTCGAGGGAGCCTTCCGCGGGGCCGGCTGGAACGTGATCAAGGTCGTCTGGGGCTCCGACTGGGACCCGCTTCTGGCCAAGGACGCCGACGGCCTCTTGGCCCGGCGCATGGGCGAAGTCGTGGACGGGCAGTACCAGAAGTACACGGTCTCGCCGGGCAGCTACATCCGCAAGGACTTCTTCGGCTCCGATCCCCGCCTGGAGGAGATCGTCGCCGACCTGACCGACGAGCAGATCCGCCGCCTGAAGCGGGGCGGCCACGATCCGCTGAAGGTCTACGCCGCTTACAAGGCGGCCGTGGACCACAAGGGCGCGCCCACGGTGATCCTGGCCAAGACCATCAAGGGCTACGGCCTGGGCGAGGCCGGTGAGGGACGCAACATCACACACCAGCAGAAGAAGCTCAACGAGGACGAGCTCCGCCACTTCCGCGACCGGTTCGACATCCCCATCACGGACGAGGAGGTGGCGGTGGCCCCGTTCTACCGCCCCCCCGACGACAGCCCGGAGATGAGGTACCTCCGAGAGCGGCGGAGCGCCCTGGGCGGGTTCGTTCCCAGCCGCCGCTCGGGCGTGATGAAGCTCAAGCCGCCAGACTGGCAGGAGTTCGGCGAGTTCTTCGCGGGGAGCGAGGGGCGCGAGGTCTCCAGCACGATGGCCTTCGTGCGCCTCCTGGTGCGGCTGATGCGCGACAAGAGCCTGGGGCGGTACATCGTGCCGATCGTTCCCGACGAGGCCCGGACCTTCGGCATGGAGGCCCTGTTCCGCCAGTTCGGCATCTACTCGCACGTGGGGCAGCTTTACGAGCCGGTCGATTCCGACACGGTGCTTTACTACCATGAAGCCACGGACGGGCAGATCCTCGAAGAGGGGATCACCGAAGCGGGATCCATGTCGTCGTTCATCGCCGCGGCCACCGCCCACTCCAGCCACGGCGTGAACATGATCCCGTTCTTCATCTACTACTCGATGTTCGGATTTCAGCGGATCGGCGACCTGCTCTGGGCGGCGGGCGACATGCGGTGCCGCGGCTTCGTGCTCGGCGGCACCGCGGGGCGCACCACGCTGGCCGGCGAGGGCCTTCAGCACCAGGACGGCCAGAGCCACCTCAACGCCCTGGCCTTCCCCACGTGCCACGCCTACGACCCTTGCTACGCCTACGAGATGTCCGTCATCATCCTCGACGGCATCCGGCGGATGTACTTCGAAGAGCAGGACGTCTTCTACTACATCACGCTGATGAACGAGAACTACGAGATGCCGATCCTGCCGATGGGCTCCACCGAGGGGATCTGCAAGGGCATCTACGAGCTCTCCCACCGCGACCTGGGCAAGGACCGGCCCACCGTGCGCCTCTTCGGCAGCGGGGCCATCCTCCGCGAGGTGCTCCGGGCGCAGGACATCCTCGACAGCCAGTTCGGCGTCTCCAGCCGCGTTTACAGCGTGACCAGCTACAAGAGCCTGTACTACGATGGGCGCGACTGCGAGCGCGCGGGCCGCCGCAACCCGAAGCAGAAACCCCGCGCGCCCTACGTGCGGAAGGTGCTGGGCGAGGCGGACGGTCCCGTGGTGGCCGCGTCGGACTACGTGGCCGCCGTGCCGCTGTCCATCGCGCCTTGGATCTCCGGGCCGTACGCGGTGCTGGGAACCGACGGCTTCGGGCGCAGCGAAGCCCGCAAGGAACTCCGCGAGTTCTTCGAGGTCGATGCCGAGAACGTGGCGCTGGCCGCGCTCTGTGAATTGGCCGCGCGGGACGAGTTCCCCAAGAGCAAGCTCCACGCGGCGGTCAAGATCCTCGGTCTCGATCCGGACAAACCGAACCCAGTGACGATGTGAAGGAACGGGTGGAAAGGAAAAACGAGATACGATGGACCGGACCCCTGCCCACTTGTCGGGCAGGTGAACGAGTCTGGGAAGTCAGAACGAACACCTTGCAGAACCAGGCCCCTGCCGGCTCGTCCGGCAGGTGGATTGGTTGGGGGGCCAACCTGCCGGCTTCCCAGACTGCTTCACCCGTCAGGCAAGCTGCCGGGGGTCGGGTGACCATCGAGTAATGTGGTGCGTTTCATGCACCCTACGACTCAACAACTCAATCAAGCCCGATGAGCATCGAATACAAGCTGCCCGAGCTGGGCGAGAACATCGAGAGCGGCGACGTGGTCAGTGTCCTGGTCGACGAGGGCCAGGTGATCGAGGGCAACCAGGGGGTCGTCGAGCTGGAGACCGACAAGGCGGTCGTGGAGATCCCCTGTCCCCATGCCGGCAAGATCACCAAGGTCCACGTCAAGAAGGGGCAGACCGTCAAGGTCGGCGAGGCCCTGGTGACGGTCGAAGCGGACGAGCGTGCGGAGACGAAGCCCGAGCCGAAGCCGAAGGAGGAGCAGGCCGAAGCGAAGCCCGAGGCACGGCGCGAGCCCGCCCGGGAAGGGAAGGCTCAGCCGGCCGCTCCCGCGCAGCCCGCCGAGGAGGCCCCGAAGGCCGTAGCTGAGAAGGACGACTCGATCATCCCGGCCGGCCCAGCCGCGCGGCGGATCGCCCGCGAGATTGGCGTCGATCTCCGCCGTGTCCAAGGCTCCGGCGCCCACGGGCGGATCACGCCCGAGGACGTGCGCGCCGCCGGCTCCGGCGGCGGGGCTCCGGCCGGCGCGGCGGTCGCTGCCGCCACGTGGGAGCCGGTCGAGCCGCCGGGCGAAGCCGGCCAGGACGCGTGGGGGCCGGTCCGCCGAGAGAAGATGTCGAAGATCCGCCGCACGATCGCGGCCCAGATGGTCAAGTCGGCGACCACGATCCCGCACGTGACCAACTTCGACGACGCGGACGTGACCGACCTGGAGCAGTTGCGCAAGGGGGTTCCGCCCGGCTTCCTCGGCGCGAACCTCAAGCTCACGGCCATGCCGTTCCTGATGAAGGCCACGGCCCTGGCCCTGCGACGGCACCCGATGCTCAACGCGAGCCTCGACACCGAGAGCGAGCAGGTGGTGTACAAGCAGTATGTCCACCTGGGCGTGGCTGTGGACACGCCGCGGGGGCTCGTCGTGCCCGTGATCCGCGACGTCGACCGGATGAGCATCCCCGAGATCGCCCGGGCCCTGGCCGGCGTGGCCGAGCGGGCCCGTGCCGTGCAGTTCTCCGTGGAGGAGCTCCGCGGCGGCACGTTCACGATCAGCAACCTCGGCGCGGTGGGCGGACAATACAGCACGCCGATCATCAATCATCCCGAGGTGGCGATCCTCCTTGTGGGGCGTTCGCGTTGGCTGCCGGTCGTCCGCGACGACCAGGTGGAGAAGCGTTTCATGATGCCGCTGAGCCTCTCCTACGACCACCGGCTGGTCGACGGGGCCACGGCCGCGCGGTACCTGAACGAGGTGATCGATTACCTGCAGAACCCCGGCAAGCTTCTGCTGGCCCCTTAGACGCCTCTCGGCGGTGCCTTGAACGATCCACACCACGTCCTCATCATCGGCGGCGGCTTCGGAGGGCTCTACGCGGCCCAGCGGCTCCGTCGCGCGCCGGTGCGGGTGACGCTGGCCGATCGGCGGAACTTCCACCTCTTCCAGCCCCTTCTGTACCAGGTGGCCACGGGGGGGCTCTCGCCGGCCAACATCGCCGCCCCGCTCCGCAACATTCTCAAGCGCCAGAAGAACGCCCGTGTGCTGCTGGCCGAGGTCTGCGACTTCGACCTGGCCGGCAATCGCGTGCTCCTGACCGACGGGGAGCTGGAGTACGACTCGTTGATCGTGGCCGCGGGGGCCGGACACCATTACTTCGGCAACGACCACTGGGCGGAACGGGCGCCGGGCCTGAAGACCCTCGAGGACGCCACGGGCATCCGCCGTCGTATCTTCCTGGCCTTCGAGGCGGCGGAGCGGGAGACCGATCCCGAGTCGATCCGCCGCTGGCTCACGTTCGTGATCGTCGGCGCCGGGCCGACGGGCGTGGAGCTGGCCGGCACGCTGGCCGAGATCGCCCGCGACACGCTTCGCCGCGAGTTCCGCTCGATCGACCCGGCCGACGCCACGATCCTCCTGGTCGAGGGCACCGACCGCGTGCTGCCGTCTTACCCCGCGGGCCTCTCCGTGAAGGCCAGGCGGCAGCTCGAACAGCTCGGGGTCTCCGTGCGCACGGGGGCGATGGTCACCGAGATCCGCCCCGAGTCGGTCACGCTCCGCTCCGGCGACGTCGAAGAAGCGGTGCCGGCAAGGACCGTGCTCTGGGGGGCGGGGGTGAAAGCCTCGCCGCTCGGACCGAAGCTCGCCCGCGCGGCCGGCCTGGAGCCTGATCGGGCCGGGCGCGTTCCCGTGGAGCCCGACTGCTCCGTGACCGGCCATCCCGACGTGTTCGTGCTGGGCGACCTGGCCAACTTCAGCCATCAGACGGACGGGCCGTTGCCGGGCGTCGCGCCGGTCGCGATCCAGCAGGGCAAGTACGTGGCCAGGCTGATCCGCAAGCGACTCAAGGGCAAGAGCAGCGGCCCCTTCCGCTACCGGGACTACGGCACGATGGCCACCATCGGCCGGCACCGCGCCGTCGCCATGGTCGGGCCGCTGAGGTTCTCCGGAACGCCCGCCTGGCTGGCGTGGCTGTTCATCCACCTGATGTACCTCGTCGAGTTCCAGGACCGCGTGCTCGTGTTGATCCAGTGGGCGTGGCACTACTTCTCCTGGAACCGGGCCGCGCGCCTCATCGCCGGGCCCAGCCCCCTGCCGCTTCTGGCCAGGAACCGCCGCTGCGAGGAGGCCCTCACGTAGCAGGCACTCTCCGAGTGCCGTCCGCCACCATACACGATGCTTTCACACCGTCCTGACTCAAACCTCCCGCGCCACGGAATCAGAAGATGGAAACACAGCTTGTCGTCATCGGCGGTGGTCCGGGTGGTTATGCCGCCGCCTTTCTGGCCGCCGACTTGGGGATGGAAGTCGCGCTCGTGGAGCTCGAGCCCCAGCTGGGCGGGGTCTGCCTGCTGCGGGGCTGCATCCCCTCGAAGGCCCTCCTCCACGTGGCCAAGGCCATGGCCGAGGCCCGGCACCTGGCCGATTGGGGCGTCTCTTTCCCCAGTCCGAGCATCGACCTCGACGCCGTGCGCAAGCGCAAGGACAAGGTCATCGCCACGCTCACCGGCGGGCTGAAGCAACTCGCCGCGAAGCGCAAGGTCCAGGTAATCCAGGCCCGGGCGACGTTTGCCGACTCGCAGACCCTCAAGCTCTCGCCCCTCAACGGCAAGAAGCCGGAAGACGACCGCTTGCGGTTCGAGCACTGCATCCTCGCCACCGGCTCCCGACCCATGATGCTGCCGGCGTTCGACATCGGCAGTCGGCGCGTGATGGATTCGACCGGCGCGCTCGACCTGGCGGACGTGCCCGAGTCGCTGTTGGTCATCGGCGGCGGCTACATCGGGCTGGAGATGGGCACGGTCTACGCGGCGCTGGGAAGCCGCGTGTCCGTGGTCGAGATGACCGACGGGCTTCTACCCGGTGCCGACCGCGACCTGGTCAAGCCGCTCCACAAGAAGCTCGACAAGGAGTTTGAAGCCATCTATCTCAACTCCAAGGTGGTCTCCCTGGCCGACAAGCGCAAGGCCGTGGAAGTCAAGTTCGAGGGCGACCTGGAGAAGAAGACGCAGCAGTTCAGCCGCGTGCTCGTGTCCGTGGGACGGCGCCCCAACAGCGAGAACCTCGGCCTGGAAAACACCAAGGTGCAGGTTGGTGGGGAGGGCTTTGTCGACGTCGACGCGCAGCGCCGCACGGCCGATGGGAAGATCTTCGCGATCGGCGACGTGGCCGGCGAGCCGATGCTTGCCCACAAGGCCTCGCACGAGGGCAAGGTGGCCGTCGAATCCATTGCAGGCCACCCCGTGGAGTTCGCCCCCAGGGCCATTCCGGCCGTGGTGTTCACCGATCCGGAGATCGCCTGGGCCGGGCTCACCGAGACCGAGGCGGAGGCCCAGGGCCGCAAGGTCGAGAAGGCCGTGTTTCCCTGGGCCGCCAGCGGCCGCGCCCAGGCCGTGGGCCGCACCGAGGGCTTCACCAAGTGGATCGTCGATCCCGAGACCGACCGCGTGCTGGGCTGCGGCATCGTGGGCATTGGCGCGGGCGACTTGATCGGCGAGGCCGTGGTCGCCATCGAGCTCGGCAGCCACGTCCGCGACGTGACCGATTCGATCCACCCCCACCCGACGCTGTCCGAGACGTTGGGCGCGGCAGCCGAGGTCTTCTACGGCACCGCCACCGATATGTACAGGCCCAAAAAGTAGGGAGAACTGCCAGATGATCGTTGGCGTGCCCAAGGAAGTGAAGCGCGACGAGTACCGTGTCGGCATCCTCCCGGTCGGGGTCGAGGAACTCACCCGCGCCGGTCACCAGGTGCTGGTCGAGGCGGGGGCGGGCCTGGGGTCTGGCCTGGCCGACCATGACTACATTCGTCATGGCGCCGAGATGGTCGCCTCGGGCGCGGACGTATACCGCCAGGCGGACATGATCCTCAAGGTCAAGGAGCCGCAGCCCGAGGAGCTGCCCCTGTTGCGCGAAGGCCAGGTCGTTTTCACCTACTTTCATTTCGCGGCCGATCTGGAATTGACCGAGGGCGTGCTGGCCACCGGCTGCACGGCCGTGGCCTACGAGACGCTCCGCACCGACAGCGGGCGCCTGCCGCTCTTGACGCCGATGAGCGAGGTGGCCGGGCGGATGAGCGTCCAGGAAGGGGCGAAGTACCTCGAACGCCCGCAAATGGGCCGGGGCATCCTTCTGGGCGGAGTGCCCGGCGTGCCTCCGGCCGAAATCCTCATTCTCGGCGGGGGCGTGGTCGGGGCCAACGCGGCCAAGGTGGCGGCCGGCTTCGGCGCCACGATCTGGATTCTGGACGTCAACGTGGATCGGCTCCGCTACCTCGACGACGTGCTACCGCCCAACGTGGTCGAGGTGTTCAGCGACCGGCACAACGTTCGCTCCCTGCTGCAGCGGGCCGACCTGGTCATCGGGTCCGTGCTCGTGCCGGGAGCCAAAGCCCCGCAACTGATCCGCGAGGAGGACCTCAAGGTGATGAAACCGGGGGCGGTGATCATCGACGTGGCCATCGACCAGGGCGGCTGCGCCGAGACGAGCCGGCCCACCACGCACAGCAGCCCGACCTACGTGATCGACGACGTGGTCCATTACTGCGTGACCAACATGCCCGGCGCGGTGGGCCGCACGAGCACCTTCGCGCTATGCAACGTCACCCTGCCCTGGGCCTTGAGGATCGCCGCCCTGGGCGTGGAAAAGGCCGCCACAGTCCACCGGCCGATCGCCAGGGCCGTCAACATGTATCGGCACGAGGTCACCAACCGGGCGGTTGCGGAGACGTTCGACATGCCGTACAGTCCGAGGTTTGCGGGCAGCGAGTGACGAGTGGCGAGTCCCACGACGCAGGTACGAGAGCAGTTCATCATTCATTCCTTCATACTTCATCATTCCTTCCTATGTCCGAAACTCCTCCCCTCGTAGGCATCGTGATGGGCAGCGACGGCGACTGGCCGAAGATCAAGGCCGTGGCCGTGGCCCTGGACCAGTTCGGCGTGCCTTATGAAGTCTCGGTGATGAGCGCCCACCGCACGCCGGAGGCCGTGCAGCGGTACTCCGCCTCGGCCAGGGAGCGGGGACTGAAGGTGCTCATCGCGGCGGCCGGCGGGGCGGCCCACCTGGCGGGCGTGGTGGCCGCCCACACGACCTTGCCCGTGATCGGCATCCCCGTGCCCACCGATTTCGCCGGGGGGCTCGACTCGCTCCTCTCCATGGTGCAGATGCCCGGCGACGTGCCCGTGGCCACGGTGGGGGCGAACAAAGGCGGCTCGCGCAACGCGGGCCTGTTGGCCGTGAAGATCCTCGCGCTGGGCGATCCCGCGCTTTCCGATCGGCTCGATCAGTACAAGCGGGACCTGGTCGACAAGGTCACCGCGGCCAACGCCTCGCTGCAAGCCGCCCTGCGCGGCGAGAAGCGGGAGACCGGCAGGCAGGACACGGCACCATGATTCGGCGGACCGGTCGTCTCGTCCTCCTTCTCGCCGTAGGCATTTGCCTCGCATGGCCTCGCGCCGTGGCCAGTCCGCCGGCGGACACGCCGCGCATGTACTTCGCGGATGACGTGAGCGGCCGGCCGTTTTCCAAGGACCCGGCGGTGGTGAGGTTCAAGGGCAAGTACTGGCTCTATTACTCCGTGCCGCCGTACGAGGGCAAGCCGACCCCCGGCTGGTCGATCGGCGTAGCCACCAGCGACAACCTCGTGGACTGGACCAAGGCCGGGCAGTTGCGCAATACGGGCGAGGCCGAGGCCAAGGGATTCACGGCACCCGGCGCGATCGTGCTCGACGGGCGCGTCCACCTGTTCTATCAGACCTACGGGAACGGCAAGCGCGACGCGATCTGCCACGCCTGGTCGGACGACGGGCTGCACTTCACACGCGACCCGACCAATCCGATCTTTCGCCCCACCGGCCGTTGGACGGTCGGCCGGGCGATCGACGCGGACGTGATCGTGCACGGCGACAAGCTGCTCCTGTACTGGGCAACGCGCGATCCCGAGATGAAGATCCAAATGCAGGGCGTGGCGGCTGCCCCACGCGACAGCGACTTCTCGCGCGACGACTGGACCCAGCTCAACCGGGACGGGCCGATCCTCGCCCCGACCGTGCCGACCAGGCTGGACGCCCCGGGCTTGGACCTGGCCTGGGAGAAGCGGTGCATCGAGGCCGCGGCCATGGCCCGGCGAGGCGGCCGGCTCTATATGTTCTACGCCGGCGGCTACAACAACGACCCGCAGCAGATCGGAGTGGCCGTCAGCGATGACGGCGTGAACTTCAAGCGGCTCTCGGACCGGCCCCTCGTGCCCAACGGAAAGCCCGGCACCTGGAATTCGAGCGAGTCGGGCCACCCCTATCTGTTCCAGGACGACGACGGGCAGGACTACCTCTTCTATCAGGGCAACAACACAAGCGGGAAGACGTGGTACCTTTCCGTCGTGCCGATCGACTGGAAGGACGGCCGGCCGATCCCGGCGCCGGAGAAGCTGCGCGGACGGTAGCCGGGCTCCGGATTCACCCCGTACTCCGTACTTCCCATTCCCTCGCTAACGCTTCGGGCTTCTATCGCTTCCATCATTGAACGGCCATGCAGAACCTTGAGACCATCCGCTGGGTCGGCGGCGCCGACGGCCATGTCGAGCTGATCGACCAGACGCTCCTGCCGACCGAGTTCCGCTACATGGCTTGTCGCGATACGGAGACGCTCTGGGAGGCGATCAAGCTGCTTCGCGTGCGCGGGGCCCCGGCGATCGGGATCGCCGCGGCCTACGGCGTGGTGATCGGCGTTGCGCCGGTCGCCGACGGCGACGAAGCCGCCTTCTTTGCCCGCCTCGACGAAGTGGTGAAGTACCTGGCCTCGAGCCGCCCCACCGCGGTCAACCTCTTCTGGGCCTTGGATCGCATGCGCAAGGGCGCCGAGGGCCAGCACGGCAATCCACCCAAGCAGATCGTCGAGGCCCTGTTGGCCGAAGCCCGGGCGATCCACGAAGAGGACCGGCAGATGTGCCGCGACATCGGGCGCCACGGCGCGGCGCTGCTCTCGGACGGGCAAGGGGTGCTGACGCACTGCAACGCAGGCGGCCTGGCCACGGCCGACTACGGCACGGCCCTGGCCGTGATCTTCGCGGCGGTCGAGTCGGGCAAGCGCCTGCACGTCTATGCCGACGAGACGCGGCCTCTGCTCCAGGGGGCGCGACTGACCGCCTGGGAGCTTCGCGAGCGGGGCGTGCCGGCCACGCTCATCTGCGACTCGATGGCCGCTCACGTGATGCGCGAGGGGCGCGTGCAGGCGGTGATCACCGGCGCGGACCGCATCGCGGCCAACGGCGACGCGGCCAACAAGATCGGCACGTACGGCCTGGCGATCAGCGCGCAGGCCCACGGGATTCCCTTCTACGTGGCCGCGCCGTCAAGCACGTTCGACCTTGCGATCGCCAGCGGCGAGGAGATCCCCATTGAAGAGCGCGATCCAAGGGAGATCACGCACGGCTTCGGCCGCCAGACGGCTCCGGACGGGATCGAGGTTTACAACCCGGCATTCGACGTCACGCCTGCCCGGCTGATTAAGGCCATCATCTGCGAGCGCGGCGTGATCGAGCCGGTGAGGCGGGAGAGGATCGCCGCGATGCTGGCAGCCGATTGAAGGGCGCGCGGGGTCCGCTCCGGCGATCTGTGAAGCTGGAAAAGATGGCAAGTCGGGAGCGGTTGTAGGGGCATCACCCCCAGGGCCCCCAATGGGATGATCCGCGGCGGTTTCTCCAGGCAAGGCCCGCCGAATACGCGGACGTAACCTGCTCTGGGCCAAGGGGTTGGTACGGGCTGTCAAGCAGTCGGGGGCGCGGTCCGCCAAAGGCGGGGTGGTAGCCAGTGCCGACCTGGCCGGCTATACTGGTTTGCACAAACGCCTTCCAGTTGCGTTACTGGCATCCCTGCGGTTCGACCGGATGCGTTGTCGGGAGGTCCGGTGCCGCTCTCATCATAATACGCGGTCCGAACAAGGACAGTAACGCCTGGCTTGCGGGCGCCGGTCCGCGGCCCACGAAGCTGCTGAGCCGCCACGACTTGCCCCTTGAAGCGGCAGGACGCCGACCTCGCAAGCAGCCTCTCCAAGCGTTGGAGCGAGAGCCATGACCGTGTCGCTTGAACCCCGTCGGCCGATTGCGCAGATGCCCGAGGCCCTCAAGCCCCTGCGCGAGCGGATTCTCTCCAATTTGACGATGATCGCGCGTCTGCCCGCGCCGACCGGCAACGAGCAGGACCGCGTCCAGTTCATGCTCGATCGTTTCCTGGAGGCGGGTTTGACCGACGCCTCGACCGACGAGGTGGGAAACGCCGTGGGGCGCATTCGCGGCCTGCGCGGCAACCGGTCCATACTGGTGGTTTCGCATTTAGATGACATTCCCAGGCCGCGCCAGGACCACCAGGTCGTCGTGCGGGCCGACCGCGTCCTGGGGCCGGGCGTGAGCGACAACGCGCTGGGCGCGGCCGTGGTGTCGATCCTTCCGAGCGTGCTCGACCACCTGGGGATCGAACTGAATTCCGACCTCATCCTGCTCGGCTCGATCGAGTCGCTGGGGCGCGGCAACCACCGCGGCATCCGCTGCTTCCTCGACCAGTACCCGGACGACATCGACTTCGGCATCTGCGTCGAGGGAATCCAGCTCGGGCGACTGAACTTTTTCTCCATCGCCACGGCCCGGGCCGACATCGTGTGCGAGGTCCGCAACGGCACGCTCGTCCGGGGCTACGGCTCCGAGAGCGCCCTGGTTGTTCTCAACCAGATCATCAACCGCATCCTGGGTATCCCGGTGCCGGTGCGGCCGTACACGACGATCCGGATGGGCAAGCTTCGCGCCGGCATCACCTACGAGGTCGAGCCCGACCACGCCGTGTTGGGCCTGGAGATCGTCAGCCACGAGGACGAGGTGATCGATCGCATTCAGCGCGAGATGGAGGCGATCTGCTTCGAGATGTCCGCCCGCCATGCGGTCAACGCCCGGCTCGACGTCTTCTTCCGCACCCGGGCCGCGGGGATCCCGTTCGGCCACCCGCTCGTTGCCGGCGTGCTCGGCGTGATGAAGGAGCTGGAGATCGAGCCGGACCAGGGACACAGCCCCTCGGAGCAGTCGGAGATGGTCGTCCGCGACATCCCGGCCGTGACCCTCGGCGTCAGCCGCGGCAAGAAGAACCGCAAGCGGAGGCCCGACTACGTGATGATCGGTCCGATCCTCACGGGCGTGGCCCAGTTGGTCGGCACCGTCCTGGCTATCGACGAGGGGGCGTGCGATGTCGTCTGAGGCGTGGCTGCACCGGCGCACCTTCCACCATACGAATTTCTGGGACATCAAGTGGCTCGTGCAGCAGAAGGAACTGCAAGGGCTGTCGATCTCGCTGTGCCTCCCCACGCTCAATGAGGAGAAGACGATCGGCCAGGAGATCGTGATCTTCAAGGCCGAGTTGATGGACCGCTTTCCCCTCCTGGACGAGATCGCGGTCGTCGATTCGGGCAGCTCGGACAAGACCTGCGAGATCGCCGCCGAGTTCGGCGCCGACGTGTACGTGGCCTCGGAGCACCTCCGCGAGTGCGGACACCAGCGCGGCAAGGGCGAGAACCTGTGGAAGGCCCTCTACCTGCTCCGCGGCGACATCGTGGTGTACGTCGATACCGACATCGCCAACATCCATCCCCGCTTCGTGTACGGCCTGGTCGGGCCTCTGATCGTCAACCCCGAGGTCCATTACGTCAAGGCCTTCTACGATCGGCCCCTGGCCCATTCCGGCGGGCTGCGCCCCACCGGGGGCGGTCGGGTTACCGAGATCCTCATCCGGCCCCTGTTCAGCATCTTCTATCCGGAGCTGACGGCGATCCTTCAACCGCTCTCCGGCGAGTACGCCGGCCGGCGCTCGATCCTCGAGCAGATCCCCTTCCCCGTCGGATACGGCGTCGAGACAGCGATGCTCATCGACATTTACGAGCGGCTGGGGATGGAGGCGTTCGCCCAGACCGATCTGGACCGCCGCGTCCACCGCAACCAGGAGACCATCGCGCTGGGGCGCATGGCCTTCGGCGTGCTCCGCACCCTGTTTGCCCGCCTCCGCCGGGACGGCAAGGTCCATTACGAAGGAGAGCTGGCCACGATCATGCGGCAGTTCGAGTTCGGCGACGGGCAATACCTGCTGAAGGAGCACACGATCGAGGAGGTGGAACGGCCGCCAATGCTCGAGGTCCAGGCCTATCGCGAGAGGTTCCACCCGCACCCGGCCGAGTCTCCGCAGCCTCACGAGGAGCCGCAGCAGCAAGTCGAAGGATGACGGGGCCGGCGGGCCGTCGCCGCCCGCGTGCGCGGAAGCTCGTGGCCCGCGGATTCTTGCGGGACTCCGCTTCGCGCGATAGATTCCGGAGACGCGCTCGCCGCCACTCCCACCCCGACCGCCTGCACGCCCGACCCACGCTCGCATGAAGCTCGCCGTCCTCCATTACCACCTCAACCGCGGCGGCGTGAGTCGGGTGATCGCCAATCAGTTGCGCGCCCTCGATGCGGCGCTGGGTTCCGGGGAGCCCGCCCAGGTGGCTCTCCTGCACGGCGGCCGGCGGGAAGGCTGGGAGAACGGACTGCTCAAGCGGCTCCGTTCGATCCGCCTTTCGCTGCACGAGGTGCCCCTGCTCGATTACGATGCCGTGCACCGCGTGCGCGGGCGCCGCCTCGTCGAGGGGCTTCACCAGCAGATCACCGAGGAGCTCCAGTCGCTGGGATGGGCACCCGACGAGAGCGTGTTGCAGGTTCACAATCACGCGCTGGGCAAGAACGCCGCGCTGCCGCAGGTGGTCGGCCGTCTGGCCGCCGAAGGGTTTGCGCTGCTGCTGCAGATCCACGACTTTGCCGAAGACCTCAGGCCCGAGAACTACCGGCACCTCTGCCACGGCCGTCCGCCGCAACCCTGGAAACGCTGGCCCGACGTCCTCTACCCGCAGGCCCCGCACATTCACTATGCGGTGCTGAACGGGCGCGACCACGCGATCCTGCGCGCGGCGGGCATGGCGCCGGATCGACTGCACCTGCTCCCCAATCCCGTCTCTGCGTCCGAGGACATCCCTTCGCGCGCGGCCGCGAGGCAGCGGCTCGCCGAGCAGTTCGGCGTGGGGCCGCAGGATCGGTACGCCGTGTATCCCGTGCGGGGCATCCGACGCAAGAACCTGGGCGAGGTGCTCCTGCTCAGCGCGCTGGCGCCGCCGGGGACCACGTTCGGCGTCACGCTGCCCCCGCTCAATCCCGCGGAACGTCCCATCTACGAGACCTGGCGCCAGGCGGCCGACGACCTGCGGCTGCCCTGTCTGTTTGAGACGGGTGGGCCTGGGCACCTTTCCTTCGGCGAGAACCTGGCCGCCGCGGACCGCCTGGTCACATGCAGCGCAGCCGAGGGGTTCGGGATGGTCTTCCTGGAGAGCTGGCTCGCCGGACGGGTGCTGATCGGGCGCGATCTGCCCGAGGTGACCGCAGACTACACCGCTGCCGGGCTCCGGCTCCCCACCCTGTATTCCAGGCTCGTCGTACCCCTGGACTGGGTCGGGGTGGAACGGTTCGGCCGCGCCCTGGTCCGGGCGTATCGCAGCGTGCTGGAGGCCTACGGCCGCGAACAGGCCGGCGACATCAACGACGCCCTGGAGGAGAAGACACGGAACGGGCTGGTCGATTTCGCCGATCTGGACGAGGGCTTCCAGCAGCAGGTGATCGAGACCGTCGCGCGCAGCCAGGCCAATCGCCGCCGCCTGTTCCACGAGAACGCGGCCCTCGAGCCGTCCCTGGTGCCGGAGGCGGATGACACCGCCGCGCTGGTCGAACACAACGCTGCCATCGTGCGGGAGCATTACTCGCTCCAGGCGAGCGGGGCCCGCTTGCTGGATCTCGTGCGGCGGACCGGCGCGGCGGGACGCGAGACGCCGCCGTCGGCGCTGCCCAACACGGAGCACATCCTCGACCGCTTCCTGGATCTGAGACGGTTTCGCATGATCCGGGCGTGAAGCAGCGGGTGCCGGATTCCCTTGGCACGCGAAAGACATGTCAACGGCCTACGCGGACATCCTCCGACGACTCAGCCGCCCGCTGGACCCCCGCCCCACCAGCGCCGCGGCCAGGCTCGCTTCGTTCGACGGAGTGCGGGCCGTGTTGTTCGATCTCTACGGCACGCTGTTCGTCAGCGGCACCGGCGAGGTCGGCACCGCGCGGCAGGCGACGCGCCGGTCCGCGATGGTCGAGGCCCTCCAGGCCGTCGGCCTGGCCACCTCGGGCATAGAGCCGGCACAGGGACAGGTGCTGTTCGACGTAATCGAGGAGTTCCATGCCGAGGGACGAAGCCGCGGCATCGCGTATCCCGAGGTGCAGATCGTGGAGGTCTGGCGCCGCGTTCTCCAGGTGCTTCGAGAGCAGGGAGCCGTCTGTGCGGGGGAGGCCGACTCCGTGGACCTGGGTCGGCTCGCCGTGGAGTACGAGGCCCGGGCGAACCCCGTGTGGCCCATGCCCGGCGCGGCCGACTGCCTGCGCGCGCTTCGCGAGCGAGGCGTGCTGCTGGGCATCGTCAGCAACGCGCAGTTCTACACGGCCGAGCTTTTTCCCGCCCTGCTGGATGCCCGGCCGGAAGAGCTGGGCTTCGACCCGGCGCTGGTCTTCTACTCCTACCGTCACGGCCTTGCCAAGCCCGGCCCGGAGTTGTATCGCATGGCGGCCAGACAGCTCGCCGCGCGGGGCGTGGGCGCGTCGGCGGCCGTGTACGTAGGCAACGACGTGCTCAACGACGTCGCCCCTGCCCGGCAGGTCGGCTTCCGTACGGTTCTGTTCGCGGGCGACGCGCGGAGCCTACGGCTCCGCGAGGGCGACCCCCGCACAACCGGAGCCGTGCCCGACGCCGTGGTGACCGACCTGGCCGACCTGCCCGGGTGCATCGCCCGGGGCTGAGTGACGCGACGACGGCGCGTTCCCCCGTGGGCGAGGAGGGGCGTCTTGTCCGGAAGTGCGGGTGGGCTATAATCCCGGCATGCTCAACCAGGAGCGACTTGCCTCGCGGCTGCGACCGCGTCTGGAACTGCTCTACGGGCCTCGGGCCGACGCGTGCCTGGCGCGGATCATGATACTGGCCCGGGACTACGCCCCGGCTTTGCAGAAGCAGCAGCGCCCCGCGTGGGACGAGCGCGACGTGGTGCTGATCACGTACGGTGATCAGGTCCGCGTGCCCGACGCCCCGCCGCTTCGGGCGCTGGCCCGGTTCCTCACCGACGCGGGGCTGGACCGCCTGATCCGCAACGTCCACCTCCTGCCGTTCTACCCGTACTCAACCGACGACGGTTTCTCGGTGATCGACTACCGGGCGGTCGATCCGGCTTTGGGGGATTGGCCCGACGTGCACGCGCTGGTTCGGAAACACCACCTGATGTTCGATCTTGTTCTGAACCACATCTCGCGCAAGAGCAAGTGGTTCAGCGAGTACTGCGCGGGACGCGAGCCGTACGTGCGCTACTTCATCGAGGTCGATCCCGGCGAGGACCTCAGCGCGGTCACCCGGCCGCGGGCGCTGCCGCTGCTGACGCCCGTGGAGACCTCGCGGGGCGTGCGCCACGTGTGGACCACGTTCAGCGACGACCAGATCGATCTGGACTTCGCCGAGCCGGACGTGCTGGTGGAGATGCTGGAGATCCTGCTCTTCTACTTGCACGAGGGCGCGCGGATCGTGCGGCTCGACGCGATCGCCTATTTGTGGAAGCGGATCGGCACCCCGTGCATCCATCTTCCCGAGACACACGCCGTCGTCAAGATCATGCGGGACCTGGCCGACGAGCTGGCCCCCGGCGCGATCCTTCTGACGGAGACGAACGTCCCGCACGAGGAGAACGTGAGTTACTTCGGCGACGGGGACGAGGCCCAGATGGTCTATCAGTTCAGCCTCGCCCCGCTGCTGCTCGAAGCGCTCATCAGCGGCGACGCCTCGCTGTTGCATCGGTGGCTGGCCGATCTGGAGGCTCCGCGCCCGGGCACGACGTACTTCAACTTCACGGCCTCACACGACGGGGTGGGGGTGCGGCCCCTGGAAGGCCTCATGCCGCGGGAGCGGCAGGACCGACTGCTGGCGGCCGTGCTGGCACGGGGCGGACACATCAGCGCTCGACGGTCGCCCTCGGGCCAGGAATCGCCGTACGAGCTGAACATCACCTATTTCGATGCCCTGAGCGACCCCGACCGTCCCGACCGGGAGCTTCAGATCCGGCGGTTTCTGGCCAGCCAGGCGGCGATGCTCTCCCTGCAGGGGATCCCCGGCATCTACTTCCACAGTCTGGTGGCTACGCCCAACGACGTGGAAGGGGTGCGCCGAACCGGCAGGGCCCGCAGCATCAACCGCCGCAAGTTCGAATTCGCGCACCTTGCGGCGGCGGTCACCGCACCGGGCACGGCGCCGGCCACCGTGCTCGACGCGTACCGCCGAATGCTCGCCACGCGGATCGGTCAGCCCGCCTTCCACCCCGACGCGGCCCAGCACGTCCTTCCGCTGGTGAACCCGGCGGTGCTCGGCCTGGTGCGCGGCGACCGCGAAGCCCCCGAGTCGATCCTGGTGATCGTCAACGCGGGTCCGGCCCGCGCGGAGATCGACGTTCGGGCCTGGGCCGGTCGGCGGCCCCGCGTGGACCTGCTCGGGCCGGCCGAGCGGGCGCCGCTGGAGGATCGCGTCGTCCTCGAGCCCTACCAGGTCATGTGGCTGACGCTCTAAGCGGGCCGAGGCGTGGTGCCTCGCCCAGGGGCGCGTTTCGGTCTTGCCGGCGGTTTGACGATCCCCTCCGCTTCGGGTATTCTCGGATTGTCAGGTGGTGCTTCACCGCGTTTGCCGTCTCCGCTTTTCAGGCTGTTCTGCCAGGGGGGGTCGCGTCAACATGTCGCAACGTGTGCTTTCACTCGGTGTCTTGCTGGTCTCCGCATGCGTGCTGAGCGCGGGCTGCTTTTTCGGCGGCCCGGCCCGCGTGCATCCGCCGTCGATGAGCCCCTCGGCAGCCGGAGCGGGGGCGATGGAGAAGTACGATACGAACAAGGACGGTGTGGTCAAAGGGGACGAGTTGGAGAAGGCCCCCACACTGAAGGCCGGTCTGGAGAAGCTCGACACGAATGGCGACGGGGGCGTCAGCGCCGACGAGGTCGCCGCGAGGATCCAGACCTGGCTCGACGACAAGATGGGGCGCATGGCGGTTCCCTGCCGCGTGACCGTCAACCAGGTGCCACTCGCGGGCGCCAAGGTCACTTTCGAGCCGGAGCCGTTCCTTGGCAGCGAAGCCAAGGTTTGCGTCGGAACCACGGACGAATCCGGCTTTGCCAACGTCGTCGCCCAGGAGGACAACGCCGACGGCACGATCGGCTGCCCGCCCGGATACTACCTCGTCCGCGTTTCGAAGGAGGAAGGCGGCCGGGAGACCATCCCCGCGACGTACAATACCAACACGGTCATCGGCAAGGAGATCGCCCTGGACGCCACGGAGATGCGGGAGGGCTCGCTGGAAGTCAACCTCACGATTCCGTAGGCGCCGAGGGGACTGGCCTGGCAGCATGCGGGACCTGGACGAACTGTTCGCGGCGCTTGGCCGCAGCGCGTTCCGCCGCCGCTTTCGCCTGGCCGGCAAAGACCGCGAGTATCTCGTCGCGAAGACCCTCGACCTGGTGATGGAGCACGCGCGACAGTTCGTCCGCGACCGCTTGGCCCCCGCGCAGCCCCGCAACGATGGCCGGCAGACACCCATGCGGGGTCATCCGGTCTTCGTGGCCCAGCACGCCACGGCCACCTGCTGCCGGTCCTGTCTGTCGAAGTGGCATTTCGTTCCGCCCGGACGCGCGCTGTCGCCCGAACAGGTCGAGCATGTGCTGGCGGCGATCCGGCGGTGGCTCGAAGCGCAGCTCGCGGCGTAACGGACAGGGCCCGGGGCCGCTCGGCGGGACCCCGTCCGGGGGCTCTTCTACGACGCGGTCTCCTGCCGGGCCTGCTGGAGGTAGCGGTCGAGGATCAGGGGGACCTGGTCGGCGGTGACCTGGGCATGGACCTCGTCATCCACCATCAGCACGGGCGCGAGGCCGCAGGTGCCGATGCAACGGGAGCCTTCGAGGGTGAAAACCCCGTCGGTGCTTGTCTCGCCGAACTGGATGCCCAGCTCCTCCATCAGCTTCTGGGCGACGCGGTCGGCCCCCTTGACGTAGCAGGCCGTGCCCAGGCAGATGTTGATCATGAACCGGCCGCGAGGCTGGAGCCGGTAGTAATGGTAGAAGCTGCCCACCCCGGCCACCTTGGCCGCGGGGATCTGCATGAGCTGGGCCACGGCGTCCAAGTGCGCCGCCCCGAGGTAACCGAACTTGGCCTGCACCTTGTGCAACACGGCGATGAGCTGGCTCTCCGGGTTCGTCTCCTCCTTGTAGCGGTCGATGGCGGCGACGAGATCCTCGCCGAGGATCTGCCGGGCCGTGGCCTCGACGTCCGTCCAGTTCTCCGTGGAGCTCGTGCTCATCGGATGCCTCGCGGGAGTTTGGGGGAGTACTTGGTGTGAAGCAGCTTGTGGGCCTTCTCTGAGCCCGGCCCGCCCAGGTAGGAGTCGTACAGTTCCTCGATGGCCGGGTTCTCGTACGACTTGCGCAGGTCCTTGGCCCCGTCGATCTGGTACAGGGCGCCGGCCCGCTTGCGCAGGAGCTCGGGGTCGAGGACCTTCACGCCCTCGGGCGGATAGGGCTGGCCACCGCCGCCCACACATCCGCCGGGGCAGGCCATGACCTCGATGACGTGGTAGTCCCCCTCGCCGGCCACGACCTTGTCGAGCAGGACCTTGGCGTTGTCCAGCCCGTTGGCCACCCCCACGTGGATGTTGCGGTCGCCGATGGCCACGTAGGTGTCGCGTAATCCCTCCACGGCGCGGACTTCGGTGAACTCCATCCGGTCGGCCGGCTTGCCCGTGACCAACTCGCTGGCCGCGCGAAGCGTGGCCTCCATCACGCCGCCGGTGCAGCCGAAGATGTCGCCCGCCCCGCTGGAGAGGCCCAGCGGCGCGTCGAACTCGCCGTCGGGCAAGGAGTTGAAGTCGATGCCATAACACTTGATCATCCAGATCAGCTCGCGCGTGGTGAGCACGGCGTCGGTGTAGGGGATGCCGGTCTCGGTGAAGTGCTCGGGCCGGCGCGACTCGTACTTCTTGGCCACGCATGGCATCACGGCCACCATGTAGATCTTCGACGGATCGATCCCCTTCCTCTCCGCGTAGTAGGTCTTGGCCAGCACCGAGAGCATGGTCATCGGCGAGCGGCAGGTCGAGGCATGGGGGATCAGGCTGGGGTAGAACTTCTCCATGAAGCTGATCCAACCCGGCGAGCATGAAGTGATCATCGGCAGCGGGGCCGCGCCGTCCAGGCGGGTGAGGAACTCGTGGGCCTCCTCGACGATCGTCAGGTCGGCCCCGAAGTCGGTGTCGAACACGGCGTCCAGGCCCAGGACCCGCAGCGCGGTAACCATCTTGCCCGTCGCCGGCGTGCCGGGCGCGAGGCCGAAACCCTCGCCGATGGCCGCGCGAATGGAAGGGGCGGTCTGCACCACGACGTGCAGGTCGGGATCGGCGATCGCCCGCCACACGTCCTCGGTGCTCTGCTTCTCCAGGAACGCGGCGGTGGGGCAGACGTTGATGCACTGGCCGCACTGGATGCAGACCGAGTCGTCCATGTGGGCCATGTGGGCCGGCCCGACCACGGTGGTGAACCCACGGCCGTGCTGACTGAGGTTGTACACCCCCTGGATCTCCGCGCACACGCGCACGCAACGGCCGCAGAGGACGCACTTCTCGGAGTTGCGCACCACGGAATGGCTCGATTCGTCGTCCTCGAACCGCTTGCGGCGGCCCTCGAACAGACGCTCGCGCACGCCCAGCGAGTAGGCCAGGTCCTGCAGCTCGCAGTTGCCGTCGCGCTCGCAGATCTGGCACTCCCGCGGATGGTTGTCCAGGAGCAGCTCGACGATGTCGCGCCGTGCCTGGCGGATCTCCGGCGAGTTGGTCTGGACCTCCATTCCCTCCCACACGGCCGAGGCGCACGCCGCCATGTAGAAGCCCATCCCCTTGACGTCCACGATGCACACCCGGCAGGACCCGGCCAGGCTGAGGTCCGGATGGTAGCACAAGCGCGGGATGCGCACGCCGATCTTGCGCGCCGCCTCCATGATCGTCGTCCCTTGCGGCACCGTGACCCGCTGGTCGTCGATGGTGAGCTTGATCTCTTTCTTCGTCTTGGCCATCGCAGTCTCGAAGGGAAGAAGGGAAACGGGCTAAGTAGAGAGGGGGAAACGGGGGAAAAGGATGAAAACAAGAAGATAGGGGCGGGGAAAAACTAGAATGGGTCTTGTTGCTGGGGAAGGTTGGTTGGCGATTTCTTTGCTGGTTGGAGTTCGACTCGGCGAGGGCCCAGTTGGAAGTCGGAGAAGCTGCCCAGCAAGCCGACGGGCTTTCCCACTGCTTTCCGGTAGGAGCGAACCTAGGCGTAATGCCTCTTATGGAGCGCTTCGACTGCCTTCAATTCCGCCACCAACTCACGTTCAATGAACAGATCGAGACGCTCCGTTCCGATGCACTTGCCTCTGTAGAAGACTTCAATCTCCTTCTCGGTCTCCCAGCCAATCCCTTGTTCGGACAGCTCGCCCAATATCGCCCGTCGAGACGCGTGCTCCAGCAATCCCGGCCCCAACTCCCGATGCACGGCAATCATGCAGACGATCACGCCGTGGACCAGGCTGTCGAACTCCTCGCCTTCCACCCACCTGCCCTTCGCATGATCCAGGTCTGTCCTTCGCCCCTCGACATTCTTTTCTCCTCTTCCTTCCCTTTTTCCCCTCTCTCCCTTTTCCCTTTCCCGTTCAAAGCCTCTCCACCGCGTCGAAGCGGCAGACCTCGAAGCACTTGCCGCACTTGATGCATCGCGTCTGGTCGATCGCGTGCGGCTCGCGACGGGCGCCGTCGATGCACGTGACCGGGCAGTTCCGGGCGCAGACCGTGCAGCCGACGCACTTCTCCGCGCTGATCTCATAGCGGATCAGGGCCACGCACTTCTTGGCCGGGCAGCGCTGCTCGACCACGTGGGCCACGTACTCCTCGCGGAAGTGGGTCAGCGTGCTGAGCACGGGATTCGGCGCCGCGCGGCCCAGCCCGCACAGCGAGGACTTCTTGACCAGCGAAGCCAGCCGTTCCAGCTTCTGGATGTCGGCCAGCGTCCCCTTGCCAGTGGTGATACGGTCGAGGATCTCCATCATGCGCACGGTGCCCTCGCGGCAGGGCGTGCACTTGCCGCACGATTCGTCCTCGCTGAATTCCATGAAGAACTTGGCGATATCGACCATGCAGTCGTCCTCGTCGAGGACGATCATTCCGCCGGACCCCATGATCGACCCGGCCTTGTTCAGCGTGTCGAAATCGACGCGGAGATCGATCATGCTGGCCGGGATACATCCCCCCGCTGGCCCGCCGGTCTGCACGGCCTTGAGCTGTTTGCCCTTGGCCGGCCCGCCGCCGATGTCGAAGATCACTTCGCGCAGCGTCGTGCCCATCGGCACCTCGACCAGCCCGGTGTGCTGCACCTTGCCGGCCAGGGCGAAGACCTTGGTGCCGCCGCTCTCCCTGGTGCCGATGCGGCTGAACCACTCGGCGCCGAAGTTGACGATCACCGGCACGTTGGCGAAGGTCTCGACGTTGTTGATCACGGTCGGCTTGCCCCACAGGCCGCTTTCGGTGGGGTAGGGCGGACGCACGCGGGGCTGGCCGCGCTCGCCCTCGATGGAGTGGATCAGGGCCGTCTCTTCGCCGCAAACGAAAGCCCCGGCGCCCAGGCGGATCTCCAGGTCGAAGTCGAATCCCGAGCCGAGGATGTCCTTGCCCAACAGGCCGTGCTCGCGGCACAGGTCGATGGCCCGCTGGATGCGGCGGATGGCCATCGGGTACTCGGCGCGGATGTAGAGGAAGCCCCGCCTCGCGCCGATCGCGTAGCCGCCGATGATCATGCCCTCGACGACGTTGAGCGGGTCGGACTCGAGCATGCTGCGGTCCATGAACGCGCCGGGGTCGCCTTCGTCGGCATTGCAGACGAGGTAGCGGGTCTTATCCTCGGCCGCGGCGGCCATGGCCCATTTCGTCCCGGTCAGATATCCGCCCCCGCCGCGTCCCCGCAACTTCGAGGCCTTGATCTCCTCGATCACCCAGCCTGGGTCGCCGCGATCCAGGGCCTTGGCCAGGGCCTGGAAGCCCCGATAGTGCACATACTCCTCGAACGACTCCGGGTCGATGACCCCGTTGTTGCGCAGGGCCACGCGGCTCTGCTGGTTGAAGAAGGCCACGTCGCCGTAGAGGTCGAAGAACTGCTGCGCGATGGGGGCCTCGCCCACCTTCAGCCGCTCGACGACTTTGCCTCCGCGCACGTGCTCGTTGACGATCTGGTCGATGTCGGCGTCGTTCTGGATGCGGTACAGGATATTGTCCGGGCGGACCAGGACGTGCGAGCAGCGGCCCGCCTGATCGATGCCGCACGCCCCGAAGCAGCTTGCCGGAATGACGCGGACCTGCTCGGCCTCGACGCCGGCGGCCTGGAGCTTCTCGGGCAGGCTCCGCTCGCAGACCTCCCGCCCCTTCCACCCGCAGCGGGCGCTGCCACAAACGAGAAATTCGAACGGGTACATCCGGCTGATCGGGCCGTCGAGCACGCGGTCCAGCAGCGGCTCACCCTGCTGGACATGTTGCGTGAAGATGGCGTGAACGACGTCGCGATCGACGCGCTCGTACTTCACGGGCATGCGCCCGGGCAGGAACACGCCCACGATCGGTTCGCGGCTGCACCGCCCCGTGCAGCCCGTCTGATGGACGACGATGTCGTCGCGCCCCGAGGCGGCAATGTGCTTGCGGAACTCGTCCAGCACGGCGTTCGAACCGGCCGCGTGCTCGCAGGTGGCCGAGCCGATCTGAATGAGAATGGGCTCGGCGCCGTCGCGTCCGCGGAGGGTCTCCTCGGTGCGGGCCGCCAGGGCCTCGAAGCTCTTAAGGACGCTGCTGCTCACCGGAGCCCTCGAAAGGAATGGCGACTTTATTGGGTAGCCATTGCGGACGACCGCACGTGGTGTGGAAGACCGTATTGCAGCAGAAAGGCGGGGAAAAGGAAACCCCCCGAATCAAGGCGGGTCGCGCGGGTTGCGCGGCCGGGAGGAGTAGGGCTTGCTGCTGGCGCGCAACGCGTTCGCGTTACGCCAACCCCGCAATCACGTAGGGCCCCTTGGGAATCGCCGCGACCGTGGCCTCAGGGCCGTACTCGGCAAGGCTCTCGGCCACGGCCTGTTCCACGCTCGGGGCCGGCTCGACGAACAGCCGGCTGAGCACGTCCGGCGCCAGGCCGTCGCTGACGACTTTCACCCGGGCTTTGCGCCGGACCTTGGCTAGCTCCTCAAGCTGCCACTGGTCCATGACGAAGTAGGGGTTCTGCTCGTCGAGAATGCGGTCCATGAATGCCTCGAGCGAGGCGTGCTCTTCGAACAGGCCCTGGAACTGGGGGCTGCCGATGCCCTCGCTCAGCCCGGCGGCCAGGACGATGGTCCCTCCGGGCTTGACGATGTCCATCGCCGCCACCATCCCCTTGACCGCCTGGTAGAAGGTCGTGTCGAGCGGATAGCCGGCCGAGCTGGTGACCACGATATCGACGGGATGCGGCGATGTGTCGCACACGACGTGCCGCACGAACTCCACCCCCTCGTGGAACGCCGATTCCATGTCGCCGGCCACCGCGGCGAGGATTCGCCGCTGCTCGTCGAGGACCACGTTGACGATGAAGTCGCAGCCGGCCTTTCGGGCGATCCACGTGTTCTCCTCGTGCACGGGATTGCCCTCCAGGCAGCCGCTCCGCGCGTGGGGGTGCTCGAGGAAGCCGGGGCCGTGCCACACCCGGATTGTCTCCAGGGCGGCCAGCCCCGGACAGACGAGCTTGCGCCCGCCCGAGAATCCGGCCATGAAGTGCGGCTCGATCAGGCCCGTGGTGATCTTCAGATCGGCCTGGACATAGCGGCGGTCGATCCCGATGGGCACCCCGCGCGGGCTGCGCCCCAGCGAGACGTGCTGCGAGAGGTCCTGGCCGAAGTGGTTCTCGATGCGGTACGCCCCGGCCACCTCCGGCCCCACCATTTCGACGAGCTCCTGGCCTTCGTTGGGCCGGTGCAGACCGGTGGCGACGAGGATGAGGATGCGGTCGCGGGCGATGCCGGACTGCTCCAGGGTGCTGAGGATCGGCGGCAGGATCTCGGCGTTGGGCACCGGCCGGGTGACGTCGCTGATCACGACGCACGCGTCGCGCCGGCCGCGGGCGAGTTCGTCCAGTGGCGGGGTGCCGACCGGGTGGGCGAGACGCTCTTGGACCGCCTCCTGGGGTCCGGCCAGCGGCTCGGCCGGGCGGTAGCCCAGGCACTTCACCACGTGACGGTCGGGCAGATCGACGTCCAGCCCCGTGCGGCCATATTCCAGACGCACGCGCATGGCGATTACCCCCGGGAAAGGGACGGGCGGGAAGACGCGGTCGAGAAGAACCCGGGGACTCGATGGCCGAGGGGCGGCGGACCTACTTCTTCTTGTCGCCTTCCTCTTCCTTCTTGTCTTCCTTCTTCTTCTTCTTCTTCACGCTGATCTTCATGACCCGCACCTTGGGCAGGCCGACGGGCGAGTCGCCTTCCTGCCAGCGGTCGGCCGCCTTGAGGCGTTCGATCCGCTCGCCGCGGGTCAGCACGCTGCGGGAGCGGACCAGCCCGCGCCGCATCTTCAGGCTCTTGTCCATCGTCATCGCGAGTCACTCCTGGCACACGTCCCACTACGCGAAACCGTTTATGATACGGCCCGCGCCGGGCGGCTTCAAGCCCGGGAGGCCGGCAAGATCCCATCATTCTGGGGGTGAACAAAAAACGGCGGCCCAACCCGCTGGGGTTGAGCCGCCGCTGACGGCAAGACCAGGCCTCCTCCGAGGGATCGGAAGAGAGGCACGATCGCAATCGACCGGTTATGCCCCGCAGCCGCAAGCCGAAGACGTCTTCGGATCGCAGCACCCCGGATCGCAGCATACCGGCACCGGGCAGCAGACCTTCACGGGGACCTGCTTGCAGACCACCTTCGGCACGCATCGCGTGACCGTGTAGGGCACCTGCTTGGCCACGTACTTGACGCAGTTGATCGTCTTCGTGTAGTGGACCGGTTTGCGGATGGTGTAGGGCACCATCTTGGTGCGCTGCTCGGGCACCATCTTGCAGACCTTGTAGGT